>NZ_CATKQQ010000034.1:0-19611 GCF_949767605.1 Pseudomonas sp. IT-P218
TGGGCTGCACGCGGATGGTTGGGTGCGACACAAATCCGTAGGAGCCGGCTTGCTGGCGCTTCGCTGGTGGCTGTTATGCCGCCATCGCTGGCAAGCCAGCTCCTACAGATTTTGGGCTGCACGCGGATTGTTGGGTGCGACACAAATCCGTAGGAGCCGGCTTGCTGGCGATTCGATGGTGGCCGTTATGCCGCCATCGCTGGCAAGCCAGCTCCTACAGGTTTTGGGCTGCATGCGGATTGTTGGGTACGACAAAAATCCGTAGGAGCCGGCTTGCTGGCGATTCGATGGTGGCCGTTATACCGCCATCGCTGGCAAGCCAGCTCCTACAGGTTTTGGGCTGCATGCGGATAGTTGGGTGCGACACAAATCCGTAGGAGCCGGCTTGCTGGCGATTCGATGGTGGCCGTTATGCCGCCATCGCTGGCAAGCCAGCTCCTACAGGTTTTGGGCTGCATGCGGATTGTGAGTTACGACACAAATCTGTAGGAGCCGGCTTGCTGGCGATTCGATGGTGGCCGTTATGCCGCCATCGCTGGCAAGCCAGCTCCTACAGGTTTTGGGCTGCATGCGGATTGTTGGTACGACACAAATCCGTAGGAGCCGGCTTGCTGGCGATTCGGTGGTGGCCGTTATGCCGCCATCGCTGGCAAGCCAGCTCCTACAGGTCTTGGGCTGCAGGCGGATTGTTGGGTACGACACAAATCCGTAGGAGCCGGCTTGCTGGCGATGCGGTAGTGGCCGTTATGCCGCCATCGCGGCAAGTCAGACGGGGCCGGTCAAGCCGTATGGCCACCCAGGTTTTCGGTAACCCAGTCGGCGATGTACTGACCCGCGTTGATACTGTTGTCAAAGCTCGAATGCTGCACACCACCTTCGCGTTCGGTAAAGATCTTCAGTTCACGTTTGGGGCTGTTGACCAGTTGCTCGTAAGTACGTTGTGCCCACTTCAGCGGGATCTGCGAATCCTTTTCACCGTGGGTCACCAGGAACGGCACCTTGATCCGATCCAGCACGCCGTCCAGGTGGACGTTTTCGGCAATGGCCATGAACTCCTCCATATCTTTTGCACCCCACACCCACTGCACGTGCGCCCAATAGTGCGGTACGGGGAAGCTGCCTTCTTTTTCCAGGCGACGCTTTTGCACATCGCGCCAGTCATGGTTCGCCCCCCACACCACACCGCAGGCAAACCGTGGCTCGAAGGCCACGGCGCGCGGGCAGTAATAGCCGCCGAGGGAAACACCCTCCAGGCCGATACGCTTGGCATCCACGTCGCTGCGGGTTTCCAGCCAGTCGACCACGCGGCTGGCCCAGTGCTCGCTGTCGTAGCGGGCAATCAGATTGTGCAGGCGCAGTGCTTCACCGGTGCCGGGCTGGTCGATGATCAACGACGAGACGCCGCGTTTTGCCAGCCAGGCCGGCAGGCCGACGCGGTATTTCATTTCCTTGGTCGAATCCAGTCCGTTGACCTGCACCAGGATCGGCGCCGGGCCGCTCACACCTTCGGCACGCACCAGCAAGCCGGAAATATGTTTGCCCTCGTAGGGGATTTCAACGCGCTCGCAGTTCTCCCGCGACAGTTCGATACCGCGTTTGAAAGTCTGCAAAAAACGCTGGTACAACTCGGTACGGCCCGGCGCGCCATGGGCCTGCAAGCGTTCGCAGGTCAGGTAATAGGTGGCGGCACGGTTGTATTTCTCACCGGCGGACAGCAGCCGGCCATTGCCTTCGTCTTCCTCGGCCAGGCCGCAGAGTTTGTCGGCCATCTTTGCCCAGGTTTCGCGAAACGCCTTGGTGCCAGCGGCGTCGGGCTGCTGGGCGGCTTCCTGCAGTGGCGCGCACATCTCTTCGATTTCGCCGATGCGGGCGCCCATCTCGATGGCCAGGTTGACTGAGAGATTCCACACGTAATTGGTCGGGAAATAACGGAACATGATTGTTGTTGTCCTTGTGGTTGCCTTGAGCGTTCAAGGCACGTTAAGGACGGCCCGGCTAATTGACCAATCGTGACTCGGGATGCGAGGTATCGCGAGCGGCGATAGGATCCTGTTCCAGGTGCTGGATGAATTCGCTGATGCGCTCGCGCAGCCAGCGGTGCATCGGGTCACCGTCCACGCTGCGGTGCCAGAGCATGACTTCGCGCATGACCGGAATCTTCACCGGCGGATTGAGGATGCGCAGCGGCAGGTGCTGGGCATACAACCGCGCCAGGCGCTGGTGCATGGTGGCGATGCGTTGGGTGCCGACGACCAGTTGCGGCAGGGTGTTGAAGTCGTTGGTGATCACTTCGATACGGCGGTTGAAGCCGTACTGGTTCATGAACCACTCTTCGATGCTCAAGTGCCGGGTGCGACCAAAACCGACGGAAACGTGGCCCATGTCCATGTATTGCTCAAGGGTCAGGCTGTCGCCGACCTGGGTATTGCCGGCCCACACCACGCAGACGTGTTCTTCCTCGAACAGCAGCTTGTGGGGATGGCCGTCGATGATGTAGCGCTCAGGCACGATCATCAGGTCGACCTCGCCGCGAATCAGCAACTCGCCGGAGTTGTCGCCGGGGCCGAGCATCTCGAACGTGATGTTCGGCGCTTCCTGATGGATCTTCTGGATCACCTGGGCAAACAGCACGCTGATCAGGTAATCCGAGGTCACCAGGCGGAAGTGGCGCTTGCTGGTGGTGGGGTCGAACACCGGCTTGGCGGTGATCGAGGATTGAATCGTCAGCAGCACTTCGCGGATCGGTTTGGCCAGCTCCTGGGCGTAGGGCGTGGGCTGCATCTTGCGCCCCACCTGCACCAGCAGTTCGTCTTCGAAATAGCTGCGCAGACGCCCGAGCACGCCACTGGTTGCGGACTGCGTCATGTGCAGGCGTTCGGCGGCACGGGTGATGTTCTGCTCTTCGAGCAATACATCGAGTGCCACCAGCAGATTGAGATCCAGGTGGTTGAAACGCATCAGGCATGTCCGCTGTTGTATTTATTTTCACGATACATTCCGGTGAATTGATCGTCCCGTCAACCCCGTCTTCACGCCTTCATCCTGCGCCTTCAGGTATCGCGTTTGCCGATAGGTCGCATCCCCACTCGCGATTAGTCAGCTGCCAAACCGCACGTCACTCTTCGCCGCAGTCGGACCTCTGGCCGACACCACCACCGGATTCCATGCGCAGCTGAACGGCCTGGTCGAGCAGTCTCCGGATCATAATTTCAATGGAGTGGTAAGCCATGAACATCATTGGCCTTGATGCCCTGATCTTTGGCGTCGATGACATCCAAGCCTGTACCGATTGCCTGCGTGACTACGGCCTTGCGCCGGTTGACGTCGACAGCGATGGCGGGCGTTTTGAAGCACTGGACGGCACGGCCGTGATCATCCGCCGTGCGGACGATCCGACCCTGCCAGCGGCCATCGGCCCGGCGCCGTCGATTCGCGAAACCGTCTACGGCGTTGCCAGCGTGGCGGACCTCGACGCCATCGAGGACGAGTTGGCGCGGGATCGCCAGGTCTCCCGGGAGAACGGCGTGCTGCACAGCGTCGACGACATGGGTTTTGCGATCGCTTTCCAGGTCACCGTGCGCAAGGCGTACGACGCCCCGGACGACCTGACCAACGCCGCCGGCCATGCGCCGCAGCGCCCGCTGAACCAGCCTGGCATCACCCTCGACATGAGCGCGGTGCCCCGCACCTTGTCCCACGTGGTGTATTTCGTCCCCGACGCGGCCAAGGCCGAAGCGTTCTACGCCGAGCGCCTGGGCTTTCGGACCACCGACACCTTTATCGGCGCCGGGCCGTTCATGCGCCCCGCAGGTTCCGATGATCACCATTGCCTGTTCATGATCCAGACCCCGCCGCACATGAAGGGCTGCGAGCATTTCACCTTTCACATGGGCAGCGGCACCGAAGTGCTGTTGGCCGGCACCCGCTTCGAGCAAAAGGGCTGGACCAGTTTCTGGGGCCCGGGCCGTCACCTCTTTGGCTCCAACTGGTTCTGGTACTTCAACAGTCCACTGGGTTGCCACATTGAATACGACGCCGACATGGACAAGCACGATGACGCCTGGGAGGCCCGGCGCGCGCCGTTGTCGGCGGATAACTCGCAGCTGTTCCTGTTCAATTCGAAGGCGAAATGGGCACCCGGCGGCCCGCCACCCAAACAGGGTTGAACACGGGGGTCTGCCATGAGCCAACGGGATTTTTACCTGTGCCTGATGGACGAACTGGTGGAAGGGCAGGCGCGCGGATTCGATCCATTGCAGCGCGGTAAAGACAGTGTCTTTGCCTTGGTGCACGACGGCCAGGTGCGGATTTATCGCAACAGTTGCCCGCATCTGGACGTACGCCTGGAGTACCGCAAGGACCGTTTTTTATCCGCCGACGGCCAGTTGATCGTCTGTTACGCCCACGGTGCGCAGTTTCTGCCGAGTACCGGTGAATGCGTCTACGGCCCCTGTCTTGGCCAGAAGCTGGAGGCGCTGGCGTGGCGGGTGGAGGAGGGCTGGCTGGTGCTGCAAATGCCCGGCATTGAAAGCGCGTCTCCCCGTTTTGAGGTATCGCGTTTGCAGATACATCGCATCCCTACTCGCGATTAGTCAAATCCCTGCTTTGCCGGGAAGCTGGACCCAACGACGCAGTGCCCGACGCTGCATCGAATCACAAGAATAACAAGTGAGAAAACCATGAGTGCAGTGAACAAAGTTCTGATCGTGGGCGGTGGCATTGGTGGTTTGTGCGCGGCCATCGCACTGCGGCGCAAGGGCATTGAGGTCGATCTGATCGAGCTCAAGTCAGAGTGGACGGTGTACGGCGTCGGGATCATCCAGCAAAGCAACGTGGTCCGCGAGATGGCCAAGCTGGGTGTGCTGGATGGGTATCTCGATGCGGCGTATGCCTTTGAAGACGTCGCCATCTACGGCCCGGCCGGCCAGCAACTGGCGCGCATCCCGGGTCAACGACTGGCAGGGCCTGCGTACCCGGCCAACGTCGGCATTTCACGCCTGGCGTTGCACAAGGTCCTCAGCGAAACGGCGCTGGAACTGGGCGCGCAGGTACGCCTGGGTCTCAGCGTGGAGTCCTTGAACGACACGGGCGACAGCGTCGATGTTCTATTCACCGATGGCACTGGCGCTGTGTACGACCTGGTGGTCGGCGCCGACGGTCTGTTCTCCAGAGTTCGCGACTTGATCTTCGGCGACACCTACACCCCGCGTTTCACCGGCCAGTCGGTGTGGCGCTACAACTTCCCGCGTGACCCGCAGATCGATCACCTCGCCAACTACCAGAGTGCCGAAGGCAACGCCGGCCTGGTGCCGCTGGCCGGTGACCTGATGTACCTGTTCCTCACGTCCCACGAACCGTCCAACCCATGGATGGACCCGGCGACGCTGGCCGAGCAGATGCGCCAGCGCCTGCAGGGTTTCACCGGCCTCATCGGCGAACTGCGTGAGCAAATCACCGACAGCAGCCAGGTGGTCTACAAGCCGATGGAAGTGGTCTTCGTCGACGAGTCCTGGTACCGCGGCCGCGTCCTGCTGATCGGCGACGCCGCCCACGCGACCACGCCGCACCTCGGCCAGGGCGCCGGCATGGCGATTGAAGATGCCATCGTGCTCAGCGAAGAACTGACCCGCGACGGCAGCGTCGAGCAACAGCTGCAGCGCTTCATGGCGCGCCGTTTCGAGCGCTGCAAGTTCATCAGCGAAAGCTCGGTGCTGGCCGGCGACAAGGAAATGCAGCACGACCGTGAGTTCGACCGCATCGGCCTGGTCAAGCAGATGCTCGCGCTGACGGCCGAGCCCATCTGATTCACCCACAGCAGTTACCACTATAAAAACAAGAGGTTAACGCGATGGTTAGTTCCACGACTGCGACGCCTGCGCGCCGCCCGGTCAGCACGTCTGCACCCTTTGGTTTCACCCTGGCCGCGGCCTTGGTGCTGTGCAGCCAGGCGGCCCATGCCTTTTCGGTGGATACCGGCAATCCGGATTTCAACCTGCGCTGGGATAACACCGTGAAGTACAGCGCCGCCTGGCGCACGCAGGATCCCAGCAGCAAACTGAGCGAGGGCCAGGTGGCACTCAACCAGGACGACGGCGACCGGGCCTTCAAGAAGGGCCTGATCTCCAACCGCACGGACATCCTTTCCGAGCTGGACATGTCGTTCAAGGACGTCGGCGCGCGCCTCAGTGGCGCCGCCTGGTACGACACCGAATACCAGCAGGACAACGATAACGACGACCCGGCACGGGCCAACGCCCGTTCCGTGGCCTACGACGAGTTCACCGACGACACCCGCCATCTGCATGGCGGTAAAGGCGAATTGCTCGATGCGTTCGTATACTGGAACGGCGAGCTGGCCGACCACGCCACGTCCGTGCGTGCCGGTCGCCACGGCTTGATCTGGGGCGAGAGCCTGTTCTTCGGGGCCAACGGCATTGCCGGTGGCATGGCGCCGGTCGACGTGGTGAAGGCGCAGTCGGTGCCCAACACCCAGTTCAAGGAAATCACCCGCCCGGTCAATCAGCTGTCGGGCACCTTCCAACTGACCGACGACGTGTCGCTCGGTGCCTTCTACCAGCTGGAATGGGAAGAGACCCGCCTGCCCGGTGCCGGCAGTTACTTCTCCACCAGCGACACCATTGGTGAAGGCAACGAACGCCTGATCGTGGGTGCGCCGTTTCCTCCGTTCCTCGGTGGTAATCCCGCCAGCCCGGCGGCGTTCTTCCATGGCAATGACAAGGAAGCGAAAAGTTCGGGGCAGGGCGGCCTGCAGTTGAAGTACAGCGCGGAAACGGTCGAGTACGGCCTGTACGCGATCCAGTACCACGACAAGACCCCCAAGCTGTACCTCAAGCCGTCTACCGGCACACCGAACTTCAGTACCGGCCAGATCGGCGAGTACTACTGGGTGTACCCGGAAGA
Organism: Pseudomonas sp. IT-P218; assembly: GCF_949767605.1. NCBI lineage: Bacteria > Pseudomonadati > Pseudomonadota > Gammaproteobacteria > Pseudomonadales > Pseudomonadaceae > Pseudomonas > Pseudomonas sp. IT-P218. The sequence goes on from NZ_CATKQQ010000034.1 coordinate 6,922, forward strand.
CATTCGCGCCTTTGGTGCCAGTTTCTCCACCACCGTCGATGAGTACAGCTTCGCCGGTGAAGCCTCGATGCGCTGGAACATGCCGCTGGTTTCCAACGGCCAGACCGTCCTGCCCGGCGTGGTCGCCGACAACGATGACGACGCCCTCTACGCGGTTGGCCGTACCGCCCACGTCAACCTCAACGTGCTGGCTTCGTTCGGGCCGAACTTCCTGGCCAGGGAATCGGGACTGGTCGGCGAGATCGCCTGGAACCGCCTGCTCAGCGTCACCAAAAACCGTGCCGCCCTCGACCCCAATGCCACCGACGACGGCCTCGGCTTCAAGGTGGTCTACACCCCGACCTACCGCCAGTTCTTCTCCGGCATCGACATCAGTATCCCGGTCGGCCTCAGCTACTTCCCCCTGGGCAAATCGGCGGTGGTCAGCTCCTTCGGCCCGGACAACGGCGGCGACATGAACATCGGCATCACCGCCACCTACCTGGATCGCGTCACCGCCGGCCTGACCTACACGCATTACTACGGCGCCGAGGACACCAACCTCAACGCCGCCAGCCAGTTCAATTACAAGCAATCGCTGAAAGACCGGGACTACCTGGCTTTCTCCGTCAAGACCACGTTTTAAGAGGACTTGCGCATGACCCACAACAAGAAAACCGCAGCCTTCACCCTCAAGGCCCTGGGCTTTGCACTGCTCGGTAGCCTGGCTCTGTGCAGCCAGCTGACGCTGGCGGCGACAGCGGAAGATGCCGCCAAACTGTCGAAAAACCTCACGCCTTTCGGGGCCGAGCGCGCCGGCAATGCCGACGGCTCCATCCCGGCCTGGGACGGTGGCTACACCAAGGTCGATCCTTCGTACAAGGAAGGCGGCAAGCGTTCCGATCCGTTCGCCGCGGACAAGCCGCTGTTCAGCATCACCTCGAAAAACCTCGCGCAATACGCCGACAAACTCAGCGATGGCACCAAGGAAATGTTCAAGCGTTTCCCGGACTCCTATCGCATCGACGTCTACCAGACCCGGCGCACCGCCGCCGCGCCGCAGTGGGTGTATGACAACACCCTGAAAAACGCCACCCGCGCCAAACTGGTCGACAGCAGCGCCGGCCCCGTGCCCGAAGGCGCCTTTGGCGGCATCCCGTTCCCGATCCCGCAGAACGGTGCCGAAGCCATGTGGAACCACGTGCTCAACTGGCGCGGCACCTCGGTGTCGATGCATTTCCGTCACTACCTGATGACCGCCGATGGCAAGCAGGTCATGACCACCGACGGCCAGGCCATCCAGGAGATGCCGTATTACTACAAGGAAGGCACGCCTGAGTCGTTTGCCGGTGACTACTGGCTGTTCCGCCTGCTCAACGTCGGGCCACCGTTGCGTGCCGGCGAGCAGATCATGGGCCGCACCAACATCAACGGCGACCTGTCCCAGGCCCACGTTTACCTGACCGGGCAACGTCGTGTGCGCAAGCTGCCGAATGCCTGCTGCGATACGCCGACACCGGCGACCGCCGGGGTGATGTCGTTCGACGAATTGAGCGTGTTCCAGGGCCGCATGGACCGCTTCAACTGGAAGCTGGTGGGCAAGCAGGAGATGTACATCCCCTACAACACCAACAAAGTGCAAGCCGCCGCCAAACCTGAAGACCTGTTCCTGCCCCACCACATGAACCCCGATTACGTGCGTTGGGAATTGCACCGGGTCTGGGTGGTCGAGGCCGACCTGGCACCGGGCAAGCGTCATCAGTTGCCGAAGGGCCGTTACTACCTCGATGAAGACACCTGGCAAGCCATGCTGGGCGACCGCTGGGACGCCAACGGCCAACTGGCCAAGACCCTGTGGTCGTTGCCGGCGGTGATGCCGGACCTGCCTGCGCAAGCGCAACTGTCCTCGGGCTTCTACGACCTGACCTCCGGCGCCTGGTTCATCCAGAACGTCTACACCGGCCTGCCTGAGCAGTACGGCATGGTGGATCGCTACAGGGCCTCCGAGTTCTCGCCGGCGGCGATGGCGGGTGCCGGGGTTCGCTGAGTCAGACCGGATCGCGGCTAGCCTGGCGTGATCCGGTTTCAAACGGTTTTTCGAGGTTGGTATGAACAGATTCTGTCAGGTGGTTGGTCGACTGATGTGGCTTGTGGCGCTGCCTCTGGCATTGCCGTTGAGCCTGGTGCAGGCCGCCGAGGTGGGCGATGCGCTCTCTACGCCGGCCATGCAGGCGCCGCAAGCCAAGTCCGCGGTGCTGCTGGACCTGGCCCGTGCGGGTGCGCGGCTGGTGGCGGTAGGGGAGCGGGGTATCGTGCTGCTGTCCGATGACAACGGCATGAGTTGGCGGCAGGCCGAGGTGCCGGTTTCGGTCAGCCTGACGTCGGTGCAATTTGTCGATGCCAACACAGGCTGGGCCGTGGGTCATGGCGGTGTCGTGCTGGCCTCTCGTGACGGGGGCGAGCACTGGACCATGCAGCTGGACGGCCTGCGTGCGGCACAACTTGAGCTGGACGCCGCCAAAGCGCAATTGCCTTCGGCCAGCGACCAGGATGCCGCCGCCGCGCGGGTGCAAACGGCTGAACGGCTGGCCGGCGAGGGTGCCGACAAGCCGTTTCTCGCCCTACAGTTCGTCGATGCCCGGCATGGCCTGATCGTGGGAGCGTACGGCCTGGCCTTTCGCACCGACGACGGCGGCACCACCTGGCAATCCGTCATGGGGCAAATCGATAACCCGATGGGCGCGCACTTGTCTGCCATCGCGCAACAGGGAACGCACTGGTTCCTGGCCGGCGAGCAGGGTTACCTCGCTCGCTCGAACGATGCCAGCCAGTCATTCACCCAGCTGCAAAGCCCTTACGCGGGAAGTTTTTTCACCCTGCAAATGCGCGATGACGGTGTGCTGCTGGTGGCTGGCTTGAAGGGCAACGCGTTTGCCTCCAGCGACCTGGGCGAGAGCTTCCAGCCCGCGCCGGTGACTATGCCGGTGTCGTTCAGCGATGCGATCCGCACCGATGACGGCCAGTTGCTGCTGGTCAACCAGAGCGGCGCCCTGTTTCGCACCAACAGCCAGCCCGGCGCATTGCTCAAGCCCTTTGGCAAACCGCTCGACAAGCCCGTTGCCAGTGTTGTCCAGGCCGCCGACGGCAGCCTGACGCTGGCGGGTTTCACCGGGTTGACGCGCATCTCGCCGTCAATCGCTACCGCTTCGGAGTGAGGTTATGAAGTCTTTCGACAACGCCACGGCCAGCCTGGCGAATTTCGATCCGCGCTCCGGTTCGGTGGTGGAACGCACGCTGTTCAACCACCGCCTGTGGGTGCTGTTGGTGTGTGTGCTGACCACCCTGGTGCTCGGCTATCAAGCCACCCGTATCGAGCTCAACGCCAGCTTTGAAAAGATGATCCCCACGCAGCAACCGTACATTGCCAACTACCTTGAGCACCAGAAACAGCTCACCGGCCTGGGCAATGCCTTGCGCATCGTGGTCGCCAACCGTCACGGCGATATCTACGACGCCGAATACCTGAAAACCCTGCAGGCCCTGAGCGACCAACTCTACCTGCTGCCAGGCGTTGACCGGGCGTACATGAAGTCGCTGTGGACTCCGGCCACCCGCTGGGTCGCCGTGACCGAAGACGGCCTCGACGGCGGCCCGGTAATTCCGGATGACTACAGCGGCAGCGCCGCCAACCTCGAAGCACTGCGGCGCAATGTGCAGCGCTCCAATGAACTCGGGCAACTGGTGGCGTTCGACCAGACCTCGAGCATCATCTACGTGCCGTTGCTGGCCGCCACGACCGACGGCAAGCCGCTGGATTACTCGGTGCTTTCTGAACAGCTGGAGACCCTGCGCAGCACTTATCAAAACGCCAACATCGACATTCACATCACCGGTTTCGCGAAAAAAGTCGGCGACCTGATTGCCGGCCTGAAGCAGATCCTGCTGTTTTTCGCCGTCGCGATCCTGATCACCACCGCCGTGCTGTTCTGGTACACCCGCTGCCTGCGCAGCACCGTACTGGTGGTGCTGTGCTCGCTGGTGGCGGTGGTCTGGCAGCTCGGTTTGCTGCCCTTGCTGGACTACCAACTGGACCCGTACTCGGTGCTGGTGCCGTTCCTGGTGTTTGCCATCGGCATGAGCCACGGCGCGCAGAAAATGAACGGCATCATGCAGGACATCGGCCGGGGCATGCACCGGGTGGTGGCGGCGCGATTCACTTTCCGCCGGCTGTTCCTCGCCGGCCTCACGGCGCTGCTGTGTGATGCCGTGGGTTTTGCGGTGCTGATGCTGATCAAGATCCAGGTCATTCAAGACCTCGCGGTGATCGCCAGCATCGGCGTGGCAGTGTTGATCTTCACCAACCTGATCCTGCTGCCGGTGTTGCTCTCCTATGTCGGCGTGACACCGCGCGCGGCGCAACTGAGCCTGAAGAGCGAACAGGCCGAACAAAGCGGTCAGACGCGCCATGCCTTCTGGCGTTTTCTCGACCTGTTCACCCATCGTCGCTGGGCCAGCCTGTGCATCGCCATCAGCCTGGCGCTGGCGGCGCTCGGTTTTGTGGTCAGCCTGCAACTGAAAATCGGCGACCTCGACGCCGGTGCGCCGGAGCTGCGTGCGGACTCGCGCTACAACCAGGACGATGCCTACCTGACCCGTCATTACGGCGCCAGCAGCGACCTGTTCGCGGTGATGGTGAAAACCCCGGCCAGCAGCTGTGCGCGCTATGACATCCTGGCCAAGGTCGATGCCCTGGACTGGCAACTGCGCGCCTTGCCGGGGGTGGACTCGACCAACTCGCTGGCGTTGCTCAACCGGCGCATGCTGGTCGGCCTCAGTGAAGGCAACCCCAAGTGGTACGAGCTGCAGAACAACCAGGCGATGCTCAACATGATCACCGCCAGTGCACCGCGCGGCTTGTACAACGAAGACTGCAGCCTGTTGACCTTGTATGCCTACCTCACCGACCACAAGGCCGAGACGCTGACCCGCCTGGTCGAGCACGTGGAAAAATTTGCCGCGGCGAATAATACCGACGAGGTGCAATTCCTCCTGGCCGCGGGTAACGCCGGCATCGAGGCGGCGACCAATATCGTGGTCAAGCAGGCCAACCGCGAGATGCTTGTCTGGGTCTACGGCGCGGTGATCCTGCTGTGCCTGATCACCTTCCGCTCCTGGCGCGCGACGCTGTGCGCGGTGATTCCGCTGATGCTCACTTCCATCCTCTGCGAAGCCTTGATGGTCTGGCTGAACATTGGCGTGAAAGTCGCCACGCTGCCGGTCATCGCCCTGGGCGTCGGCATCGGCGTCGACTATGCGCTGTACGTGATGAGCATCCTCCTGGGGCATCTGCGCCAGGGAGCGAGCCTGTCCGAAGCCTATTACCGCGCCCTGGTGTCCACCGGCAAGGTGGTGATGCTGACCGGCATCACCCTGGCCATCGGTGTCGCGACCTGGACGTTTTCACCGATCAAGTTCCAGGCCGACATGGGCGTGCTGCTGGCCTTCATGTTCGTCTGGAACATGGTTGGCGCCTTGGTATTGCTGCCTGCGCTGGCGTACTTCCTGTTGCCCGCGCGTAGCGAGGCGCAGGGGCCAGTGACGGTGCGTAATGTCGCGGGTTCCGAGACGGCGGTGGTAGCCAACGTTCCACACCTGCGCATCAAGGAGCAGTGCCATGGTCGCTAACGCCTTTGTAGAAAACTCCACCCGAAAGGCCGGATGGGCGCAGTCGCTGTTGTTGCTGCTGGGCAGTTGTCTGCCGGTGCTGGGCGCGGTACTGCTGGCCCCGGTACTGCCGCGGATGCAGGCGCATTTCGCCGACGTGCCCGGCAGCAGCGTACTGGTGCCTGTGGTGTTGACCTTGCCGGCCTTGGTGATTGCCCTGCTGGCGCCGTTCGCCGGGGTGATCGCCGATCGCCTGGGGCGCAAGCCGTTGCTGCTGGCCAGCATGTCGCTGTACGTGCTCTGCGGCGTGCTGCCGCTGTGGCTCGACTCGCTGCCGGCGATCGTGCTCAGCCGTGCGGGCATCGGTCTGGCCGAGGCGGGCATCATGACCTGCTGCACCACGCTGATGGGCGACTACTACAGCGGCGCCCGGCGTGAGCGCCTGTTTGCCTTGCAGATGGTCGCCACCTCGTTGTCGGCGGCGGTGTTTATCGCGCTGGGTGGCTTCCTCGGGCAAAACGACTGGCGCACGCCCTTTGCGCTGTACGCCGTGGGCCTGGTTTTCCTGCCGCTGATGGCCTGGAAACTGTGGGAGCCACAGGCCGCTGCGCAACCCGGACCAACCACCCAGCCGCTGCCCGCCGGCCAGTTTCCGTGGCGCGCGCTCACGCCCCTGTATGGGCTGTCGCTGTTGGCGGGTTTGAGCCTGTTTATCGTACCGGTGCAGGCCGGATACCTGCTCAACCTGCTGCACGTGGATGCCCCGCAACAGATCGGTATGACCATGGGCGCCAATCAACTGGGCGTGCTCATTGGCGCGTTGAGTTTTCGCCTGTTCAGCGGGATGCGTGGGCAGCACATGCTGCTGATCGCCTACGTGCTGGCGGGCAGCGGCGGGTTGCTGATGGCGGACGCCTTGACCCATGTGCAGGTCGTGGTCGCCGTGACCATCAATGGCCTGGGCATTGGCCTGATGCTGCCGACGTTGATCACCTGGATCATGGCGCAAGTCAATTTTCATCAACGCGGGCGGGCGGCCGGGTGTTTTACCGCGGCCATCTTCGCCGGCGAATTCATCAGCCCCCTGGTGGTGCTCGGAGTGACCGGTGGCGTCGTCACTGCGCTACCCCATGCGTTGGCCATTGTCGGTGGCCTGCAACTGTTGGTGGCGGTGTTCTGCCTGGCCGTACCTCGGCTCGGTGGCCTGTTGCCCCACGCGAATGTTGTTGTCGGTGGCACCACCACCGGCGACGGAAAGTGAACGAGGATTTCCCATGCAAACGCTTCCTGAATTCAAACGAGTGGTCACCGGGCACGATGAACATGGCCAGGCCATCGTCGCCAGCAACGGGCCGACGCCGAACGTGTTCCCGCTGGCGTCGGTACCGGGCACGGTGTTTCATGAACTGTGGAACAGCAGCACCAGCCCGGCGTTGCTCGACAACGCCAGTGATCCCAGCAGCAAACCCCTGCAACTGAGCCCCGGCCCCCTGGGTAGCGTGATTCGGGTGGTGGATATTCCACCGGACAGCGTGCAGAACCAGGTCAGCGCTGAAAGTGCCGCGGCAGTGTTCGCCGAAATTGGCCAATCCCACGCTGGCACGGGCAAAGCCGACTCCCGGCACAAGTTGATGCACCGCACCGAAACCCTCGACTACGGCATCGTCACCGAGGGTGAAGTGTGGCTGGTACTGGACGAGGAAGAAGTGCACCTCAAGCGCGGCGACGTCGTGGTGCAACGCGGCACCAACCATGCCTGGAGCAACCGCACCGAAGCGATGGCGCGCATGGTCTTCATCCTGCTCGACGGACGCTTCGCGGCTGAGTTGAGCCTTGCCCAAGGAGCATCCGCATGAAACTCGCCACCCTGAAAAACGCCAGTCGTGATGGACAGCTCGTCGTGGTCTCGCGGGATCTCGCCTGGGCACTGGACGCCAGTTCCGTGGCGCCGACCTTGCAGCAGGCCATCGAGAACTGGAGCAGCGTCGAGCCGCGCTTGCAGGCGCTGTCGAGTGAGTTGAATGCGGGCACAGCGGCAAACGCTTTCGCATTCGACCCCGCCCAAGCCATGGCGCCGTTGCCCCGCGCCTATCAGTGGTGCGACGGCTCCGCTTTCCTCAGCCACGGTGCGCTGATGCAGAAAGCGTTCAACCTCGACCCCATCGACGGCGTCGAACACACACCGTTGATGTACCAGGGCGCCGGTGACGATTTCATCGGCCCGCGCGACGACATCGCGTTGCCGAGCGAGAGCCAGGGCATCGACTTCGAAGGCGAATTCGTCGTGCTGGTGGATGAGGTGTCGATGGGCTGCGACGCGCAACAGGCGCTGCAGCACATCAAGCTGATCCTGCAAATCAACGACGTCAGTTTGCGCGCCCTGGCCCCCCGGGAAATGCGCACGGGCTTCGGTTTCCTCCAGGCCAAACCCTCGTCCAGCTTCGCCCCGCTGGCCATTACCCCGGACGAATTGGGTGACGCCTGGCGCGACGGTCGCGTGCATCTGCCTTTGCAGGTGCACTGGAATGGCCAATGGTTCGGTCAGCCCCACGGCGGCCAGATGAATTTCAACTTTGGCCAGTTGATCGCCCATGCCGCGCTGACTCGCCGGTTGGGCGCTGGCACCCTGATCGGTTCCGGCACCGTGTCGAATGCCGAACGCAGTGCCGGGTCGGCCTGCATCGCCGAGCGTCGCGCCATCGAGATGATCGAGCAGGGCGCCGCGCAAACCGGCTTCATGCGCTTTGGCGACCGCGTGCACATGGACGTCCTGGATAACGATGGCCAGTCGTTGTTCGGCGCGATCGATCAACGTGTCGTTCAGGCCCAGGGCTGAGGGGCGCTCTATGCGAGTGTTGATTACCGGAGCCAATGGTTTTGTCGGACGAGAGCTGGTGCGTTGCCTGCTGGCGCGGGGCAGTTTGCGCGGCCAGCACATTGGTTCGTTGTTGGTGCTGGACAGGGACTTGCAGGGTTTGCCGGATGACGCCCGTCTGCGCCGTCATTTCGGCAGCGTGACCGATCCCGCACTGATGCGCCGGGTGTTGGCCGACGGCATCGACGTGGTGTTCCATCTGGTCAGCATTCCCGGAGGCGCGGCTGAAGAGCAGTACGAACTGGGCTATCAGGTCAACCTGCTGGCCAGCCTGGAACTGCTCAACCAACTGCGCAACAAAAGCCAGCCACCGGTCCTGGTGTACGCCAGCAGCGTCGCGGTGTACGGCGGTCATCTGCCGGAACGCATGAGCGAGGCCGCCGAGCTGCGCCCGCAATTGTCCTATGGCACGCACAAGGCCATGGTCGAAAGCGCCGTGAGCGACCTGGCCCGGCGCGGCGATGTCGACGGTCGTGCGTTGCGCCTGCCGGGCATCGTCGCCCGGCCCCGTGAGCCCAATGGCTTGCGGTCGGCGTTCATGAGCGACCTGATGCGCGCGTTTGCCGAGGGTGAAGCCTATCAATGCCCGGTCTCGCCAGAGGCGACGGCCTGGTGGATGTCGGCGCGCTGCTGTGTGAACAACCTGATCCACGCGGCCGAGCTCGATGGCGCCGTGCTCGGGGCTCAGCGGGTCTGGCAATTGCCGGTGTTGCAGTTGTCCATCGCCCAGGTGATCGACGCACTGGCCGAGCGTTATGGACAGGAGCGCCGCAGGCTGATCAGTTTTTCCCCCGACGCCGGGCTGGAAGCCTTGTTCGGGCGCATGCCCCCCCTGAAAACCCCACAAGCCCGTGCCGCCGGCTTCAGCCATGACCGCAATGCTGCCGCGCTGGTGCGCAATGCCCTTAACCCCGCGGCCCCCCGACACCTGCCGCTGACCGGAGAGACCTTTCATGTCACAGCCAACCAAGCCTAAACGTCGTCTCGTCGACCTCTCGGTCACCCTCGACAACAACCCCTACACCGATCCGCCACCGTTGCTGCCGAAGATCGATTACATGGATCACCAGCAAGGCTGGCCGGAAATGGCGGCGATGTTCCCCGGCTTGCAGCTCGAACAGATGCCGGGCAATGAATCCTGGGCCGCCGAACGACTGCACATCACCACCCACAGCGGCACGCACATGGACGCGCCCTGGCATTACGCCTCGACCACCGATGGCGGTCAGCCGGCCTTTGGCATCGATGAGTTGCCGCTGGATTGGTGCCTGCAACCGGGGGTGAAGCTGGACTTTCGGCACATGGCGGACGGTCATGTGGTGACCGCCGACGAGATCGAAGCGGAGCTGGCGCGTATCGGCCACGTGTTGCGGCCGCTGGATATCGTGCTGATCAACACCCGTGCCGGCGCGTTGTTCGGCCAGCCGGGGTATCTGGATGCCGGCGTCGGCATCGGCCGTGAAGCCACGATGTATCTGCTGGAGCGTGGGGTGCGGGTGGTCGGTACCGATGCCTGGAGCTGGGACGCCCCCTTCAAATACACCCGCGAGCGTTTTGCCGCCGACGGCGATGCCTCGATCATCTGGGAAGGGCACAAGGCCGGGCGCGATATCGGTTATGGGCAAATGGAAAAGCTCGCCAACCTGGAATCCTTGCCGGCCAGTGGATTTCTGGTGTCGTGTTTCCCCTACAAGATCAAGCATGCTTCGGCGGGGTTTGTTCGCGCGGTGGCGATCTTCGAAGAGTAAGCCGCGCTGGAAACCCTCCTCGATCAACACAATAAGAGAGAACACATGCCTCTTTTGCGTCTGCCTCAAACCTTACTGACGGCCGTGCTGGCAGTGAGTAGCAGCCTGGCCATGGCGGCCAGCGCCGACTCGGCAAAGCCCAATATCCTGCTGATCGTGGCCGATGACCTGGGGTATTCCGACCTGGGCAGCTATGGCGGCGAAATCAATACGCCCACCCTGGATCAACTGGCCAGGGATGGTTTGCAGTTCACCAACCTGTACGCCGCGCCGACCTGTTCGATCACCCGCTCGATGCTGATGTCCGGCACGGACAACCACCTCGCCGGACTCGGCACCATGGCGGAAGCCCTGCAACCCTTTCAACGGGGCAAGCCGGGTTACGAGGGCTATCTGAACCAGCGTTCCTATTCGATCGCCGAACTGCTGAAACAGGGCGGCTACAGCACCCTCATGGTCGGCAAATGGCACCTGGGTCTGGAGACGGACCAGGGACCGGATCAGCGCGGCTTCGAGCAGTCGTTTACCTTGCTGGAGGGCGGTTCGTCGCACTTCAAACCCGCCAGTGTCGACCCGGCCAGGATCGAACAAGTGCACTATCGGGAAAACGGCAAGGCCGTGGAGTTGCCGGAGAATTTCTATTCCTCGGACTTCTACACCGACAAACTGATCAGCTACCTGCAAAACAGCCAGAAGGACGGCAAGCCGTTTTTCGCCTATGCGGCGTTCACCTCGCCGCACTGGCCGCTGCAAGCACCGAAGGAGTACCTGGACAAGTACAAAGGTCGGTTTGACCAAGGCTATGACAGCGTACGGCTGGCGCGGATCGAACGGATGAAAAAACTCGGCCTGATGGCGGGCGATGCCCAACCGGCGAAGCCGCTACCGGTGAATCCCAAGCTGCCGGGCTGGGAGCAACTGAGCCCTGAGCAGCAAAAGGTCGAGGCGCGGAAGATGGAAATCTACGCCGCCATGGTCGACAACCTCGACCATAACATTGGCCGCCTGGTTGATTACCTGCGGCAAAGTGGACAGTACGACAACACGCTGATCGTGTTCATGTCGGACAACGGCGCGGCAGGGGAGAACCACGCCCAGTTCTATCCACCGGGCCCACACACCGACAATAGCTATGCCAACCTCGGGCAGAAGGGTTCACAGATCGACTATGGCCTGCGCTGGGCTGAAGTCAGCGCGGCACCTTTCCACCTGTTCAAAGGCACCACCGCAGAAGGCGGCATCAGCGTGCCGGCGATCGTTCAACTGCCCAAGTCACTGCGTCGCCAGGGTGTGGAACGCGGGGTTGCGCGGGTGGATGACCTGGCGCCGACCTTCCTCGAGCTGGCGGGTATCGAAGCGCCAACGGACGCAGGTAAACACCCGATTACCGGCAAATCCATGCTGCCGATGCTTGCCGGCAAGGGCAGCCCGCACATTGACGATAGCCTGGCCGGCGAGCTGTTTGGCAATGCCTATTACCGCGAGGGAAACCTGAAACTGCTAGGCATGCGCCCCCAGGCAGGTTTTGGCGATAACGCGCAGCCGCCGCAATGGCAATTGTTCGATCTGGCCCAGGATCGCGGCGAAACCACCGACCTGGCGGCCGCCCAACCCGAGAGGGTGCAACGGCTCAAGGCTGCCTGGTTGAAGTATGCCGAGCGGGTCGGCGTGGTGTTCCCACCGCATTGACCGGGTTGCCCTCATGCACCCGTACGGATGCATGAGGGCAGACACTTTTCCTGACGGTCAGCCAAGCTGTTGCAAAACGGCACGCTGAAAACCTACTCGGGCTACCCCCCCACGGTATGCCGACCACCAACGCCGACTTGCTCGCTTTCGTCAGGAGTCAAGTAGCTGCAGGGGCAGATGCACACATCTGTAGGAGCCGGCTTGCCGGCGATGGTGGTGGGTCAGGCGATGGAGATGTTGGCTGTGCCGGCCTCTTCGCTGGCAAGCCAGCTCCTACAGGTTTGTCGGGTGTTGCCGGGAATTGCGACTGGCGGTGATCCCTGTAGGAGCCGGCTTGCCGGCGAAGGCGGTGTGTCAGGCGATGGAGATGTTGGCTGTGCCGGCCTCTTCGCTGGCAAGCCAGCTCCTACAGGTTTGTCGGGTGTTGCCGGGAATTGCGTCTGGCGGTGACCCCCTGTAGGAGCCGGCTTGCCGGCGAAGGCGGTGTGTCAGATGAAGGAGATGTTAGCTGTGCCGGCCTCTTCGCTGGCAAGCCAGCGCCTACAGTTTTGTCGGGTGTTGCCGGGAATCGCGTCTGGCGGTGATCCCTGTAGGAGCCGGCTTGCCGGCGAAGGCGGTGGGTCAGGCGATGGAGATGTTAGCTGTGCCGGCCTCTTCGCTGGCAAGCCAGCTCCTATGTATGGACTCGCCCCCACTGTCTACCCGCTTTTAAAAAACCGTCGCCCCGTTGCATCC
>NZ_CATKQQ010000035.1:0-18438 GCF_949767605.1 Pseudomonas sp. IT-P218
ATCCCTGCCGGCGGCAGCTCCTACGGGGGGTATCGGTTTCCCGCAGAACTGCCTACAAGCGCTCGCGACAGTTTAAACTGCGCCTTTGCGACCCTATATGTCGCATTGCCGTAAACCCGTGGAAAACCGGGGTTTGCGCTATAAGAAGTTGTCGCTTGGCGGCAAGGCCGGGCTGAAAACTGTCCTTACAATCCCCCCATCGCTCGCCAGTTTCAGGCGGGTGTTTTCTCTTCAGGAGACTCCGATGTCCGTTGAGCACGCTGCGGTACAACGCGCCGATTTCGATCAGGTTATGGTTCCCAACTACGCGCCTGCCGCCTTCATTCCAGTGCGTGGCGCCGGTTCCCGCGTCTGGGACCAGTCCGGTCGCGAGCTGATCGATTTCGCCGGCGGTATTGCCGTCAACGTATTGGGCCACGCACATCCGGCGCTGGTCGGTGCCTTGACCGAGCAGGCCAACAAGCTGTGGCATGTGTCCAACGTGTTCACCAATGAGCCGGCCCTGCGCCTTGCCCACAAGCTGGTCGATGCCACCTTTGCCGAGCGTGCCTTCTTCTGCAACTCCGGCGCCGAAGCCAACGAAGCGGCCTTCAAGCTGGCCCGTCGTGTTGGTTTCGACCGCTTCGGCAGCGAGAAGTACGAAATCATCGCCGCGCTCAACAGCTTCCACGGTCGTACCCTGTTCACCGTGAACGTTGGTGGCCAGTCGAAGTACTCCGACGGTTTCGGTCCGAAGATCACCGGTATCACCCACGTGCCGTACAACGATCTGGCCGCGCTGAAAGCCGCCATTTCCGACAAGACCTGCGCTGTGGTCCTGGAGCCGATTCAGGGTGAGAGCGGTGTGATTCCGGCCGAACTGGAATACCTGCAAGGTGCCCGCGAGCTCTGCACCGCGCACAACGCGCTGCTGATCTTCGACGAAGTGCAAACCGGTATGGGCCGTACCGGCCATCTGTTTGCCTACCAGCATTACGGCGTTACCCCCGACATCCTGACCAGCGCCAAGAGCCTGGGCGGCGGTTTCCCGATCGCGGCCATGCTGACCACCGAAGACCTGGCCAAACATCTGGTCGTCGGTACCCACGGCACTACCTACGGCGGCAACCCGCTGGCATGCGCGGTCGCCGAAGCGGTGATCGACGTGATCAACACCCCTGAAGTGCTGGCCGGCGTCAACGCCAAGCACGACAAGTTCAAGGCGCGCCTCGAGCAGATCGGCGAGAAATACGGCCTGTTCACCCAGGTGCGTGGCATGGGCCTGTTGATCGGTTGCGTCCTGAGCGAGGCCTGGAAAGGCAAAGCCAAGGACATCTTCAACGCCGCCGAGCGTGAAGGCCTGATGGTGCTGCAAGCCGGCCCGGACGTGGTGCGTTTCGCCCCGAGCCTGGTGGTGGAAGACGCGGACATCGATGAAGGCCTGGACCGTTTCGAACGCGCTGCGGCAAAACTGACGCAAGCCTGATAGACCCTTCGGCGCCTGCAAGTCAGGCGTCGAACCCAATTTTGTTCCGGGCTGGATCAAAACTGTGGGAGCCAGCCTGCTGGCGATGAGGGCCTGACAGCCAACATCATTGTTGCCTGACAGGACGATATCGCCAGCAGGCTGGCTCCCACAGTTGACTCTGAGTTGTTTCAGGGATGGCCCGGGTTTTTTCTTCTGTAAGTTCTGAGATTAAGGAGTGACACCATGCTGGTGATGCGCCCCGCGCAAATGGCTGATCTGGGCGAGGTACAGCGTCTGGCTGCGGACAGCCCGATTGGTGTCACTTCCTTGCCGGATGACGTTGAACGCCTGAGCGACAAGATCGCCGCGAGCGAAGCCTCGTTCGCCGCCGAAGTCAGCTTCAACGGTGAAGAGAGCTATTTCTTCGTGCTCGAAGACACGGCCACCGGCAAGTTGGTGGGCTGTTCGGCCATCGTCGCTTCGGCGGGTTATTCCGAGCCGTTCTACAGTTTCCGTAATGAAACCTTCGTGCACGCCTCCCGCGAGCTGAAGATTCATAACAAGATCCACGTGCTCTCCCAGTGCCACGACCTGACCGGCAACAGCCTGCTGACCAGTTTCTACGTGCAGCGCGAGCTGGTGGGTTCGCCCTGGGCCGAGCTCAATTCCCGTGGCCGCCTGCTGTTCGTCGCCAGCCACCCGGAGCGTTTCGCCGATTCGGTGGTGACCGAGATCGTCGGTTACAGCGATGAAAATGGCGACTCGCCGTTCTGGGATGCCATCGGTCGCAACTTCTTCGACCTCAACTACGCCGAAGCCGAGCGTCTGTGTGGCCTGAAGAGCCGGACCTTCCTCGCCGAACTGATGCCGCACTACCCGATCTACGTGCCACTGCTGCCGGACTCCGCCCAGGAAGCCATGGGCCAGGTGCACCCACGGGCGCAGATCACCTTCGACATCCTGATGCGCGAAGGCTTCGAAACCGATCACTACATCGACATCTTCGACGGCGGCCCGACCCTGCATGCCCGTGTCTCGGGGATCCGTTCGATCGCCCAGAGCCGTGTGGTGCCGGTGAAGATCGGCGAGCCGGTCAAAGGCGTCGGTCGCCAGTATCTGGTCGCCAATGCCCAGTTGCAGGACTACCGCGCGGTCATGCTCGAGCTTGACTACGCGCCGGGCAAGCCGGTGACCCTGGACCTGGAAACGGCCGAAGCCCTGGGCGTCGGTGAAGGTGCCAGCGTGCGCCTGGTGGCGGTTTAACACCTGCTTCAAAGAATGCTTGGAAAGTAGCGAGTTTCGCGGGTGGCGCAAGCGGCCCGATTGAGGAGATAGCATGATCGTTCGTCCCGTACGCAGCAGCGATTTACCCGCTCTGATCGACCTGGCCCGCAGCACCGGCACCGGCCTGACCACCTTGCCGGCCAACGAAGAGCGTCTGGCCCACCGGGTCGGCTGGGCCGAGAAGACCTTTCGCGGCGAAGCCGGGCGGGGCGATGCGGACTACCTGTTCGTGCTCGAAGACGACAATGGCCGAGTGGTGGGCATTTCCGCCATCGCTGGCGCCGTCGGCCTGCGTGAGCCCTGGTACAACTTCCGGGTCGGCCTGACGGTCAGCGCTTCGCAAGAGCTGAACATCTATCGCGAAATTCCGACCCTGTTCCTGGCCAACGACCTGACCGGCAATTCCGAGCTGTGCTCGCTGTTCCTGCACGCCGATTACCGCAGTGGCCTCAACGGCCGCATGTTGTCCAAGGCGCGGATGCTGTTCATCGCCGAATTCCCACAACTGTTCGGCAACAAGATCATCGCCGAGATGCGCGGTGTTTCCGACGAAGCCGGGCGCTCGCCATTCTGGGAAAGCCTGGGCCGCCACTTCTTCAAGATGGAATTCAGCCAGGCTGACTACCTGACCGGCGTGGGCAACAAGGCGTTCATCGCCGAATTGATGCCGAAGTTCCCGCTGTACACCTGCTTCCTGTCGCCGGATGCGCGCAACGTGATCGGCCAGGTGCACCCGGACACCGAGCCTGCGTTGTCGATGCTCAAGAGCGAAGGCTTCAGCTATCAAGGCTACGTCGACATCTTCGACGCCGGCCCGGCCATCGAGTGCGAAACCGGCAAGATCCGCGCCGTGCGCGACAGCCAGGCACTGGTGCTCGCCGTCGGCACGCCGGGCGACGACGCCACGCCGTTCATCATTCACAACCGCAAGCGCGAAGACTGCCGCATCACCGCTGCTCCGGCACGTCTCGCCGCCGGCACGCTGGTGGTCGATCCGCTGACCGCCAAACGTCTTCAACTCAACGCTGGCGATCAAGTGCGCGCCGTGGCGTTGTCCGCTGCTCGGGAGTCGAAATAATGAAGTCGCTATACATTGCAGGTGAATGGTTGGCAGGTGGGGGCGAAACCTTTGAGTCGCTGAACCCGGTGACCCAGCAAGTGTTGTGGTCCGGCAACGGTGCCACCGTCGATCAGGTCGAGTCGGCCGTGCAGGCTGCACGCCAGGCGTTCCCGACCTGGGCCCGGCGCACCCTGGAAGAGCGCATTGCGGTGCTGGAAGCCTTTGCCACATCCCTGAAAAGTCATGCAGACGAACTGGCCCACGCCATCGGCGAGGAAACCGGCAAGCCCCTGTGGGAGTCGGCCACCGAAGTCACCAGCATGGTCAACAAGATTGCCATCTCGGTGCAGAGCTACCGCGAGCGCACTGGCGAGAAGAGCGGCCCGCTGGGCGACGCCACCGCAGTGCTGCGCCACAAGCCCCACGGCGTGGTGGCGGTATTCGGCCCTTACAACTTCCCAGGTCACTTGCCCAACGGGCATATCGTGCCGGCGCTGCTGGCCGGTAACAGCGTGCTGTTCAAGCCGAGTGAGCTGACGCCGAAAGTCGCCGAGCTGACGGTCAAATGCTGGATCGAAGCCGGGTTGCCGGCGGGCGTCCTGAACCTGCTGCAGGGCGCGCGCGAAACCGGTATCGCCCTGGCGGCGAACCCGGGCATCGACGGCCTGTTCTTCACTGGTTCCAGCCGTACGGGCAATCACCTGCACCAGCAATTTGCCGGTCGCCCGGACAAGATCCTCGCGCTGGAGATGGGCGGTAACAACCCGCTGGTGGTGGATCAGGTCGCCGATCTCGATGCTGCTGTGTACACCATCATCCAGTCGGCGTTCATCTCTGCCGGCCAGCGCTGCACCTGTGCCCGCCGCTTGCTGGTGCCGCAAGGCGCCTGGGGCGACACATTGCTGGCGCGCCTGGTGGCGGTCAGTGCGTCGATTGAAGTCGGTGCATTCGATCAGCAGCCGGCGCCGTTCATGGGCTCGGTGATTTCCCTCGGCGCGGCGAAAGCCTTGATGGATGCCCAGGAACATCTGCTGGCCAACGGCGCCGTGGCGTTGCTGGAAATGACCCAGCCCCAGGCCCAGGCCGCCTTGCTGACCCCGGGCATTGTGGATGTGACGGCGGTGGCCGATCGCCCGGACGAAGAGTTGTTCGGCCCGCTGTTGCAAGTGATCCGCTACGTTGATTTTGAAGCGGCGATCTCTGAAGCCAACGACACTGAATACGGTTTGGCCGCTGGCCTGTTGTCGGATTCCGAGGCGCGTTACCAGCAGTTCTGGCTGGAAAGCCGCGCGGGCATCGTCAACTGGAACAAACAACTGACCGGTGCCGCGAGCAGCGCGCCCTTCGGCGGCGTCGGCGCCTCGGGCAACCATCGCGCCAGCGCTTACTATGCGGCGGATTACTGCGCGTACCCGGTGGCCTCGCTGGAAACGCCGAGCCTGGTGTTGCCTGCCGCTCTGACACCCGGCGTGAAAATGGCGTGATGCCCATCGCCAGCAGGCTGGCTCCCACAGTGATCGGGTCGTACACAAAATGTGTGAACACTACCGAACCTGTGGGAGCCAGCCTGCTGGCGATAGCCGCGCCGCGGTCTTAAATCCAGTTACTGAAGCCATAACAACAGATTCTCGTGGAGCCTCGCTGATGAAATCCTATGAAGTCAATTTTGACGGTCTAGTGGGGCCGACCCATAACTACGGCGGCCTGTCCTACGGCAACGTCGCGTCCCAGAGCAACAGCCAGCAGTCTTCGAATCCGAAGGAAGCGGCGCTGCAAGGCCTGGCGAAGATGAAAGCGCTGATGGACATGGGCTTTCAGCAAGGCGTACTGGCCCCGCAGGAGCGCCCGGACGTGGCCGCCTTGCGCCGCCTGGGTTTCAGCGGCACCGACGCGCAAGTGATCGAATGTGCCGCCAAAGAAGCGATGCCATTGCTGGTGGCCAGTTGCTCGGCATCGAGCATGTGGGTGGCCAACGCCGCCACCGTCAGCCCGAGCGCCGACACCGCGGATGGCCGCGTGCATTTCACCGCCGCCAACCTGAACTGCAAGTACCACCGCAGCATCGAGCATCCGACCACCAGCCGCGTGCTGGGCGCGATGTTCGCCGACCAGAAGCACTTCGCTCACCACGCCGCCTTGCCGGCCGTGGCGCAGTTCGGTGACGAAGGCGCGGCCAACCACACCCGTTTCTGCCGTGCGTACGGCGAAGCCGGCGTCGAGTTCTTCGTGTTCGGTCGCAGTGCCTTCGACACCCGTTACCCGGCACCGCAGAAGTACCCGGCGCGCCAGACCCTCGAAGCGTCCCAGGCGGTCGCTCGCCTGCACGGCCTGAGCGATGACGGCGTGGTCTACGCCCAGCAGAACCCGTCGGTGATCGACCAGGGCGTGTTCCACAATGACGTGATTGCCGTGGGTAATGGCGAAGTGCTGTTCTATCACGAGGATGCTTTCCTCGAGACCGACAAGATGCTCGCCGAACTGCAAAGCAAACTCGCCAGGGTCGGTGGGAAATTTCAGTCAGTGTGCGTTCCGCGTTCCGCAGTAAGCGTCGAAGACGCGGTTCGTTCCTACCTGTTCAATAGCCAACTGCTGTCGCGTCCTGACGGCTCCATGCTGTTGATCGTGCCGGAAGAATGCCGTGGCAACGAGCGCGTATGGCAATACCTGCAGGGTCTGACCAGCTCCGGCGGCCTGATCCGCGAAGTGAAAGTCTTCGATCTCAAGCAGAGCATGCAGAACGGCGGTGGCCCGGCTTGCCTGAGGTTGCGTGTCGCGCTCAACGAAACCGAACTGGCGGCGGTCAACCCAGGGGTTATCATGACGGCACCGTTGTACGGCACTCTGACCGAATGGGTCGAGAAGCATTACCGCGACCGCATGACCGAAAACGATCTGGCGGACCCGCAATTGCTGCTTGAGTGCCGGACGGCACTGGATGAACTGACGCAAATCCTTAAACTGGGCGCGGTTTATCCATTCCAGATCAATTGAAAGTCTCAAACGAGAGCGTAAAAACATGAGCGATACCCTGCAGCTGATCCTTGAAGACACCGACGGCACGCAACTGGAAACCTCCTGCACCCGCGTCGCGGTCATGTGGCAAGGCAAAGAGCTGTGGATCCAGCAGGACGGCCGTGGCCAGTTGCTGATCGGCGTGGACGTCGAAGAAGGCGACGCCGAATACGCCAACCTGCTGTTGCGCCCATTGGCGACTAATCTGGTAAGTCTGCAACTGGAGATGGAACCGGCTGACCTGGGCGACGACGAGGACCACGTTCACGGCCCGGATTGCAATCACGACCATTAAGGAAACCGCTCTATGCTCGCCCTCGGCAAACTGCTTGAACTGACCCTCGCCGGCCGCGAACCGGCGGAGAAGACTCAACTGACTGTCGAAGGCGTGCGCATGCGCTGGTTGAGCGAAGGTGCGCTGGAAGTCCGGCCACCTGAAGTACGCGACAACGGCCTGGACCTGCTGTTATCGGCCGGTATCCACGGCAACGAAACAGCGCCGATCGAACTGCTCGATCGCCTGTTGCATGACATCGCCCGCGGCGACTTGAAGCCGCGTGCCCGAATTCTGTTCCTGTTCGGCAACCCCGAAGCGATTCGCAAGGGTGAGCGTTTCGTCGAGCAGGACGTCAATCGGCTGTTCAACGGCCGTCACGAGCAAAGCAGTGGCTCCGAAGCCCTGCGTGCCTGTGAGCTGGAACGCCTGGCGGCGAGTTTCTTCAGCCTGCCGGATCGCCAGCGACTGCACTACGACCTGCACACGGCGATTCGTGGTTCGAAAATCGAACAGTTCGCCTTGTACCCCTGGAAGGAAGATCGCCAGCATTCGCGCCAGGAGTTGGCCCGTCTGCGCGCCGCCGGCATGGAGGCGGTGCTGTTGCAGAACAAGCCGTCCATCGTCTTCAGTTCCTACACCTATGACAAGCTCGGTGCCGAGGCCTTCACCCTTGAACTGGGCAAGGCGCGGCCGTTCGGGCAGAACGACGGGGTGAATGTCTCCCGGCTGGAAACCCGCCTCAAGCAGATCATCGAAGGCACCGAGCCCGAGATGGCTGAAGAGGCGCTGGACGGTTTGCAGCTGTTCAGCGTGGCACGGGAAATCATCAAGCACAGCGACAGCTTCCGCCTGAACCTGCCCGTGGACATCGAGAACTTTTCCGAGCTGGAAGTGGGTTACCTGCTGGCGGAAGACATCGCCAATACGCGCTGGATCATCGAGGAGGAGGGCGCCCGGATCATCTTCCCGAACCCCAAGGTGAAAAACGGCCTGCGCGCCGGCATCCTGATCGTGCCGACCACCGACGATAACCTCACCTGATTACAATTCCCGTCCCAACATAAAACCCACTGTAGGAGCTGCCGCAGGCTGCGATCTTTTGATCTTGATCTTTAAAATCAAAAGATCGCAGCCTCGTTTCACTCGGCAGCTCCTACAGGGTGAGTCGGTGTTTAGACCGCTACCGCCCGCGGTTCAGTGCGACGCAAGTTGCGGATTTTCGCCAGCGTATCCGCACACGTCTTCGCCGCTTCCTGACCTTTGTGCACGAAGTGATCGAAGAAGAACTTATGATGCAGTTCTTCACCGGCATGGAAGTGATGCGGGGTCAGGGATACCGAGAACACCGGCACTTCGGTTTCCAGTTGAACCTGCATCAGGCCGCTGACCACTGACTGGGCGACGAACTCGTGACGGTAGATCCCGCCGTCCACCACCAGGGCTGCGGCGACGATGCCGGCATAACGGCCGGTCTTGGCCAGCAACTTGGCGTGCAGGGGCATTTCAAAGGCGCCGCCGACTTCGAAGAAATCGATGTCGGATTCCTGATAACCCTGGGCAATCATTTCAGCGACGAAGCCTTTACGGCTCTGGTCGACAATATCCTTGTGCCAGCAGGCCTGGATAAACGCTACGCGCTCGCCGTGATGGTGTTTGCTTTTGCTGTCGATTGCGGTGGGTTGCATGTTCTGATTCCTGTTTGTGTGAAAAACAGGGCTTATGAATCGAATGGGATTTTAGGGTACGCACGCTCGCACGAGTGCTGCGGACGGCCCTTTTGCGCCAATCCCGTTCTCTCTTCATCCGGACTATGACCGTCGGCCCCGGAATCACACCGGGTCTGCTGACCTTGTCGCCACTCACGGCAAAGGCCGTGTCTGACACCAAGCGCTCGCGGGCTATGCGTGTTGCACGCAATTACCGCCGGTGGGGAGTTGCACCCCGCCCTGAGAACGTTTTGCTGCCAGATTGTTTGGCAGTGCAGCGTTTTTATCACATATTTCCTACGCGCGCATCGGTGCTTTCGGATGATTGTTATCGAGTTTTCCGTTGCATTAGGGTTGATTATTCATCGACTTGACCGCAGTAATCCCTTCCTGAACACGATTTCCTGTTTACGAGGCCCGAGTCATGAGTGTGATTGATCTTCGCAGCGACACCGTCACCCAACCCACCCCTGGCATGCTCGAGGCGATGGCCACGGCCGCCACCGGTGACGATGTGTATGGCGAAGATCCGACGGTCAACCGCCTGGAAGCTGAACTGGCAGACCGCCTGGGGTTTGCTGCCGCCCTGTTTGTCCCGACGGGCACCATGAGCAACCTGCTGGGCCTGATGGCCCATTGCGAGCGCGGTGACGAATACATCGTCGGTCAGCAGGCGCACACCTATAAGTACGAAGGTGGCGGGGCGGCGGTACTCGGCTCGATCCAGCCGCAGCCGTTGGAAGTGCAGGCCGATGGCTCGCTGGACCTTTCCCAGATTGCCTCGGCGATCAAGCCGGACGATTTCCATTTCGCTCGCACCCGTTTGCTGGCGTTGGAAAACACCATGCAGGGCAAGGTCCTGCCCCTGGAATACCTGGCCCGGGCCCGCAGCTTTACCCGTGAGCACGGGTTGCAACTGCACCTGGACGGCGCGCGGCTGTACAACGCAGCGGTGAAGCTGGGTGTCGATGCCCGGGAAATCACCCGGCACTTCGATTCAGTCTCGGTGTGCCTGTCCAAAGGCCTGGGCGCCCCGGTGGGTTCGGTGCTGTGTGGCTCGGTCGAATTGATCGGCAAGGCCCGACGCCTGCGCAAGATGGTCGGCGGCGGCATGCGCCAGGCCGGGATTCTGGCGGCGGCAGGCCTGTACGCGCTGGAGCATAACGTTCAGCGCCTGGCCGACGACCACGCCAACGCCCAATTGCTCGCCGAAGGCCTGCGCGCAGCAGGGTTCGAGGTCGAGCCGGTGCAGACCAATATGGTTTACGTTGCAATCGGCGACAAGGCCGAAGCACTCAAGGCGTTCGCCGCCGAGCGCGGGATCGTGCTCAGTGCTGCCGCGCGCTTGCGCTTGGTCACGCACATGGACGTCAGTCGCGCGCAAATCGAGCAGGTCGTCGCGACATTCGTCGACTTTTCCAGTAAGTGATAGCGTTAGCGCTCCAATTGACCGTTTCTATCGTATAAACACGCTGTACCCCGCGCGCAGGGCCGATATAATGCGGCCCTTTGCCGTCGCTTCGTCTGTTGACGTTTCGAACAGGCCTTTGGCCGCAGCCTCCGTGGAAGAACCTAATGAAAAGCGCAGAAATCCGTGAAGCCTTCCTTCGCTTCTTCGAAGAGCAAGGCCACACCCGTGTAGCCTCCAGCTCTTTGATTCCGGGCAACGACCCAACCCTGCTGTTCACCAACGCGGGGATGAACCAGTTCAAGGACTGCTTCCTGGGCCAGGAAAAGCGCGCGTACACCCGTGCCGTTTCCAGCCAGAAATGCGTGCGCGCCGGCGGCAAGCACAACGACCTGGAAAACGTCGGTTATACCGCCCGTCACCACACCTTCTTCGAAATGCTGGGTAACTTCAGCTTCGGTGACTACTTCAAGCGTGACGCCATCACCTACGCCTGGAACTTCCTGACCTCCGACAAGTGGCTGAACCTGCCGAAGGAAAAACTCTGGGTCACCGTCTACGCCAGCGATGACGAGGCGTACGACATCTGGACCAAGGAAATCGGGGTGCCGGCCGAGCGCATGGTGCGTATTGGCGACAACAAGGGCGCGCCTTACGCGTCCGACAACTTCTGGACCATGGGCGATACCGGCCCGTGCGGTCCTTGCACCGAGATTTTCTACGACCACGGCGCCGACATCTGGGGTGGCCCACCGGGCTCGCCGGAAGAAGACGGCGACCGCTACATCGAAATCTGGAACAACGTGTTCATGCAGTTCAACCGCACCGCCGATGGCGTGCTGCACCCGCTGCCAGCGCCGTCGGTGGACACCGGCATGGGCCTGGAGCGGATCAGTGCCGTGCTGCAGCACGTTCACTCGAACTATGAAATCGACCTGTTCCAAAGCCTGCTGAGCGCATCGGCCAAGGCCATCGGTTGCACCAACGATAACCAGGCTTCCCTGAAAGTCGTGGCTGACCACATTCGTTCCTGCGGTTTCCTGATTGCCGATGGCGTGCTGCCATCCAACGAAGGACGTGGCTATGTGCTGCGCCGCATCATTCGTCGCGCTTGCCGTCACGGCAACAAGCTGGGCGCCAAGGGCAGCTTCTTCTATCAGATCGTCGCGGCCCTGGTCGCCGAGATGGGCGAAGCCTTCCCTGAGCTGAAATCCCAGCAGGCGCACATCGAGCGCGTGCTCAAGGCCGAAGAAGAGCAATTCGCCAAGACCCTGGAGCAGGGCCTGAAAATCCTCGAGCAGGATCTGGCCGAGCTCAAGGGCGACGTGGTTCCGGGCGATGTCGTGTTCAAGCTCTACGACACCTACGGTTTCCCGATGGACCTGACGGGCGACATCGCTCGCGAGCGCAGCCTGACCATCGACGAAGCCGGTTTCGAGCGCGAGATGGAAGCCCAGCGCGTGCGTGCACGTTCGGCCAGTTCCTTCGGCATGGACTACAACAGCCTGGTCAAGGTTGATGTCGATACCGAATTCACCGGTTACAGCGCTCACAGCGGTTCGGCCAAGATCGTTGCCATCTATAAAGACGGGCAGTCGGTCGACGTACTGAGCGAAGGCCAGGAGGGTGTGATCGTTCTCGATCAGACGCCGTTCTATGCCGAATCCGGTGGTCAGATTGGTGATTGCGGCTTCCTCCAGGCTGGCGCTGCGCGTTTCGACGTGCGCGACACCACCAAGACCGGCGGTGCGTTCCTGCACCACGGTGTGCTGGACTCGGGCAGCCTGATCGTTGGCTCGCCAGTTCAAGCGCAGGTGGATGCCGACGTGCGCCACGCCACCTCGCTGAACCACTCCGCGACTCACTTGCTGCACGCCGCATTGCGTCAGGTGCTGGGCGATCACGTTCAGCAGAAAGGCTCGCTGGTCGACAGTCAGCGCCTGCGCTTCGACTTCAGCCACTTCGAAGCCATCAAGCCTGAACAGCTCAAAGCGCTGGAAGACATCGTCAACGCCGAAATTCGCAAGAACTCCGAAGTTGAAACCGAAGAAACCGACATCGAAACCGCCAAGCAGAAAGGCGCCATGGCGCTGTTCGGCGAAAAATACGGCGACAACGTGCGCGTGCTGAGCATGGGCGACTTCTCCGTCGAACTGTGCGGCGGTATCCATGCCAATCGCACCGGCGACATCGGCCTGCTGAAAATCATCAGCGAAGGCGGTGTGGCTTCGGGTGTGCGTCGTATCGAAGCGGTCACTGGTGCTGCGGCACTGGCCTACTTGAACGCGGCGGAAGAGCAACTCAAGGAAGCGGCCAGCCTGGTCAAGGGCAGCCGCGACAACCTGATCGACAAGCTGTCGGCTGTGCTGGAGCGCAACCGTCTGCTGGAGAAGCAACTCGAGCAGTTGCAAGCCAAGGCCGCCAGTGCGGCGGGTGATGACCTGTCGGCGCAAGCCCAGGACGTCAAGGGCGTGAAAGTGCTGGCCGTGCGTCTGGACGGTCAGGATGGCAAGGCGCTGCTGGCGCTGGTCGATCAACTGAAAAACAAACTCGGCCGCGCAGTGATCCTGCTCGGCAGTGTCCATGAGGAAAAGGTCGTTCTGGTTGCAGGCGTAACCAAAGACCTGACTGGCCAACTCAAAGCCGGTGATTTGATGAAACAAGCCGCTGCGGCAGTGGGCGGGAAGGGCGGTGGTCGTCCAGACATGGCGCAAGGCGGCGGTACGGACGCTGGCGCCCTGGACGCGGCACTGGCGCTGACCGTTCCGTTTGTAGAGCAGGGTTTATAAGGCAGTGCCTGCGGCCCGCAGTCTAGTGGCGGGTCGCAACGCTGTTTGAGTGATTATTTGGGCGCCCTTCATGGGCAGAGGCGGCTTTGAAATGGCTTTGATCGTACAGAAATTTGGAGGCACCTCGGTCGGCACCGTCGAGAGAATCGAGCAGGTTGCCGACAAGGTTAAGAAATTCCGCGATGCCGGCGATGACCTGGTGGTTGTGCTGTCTGCAATGAGCGGCGAAACCAACCGTCTGATCGATCTGGCCAAGCAAATCAGTGGCGGCGATCAACCGGTTCCTCGCGAGCTGGACGTGATCGTTTCCACCGGTGAGCAGGTGACGATTGCCCTGCTGGCCATGGCGCTGATGAAGCGCGGTGTGCCTGCAGTGTCCTACACCGGCAACCAGGTACGGATCCTGACGGATAGCGCGCACAATAAAGCGCGTATCCTGCAGATCGACGACCAGAAGATTCGCGGCGACCTGAAGGCCGGTCGCGTGGTGGTTGTCGCCGGTTTCCAGGGCGTCGACGAGCACGGCAACATCACCACCCTCGGTCGTGGCGGTTCCGACACCACCGGCGTGGCCCTGGCGGCAGCCTTGAAGGCTGACGAGTGCCAGATCTACACCGACGTCGATGGCGTCTACACCACTGACCCGCGCGTCGTGTCCGTGGCCCAGCGCCTGGACAAGATCACCTTCGAAGAGATGCTGGAAATGGCCAGCCTCGGTTCCAAGGTGCTGCAGATCCGTGCGGTGGAGTTCGCCGGCAAGTACAACGTCCCGCTGCGCGTACTGCACAGCTTCAAGGAGGGTCCGGGCACCCTCATTACTATTGATGAAGAGGAAACCATGGAACAGCCGATCATTTCCGGTATCGCTTTCAACCGCGATGAAGCCAAGCTGACCATCCGTGGCGTGCCAGACATCCCGGGCGTTGCCTTCAAGATTCTCGGCCCTATCAGCGCCGCGAACATCGAAGTCGACATGATCGTGCAGAACGTTGCGCACGATAACACCACCGACTTCACCTTCACCGTGCACCGCAACGACTACCAGGCGGCGCAGACCGTGCTGGAAAAGACCGCCAGTGAGCTGGGTGCCCGTGAAGTCATCGGCGACACCAAGATCGCCAAGGTGTCGATCGTCGGCGTTGGCATGCGCTCCCACGCGGGCGTCGCCAGCCGCATGTTCGAAGCACTGGCCAAGGAAACCATCAACATCCAGATGATCTCCACGTCGGAAATCAAGGTCTCCGTCGTGATCGAAGAGAAGTACCTGGAACTGGCTGTGCGCGCCTTGCACACGGCTTTCGAACTGGACGCACCGGTCCGCCAGGGCGAGTGATGCGTTTGCCAAAGGGCGCGGTCTGACCGCGCCCTTTGTTTTTTTGCAAGGCGCGACCCCAAGGCTGTTCTTTTGCTCGCGCTGGTCAATACTCAGGCATGTAGGCCAACGACCATTTTGGTTGTAGGTCGAGTGCCTTTTTTTTGCAGACTGTTGTCCCTGAAAATGTAATGCGTGAGGAGAAAGGTATGCTGATTCTGACTCGTCGGTGCGCAGAAAGCCTGATTATTGGTGATGGCGAAATCACCGTGACCGTGCTCGGCGTCAAAGGAAATCAAGTGCGTATCGGTGTCAACGCCCCGAAAGAGGTTGCGGTCCACCGTGAGGAAATTTACCTGCGTATAAAGAAAGAGAAGGACGAAGAACCAAGCCATTAATTTTTATCGTTTTTTATGTTTGCAAACGGGGAAAAGGTTGGTTAAGATACGCCCCGTGTTGCGGAGAGCTGGCCGAGTGGCCGAAGGCGCTCCCCTGCTAAGGGAGTACACCTCAAAAGGGTGTCGGGGGTTCGAATCCCCCGTTCTCCGCCATTATTTGCGTAGTACGTTGTAATCTGGCTTCTTCGGTAAGTTGTTGAAATTACTAGAAAAAGTGCTTGACATAGAGATTAGACGGCCTATAATGCGCGGCAACAAATGCACTCGTAGCTCAGCTGGATAGAGTACTCGGCTACGAACCGAGCGGTCACAGGTTCGAATCCTGTCGAGTGCACCATTTAAGAGTTGTTTGCAGTGATGTGAATGACTTGGCTCCAACCAGTTGTGATCTGGTATAAAAACACAAAATGCACTCGTAGCTCAGCTGGATAGAGTACTCGGCTACGAACCGAGCGGTCACAGGTTCGAATCCTGTCGAGTGCACCATACAACAAAAAGCCCGCTTTTTAAGCGGGCTTTTTGCCGTCTGGGATTTGGCTTTTCCCTTCCTGCATCCTCTCTCGTCGAACTCGATGCTCTTCCTCCATGACGGCTACCGATCAAGGTAGGCGCCCGCATTTTCCATCGCCATTGTGTTTTCTTTTCCAGATGGGTCGTCGCACTTTGTAGTGTCAGGCGCGCGCTCAAGATTGTTTCGCAAGCGCTTGTTTCAGCCATGATTTTTTAACGTTTTAAGCCGTCAGTCGGTGTATCATTGCGCCCGTCAGCCCCGCCGGGGCTTTTGGATTACTTCCATGGACTTACCCAGTAGTTACTCAATACCCCGTTTTTCCAATCATGAATTGACTGATTGATCCTTCCGGCGCGCCCCGCTGCTGGGAGTGGAGTTCGCCTATGTCTGAAGTTGAAGTAAAGAAAACGCAGGAAAGCTTGCAGGACCGCCTGGCTCAAGTCGTTGAGCTGTTGCAGCGTCAGCGAGTGGTTGAAGACCTGACTCATCGCCAGGAAGGTCCGAATCAGGATCGCGTCGAAAACCTGGTTCACCGGCAAAATCTGGTCGAGCTGCAACGCAAGCTCGATGACCTGCACTCCGCCGACGTCGCCTATATTCTCGAAGCCTTGCCGCTGGATGACCGCCTGACGCTTTGGCAATTGGTCAAGGCTGATCGCGACGGCGACATCCTGCTCGAAGTATCCGATTCGGTTCGTGAAACCCTGATCGCCGACATGGACGATCACGAGCTCCTGGCCGCGGCCAAGGATATGGATGCCGACGAACTGGCTGACCTGGCTTCCGAGCTGCCGCGGGATGTCGTCCACGAGCTGATGGAAACCCTCGATGCTCAGCAGCGCGAGCGAGTGCGCTCGGCGTTGTCCTATGACGAGGACCAGGTCGGCGCACTGATGGACTTCGAGATGGTTACCATCCGCGAGGATGTCAGCCTCGAAGTGGTTCTGCGCTATCTGCGACGCCTCAAGGAGCTGCCAGGCCATACCGACAAACTGTTCGTGGTTGACTACGACGGTGTGCTCAAGGGGGTGCTGCCGATCAAGCGCCTGCTGGTCAATGATCCGGACAAGCAGGTTTCGGAAGTCATGGCCAGCGATCCGGTGAGTTTCCATCCGGATGAAGAAGCCTACGATGCTGCCCAGGCGTTTGAGCGTTACGACTTGATCTCGGCGCCCGTCGTCGACAAGAACGGCAAGCTGATCGGCCGTCTGACCATCGATGAAATGGTCGACCTGATTCGTGAAGAGAGCGAAAGCGAAGTTCTCAACATGGCGGGTCTGCGGGAAGAAGAAGATATTTTTGCGTCGGTCTGGAAGTCCCTGCGTAACCGCTGGGCCTGGCTGGCGGTGAACCTGATCACTGCATTCGTTGCTTCCCGGGTGATTGGCCTGTTCGAAGGCTCCATCGAGAAGCTGGTGGCGCTGGCCGCATTGATGCCGATCGTTGCGGGTATCGGCGGTAACTCCGGCAACCAGACCATCACCATGATCGTCCGGGCCATGGCGCTGGATCAGGTGAGCACGGGTAATACTTCGCGGCTGATGCGCAAGGAGCTGGCGGTAGCCCTGATCAATGGCGTGATTTGGGGTGGGGTGATCGGTGTGGTCGCCTACCTGTTGTATGGGAGCTGGTCGCTCGGTGTCGTGATGACCGCTGCCATGACCCTCAATCTGTTGCTTGCAGCTTTGATGGGGGTCTTGATCCCGATGACGCTGGCGCGACTCGGACGGGATCCGGCCATGGGCGCCAGTGTGATGATTACCGCCATGACCGACAGTGGCGGCTTCTTTATCTTCCTGGGGCTGGCAACGATTTTCCTGCTCTGAGATGTTTGATTTAAAGCCCGCCCGCCATATGGCGGGCTTTTTTATGGCCAAATTTAAGGCAAAAAAAAGCCAGCGATCACGCTGGCTTGAGCTTGCGGGGACGAATCAGGAAGCGTCTGCAGCCATCTCGGCGTCATGGGCGATCAATGAGACAAGCGCGTTTTGCTGACGGTGAGAGAGTTGGCGGAAGCGTTGCAGCAGTTCGCGCTCGTGCAATGACAGCTCCGGGCTGTCCAGGCGCATGCTCAGCTCTTCGCCCAGTGCGCCTTCCTGAATGAGACTCTGCTCCAGGCGCGCAATGATTTCGGAGTTCATGCTGCGGTGATGATTGCGAGCCACCTCGGCAATGCGTTCACGCATTCCGTCTGGCAGACGTACGACGAACTTGTCAGCCGTACGGCTGGAATAAATTGCCTGTTTCAATGGGCGCATATATTTAACCGGTTAGTTCAGGGGAGCGGTTCTCGGGATTGGCCGCAGGATGTCTGATAGGACAAGCGCTCTGGCCAAATGTTCAACCTGAATTGATTGAAGCTGGCATCATGCCTCAAGCTCGCCAGATCATTGGCGCCAATTCTGTGACAAATATTGAGCTGGATAAAGGCGTTCTGCCAGCACCAGTTATCAGAAATGCGGACTGGTTTTGAAAATTGCCGGGTCCGTCTCTCTGGCCGCGTCCTTTGCCCTCCAGTTCTCTGGAAAAAACCGAGGGGCATCCCATGCGTATTCGATCACTGTTCCTTATGTGTACAGGATAGTGGCAATTGGCCGATTTACTAGTGGCAAGCGTGTAACGAGAGTCGTTTAGGATGGGTGGCAGGCAGTTTTTTTCGTGGCTGTCCCTTCCTGGGAGGGGAGGGCCTGGCTTGTGTGCTAAAAGTCCGAGCCCGCGCGTGACATCTGCCTACACTTAAAAAGCCCACGGATGACATGACAAAGGCAGGCTCGCCCGTTAACATGCACGCCGTCTATCGCTGCGCGAATTTCGCCGGCATCTTGTGTCTCAGTAGCTCAATTGGATAGAGCATCCCCCTCCTAAGGGGAAGGTTGGCAGTTCGAACCTGCCCTGGGACACCACATACATCCAGCCTTCAGCAGTTCATGATTCGCTCACCCAAATCGTTATGGGTGCAAAGGGATTGCTTCAGGCATAAAAAGCCCTGCTCAGATCAGTATCTGGCGGGGCTTTTTCATATGGGTGATTGCCTGGAGTTCTCTCCTATATAGAAGAGGGCGGCTAATTCCCACTCAAATGCCTTTTTGATAGAAATAGTAAATCAGTGGTTGACGGCAGATTTCAGAAGCCTATAATTCGCCCCACTTCCGGCGCAGTCGAAACGGAAAACTCCTTGGTAAACAATGAGTTACCCAGTTTTGACAGCAGGTTGCTTCAGTTCATCGAAGCCAA
>NZ_CATKQQ010000036.1:0-16465 GCF_949767605.1 Pseudomonas sp. IT-P218
GCAAGCCGGCTCCTACAGGTCTGCGGCGACCACGGACCAACGCCTGCGCAAAACATTGTAGGAGCTGGCTTGCCAGCGAAGGGGCCCGAACGGTCAATGCAGTACTTAAGGTCGCCTTCTGGAAGGTCACTGATCTTGCAGCTCGCTCATCTGCATCTGCGCCTTGAGAAACCCCATCAACTCGGCCGCGGCCGGCGACAGGCTGTGGCCCTTGCGGCACAGGATGCCGATCTGGCGTTCCACCCTGGGCTCCGCCAAGGGTAAAAATACAAGCTGCTCGTTGCCCTGGGGAAACGCCAGGGACGGCAGCGTGGTGATGCCGATGCCCTGCTCGAGCATCGCGATCAGGGAAATCATGTTGGAGACGAACAGCAGGCTGCTGTCGAGCAAGCCCTCCGCCTCCGTGCCCGCCAGCAGGCGCGAGGTGCCGTTGCGTACCAGCGGATAGGCTTGCAGGCTGGACCAGTGCAGCGCCCCGCCGTTGGCCACCAGCGGATGATCATGCCGGCAGACCACCCCGACGCGGTCGCTGAGGATCGGCACGAACTCGATGTTGTCATCCGCCACCCATACGCTGCTGATGGCGAAGTCCACCTGCCCCTGGACCAATAGCTGCTGCACGCTGTCGGCGTTGCCGTCCTGGATGCTGATCTGCATTTTCGGATGCTCGCTGACAAACCGTGCGAGCAGGTGCGGCAGCAAGCGGCTGGCCACCGATGGCACCGTGGCGATGCTCACCTGACCGATTTCGTGCCGCGCCAACAGGCTGACTTCCCTGGCGATGCGATCGTGATGGGCGAGCAAATCCTGGAACAGCGGCAAACAGTGGGCGCCAAACGGCGTCAGCTCGGTTTTCCCGCCCTTTTCGAACAGCGGCTGACCGAGTTTCTGCTCCAGCTCGCGCACCGCCAACGACAACGCCGGTTGCGTGCGATACGCCTGCCTGGCCGCGCCGTGGAAGCTTTTCAGCTGGGCGACCAGGACGAAATAACGCAGTTGAGTGATCTTCAGCTCGGGCAACACGGTTAGTTTTCCTTATCATTTCATATTTATTATTAATTTTTATTTGCAGAGTAATACTCTCAAGATGGGACCAACGCAATCGGAGGTTCCCATGGCACTGCAACCCTGCAAAAACTACATTGGCGGCAACTGGTGCGAAGGCCCGGATCTAATCGCCAACCACAGCCCTTCGGACGTCGAAGACCTGATCGGGCACTACCATCAGGCCAGCGCCGAACAGACCCTGGACGCCATCGCGGCCGCCTGTGACGCCCAGCCGCAATGGGCGGCCAGCGGCCTGGAACAGCGCCAGCAAATCCTCATGGCCATCGGCAACGAGCTGATCGCGCGCAAGGACGAACTCGGCGAACTGCTCTCACGCGAAGAAGGCAAGCCACTGGCCGAAGGCATTGGCGAAGTCCATCGCAGCGCGCAATTCTTCCACTACTACGCCGCCGAAGTGTTGCGCCAGATGGGCGAGACGGCTGCCTCGGTTCGCCCGGGAATCGACATCGAAGTTCATCGCGAACCAGTGGGCGTGGTCGGAATCATCACCCCGTGGAACTTCCCCATGGCCACCGCCGCGTGGAAGATCGCCCCGGCCCTGGCCTTCGGTAACGCCGTGGTGTTCAAGCCGGCCAACCTGGTGCCTGCCAGCGCCTGGGCGCTGACCGAAATCATCAGCCGCCAGCCCCTGCCCGCAGGCACCTTCAACCTGGTGATGGGCAGCGGCAGCGTGGTCGGCGAAAGCCTGATCCAGTCGGCCGATATCGATGCGCTGACGTTCACCGGCTCGCTGCAGACCGGCCGCCGCGTCGCGGTCGCCACCGCCGGCAACCTGGTGCGCTGCCAGCTGGAGATGGGCAGCAAGAACGCCCTGGTGGTGCTCGACGATGCCGCCCTCGACATCGCCGTGGAATGCGCACTGAACGGTGCCTTCTTCGGTACCGGGCAAAAATGCACCGCCTCATCGCGCCTGATCGTCTGCGACGGCATCCATGACCGTTTTGTCGAGGCATTGGTCGCGCGCATGCGCCAGTTGAAGGTCGGCCATGCCCTTGAAAAAGGTGTGCAGATCGGCCCGGTCGCCGAGGCCCGCCAACTGGAACAGAACCTTCATTACCTGAACCTGGCCAAGGAAGACGGCGCCACCCTGGTCGAAGGCGGCGAGTTGCTCGCCCTGGAACCGGCCGGGCACTACATGCGCCCCGCGCTGTTCATCAATACCACCAACCAGATGCGCATCAACCGCGAAGAAGTGTTCGGGCCGATTGCCTGCGTGATCCGCGTGAGCGACTTCGAGCAGGCCCTGGCGGTGTTGAACGACACCGAATACGGCCTGACCGCCGGGATCATCACCCAGTCGCTGCGTCATGCCAGTGACTTCAAGCGCCGCGCCCGTACCGGGTGCGTGATGGTCAACCTGCCCACCGCCGGCACCGATTACCACGTACCGTTCGGCGGCCGCAAAGCCTCCAGCTTCGGCCCGCGCGAGCAAGGGCAATACGCCCGCGAGTTCTACACCGTGGTCAAGACCACCTACGTGCGACCTTGAACGGGAGATCACCATGCACGACTTATTGATGATCGATGGCCTGCAGTACTCCAACTGGAACGAAGAGATCTTCCGCCAGATGCAGGCCGGCGGCCTGAGCGCGGTCCACGCCACCATCGCCTATCACGAAAACGCCCGGGAAACCCTGTCGCGCATCGGCGAATGGAACCGCCGTTTCGAAACCTGGCCCGAGCTGATCCGTCCGGTGCGCGAGGCCTCGGACATTCGCCTGGCGCATCAGGAAGGCCGCGTCGGGATTTTCTTCGGCTTCCAGAACTGCTCGCCCATCGAAGACGACATCAGCCTGGTCGAGGTCTTCCGTCAGCTCGGCGTGTTGATCATGCAGCTGACCTATAACAACCAGAGCCTGCTGGCCAGCGGCTGTTATGAAACCGAAGACAACGGCATCAGCCGCTTCGGCCGCCAGGTCATCCGCGAGATGAACCGCGTCGGCATGCTCATCGACATGTCCCACAGCGCCGAACGCAGCACCCTGGAAGCCATCGAACTGTCGAGCCGGCCGGTGATCGTCTCCCACGCCAACCCGTCGAGCTTCCATGCCGCCAAACGCAACAAGTCCAATGCCGTGCTGCGCGGGATTGCCGAATCCGGCGGCCTGCTCGGTTTCAGCACCTACCCGTTCCACCTCAAGGGTGCGTCGGGCTGCAGCCTGGAATCGTTCTGCGACATGGTCGCCAGCACGGCCGAACTGATGGGCGTGGAGCACATCGGCATCGGCACCGACCTGTGCCAGCAACAACCCCTGCAAGTGCTCGAATGGATGCGCAACGGGCGCTGGAGCAAGGACAAGGACTACGGCGAAGGCTCGAAGGACAACGCCCACTGGCCGTCACCGCTGCAATGGTTCCGCGACAGTCGGGATTTTCCGGTCATCGCCCAAGGCCTGCGCGACCGTGGCTTCGCCGAGGACGAGGTACGCAACATCATGGGACTCAACTGGTTGCGCCTGCTGGAAAACGCGACCACCGCGCAAAACTGACCACGATCCAAACCGTGAGGACAGCATGAAAAATAACAACAATAACCTCCCGTTCATCTCCCCGACCGGCGATGCACAGCCCTTGGCGCGTATTTTGGAGGCATCATGAAAACCACAACCGCACTGCAAGCTGACGGCCAGGCGCCGGCAGCCACGACGCCGAAAAAAGACATCGACTGGCCGCTGTTCCTGATCAGTGGCGGGTTCCTTGGCGCCTTCCTGATCGCCGCGCTGGTCGACATCGAGGGTGTGTCGCTGCTGGTCAACACGCTGTTCGCCTGGTCGACGAAATTCTTCGGCCTGTACTGGCAGGTCCTGATGCTGGCGACCTTTGCCATGAGCCTGTTCATCTGCTTCAGCAAGTGCGGGCGCGTCAGGCTCGGCGGCGTTGATCAGCGTCCCGACACCAGCACCTTCAACTGGATCGCGGTGATCATGTGCGCCCTGCTCGCCGGTGGCGGTGCCTTCTGGGCGGCGGCGGAACCGATGATGCACTTCGCCAGCCCGCCACCGCTGTTCGCCGGGGTGCAAGCGCGCACCGAGGCCGCCGGGCACGCTGCGCTCGCGCAATCATTCGTGCACTGGGGCTTCCTGGCCTGGGCGGTATTGGGCAGCCTGCTGGCCATCGTGTTGATGCACCTGCACTACGACAAGGGTTTGCCCCTGGCACCACGCACCCTGCTCTATCCACTGTTCGGCGAGCGCGCGATCAAGGGGCCGATCGGCACCCTGGCCGACGCCACCTCGATCATCGCCGTGGTCGCCGGCACCATCGGCCCGATCGGCTTCCTTGGCCTGCAGATCAGCAGCGCGTTGCACTCGGTGTGGGGCATTCCCAATGACCTGGTGGTGCAGTCGATCACTATCGTGCTGGTCACGGTGATGTACACCATCTCCTGCCTGGTCGGGCTCGAGGGCATCCGCTTCGTCAGCGGGATCAACGTCTGGCTGATGATCGGCCTGGCGGTGTTCATGGTGCTGCTGGGGCCCACCGCGTTCATCCTCGGCGGCTTCCCCACGGCGTTTGCCCTGCACATCGAACAGTTCATCCCGATGACCCTGTTCCGTGCCGATCCGAAATGGCTCGACTGGTGGACGGTGTTCTACTGGGGCTGGTTCATCGGTTACGCACCGATGGTGGCGCTGTATGTGGCGAAAATTTCCCGGGGCCGGACCATCCGCGAAGTGATCATGACCCTGTCGATCATCGCCCCGCTGGTGACCATGTTCTGGTTCACCATTGTCGGCGGCGCCGGCATCGGCATGGAATTGCAAACCCCGGGCATCGTCACCGCCCACGGCGCGCAACCGGAAGACCTGCTGTTGGGCGTGACCCAGAACCTGCCATGGGGTGGGTTGATCTCGGCGCTGTTCCTGTTCCTGAGCTTCATTTCGGTAGCGACCAATGGCGACGCCATGGCCTTTACCGTGGCGATGGCCATGTCCGCAAACGACAAGCCCAAGGCATGGCTGCGCGCCTTCTGGGCGATCGGCATGGGCCTGGCCGCCGTGGTGCTGATCACCATCGGCTCGGGCGGGGTCACGGCGCTGCAATCCTTTATCGTAATTACCGCCGTACCGGTTTCACTGCTGATCCTGCCGTCGCTATGGGATGCCCTGCGCATCGCCCGGCAGATGGCGCGCGAACAGGCAGTCTGATGATGAACAGTCCAGGAATCGCAATGATGTCGCACACCGACACAGACACCTCTTCGGCCTTGCGCCCTGCCGCCCGGGTCATGGACCTGGAACGGCTGGGCAGTCACTTCCAGAGCCGCCTGAGTTTCGTGCGCAGCAGCATGCGCAAAATGATGAACGAGCAATGGCGTATCGAGCGCACCCGCTTCGATCTCGACGCCGAGGGTTTCGGCACCGCGATCTACCGGATCGACACTGCCAGTGCCCATTATCACTGCGTGATTTTCTCGATGTACCTGCCGCCGGAAAAGCGTAGCGACCGGGTCATCGCCGATCAATGGGACGTCAGCTTCGTACTGCTGGCCGGCGATGTCGACGAGCAGCAACTGGCCGACTTGCGGCGCAACGTGCCGTTGCAGGAAGCCGGGCGTTTCGATGCACGGGTGCTGGTGCTGTCACGGGCCAACCGCAGCCTGCGCAACTTCGAGCGCTTCCTCGGGGCGCTGGCCGAAGGTTGCCAGCCAGACCCACGGCAACTGGCCGAAGTCGGCTACCTGTATCGCACCACCGCCGTGTACGGTAACGGCAAGTTCGGCATCGCCGACTTCAACTGCCTGCAGGGCAATGCCGACTTCACCCAACCGTTCAGCGCGCAGATGTTCACCGTCTACCTGCTGCGACATTTCAGCATCGAGCAGATCGAGCACATGGCCCTGGCGCGAAATCCGCAACGAGCGGTCGGGCTGGACATCGAACTGCAGCGCTACCTGGGGGTCGGCAACTCCACGGGGTTGGGCATGGCGCCCTTCCTGATCAATCACCCGCAACTGGTCGACCAATGGGTCTGTGCCCGGGAAACCGCACTGGCGCGGGTTTTGGCACAACCCGCCGACCTGCCCCGGGTGCAGCGTTTCCAGGCGCTGTTGCAGCGGGCTCGCCAGCACCTGCAACAGACCAGCACCGAGGACCAACGGCAAAGTGGCATCGACCGGCAGACCCTGGCCGACCTCGATCAGTTGAGCCAGTGGTTCGCCGGCCAACCCGTCAGCGCCGACCTGTGGTCTCGCCTGCAGGATTGGGCCGAGCTGAACGCCGGCTTGGGTTGCCAGGAATTGCTGGTCAGCCTGCTGCTGGAGCTGTACCCCGAACAGGTCGATCCGCTGGCCGAACAGATGTCGGTCAACGAGGGCTTTCGCCTGAACGCCGAGATGCCGCTGGACGCGCTGTGCACCCTGATCGAGACCCGCTACCGCTGGGCCCTCGACTACGACCTGAAAGGGGCCGAGGCCAATCACTTCTTCTGGTATCGCTCGGCGGAAAAGGAAGAACCGCGCCTGGGGGAACGCGCCCTGGAACCTGGCGCGGAAAAGGAAATGCAACTGGGCATCGCCCGCAATATCCAGCGGTGTCACCGCGCCTTGCTGGCTTATCGCGAACAGCATCCGCAGCAATTGACCGCGCACTTCCTGCTCGCGCAGCCGTCGTTCAAGGGCACCGTGTGCCGGTTGCAGGGCATGGCCCGCTGCGCCTTCGGGGAAATTCGCGCCAACCTGATGGATCGCAACATGCTGCCGATCCACCTGCTGCGTTGCAAGCTGGCGTTCTTCGGCGCTGGCAAGTTCGACCCCAAGTCCAGCCGCTGGGTGCGCATCACCTTGTTCCAGGGGGCGCCGCTGGTCAGTGAGATCGGCCAGCCGTTCGCCGATGACTGGAATTTCGCGGTGATGCCGACACTGGCCACCGTTGCCGGAGAACACTGATATGCGCGTCTCGCTCAATGAAATCCAGGTGATCTGCCGCAAGGCCTTCGAAGGCATCGGCTTCGCCGCCGGTGACTGCGACGACGCCGCCGAGATGATCGCCCGCCTGCAACTGCAAGGCCTCGATGGCATCGGCGCGTTGAAAAAGGCCCTGGCGTACCTGCATGGCGAAGTCGATCGCCCCATCGACACCTGCTACGAAGACGCCGCGCAGCTGACCCTCGATGCCCACGGCCAGAGTGTCCTGCGCTGCGCCGCCCAGGCGGTCGAACTGGGTGTCGGCAAGGCCTTGCGTGGCGGCAGTGCGCTGATCCGCATCCGCCATTGCCATAACCGCATTCTGCTGCTCGGTTACCTGGCGCGCTGCGCGGCCGAGGTGCTGAATTTTTGCGTGTACTGGCGCGATGCGCGCCAGGAGCTGGTCGCCACGTTCAGTGCCGGGCAAACCTGCCCGATCCTGCGGGTGTATGACCTGCCGCAACCGGCGCAGAGCGACGAGCAAAGCATCAATGTGCTGATCTCCCGGCACTTCATGCTGCTGCCGCGACTGAGTGCCGAGGATGCCGTGCCTACCGCTCACCCGCAGCCTGCCGGGGAGCTGATGGTCGACGACGAGGTCTGGGCCCAGCTGAAGAAACTTGGCGAGCGGGTGCTGGTTGAAAGCACCGAGGAATCCCGTCGGCGCGGTGCCGGCGAAAGCAGCGATGGCCAATAAAACCTTGCAACGCATCAGGAATCAATCAATGAAACACGCGATCAAGACCGACCTTTTCGCCTCGCGCGCACCACTGGAATGGGCGGTGGTCGGCAACGGCACGCTGTACACCGCACAAATCCCCATCGACCGCGAGGGCCAGGTGGTCAGCGGGGGCATCGAGGCGCAAACCCGGCAGACCCTGGACAATCTGCGCCACACCCTGCAGGCCGCCGGCAGCACGCTCGACGCGGTTACGCAGGTGCTGATCTACGTCACGGATCGCAGTTACCTGGCGACGGTGAACGGGATCTACGCCGAGTATTTCCAGGCGCCCTACCCCAACCGCGCCGCCATCGTCGTGGCGGGGTTGGCGCGGGAGGAAATGCTGGTGGAGCTGGTGGTATACGCCTGCCTTGACCTGCCGGCGAAGACGGCCTGACAAACGCCCCGGTCTCAAGCGAACGCATTCCCCTGTAGGAGCTGCCGAAGGCTGCGATCTTTTGATTTTCAAGATCAAAAGATCGCAGCCTTCGGCAGCTCCTACAGAGGGAAGTCCACGCAATGTTCAGGGCTGTCCCCCCATATTAAAACCCCTCCCCCCTTGAACCTTGTCCCAACACGCCAGTCTTAGACGGGCATTTTCCCTCCCCCCAATCGTCGTCATCTCATCAGAGCTGTCCGCACCATGCGCCCATCCGCCCTCGCCTTGCGCTTCACTTCGCTGTGCCTGTTGACCTCGCTGCCCCTGATCACCACCCCTGCCCAAGCCGGTGCGGAGCGTCAGCTGGTGGAAGCCATCAACGATTATCGAGCCCACCCCGAAGACTGCGCACGGCGTCCCGCCCAACGCCTGTCGCCGCTGGCCCTGAAGTCAAGCCTGGCCTTGCCGATCGGCTACGGCGGCGGTTTGCGTGACCGCTTGAAAGCTTCCGGGTACCAGGCCGTGACGGTGCGATCCATCCGCGTGGTGGGTGCGCAGGATGCCGACGAGGCCTTTGAGATGCTGCAGGGTGACCATTGCGCCGCCTTGCTGGACAACCAGTACGCCGACATCGGCGTCACTCGCAGTCGTAGCGAGTGGCAAGTGGTGCTGGCGCGGCCGGTGCTGGACAGTCAGGTGAGCGATCCGCGCAGTGTCGGCAAGACCTTGCTCGCGCAGGTCAATGCCGCCCGTGCCAAACCGCGCCTGTGCGGGCGCCAGCGCTTCGCCGCCGCGCGGCCATTGGCCTGGAACGCCAGTCTCGGCGCGGCGGCGCAAGGGCACAGCAAAGCCATGGCCTACGGTAATTACTTCTCCCACCGGGACCCCGATGGCGACACCGCTGCCGACCGCGCGCGAGCCGCCGGTTTCCGTGGGCGGCAGATCGGCGAAAACATCGCAGCCGGCCAAGGCTCACCGAACAAGGCCATGGCCGGTTGGCTGGCAAGTCCCGGGCATTGCGCCAACCTGATGAACCCGATGTTCACTCAGGTCGGTGCGGCTTATGCGATGGATGCGCGCAGTGACCAGGGGGTCTACTGGACGATGATGTTTGGCGCGCAATGAGCGGCATTTCATCGAACGGTTATTTGACCAGCCTGGTTTCCCTGGACGGCCGATAACCGAAGTAGGCGCTGTAGCACTTGCTGAAGTGGCTGGGTGAAACGAAACCGCAGGCCACCGAGACTTCCACGATGGTCAGCGTGGTGTGCTGCAGCAATCGCCGCGCTTCGGTGATGCGCAAATCCATGTAGTAGCGCTGGGGCGTGGTGCCCAACTGCTCCTTGAACAGGCGCTCGATCTGCCGGCGCGACCGACCGGCATACAGACAAAGCGCCTCCATCTCCAGCGGCTCTTCCAGGTTGGCGTCCATCAGGTTGACCACCTCCCTCAACGGACCACTGACGGAGACATTCAAGGTGGGCTTGATGCGCCGGTAGCGCGACGCTTCAAACGCCAGGATGTCTTCGATACCGTCAGTCAGCGCCTTGTCATGCAAGCCCTTGATCCATTCCAGGGCCATGTAGAAGGAACCCGTCGGGCTGGACGCCGTCAGGCGGTCGCGATCCACCACGTAGGCTTCGCTGGTGACCTGGCTGAGCCTGGCGATTTCCGCCAGCGCCGGACGATGCTCCGGGTGAATGGCGCAGCGATAGCCGTCGAGCAAACCGGCCTGGCCGAGAAACCAGGCGCCATTCCAGATCCCGGCCAGCGTCACGCCCTGCTCGGCCGCGCCTTGCAAGAGGCCGGTCAGCCCGTCGTCGGCCTTGAGCGCCGTGCGGTAGCCACCGCAGACAACCAACAGATCCAGCGATTGAATTTCGACCGGGTCAAGGCGCGCATCGGGTCGAATCACCAGGCCCAGGTCGCTGATGACTTCGCCTTCGCTCAGCCCGAAGGTTTTCGTCGAAAACAGCTCGGGCCGCAGCAGGTTGGCGGTGACGATGGTGTCGAGCGCCTGGGTGAAGGCCGGCAACGAAAAATGTTCCAGCAGCAGAAAGCCGGCCCTGGCCCGAACGGACTGGCCTTCGTGGTCATTGAGGTAACGAAGGTTCTTGCCCTTCATGGCACCGCTGAACTGACGTCGCTCTACCAACGTTCGCCTCGCCTGGTCGTGTTGAACAAGATGTGAATGGCCGCATTGATAACCGTCTCTCGCTACGGCTATCGATGCGCGCTCTGTTTACGCCAGTTGAAGCTCCGGAGCAAGCGGGTCTGTTCGCGCACAAAAGATCATGAAGGCCGGCGCACCACCCTCACCCGCCCGCTGTTGCCACCGCCACAGAAAAACCGCTCGCCTCCGTCGGACTCCAGCCCCGATACGCCGATGCCGGCCGGCAGCCTGAGGCTTTCCAGCACTTCGCCAGTGCTCGAGTCGACGCGCCGCAATTCGCCCTCTTCGCCTTCCCAGGTGCCGTGCCACAGGGCGCCCTCGACCCAGGTCACACCCGTGACAAATCGGTTGGATTGCAGGGTGCGCAGGACTTTCCCGGTTTCGGGGTCGATCTGATGAATTTTCCGTTCGCGGTACTGGCCCACCCACAGCGAGCCTTCGGCCCAGGTCAGACCCGAGTCGTTGCCACCGCCGGGGGCCGGAATGGTGGAGAGGATTTCGCCAGTGCTCGGGTCGACTTTCTGGATGCGGTCCTCGGCGATCTGGAACAGGTGCGTGCCATCGAATGCCGTGCCGGCATGGCCGGCGACATCGAGCGAGCGCAGCAGGTGGCCACTGTCGGGGTCCAGGGCGTGGAGCTTGTCGGTGGTTGCAAACCACACCTGCTCACCGTCCCAGGTAACGCCGTGCACGGCATCGACATCGGCAAAGGGGCCATATTCACGCAGGATTTCGGCGGCTGACTGTTTCATTTCGGTGTTCCTCCAAAGGGGTAGGTGGAATCATCCTAGCCACCGGGCAGCGGAACCGGGAGTAACAAGGTCGTCGCGAAACCGGGCACCGGCGGGGTCAGCCAGCGCCGGGCCCGTCCCTGTCCGAACGACTGCACCTTGCCCTCGGCTGCCAGCGATTCGAGCGAGCGCTGCACTGCGCGCTGGCTGCTGCCCAACGCAAGGGCCAGGGCTGAGCTCGACCAGGACTCGCCATCGCCGAGCAAGGCGAACACCGCGGCGTACTTGTCTTCCACCGGTGGGGCGAGCAGCACCACCTCGGGTGAAACCTGCGCCACCAGGATAAAACCACGACGGGTCGCATGGATACCGGCCAGGGGTTTGAGCGCGGCACGCAAGCGGCCGATTTCGACCCGCAAGCGGGCGCGATGGGATTCATCGCTGAGTTTCAGGCGAAACGCCTTGGCAATGAGGACTTCCCTGGGCACATCGGATGGCCAGGCTTCGGCCAGTGTTCGTGCGAGGGTGAAGAGGATCGGGCGCTTCGATAAAGCGACCGACATGCCCGACCCACGCACCACGTTTCGACAGGCATCCACCACCAGTGCGGTCGAGGCCAGCAACGCTTCCACTTCGTCGAGCAACACCGGTCGCTCCGTGCCGTGACTGATCAGGCGTGCAGCGGGACTGTCGAGCAGGTGCTGCGCGCTTTCGACTTCCGCCGACAGCGCGGGAATGCCCGCCTGTTGTGCGGCCAGTTCTGCCCTGGCCAAGGCAGCCCGCGCCGCCTGGGCCTGCAGGTGGCGCATGGCGATCCCCGCCGCCACCAGTTCATGGGTGGCCCGCAGGGGCGGTGGCAAGGTGGCCGGCGCAAGCTGCGCAAGTTGCTCCTGGGCCTGATCCAGCTGGCCGATCAGCAACAGGCGGCGGATCTGCAGGTAGCGCGCATGGGCCGCGTTCACCCTATCATCGTGAGCCTCCAGGGTGAGCC
This sequence comes from Pseudomonas sp. IT-P218, assembly GCF_949767605.1. NCBI lineage: Bacteria > Pseudomonadati > Pseudomonadota > Gammaproteobacteria > Pseudomonadales > Pseudomonadaceae > Pseudomonas > Pseudomonas sp. IT-P218. The sequence goes on from NZ_CATKQQ010000036.1 coordinate 11,969, forward strand.
GCGCCGCCTCGAGGGCCTTGACCGGCCAGCCGAGGTCCCGTGATGCCAGTGCGATCTCGGCCTCGGCGACCACACAGCGCGAGCGCGCCAGCGCCTCATGCGGCCCGAACGCCCGCGCCGCCCGGCGCACCAGCGCCTTGGCCCGCACCAGATCGCCCAGTTGCGCCATGGCGATGCCGCGCAGCGCCAGCGCCGGCGCATCGTCGCGCAGCGCCACCCGGTCCAGCGCGCCCAGCGGATCCCCCGCCGCCAGCGCCTGCGCTGCCGCGTTGATCATCGAGTCCATTGCAATCCTGCCACGCGTGTCACTCCTATCGAGATAGCCCTCCTGATGAGTCTATATCACGACCACGACAGCGCCTCCGGCACGCATACGACGCCGTCAAACAGCAGGCGAGCCGTGCGCATCAAGCCACACCCGACCAACACTCCGTCCTGCAGTCGCAGCTCAACGCTGAATTCCCCCGTGGGATGCTCGACCTGCAGGCGCTTCACCTCGCCCTCGTCGACCCGGGCGATACCCGCCGCCACACTGCCCTCGATCAGACAGGCAACCGCCACGCTGACCGCGCCGAACACGCCGATGCTGGTGTGGCAGCGATGGGGAATAAAGGTGCGGGTGCTCAGTGCCCCGCCGGCCTGTGGCGGCGCAACCAGGCACATCTTCGGCACGTTGCGCTGGGCCACCTCGCCCAGGTTCATCCGCGGGCCGGCCTGCAAGCGGATCGATTCGAGCCGGGCCTTCAACGCGCTGTGGGCATCGAGTTGCCCGGGGCTTTCATCGCCGCGCAGGCCAAGGTCGGCGGCGCGGATCAGCACCACCGGCATGCCGTTGTCGACGCAGGTGACCTCGATGCCGTCGAACACATCGACCACCTGGCCGGTGGGCAATAACGATCCGCAGCTGGAACCGGCGACATCCTCGAATTCGACGATCAGCGGCGCGCCGCCACCGGGCACCCCGTCGATCCGCGCTTCACCGCTATAGTTGACGGCGCCATGGGGCGTGGGCACATGGGCCACCGCGATCTGTCCGGTGTTTTCCATGAAAATGCGCACCGGTGTCACATCACTCCGGGCGGCCACCAGCCCGCGCTCGATGGCGAACGGCCCGACGCCGGCGAGAATGTTGCCGCAGTTCTGCCCGTAATCGACGCGCGGCTCATCGACCAGCACCTGGGCGAACAGGTAATCCACGTCGGCATCAACGCGCGCCGAGGGCTGGATGATCGCCACCTTGCTGGTCAGCGAGTCGCCGCCACCGATGCCGTCGATCTGCCGCGCATCCGGCGAGCCCATGGCCGCCAACAGCACGCGGTCGCGTAGCGCCGGCTGCTCGGGCAAGTCACCCGCCAGGAAGTAAGCCCCCTTGGACGTCCCCCCGCGCATCAACAGGCAAGGAATGCGTATCTGGCCCATGCTCAGTCTCCGAGTTCGTCGAGGCTGTCGACGTAGCGCAGGCCCTTCTCCGCAAGGCGTGCGCGCATGTTGTAGATGTCCAGCCCCAGCTCGCCATTGGCCAGGCGCTGGGCCTTGTGCTCTTCCAGGTCGGCGCGGGCACGGCTGGCCTCGACCACTTGCGCGACTTCGGCGCGACGCACGATGACCACGCCATCGTCATCGGCCACCACCACATCCCCCGGGTTGACCAGCTGACCGCCACACACCAGCGGCAGGTTGACCGAGCCGAGGGTCTCCTTGATCGTGCCCTGGGCATTGATGGCGCGGGACCAGACCGCAAAGCCCATCTCGCGCAAGGTGTGGGTGTCGCGCACCCCGGCATCGATCACCAGGGCACGCACGCCGCGGGCCTTGAGCGAGGTCGCCAGCAGGTCGCCGAAGTAACCGTCGGTGCACGGCGAGCTGGGAGCAACCACCAGGATATCCCCTGGCCGGCACTGCTCCACCGCCACATGGAACATCCAGTTATCGCCCGGCGCGACCAGCACCGTCACCGCCGAACCGCTGATCACGGTGCCGCGCTGAATGGGGCTGATCGAAGACGCCAGCAGGCCTTTGCGCCCCTGCGCTTCATGAATGGTCGCGACGCCGTAGCGTTGCAGCTCATCGACCAGCGCGCGCTCGGCCCGGGCGATATTGCGCACGACGATGCCGGTTTTTCCGATCAACCCGCTCATGCCAGGTTCTCCGTCACGCGCGGGAAAATGCTTTGATAGCCTTCGCCATAGATGATGTCGCGGCTGGAGGTGATTCCGACATTGCGCTTGGCTTGCACGCCGCGCTGCAGAGCGACGCGGGTGTAGTACTCCCACAGGTGTTCCTGGCCGGCCATGCACTGGATGGCGGCGTATTTCTTGTCCCAGACCTGGGTGATATCCAGCAACACGTCGGGGCGCCATTCGCATTGCTCGGGCTGGTGCGGTTCGAAGCTGTAGACCGGTGGCGCGCCGACGATTTTCTCGCCCGGCTTGTAGCCTTCGGCCTGGGCGATGATGCGCGCCTCCTGGGTCAGGTTCATGGCCAGCGGGTGATCGTAGTTGTAGGGGTCTTTGCTTGAGTGACTGAGGACGAATTCCGGTTGCACCCGGCGAATTACATCGGAGAGTCGGAACAGGGTGTCCTTGTCCGCGCGCATCGGGTAGTCGCCGATGTCGAAGAACTCGACGCTGGCGCCGAGGATATCGGCGGCCGCCTGGGCTTCTTCACGGCGCGCACTTTTGACTTTGTCTTCGCTCATCTCGCCCTTACGCCACAGCTTGGCCGACTCGCCGCGCTCACCGAACGACAGGCAGACGATGTGCACGTTGTAGCCCTGCCGCGCATGCAGGGCGATGGCGCCGCCGGCGCGCCAGACGAAATCGGCAGAGTGAGCGCTGACCACCAGCGCGTTTTTCGGTGCGTTTTTCGGTGAATCGATCATTGCGGATACTCCTTCTGCGTGTCGAAAGAGCATCGCATCGGCACCTGCCAGCGGAGTAGTGCGTTGCGCTGTTGCAGGTATGCGTTTTTTTTATTGCCACTGGTACAGGGCGGCGGCATAGTCCGCTGCAGAGAGCGAACTTCCGAGCAAAAGCCCCATGGAATCCACTGAACTGCCCAGCCTCATGCACGTACGCGCCTTCGTCCGGGTGGCCGATCACGGCAGCGTATCCAAGGCCTCTGTGGCGCTGTATCGGGCGCAATCGGTGGTGACCCGGTCGATTGCCGAGCTGGAAACCCGTCTCGCCGTGCCGCTGTTCGAACGCCACGCCAACGGTATGCGTTTAACCGATGATGGCGAACGCCTGCTGCCCCGTGCACGACGCGTACTCGCCGAGCTGGAAAGCGTGCCGCGGCTGTTGGGTGGTGGGGAAAAACGCGCGGTCGAGCCGCTTTACCTGTTCCAGGCCCGACGCCTGCAGGTGTTCATCAAACTCTGTGAAACGCGCCATATGCAGACGGTCGCCAGCCTGCTCGGCCTGAGTCAGCCGGCGATCAGCTCGACCATCAAGGTCATGGAAAGTGGCTGCGGCCAGACGCTCTTCGAGCGTACGCCACGGGGCTTGCAGCCCACTCCCGCGAGCCACGAAATCCTCTTTCCGATCCGCCGGGCACTGAACGAGTTGCGCCACATCGAGACCGACATCACCGCCCTTCGCGGCACCCTGCAAGGGGTGGTGCAGGTCGGCGCCCTGCCCCTTGGCCGCACGCGCATCCTGCCCGAGGCCATCGTGCGCCTGGTGGCCGAGCACCCGGCTATCCAGGTGATCACCAATGAAAGCCCGTTCGATCTGCTGGCGACGGAGTTGCGCGCCGGCGATGTCGATTTCATTTTCGGCGCCTTGCGTTCAGAGGCTTACGCCAGCGACCTGACCGGCGAGGCGTTGCTCACCGAAGACATGGTGGTGCTGGCCCGGCGTGATCATCCGCTCTATGCGAAAACCGTCCTGCACCACGAGCTGGGCAGCGCCCGATGGGTGCTGCCCCGCGCCGGATCGCCGGCCCGGCAGATGCTCGACGAGTGTTTCACCCGTTTCGGCATCGCGCCGCCCCGGCCGGTGGTGGAAAGCGCCGACATGGCGATCATCCGCGGCCTATTACTGCGCTCGGACATGCTCGCGGCGGTGTCCGCGCATCAACTGGAACAGGAAATCGCCTCCGGCGAGCTGTGCATCCTGCCAGTGGAATTGAAACAGACCACCCGGGCGATCGGCCTGACTTATCGCCATGGATGCCTGCACACGCCAGTGGCTCAAGCCCTGATGGAGATGATTCGCCGGGTGATTCGCGAACAGGCGGCGATTTCCGTGTGAACCATACACCGCTTTCGCGAGCAGGCTCGCTCCCACAGGGGATCTGCAGCGAACACAGATCTTGTGCATGACACCGATCAAAATGTGGGAGCGGGCTTGCTCGCGAAGACGGCCGACCCGTTGACAGAAATGTCGCCTGACCCACCGCTTTCGCGAGCAAGCCCGGTCCCACAGGGGATCTGCAGCGAACACAGATCTTGTGCATGACACCGATCAAAATGTGGGAGTGAGCCTGCTCGCGATA
>NZ_CATKQQ010000037.1:0-15797 GCF_949767605.1 Pseudomonas sp. IT-P218
GGATTTGTTCCGCACCCAAGAATCCGCATGCAGCCCAAAACCTGTAGGAGCTGGCTTGCCAGCGATGGCGGCATAACGGCCACCATCGAATCGCCAGCAAGCCGGCTCCTACGGATTTGTGTCGTACCAACAATCCGCATGCAGCCCAAAACCTGTAGGAGATGGCTTGCCAGCGATGGCGGCATAACGGCCACCACCGAATCGCCAGCAAGCCGGCTCCTACGGATTTGTGTCGTACCAAAATTCAGCAACCACCCCTACAGCCATTTGGCGTCCCACAAAGGGTAATCATGTACTCGCCGGACAAGGCCGGCGCGTATGGGGTTGGCGATGACGTACCGGGCAACCGCCAGTAGATCCTCTTCGTAGCGAATGGCACGGTCGTGAAAGCCTTTTTGCCAAAGACATCCTGTTCGCCCCAGGTGAGTATTGATCGCTCTTGCGCTACGAGATTTGGTGGCCAGCATCAGCGCCGGCAAGGTGCCGTTCTTCAGCTCAACCAGCCAATGAAAATGGTCAGGCATGACCACCCAGGCCAGGGAATCCGCCTGGTCGTCAGTCTGTGCTTGTTGAAATTGCCGTACCAGGAGCCGCCCTGTCAGCCAATTGGTGAATAGCGGCTCGCGATTGCGGGTCACTGCGGTCAGCAGATAAATTTGCCCGGATTGGGAATAGCGCCCGGCGCGCAGGCGATTGGCGTGGGGAAGATCAGGCATTCCATTGCCCTCCTGTGTTCAAAACCGAAACACAAGGCTAGTGCGCCAGGATGAAGAGCGTTGTCACAGTTTGGTTCTGGATGTGACTATTCGGACGTTATCGTCGGAACGCCGCCCGCAGCAAGCCGCCTCCTACAGATTCGTGTACCGCCCAACAATCCGCAGGCACCCGAAAACCTGTAGGAGCTGGCTTGCCAGCGATAGCGTGCTGAACGAATTCAGTTAGGCGCACGTGTCCCATGGAACGAGCTGATCTGCCAACCCTCTGCGCCCAACGTCCAGACCTGCGTGGCAAAGCCGTCGCCGCGAATCGACTGCTCGCCACCGCGCTTGCGCAAGGTGTTGCATTGCGTGCCGGTCATCACCGCCAGGTACTCGCCGTAGAAGCGGATCTGCAACTCGCCACGCTCAATGTCCAGATACTGCACGGCGCTTTTTGCGTACTCCAGATAATCCGCCTTGCCTTGCACCAATCCGGTGGTGTGCACGTACACCAGGTCATCGGCGAACAGCTCGGCGACGCGTGGGTAGTCTTCTTCAACCAGGGCCCGGCGGCGTTCCTGCTCAAGTGCCAGGAGTTGGTTTTTTACGGCTGCGGTGGTCATGTCAATGGCTCTCTGTGGGTGATGAGCGCGCACCATAGACTTGCAATCCGACCCGTAAAAAATCGTCGATCACGATGCCAGCCATCGCCACTCGCGATACCCACCCCCTGATCTCACCCTGCGCCGCAAAGGCCCCGCCCCTAGTGGGATTGAGCAGCTATCGACGCCATCAATACCCGGCCATTGATGCAAGTTGCTGGTGGCGCCCGTGGCCGCGCCCTAGCCTCACTTTGCATAACAATCAGCCAAGTGAAAACGCCATGAATGCCCTGCACCTCAAATGCCAGACCCTGTTCGACGGTACTGGCCTGCATACCCGTCAACAGCAAACGCTGGTCGTGGAAAACGGCCTGCTGACCTACGTCGGCCCGACAGCCATGGCGCCGCAGCCACAAGCGGATGACAGCATTGTCGATGCCGGCGATAACTTTGTCATGCCAGGCCTGGTGGACGTGCATACCCACCTGGCCTTCGGCAACGCGCAGAGTGAAGAAGACATCGATATCTGGACCAGCGACGAATTCCGCGCGCTGCGTGGCATGTTCTTCGCCCAACATGTGCTGGCCGCCGGCGTGACCAGCATGGTTTGCCCGGGCGATAGCGGCCAGCTCAGCATTTCAGTGCGCAACGCAATTGCCGCTGGCCTGTTCGAGGGTCCGCGCATCGCGGCCAGCAGCCGGGTCATCACCAATCGGCAGAGCCTCAATGACTGGTTTCCGAGCCGCGTAGGAGCTCCGGAATACTTCACCGCGCGCCTGGTCACCAGCCGCAGCGAAGCCCTGGCAGAAATCCGCAAGCAGGCGAAGGATGGCGTAGACCTGATCAAGATCGCCATGGACGGCACCCATCGTCGCCCGAACGGCGAAATCATCGCGGCGTTCACCGCCGAAGAAACCTACGAGATGGTCAAAGAAGCCCATCGCCTGGGGTGCAAAGTAGCGACCCATGCCTATGGCCGTGAAGCGGTGATGTACGCCGCACGCGCGGGTGTCGATCTGGTGTTCCACGCCTTCTACATGGACGACGACTGTATCGAGGCCTTGCTCGAAGCGGGCAGTATCCTCGCGCCGACCATGACCTTCCCGCAGAACACCGTGGATTTTTGCCAGCCCCACGACCCGGCCATCACCACCGGGTACGCCGGTTACTGCGCGCGCACGCTGGAAGTCGGTTCGGCGGTGCTCAAACGTGCCAAGGCGGCCGGTGTGCCGTTCGCCTGTGGCAGCGACAGCGGTTTTGCCGTGACGCCTTATGGCGAGTGGCATGCCCGTGAGCTGGAACTGCTGGTCACGCGCCTGGACTTCACGCCCGCCGAAGCCCTGTATGCCGCCACCGCCACCGGTGCGCGCTGCATGCCGCGCGGTGAAACCATCGGTTCCCTGGAGGTGGGCAAACAAGCGGACTTCCTGTTGCTCGACGGTTCGCCGTTGCACGACATCCGCATCCTCCAGGACCGCTCGCGCCTCAAGGCCGTGTACAAGGCCGGTCAGCCGGTGCGCATGGAACGCAGCCCCTACAACCCCAAGCAAGTGTCCGATTTCAACTCGTTGAAGTGGACTGACCTGTACACCCGCGACCGGGTTACCCAACTGGGCAAGTGGGCCGTATGAGGATCGATGTCATGTACACACTTGATCTGACCACAGCCACCCAGATCGCCAGCAGCGCGATCCGCATCGCCCGGGAAACCGGGATCAACCCCCTGGCCGCCGCCGTGCTGGATGCAGCGGGTCATCCACTGGCGGTCCTGCGCGATGAACAGGCCAGTTTCCTGCGCCCACAGATCGCCACGGGCAAAGCGCGCGGCTGCCTGGGAATGGGCTTCGGCGGACGGGAACTGGCACCGCGTGCGCAGGCCATGCCGGCGTTTTTCGATGCGATCAACAGCCTGACCGGCGGCGAGGTGATTCCAGTCGCCGGCGGTGTGCTGATTCGAAATGCCGAGGGGAAAATTATCGGCGCCATCGGCATCAGTGGCGACACTTCGGACAATGATGAGCGCTGCGCCATGCAGGCGATCGACCAGGCCGGTTTGGTTGCCGATACCGGTGATCAGCCCGCGGGTTAATCAAGCGACGCGGCCTGCTCCAGCAACAGGCCGCGAAACCACATCAGCGCTGGATCGCGCTCTTGATACGGGTGCCATTGCAGCACCTGTACGGCGTCCGGAAAAGCCAGCGGTGCAGGGTGAATGCGCAGTGGATAACGCTGGGCAAAACGTTCTGCCTGCCGGCGAAACACAGTGGCAATTCGCGCGGTACCGACTATGAACTCCGGCATCAGCACGAAGCTTTCAACGGCCACGGCCACCCTCCGATGAACACCCAACTCATGCAGATGCACGGCATCCATGGCCAGGTTTCGCCCGTCGGCGAACTCACGCACCACATGTTCGGCGGCGCAGTAGCCCGTCAGGCTCAAACCCTCGGCGAACTGCGGCTGCTGCGCACAGACGATGCAACACAGCTGGTCACTCATCAAGGGTACGTGGGGGTAAGCAGGATTCAACCTGCGCTGCGGCACGATCACACAATCACTGCGCCGATAGTCGAGCGCTTCGCTGACCACGTCACCATCGCGCGGCACAGGCAAGTCGCGCAGGCTCAAACGCACACCCGGCGCGATGCGCGCCAACGCAAGACTGACCGCTGGCAACAGCACCCCGGCCACGTAATCGGAAGCCACCAAGGTGAATTGCCGGGTACAGGTGGCCGGGTCGAAATTCATCGGTGCATCGATAATCTCCCGCGTCAGGGCGAGGGCTTCCTGCACTTTGGGCATCAGCTCCAGCCCCAGGGCAGTGGGCTCCAGCCGCCGCCCGACCTGCACCAGCAACGGGTCATTGAAATGCTCGCGCAAACGTCCAAGTGCCGAGCTGGTTGCCGACTGGCCCAGGCACAGTCGTTCAGCGGCCCTGCTGACGCTGCATTCGCTCAACAGGGCATCGAGCGCTACCAGCAGGTTCAAGTCAAGACGTCGATACCGCATGCTGTTTCCGCTGCAAATGGATGGCAGTGGCAACTCTAATGACCCGGGTATAACTCCCACCAATCGCGTGCCGCGTTAGCAGGTATCGCGACGCAAGATACCTGCCTACACCGCCTATGTTCGCTACCGAACAGACTTCGCCCCCCTGAACACTTCACACTCGTCGGTGGAATGCTGCGCCCGGCGGCGCAATGCCCCGCACACCTAGCCTGGCGTAGAACCGCCTTCATTCCACATGCGCCCTGCCCTGCGCAGGTCGTACGAAGGATTTCATGGAAAATATCCTGACTCGCACACTGTCCAGCCTTTGGCGCTCACCGGCCATCTGGCTCAGGTGGAGTGCCGCGCGGCACAAGTTCGAGTACGAGCCCATCCTGCGTTCCGACCTGTTCAATGCGCAGCAGATGGCCGACCACGGCATCGTCCTGGCCCGCCAACATGTGCTCGGGCGTCTTTCCAGAAAGGACGCCTTGCTCGGCCGCCTGACCGACAACCAACTGCTGCTGGAACGTAGCTGCGCAGCGCTCAAGACCGTGCAACAGTCCAGTCGACGCGCCACCCCGGCGGCGGAATGGCTGCTGGACAACTTCTACCTGATCGAAGAAAACATCCGCACCGCCAGGACCCACCTGCCTGACGGCTACAGCCGCGAGCTGCCACGCCTGGCCGAAGGGCCCTCGGCAGGCCTGCCGCGGGTCTACGACATCGCCCTGGAAACCATCGCCCACGGCGATGGCCGGGTCGATGCGCCGAGCCTGGATTGTTTCATCGCCTCGTACCAGACCATCACGCCGCTGACCCTGGGCGAGCTGTGGGCCATCCCGATCATGCTGCGCCTGGCGCTGATCGAGAACCTGCGGCGCGTGGCGTCCCGGGTCATGGCCAACCGCGATGACCGCAACCTGGCCGATGACTGGGCCGATCGCCTGATCGAAATGGCCGAGCGCGACGCCAAGAGCGTGGTCTTGACCGTGGCCGACATGGCGCGCTCGGCGCCACCGATGACGCCAGCCTTCGTGGCCGAACTGGCGCGCCGCCTGCACGGGCAAAGCGCCGCGCTGATCTTGCCCATGGCGTGGATAGAACAAACCCTCGGTGAGGCCGGCCTGACCGTCGAACGCCTGGTGCAGATGGATGCCCAGCAGCAATCCGGTGACCAGGTGTCCATCAGCAACAGCATCGCCAGCCTGCGCTTGCTGGCGGCGACCGACTGGCGCGAGTTCGTCGAACTGCTCAGCCATGTCGAACAGGTCTTGTGCACCGACCCGGCCGGTGTCTACGCGAACATGGACTTCGCCACCCGCGATCGCTACCGCCATGTGGTCGAACGCCTGGCCCGGCATTGCGTGCAGTCTGAGGCCCAGGTGGCAGAAGCCGCCATCGAACTGGCCAACACCCCACAACCCGCCGGAGTGACCGGACACGTGGGCTATTACCTGGTGGCTGACGGGTTGTTCAGCCTGGAGCAGGCGCTGCACGCCAGCGTGTCGCCGCTCGAACGCTGGAAGCGAATGCTGCAGAGCGCCCCGCTGAAGTTCTACCTGTGCCCTGCTCTCCTGCTGACATTTTTGTTGGCCTGGCCCTTTCTCAGCAGCGCTTATCACAGCGGCACACCCATCTGGGGGCTGGTCCTGCTCGCGGTGCCCGCACTGTTGATGACCAGCCGCCTGGCGATAGGACTGGTCAACTGGCTGGTGACCCTCACCGTCGCCCCGTCGCTACTGCCCCGCCTGGATTACAGCAAGGGCATACCGACCGAGGCACGAACGCTGGTGGCGGTGCCGACGATGTTTGCCAACGCCGGCGACATCGAAGCCCTGGCGGAAGGCCTGGAAGTGCGCTTCCTGGCCAATCGCGATGACAACCTGCATTTCGCCCTGCTCAGCGACTTCATGGACGCCCCCGCCGAGGTGATGCCCGAGGACGGCGAACTGCTCACCCTGGCGCGCCAACTGATCGAGGCGCTCAACCACAAGTATGCCGATGGCCAGGTCGACCGGTTCTTCCTGCTGCACCGGCCCAGGCACTGGAGTGCTACAGAGCGGGTATGGATGGGGCATGAGCGCAAGCGCGGCAAACTCGCCGAGCTCAACGCATTGCTGCGAGGCAAAGGTCAGGATCGCTTTGCCTTGATTGTCGGTGATATCGCGCCCCTGAGTGCGGTGCGCTTCGTCATTACCCTGGACACCGATACCTTGTTGCCACGGGATGTCGCGCGCCAGTGTATCGGCACCATGATGCACCCGCTGAACCATCCGGTATTCGATGAAAAGAGCGGCAGGATCGTCAGCGGTTACGCCATCCTCCAGCCACGGGTGGGCATCAGCCTGCCGAGCACGGCACGCTCGACCTACGCCCGCCTGTTTGGCAGCGATGCCGGTATCGACCCGTACACCCGCGCCGTTTCCGATGTGTACCAAGACCTGTTCCACAACGGTTCCTTCATCGGCAAGGGCATCTATGCGGTCGACGCCTTCGAACAGGCGCTCGAGGGTTGCCTGCCCGACAACCGCATCCTCAGCCATGACCTGATCGAAGGCTGCTATGCCCGCTGCGGACTGCTCAGCGATGTGCAGCTGTATGAGGAATACCCGTCGCGCTACAGCGCCGATGCCAAGCGCCGCCACCGCTGGATTCGCGGCGACTGGCAAGTGCTGTACTGGGCCCTGCCGTGGGCCCCGAAACCCCAGGGAGGGTTCGCGGCCAATCGCCTGAGCAACCTGGCCCGCTGGAAAATCTTCGACAATCTGCGCCGCAGCCTGGAACCAGGCGCCTTCCTCGCGATGCTGGCATGGGGCTGGCTGGGTACGAACGAGGCCGCCTCCTGGACGTTGGCGGTGGTGATACTGGTCTGCCTGCAACCCGTGCTGCAGTCGGTGCTGGCGCTGGTGCAGAAAGCGGCCGATATTCCATTGGGGCAACACCTGACGGCGGCCCTGCACACCTCGGGCCAGCATTTCATGCGGGCGCTGTTGTCGATTGTCTGGCTGCCCTCCGATGCGTTGCTGAGCTTCGACGCGATTGGCCGCTCGCTGTGGCGCATGCTGATCAGCAAGCGTCGCCTGCTGCAATGGCAGCCTTCCCGTGAGGTGGAGCGCTCCAGTGGCAACGATCTGGCCGGCATGTATAAAAGCCTGTGGATTGCTCCTGCTTTGGCGCTGCTGCTGTTCGCGGCCCTGCTCTCCTCTCCCCATGTACTTGCACTCGCGGCACCTTTGCTGCTGGTGTGGCTGGCGAGCCCGGCGATTGCCTGGTGGATCAGCCTGCCGACCACACCGACAGGGTTCAGTCCATCCGCGCAGGACCTGCGCTTCCTGCGCATGCTGTCACGCCAGACCTGGGCGTTCTTCGATCGTTATGTGGGCCCCGAGGACAACTGGTTGCCGCCGGACAACGTCCAGGAAATACCCAAGCCGACCATTGCCCATCGGACTTCACCGACCAACATGGGCATGGCCTTGCTCTCGCACCTGGCGGCCCACGATTTCGGCTATCTGAGCAGCGGGCGCCTGCTTGAACGCATCAACGCCACCCTTGAATCCATGGCCGGCCTTGAGCGGCATCAGGGGCACTTCTACAACTGGTACGACACCCAGACACTGCAACCGTTGGCACCTCGGTACGTATCCACCGTCGACAGCGGCAACCTGGCGGGCCTGTTGCTCACCTTGCGGCCGGGGCTGTTGGGATTGATTGACACGCCCCTGTTCGATCGACGCAGCCTTGGCGGCCTGGGCGACACTCTCGATGTGCTGCAACAGGCGTTGGAAGGTGCAGGCCTCGATGACCGTGCCGTGCTCGAACTGAGGGCGAAGGTGGAATCGGCCAGCGTCCAGGACAACCTCCTGCAACTGCTCGATCAGGCACAGGCCCTGGCGATCGACAGCCCTGCCAGCGCCGCTGAAGAAGTCCACTACTGGCTGCAGGCATTGCAGATGCAGTGCGCGGATCTGCGCGCAGAGTGGCTGCGTTTCGAGCTGCCGCGGGCACCCACCCAGGCCAAGGCACTCACCCTGCGGCACATGGCCGAGCTCGATATCACGCTGTGGCTGCCCGACGATCAGGCGCAAGTGCAGGTGGTACAAACCCTGGCTCGCGCCCGAATCAGCCAGCTCGAGCACCTGGCCGAACTGTCCGCGTCTCTGGCGAGCATGGACTTCACTTTCCTCTACGATGCCCAGCGCGACCTGTTCTCGATCGGCTACAACGCCGACGAACGCCGGCTGGACAACGGCTACTACGACCTGCTCGCGTCAGAGGTGCGCCTGACCAATTTCGTGGTCATCGCCCAGGGCCAGCTGCCGCAACAGGCCTGGTTCACCCTCGGGCGTTTGCTCAGCAACAATCGCGGGGTGCCGGTGCTGTTGTCCTGGTCCGGCTCGATGTTCGAATACCTGATGCCCAACCTGATCATGCCCAGCTATGAAGGCACGCTGCTGGAGCAGACCTGCCGCGCGGCCGTGGCCTTGCAGATCGAGCATGGCAACCAGCTGGGCATCCCCTGGGGCGTGTCCGAGTCGGGTTACAACACCCTGGACGGCCACTTCAATTATCAGTATCGGGCCTTTGGTGTGCCAGGCCTTGGCCTCAAGCGCGGGCTGGCCGAGGACACCGTGATTGCGCCGTACGCCAGCGCCCTGGCGCTGATGGTCGAGCCGCAAGCGGCCTGCCGCAACCTGCAACGCCTGGCGACCCAGGGCTCTGCCGGCCGTTATGGCCTGTACGAAGCGGTCGACTACACCGAGGCACGCCTGCCCCGGGGCCAGCGTTATGCGGTGGTGCGCTCGTTCATGGCGCACCACCAGGGCATGAGCCTGCTGGCCTTGACCAGCCTGCTGCTGGACCGGCCCATGCAGCGCCGATTCGAGTCGATTCCGGCCTTTCAGGCGACCCTCTTGCTGCTGCAGGAACGCGTGCCGAAAACCGCCGCGCCCTACCTGCATGCGACCCACGACCCTGCCACGGGGGACAATGCCGGGACCCAGGAAACCAGGCTTCGCGTGTTCGCCGATCCCGGGCGCAAGCGCCCCGCCGTCCAGCTGCTGTCCAACGGCCGTTATCACGTGATGCTCAGCAGTGCCGGCGGCGGTTACAGCCGCTGCAACGACATCGCCGTGACCCGCTGGCGTGAAGATGCGACCCGCGACAACTGGGGCATGTTCTGCTACCTGCGCGATGTCAGCAGCGGCGTGTTCTGGTCCTCGGCGCACCAGCCGACCCTGCACCGGCCTGAAAGCCATGAGGCGATTTTCAGCGATGCCCGGGCCGAGTTTCGGGTTCGCGAGCTCGACTTCGATACGCACACCGAGATCGTCGTGTCGCCCGAAGACGACATCGAATTGCGCCGGCTGCACATCACCAACCGCGGCCGCGTACGGCGTAGCGTGGAGATCACCACCTACGCCGAGGTGGTCCTGGCGCCGGCCATCAGTGATGCCATGCACCCGGCCTTCAGCAACCTGTTCGTGCAGACCGAACTGCTGCCGGCGTTGCAGGCTATCGTCTGCACCCGCAGGCGCCGTTCCACTGAGGAAGCCGTGCCCTGGATGTGCCACCTGATGGCGGTCCATGGCGCGGACATCGACGCGATTTCCTACGAGACCGATCGCGCACGCTTCATCGGCCGCGGGCGCGACGTTGCCGCACCGGCGGCACTCGATGGCCACGTCCAGCAGCTGTCCGGCACTGCCGGTTCGGTGCTGGACCCGATCGTCGCGATCCGCTGCCGCATTACCCTGGAACCCGGGCAAACGGCGACCATCGACCTGGTGACCGGCGTGGCGGACAGCCGTGAGGGTTGCCTGTACCTGATCAACAAATTCCGCGACCGTCACCTCGCTGATCGCGTCTTCGACCTGGCTTGGACCCACAGCCAGGTGTTGCTGCGCCAACTCAATGTAACGCCGGAAGATGCCCGCCTGTTTGAACAGATGGCCGCGTCGATCCTCTACGCCAACGCCTCGTTGCGCACGGAAAACAGCGTATTGATGGCCAACCGACGCAATCAATCGAGCCTCTGGGGCCAGGCGATCTCCGGCGACCTGCCCATCGTGCTGTTGCAGATCGCCACCGTCGAGAACATCGAGCTGGTGCAGCAGATGGTCAAGGCCCATGCCTACTGGCGACAAAAAGGCCTGATGGTCGATCTGGTGATCTGGAACGAAGACCAGGCGGGCTATCGCCAGCAACTCCAGGACTTGATCATGGGGGTGGTGACATCCGGCAGCGAAGCCTCGCTGATTGACCATCCCGGGGGCATCTTCGTGCGGCCGGCCCAGCAGTTGTCGAACGAGGACCGCACGTTGATCCTGTCGGTGGCGCGCCTGGTGCTGAGCGAAAGCAAAGGCAGCATTGCCGAACAGCTTCAACGGCGTCACGCCAGCCCGGTGTCCCCGGCGCTGGTCCCCACCCTCAAGCGCCAGGCCAAGACTACGGCGACCACTGCCCTGCCCGCCCTCGACGGTTTGCTGCTGGGCAACGCCTATGGCGGCTTCAGTGCCGATGGCAGCGAGTACGTCATGACCCTGCAGCCTGGCAAGCCGACGCCGGCGCCATGGGCCAACGTGTTGGCCAACCCGCACTTCGGCTCGGTGATTTCCGAAAGCGGTGGCGCCTACACCTGGATGGAAAACGCCCACGAATTTCGCCTGAGCCCTTGGCATAACGACCCGATCACCGACGCCAGCGGCGAGGCGATCTATGTGCGCGATGAAGAAACCGGGCATTTCTGGTCGGTGACGCCACAGCCTTGTCCCGGCACTGGCGAGTACCGCACCCGGCACGGCTTCGGCTACAGCGTGTTCGAGCACGATGAAGACGGCATCCACACCGAGCTGTGGGTGTATGTGGCGCTGGATGCTTCGATCAAGTTCTCGCATCTGCAGATTCGCAATCGCTCGGGCCGCCCAAGGCGCCTGTCGACCACCTGTTATGTGGAGTGGGTGCTGGGCGACCTGCGCAGCAAATCGGCGATGCATGTGGTGACGGAAGCCGACCCCACCAGCGGCGCATTCTTCGCCAGGAACGCCTATTCGATCGAGTTTGGCGAACGGGTGGCGTTTCTCGATACCGACTCGACCGACACCAGCATCAGCGGCGATCGCACCGAGTTCGTCGGCCGCAACGGCAGCCTCAAGGCACCCGCCGGACTGCAGCAGGCACGCCTGTCGGGCCGCACCGGTGGCGGCTTCGATCCTTGCGCGGCGATCCAGGTGGCCCTGGATCTCGACAGCGGTGAAGAGCAGGACGTGGTCTTCCGCCTCGGTGCAGCCAGGGACACGACGTCCGCCCTGCGCCTGGTTCATCAATACCGCGGCCTGGCCGCGGCCACCGCGCAACTGGAGGCGGTACGCGAGCACTGGCGTTCGCAGCTGGACGTGATCCAGGTCCAGACCCCCGACCCGAGCATCGATGTGATGGTCAATGGCTGGCTGATGTACCAGGTGATCGCCTGTCGCTTCCAGGCCCGCAGTGGCTACTATCAGTCCGGCGGCGCCATCGGCTTTCGCGATCAACTGCAGGACAGCATGGCGATGCTCCATGCCGATCCCCCCAGCGTGCGTGCCCACCTGTTGTTGTGTGCGGCCCATCAATATGCCGAAGGTGACGTGCAACATTGGTGGCACCCGCCGCTGGATCGCGGTGTGCGCAGTGGCTGTTCCGACGATTATCTGTGGCTGGCGTTGGCGACCAGTCACTATGTGAGCGTCACCGGCGACCTCAGCGTGCTGGCCGAGCCCGTGGGCTACCTTGAAGGCCGCCCGCTCAATGCCGGGGAAGAGTCTTACTACGACCTGCCGGGTAAGTCGCACCTCGAAGAAAGCCTCTATCAGCATTGCGTGCGCGCCATCGAACACAGCCTGCCGCGCGGCAGCCACGGCCTGCCCCTGATCGGCACCGGCGACTGGAACGACGGGATGAACCGGGTCGGCCACCTGGGCCAAGGGGAAAGCGTGTGGCTGGGGTTCTTCGGCTTTGATGTCCTGCAGCGCTTCGCCCTCACTGCCCAATTGCACGGCGACCCTGTGTTCGCACAGCGTTGTACCCAGCAGGCCGCCCTGCTGCAGTCGAGTCTGGAGGCGCATGCCTGGGACGGTGCCTGGTACCGGCGCGCCTGGTTTGACGACGGCCAGCTCCTGGGCTCGGCCGACAATGACGAGTGCCGCATCGACTCGATCGCGCAAAGCTGGTCGGTACTCTCGGGGGCCGCCCCGCAAGCGCGGCGACGCACGGCCATGTCTTCGCTCGAGCAGCACCTGGTACGCCCCGACACCGGCGCGGTGCTGCTGCTCGATCCGCCTTTCGACACAGGCACCCTGGAGCCCGGTTACATCAAGGGCTACGTGCCGGGCGTGCGGGAGAATGGCGGCCAGTACACCCACGCCGCGGTCTGGGCCGGCATGGCGTTCGCCGAGCTAGGCGACAACGCCAGGGCCTGGCGGTTGCTCGACATGATCAACCCTGCAGGGGGTGAAGTCGCCAGCCGGCTGGAGACCTACAAGGTCGAGCCCTATGTCATGGCGGCCGACGTCTATGGCACGCCGCCCCATGCGGGCCGCGGGGGTTGGACCTGGTACACCGGGTCGGCCGGCTGGATGTACCGTTTCATCGTCGAGTCATTGCTCGGTTTGCAGCGTGTCGGCACTGCATTGCATATCGAACCGCTGCTGGCGCAGGGCTGGCCTGGCTACACGCTGCGCTACCGCTATGGGGCGACGACCTACCATATCGATGTGCGCCCTGGCACGACCAGCACACTGGTGATCATGCTGGACGGCGAGCTGCTGGGCCAGGACGCGCTGCAATTATCAGATGACGGCAGGGACCATCAGGTGCTGGTGACCTGCCCGGTAAAAGCGCAGCAGGCGCAAATGCCTGGCTACATCAGCACCGTCGAAGCCGATCTGGAGCGTTGAGATCCAGCGCGCTGGGTGGAACAGGGTTCAGGCGTTACTGCCCGGGCCCTGGTGGTGCGGCTGCACCGCGTCGCTCAGTTTGCTGTGAACCGGTTGGTCGGCCGCCTGCCCGTGCTTGGGATGCAGGGGTGGTGGCGTGCTTTGTGGTTGCTTCGCAGTGGGCTTGCCAGGGCCCTGGCGAAGATTCGGATCAATATGTTTGCTCATGGCCATCTCCAACGTCCGGCGCTGCAGAGGCAGCGTCGCTCCCTTGAGCATTGCAGATGGCAGCGGCGACGTCGGTGCGTTGCCCCGCATAGTGTGCTTTGGAGTAACCTGTCCCCCTCAGGGAATTTTCCTTCGAAGGGTGGCTGATATGTTCGCTGTACCCAAGCCACAACAGAACTACCTGCTGGCAGCGCTTCCGGCGTCATCGCTGGACCGCCTGCTGCCCCACCTCGAGCTGGTCGAGTTGCCCCTTGGCCAAGTGCTCTACGAGTCCGGCGGCGCCCTGCGCCACGTCTACTTCCCCACCGATTCCATCGTGTCGCTGTTGTACGTAATGGAGAACGGCGCCTCGGCCGAGATCTCGGTGGTCGGCAACGAAGGCCTGATCGGCGTTGCGGTCTTCATGGGCGGCGAAAGCACGCCGAGCCGCGCCGTTGTGCAAAGCGCCGGGCATGCCTACCGCCTGCCCGGCCAGCAACTCAAGGACGAGTTCAACCGCCACGAAGAAATGCTCCTGCTGATGCTGCGCTACACCCAGGCGCTGATCACGCAAATGGCCCAGACGGCGGTGTGCAACCGCCACCACTCCATCGACCAGCAGCTGTGTCGCTGGTTGCTGTTGTCCCTCGATCGCCTGCCCGGCAATGAACTGACCATGACCCAGGAACTGATCGCCAACATGCTCGGCGTACGCCGCGAAGGCGTGACCGACGCGGCCGGCAAGCTGCAGCGCCTGGGGGTCATCGAATATACTCGGGGCCACATCAAGGTCCTGGACAGGACTCGTCTCGAGGAGCTGAGTTGCGAATGCTACGCCGTGGTCAAAAAAGAAACCGAACGCCTGCTGCCCTATTTTCCAATGCGGCGCGACAAGTGAATGGAGCGATACCCATGACGGACACGGTCAATCTCGGAAGATTGAAGATTCTGGCCGCCTGCGTTGCGATGCTCGCGGCAGGCCAGGCCCTCGCCCAGGACCCGCTCGAATCGATCGTCAGCAACGCCGTGCGCCCGGTCATGCAAGCGCAAGGCATCGCCGGCATGGCCGTGGCCGTCACCCTCAACGGCAAACCGCACTACTTCAACTATGGCCTAGCCTCAAAAGAGACCGGCAGCCCGGTGACCCAGGACACTCTGTTCGAGATCGGCTCGGTCAGCAAAACCTACACCGCCACCCTCGCCGCCTACGCCCAGGCCACCGGCAAACTGGCATTGACCGACAAGGCCAGCAAGGTACTGCCGGCCCTGCACGGCAGCGCGTTCGACCACATCAGTGTGCTGCAGCTGGCCACCTACACCGCCGGCGGCCTGCCGCTACAATTCCCGGCCGAGGCGGATTCGGCGGACAAGATGCTCGGCTACTACCAGCAGTGGAAGCCGGCATACGCCGTCGGCAGCCACCGCCTGTATTCGAACCCCAGCATCGGTTTGTCCGGCTACCTCGCCGCCCAGGCACTGGGCCAGCCCTTCAATGTCTTAATGGAAAACACCTTCCTGCCCAAGCTCGGTCTGAAACACACCTGGCTCAACGTGCCGCAGGATCAAATGGCGCTGTATGCCCAAGGCTACAACAAGGCCGACAAACCCGTACGGGTCGGGCCAGGGGCGCTGGATGCCGAAGCCTACGGCGTGAAAACCAGTGCGGCGGACCTGATCGCTTTTGTCCAGGCCAACCTGCAACCGGCCAGCCAGGAAAAACCCCTCCAACAGGCGATCGCCTTGACCCATACCGGTTACTACAGCGTCGGCGACATGACCCAGGGGCTTGGGTGGGAGATGTATCGCTATCCGGTCACTCTCGATCGCCTGCTGGCGGGGAATTCGACGGCGATGGCCATGCAGGCGCATCAGGTTCAGTGGCTGAATCCGCCGCAACCGCAGGCTGAAGATGTGCTGCTCAACAAGACGGGTTCAACCGGTGGGTTTGGGGCTTACGTTGCGTATGTGCCGTCGAAGGATATGGGGGTTGTGATTCTGGCTAATAAGAACTATCCGAATGAGGAGCGGGTGAAGATTGCTCATCAGATATTGGAGTCTTTAGCCCTGTAGGAGCCGGCTTGCTGGCGATGGCGGACGAACAGCCGACACCGTTGTCGCCTGACGAACCGCTATCACCAGCAAGCCCTGCCCTCCATAATCAAAGCGGCACTTTTTCACCCTTGCCCAAAAAGATCTGCGTCGGCAACTTGAAGCCACGCAACTTGAGCAGCGCCATCGGCCCTGCCCCCAGTTCGGTGCGCAGATACCAGGTCAGGCCAATGCCATCGGGCGCCTTGAGCACCATCCGAAAACGGCTGTCGCCGTCATCCAGTGGCGTGACTTGGGCCTGCTCCAGCAGGCGGATCAGGCCCCAGGTGCCCGGGTAG
>NZ_CATKQQ010000038.1:0-8335 GCF_949767605.1 Pseudomonas sp. IT-P218
ATCGACAGCGAAGAATTCCGCTACGACGCCGCAGCGAACCGGCTGAACTTCAATACCAGCCAGTTTGACCACGTCAAAGACAACCGCCTGAAGCGCTGGCGGGATCAGGAATATGCTTACGATGCGTGGGGCAACCTGATTGAGAAACGCAGTGGGATGGGCAAGCTGCAGACGTTTGTTTATGACTGTGAAAATCGCTTGGTGCGGGCTGAGACGTTGGTGAATGGCAGGCTGGAGAGTACCGGTGCGTATCGGTATGACAGCCTGGGGCGGCGGGTTGGTAAGGTTTCAGAGGTCAACGGCAAGACCGAGCAGAAGCACTTTTTGTGGCAAGGCCTGCGGATGTTGCGCGAAGAGCGTCCGGGGCAGAGCAGTCTGTATCTCTATGAGCCGGGGAGTTATGCGCCGTTGGCGCGTGTCGACCAGGCGGAAGGTGAGGAGCGGAAGCTTTACTACTTCCACACTGATCAGATTGGTACGCCGTTGGAGATGACTGACGCGCACGGGAGCATTGTCTGGCAGGCGACGTACAAGGCGTGGGGTTCGGTTGAAAGGCTGGCGGTCGATGAAGTCGAGCAGAACCTGCGGTTTCAGGGGCAGTATTTCGACGACGAGACGGGGCTGCACTACAACACGTTTCGGTATTACGATCCGGAGGTGGGGCGGTTTGTTACGCAGGATCCGATTGGGTTGTTGGGGGGCTTCAACCTTTACCAATACGCTGCGAATCCAATCGCTTGGATCGATCCTTGGGGTTGGAGCGCAAAATCTCCTCATTCACCAGATGTATCAAAATGGCTGGAAAAAGGCGGTTCGGTACATTCAGAAATTGAAGGGAGGACATGGGTATACAGTGATTGGGAGGGCAATAGTGTCAGGTACCTTAATGGACATCCAGACTTTACACCGTTCGAGCGTCAACAGATTGATGTCCCGGACTTGAAAGGAAATCACGGAAAGAATCCGGGCGGGGATTTCGGAAAGGCTGATGCGCTTGCTCCTAAAGGCAGTGCAGATTACACGAAGAATACTTGGCATCATCATGAAAATATGAAAACGATGCAGGAAGTTCCTAAAAAAATTCACAACAGGTTCACTCACTCCGGTGGAGTGAAAAATATGAAATCCACATGCTAAGGCAAGGTGAAGTATGCCAGTAGTGTATAAGTCAGGTTTGAAGTCCGCAGATGTTGATTATATTGAAGTGGAAATTAGTAGGAGGTTCCCAGTTGGGTATAGAGATTTTCTATGCAAGATGAATGGGTTTTGCTTGACGGCGCCCGATTACGCGCAGATCCCATTAAGTTCTGTTGATGAGGGAGTTATTAGTTTTGATCGGCTTTTTGGACTTTTACCAGAGGAGGATTGTAATGATGTAATTTATTTTAATAGGGAATTTATTGATGAGCTCGACTTTCTCGATGAGGCTGTTGCTATCGGTGAGGATGGAGGAGGGAATCCTCTCGTCATGGTTGGTAAGCTTGGCGAAAAAGGTGTTTATTATTGGGATAGAACCCATCTTCATGGGTCTGATTTGAAGAATTATTTTGACATCCCGGAGCAGAACGATTGTGGGAACTTGTTTTTTGTCTCTGGGAGTTTTGTTGAGTTTTATGACTTGATTATCAAATGTGTGGGCGGTGCGCCGGTTTTTATAGAGGATATTTAAAGTTTTTACTATTCAGAGGAAAAGGGGACAGATTTATTTTGAAGTAAATAAATCTGTCCCCTTTTTTTGTCGGTCCCCTTTTTTGTCCGACCTGTAATTCGAATTTGCAGGTGCGATGAGCTGTGACAGAAATTGCGATGGTCCGCACAGCGAGGTGGACACTGATTGTCGTTTTTTTGCTTTTTAACTAACACCCGTCTGGCTTCGGTGTTTTTAAATCAACTACTAGGGAAGTAACCATCTCATGCAGCAATCGACCACACCCGCTCCAACATTGACGGGTCAACTGATCTCTACCTTCCGCCACGGCAAAGGCTTTCTGGTCTTCATGCTGTTGTTCGCAATCGTCTTGCTGGGTCTGGCAGGATTTGTGTTGTACCTGGGGACCCTACTGCCGACGGGCAGTTCCGGGGCGAACTCCAGTAGTGGTTCCAGCCCGCAGTTGCTGATCTATTCCGTCAGTGGCTTGCTAGTCGTCATTTCGGCGGTCCTGTTCGGACTTTATACGTGGCAGAAGAAGTTGCGCGGAACCCATTACGAGGTTTACGAGCGCGGCATTGTTGCTGTCAGTGGAAAGCAGCAGCAATTTATGGCTTTTGCTGAGATAGAAGACCTGTATCTGTTTGGCTCGGGGCAAGCGGGATTCACCGGCCTGATCACCAACCTGGCGTACCGGCGTAATGAAAGTGAGCCATTTCATCGCGTGATCGAGTCGCTGAAAGGCTTTCAGGATTTTCAGCAATTGGTGCGTGAGTTGCACGTGCGCGAGCGTCTGCCGGTTGTGATGAACAAGCTTGAGTCTGGCGCAGCAGTCACTTTTAAATATGTACCTACCGGCCAGGTATGGCGCAAACGGATCGCGGGGGACTTCCTGAATGTCGTCACTCAAGCAATTATTGTGACACGCGAGTTTCTGCAGGTTGACGGGCGTAAAGCTCCGGTGTCGACTCTTACTTCCGTCGATTTGAATGCCTGGAGTGAGAAAGTCACCATCAAGGACGAGACCGGGAATCCGATGCTATCAACGGTGTGCACCGGCATCATGAGCCATGACCTGTTTCTCTCCACTCTGGATGCATTGCTGGATGCTGAGCGCGCCAGCAACGATGAGGCGGCGCCAAGCCTGGCCTGAGGATGTATATATTCCTTAATGGTATAAATAGATAATTATATATTCCTTTTGTTGTCGGCGCAGGCAGTGCACCTTGGAGGCCTGCCCCTTCATGTGCAAGGGTCGACGTCAGACAGGAAGCCTCAACATGACTATCAAAGCGATCAACGTCCGCAACCAGTTCAAGGGCATCATCAAGGAAATTCTGGAAGGCGAAGTGGTGTCCGAAATCGACGTGCAAACGGCATCCGGCATTGTCACCTCGGTGATTACCACCCGCTCGGTGCGCGACCTTGAACTGAAGGTTGGGAGCGAAGTGATTGCCTTCGTGAAATCCACTGAAGTCTCGATTGCCAAACTCTGAATCCGAGGTTCAACGCCTGACTAATTATCACAGGTACAAAAAGCCCGGCTGATCAGGCCGGGCTTTTTGTTGGGTACTGCGGTGCAGCGATGGGGTCAGGCGACGGTATTGCCTTGCAGACGATCCGAACCATCGGCGGCGACGGTGTTGCCCTGCAGACGATCCGAGCCGTCGGCGGCGACAGTGTTGCCTTGCAGGCGGTCTGAGCCATCGGCGGCAACAGTGTTGCCTTGCAGACGATCCGAACCATCGGCAGCGACGCGATTTTCGATCAGGCGGTCAGAACCACCCTCAGCCACTCGGCTTTCAATCAGACGATCCGAGCCACCTTCAGCGACAACAGGCGCAGCAGAGGTAGCGGCAAAAGCGTTAACTGCAAAAACCGAGAAAGCGATGCTGAGGAGGGTTTGGCGTTTCATGATCGTGTGCTCCGGGTGTTGTTGGTTGGTATGGAGCTGATGTTACGCCGCACAGTTTTTAAGAGAACTTCATTGAGTTAATGGTGACTATTGACGCAGTCAATGGAGGATTCGGTGATCCTTGTGGGTTCGTGGCGTTAGCGGGAAATCAGTCCGTGATCAAGGGCGTACTTGACCAGTGCCGCCGGTTTGTCGATGTTGAGCTTGCGCCGGATGCTCAGGCGATGGGTTTCCACGGTGCGCACGCTGATGTCCAGTTCCCGGGCCATTTCCTTGTTGTTCAAGCCCTGGGCCATTTTCGCCAGCACCTGGCTTTCCCGCGGTGTGAGTTCGTTGTCGGTGTTCCTGTCGGCAATCAGCCGCTGGGCGATGTCGGCGCTGTAGAAGGTGCCGCCGCTGGAGATGGCTTCGATGGCGGCGATGATTTCCCGGGACGGGGCATTCTTCAGCACGTAGCCGCTGGCGCCGGAGCGCACCGATTCACTGACGTATTCGTAATTGTCGTACATGCTCAGCACCAGCACCTTGAGCGACGGGTACTGGCTGCGCAGCACGCGGGTCAGTTCCAGGCCGTTCATGTCCGGCAGGCTGATGTCGACCAGCAGCAGGTCGGGCTGGCAGCGCCCGACCATCTCGATGGCCTCGGCGCCGTTTTCCGCTTCGCCGACCATTTCCAGGGGCGACATCACGGCCAGTAGCGCCTTGATGCCGTCGCGGACCAGGGAGTGATCGTCGACCAGGGCGACGCGGATCGGGGAGGGCAGGTTCATGCAAGGTTCACTCTTGTAGTTTTGCGCCAGGTTTCATCGGCAGCCGTACGTCCAGCTCGCTTCTGCCTGGCATCGAGATCAAATCGAAACGCCCGCCAAAATGTTCGACGCGTTCGCGGATGTTACGCAAGCCAATGCCGGCCTGGCGACGTTCGACCTGGGCAACATTGAACCCCATGCCGTCATCGACCAGCGTCAGCCGCACGGACTGTTCACACCCGCGCAGGCTGATGGACACGTTTTTCGCCTGGGCGTGACGTTCGATGTTGGTCAGGCCTTCCTGGACGATGCGGAACAGCGCAACAGCGGCGCCGTCGACCAGTTGGCAGTCGAATTCATTTTCGTCGTAGGTCACGGTCAAGCCGCTGCGCTGCTGGAATTCCGCAGCCAGTTGGCCGATGGCGGCTGGCAGGCCAAGGGTATCGAGCAAGGATGAGCGCAGATCATGGGAGAGACTGCGCACTTCGCCGATGGCTTCGCCCAAGCGCTCGGTGGCGTCTTTCAACGTGTTCAAGCCTTTGTCGTGGTTTTGTCCGTTTTCCAGCAAGTGGCTGGCCAGTTCGAACTGGAACTTGATCGAGACCAGCACCTGACTGATGCCGTCATGCAGTTCGCGTGATACCCGCGAACGTTCCTCCTCCTGCAGGCTGACGATGCGCTGGGTCAGGCGCTGCAGTTTCTTGTCGGCCAGGCGATGCTCGCTGACGTTGAGGGTCATGCCGGTGGCGAAGACAAACAGCACCGCCACCAGCGCCACCACGGCAATCGCCATCATGGTCTTGCGGATGCCCTGGGCCACTTCGGCACGGGCCTGCTGGGTGGCGCGCTCGACGTCTTCGAGGTAGATGCCGGTGCCGAGCATCCAACCCCAGCGATCGAGCATCACTACGTAGGCGAGCTTGTCGGTGACCTGGCCGGAGGAGGGCTTGTTCCAGGCGTAGCGCTGGAAGCCTTCGCCCGATTGCGCACTCTTGAGCAGCGCCTGGATCACCGGCAGGCCGTGGGGGTCCTTCATGTCCCACAGGTATTGGCCCACCAGTTCCGACTGGCGCGCGTGCATCAGGCTGCGGCCTTCATGGTCGTAGACGAAGAAATAGCCGTTGATGCCGAAGCTGAGCTTGCGCAGTTCTTCGAGCACCTGTTGCTGGGCGCGCTGATCGCCCTGGCCGTTGTCGTACAGCGGCTCGATCAGGCTTTTCGCCATTTCGACGTAGTTTTTCAGTTCCGCGCGCTTGCTCATCAGGATGCTGTCTTCGATCAACTGCGCCTGTTGATCGCCCAGTTGGCGGTTGAGCGAAATCACCAGGGCGCAAATGACGGCAATGGCCAGCACCAGCGGCAGAATGCCGAGGGCGACGATCTTGTGTTTGAGCTGCATGTTCATTCCTGCCCGCGCGAGGGGTGGGGATCATATGCCAAAGATACGCTTGGCCTGTAGCGTTGCTGGACGGAATGCTCTTTGTAGGAGCTGCCGAAGGCTGCGATCTTTTGATCTTGAAAAATCAAAATCAAAAGATCGCAGCCTTCGGCAGCTCCTACAGGGGGTTTGCGTTTCAGCCGGCAGATTTTTGGAGTCTACGTAGAACTACGTAGGTGGCGCGTACGTAGTAACGCGGATTTATTTGTGGACGCCATGCGCGGATATTGGGCCAGCTCCGCTCAGCGGACACAATTATAAAAATTACCGCCGCAGTCACGAGCTGTCGGCAGGAGACCCCCTATGCCCCGTCTGGCTAAACACCTCGCCTGGTTTGCCGTGGCTGTCCTGGGAGCGATTGCGCTGAGTGTCGTGGCCCTGCGCCGCGGTGAAGCGATCAACGCCCTGTGGATCGTCGTCGCAGCCGTCGCCATCTACCTCGTTGCCTACCGCTACTACAGCCTGTTCATCGCCAACAAAGTGATGCAGCTGGACCCCAATCGTGCCACTCCCGCTGTACTCAACAATGACGGTCTGGACTACGTGCCGACCAACAAACACGTACTCTTCGGTCACCACTTCGCGGCCATCGCCGGCGCGGGGCCGCTGGTCGGTCCGGTCCTGGCGGCGCAGATGGGCTATCTGCCCGGCACGCTGTGGCTGATTGCCGGCGTGGTGCTGGCCGGTGCCGTGCAGGACTTCATGGTCCTGTTCATGTCCACCCGCCGCAACGGCCGTTCGCTGGGCGACATGGTCCGCGAAGAAATGGGCCGCATCCCCGGCACCATCGCGCTGTTCGGCTGCTTCCTGATCATGATCATCATCCTCGCGGTGCTGGCGCTGATCGTGGTCAAGGCCCTGGCCGAGAGCCCGTGGGGCATTTTCACGGTGATGGCGACCATCCCGATCGCGATGTTCATGGGCATCTACATGCGCTACATCCGCCCGGGCCGCATCGGTGAGATCTCGGTGATCGGCGTGCTCTTGCTGCTGGGGTCGATCTGGCTCGGCGGGCAGATCGCTGCTGATCCGGTGTGGGCCAAGGCCTTTACCTTTACCGGTATCCAGATCACCTGGATGTTGATCGGTTATGGCTTCGTCGCGGCGGTATTGCCGGTGTGGCTGATCCTGGCACCCCGCGACTATCTGTCGACCTTCCTCAAGATCGGTACCATTGTCGCCCTGGCCATCGGCATCCTGGTGACCATGCCCGAGCTGAAAATGCCGGCGCTGACCCAGTTCATCGATGGCACTGGCCCGGTATGGAAGGGCGGTCTGTTCCCGTTCCTGTTCATCACCATCGCCTGTGGCGCGGTATCGGGTTTCCACGCGCTGATCGCTTCCGGCACCACGCCGAAGCTGCTCGCCAGTGAAGGTCACGCCCGTTACATCGGCTACGGCGGCATGTTGATGGAGTCCTTCGTGGCGATCATGGCCATGGTCGCTGCCTCGGTGATCGACCCGGGTGTGTACTTCGCCATGAACAGCCCGGCTGCCGTGGTCGGAGCCGACGCGGTTACCGTGGCGCAAACCGTCAGCAGCTGGGGCTTTGCAATCACCCCTGAGGCGCTGCAGGCGGTGGCCCACGACATCGGTGAAACCACCATCCTGGCCCGTGCCGGCGGTGCGCCGACCCTGGCGGTCGGTATCGCACAGATCCTGCACCAGCTACTGCCAGGTGAAAACACCATGGCGTTCTGGTACCACTTCGCGATCCTGTTCGAAGCGCTGTTCATCCTGACCGCGGTGGACGCCGGTACCCGTGCCGGCCGTTTCATGCTGCAGGACCTGCTCGGCTCTTTCGTCCCATCGCTCAAGCGCACCGAATCCTGGACTGCCAACCTGATCGCCACCGCCGGCTGTGTGGCGATGTGGGGTTACCTGCTGTACCAGGGCGTGATCGATCCGCTGGGTGGCATCAACACCCTGTGGCCACTGTTCGGCATCTCCAACCAGATGCTGGCCGGTATCGCGCTGATGCTCGGCACCGTGGTGCTGATCAAGATGAAGCGCCAGCGTTATGTGTGGGTCACCTTGTTGCCTGCCGTGTGGCTGCTGATCTGCACCACCACCGCCGGTTTCATCAAGCTGTTCGACGCCAACCCGGCGATCGGCTTCCTGGCCCTGGCGAAGAAGTACAGCGATGCGCTGGCCAATGGTCAGGTGCTGGCCCCGGCCAAGAGCATTGACCAGATGCAGCACGTGGTTTTCAACGCCTATACCAATGCGACGCTGACCGCGCTGTTCCTGTTCGTGGTGTTCAGCATCCTGTTCTTTGCCCTCAAGGTCGGCATCGCCGCCTGGGGCACCAAGGAACGCACGGACAAGGAAGCGCCGTTCCATGCGCTGCCGAAGGCCTGAGCATGTTCAATGACTTGAGTCGCCTCGGTAAATACCTCGGTCAGGCCGCGCGCCTGATGGTGGGAATGCCGGACTACGACAACTACGTCGAGCACATGCAGGCCAAGCACCCGGACAAACCGCTGATGGACTACGAGGCGTTCTTTCGGGAGCGCCAGGAGGCTCGGTACGGTAGCAAGGCTGGACCGAAGTGTTGTTGAGCTGAGGTCTGGTTGACGCACCGT
>NZ_CATKQQ010000039.1:0-5445 GCF_949767605.1 Pseudomonas sp. IT-P218
TCTGAACGCATGACCCAAGCCAATGCCCCTGTCGCTGAAAACCGGACCAGCAAGCAAGCCCCTATTGTGGTTGCGTATCACCAGTCGACCCAGTGCTACTTTCGCCCCGAGACGCAAGAGCTGGTCTTTATAGCGGACGCCGAGGCGGGAGAGTTCGAAAACCACTGGCAAGAAATGGCCCACCGGGTGAATGAGTTTCACCTGGCCAAGGAACGTTACTCCCGGGTGTTGGAAAATTATGCCACAAGGGCTTCAACTTCCTCCCTCTCTCCCCTGGAAGCCGAAGCGCATGCCAAGGAAGTGACTGCGGCGGAACATCGACTGGAAGCGGAAGGGGAGGCGCTGCGCGAAAAGCTCGGCAGATTCTCCCTGGAAAAAATGAGCTATGACGATGTCGTCGAATTGATTCCGATCGCGGGGACGGGGAAGAAAGGCAAGCACGGTAGCAAACCCACCCGTTATGCCTATGTCAAGAAAGGTTATTTCAGCAAGAGCCAGGAGGGCCGCAAGCTGCACAATGTCTCCCTGAAAGGCGACAAAAAAAAGGGCGCTGAGAAAAGTATTTACGGCAAGGACAAGCAGGGTAACCACCGCATCGATACGCAGAAGCTCAAGGAACAGCTGACCACTCTGGAGTGGCCGAAAATAAAGCTGGAGTTGAAAGACGTCGTCAAATGGACTGGACTGGATTTTGACCCTGAAGCCTTGAATCAGGACGTTACCTTGTTCGACTGGGCTGAAAGCTGGAACGAAAGCTTGTCGGGAAAGACCGAGTTGGGCAAGAACGTCGACGTGTCGGGGGCTGCGCAGTTCATGCGCTTTGTGTCCAATGTCGGGGCCAGCGCTGAGTTCGACCCGAAAAAGGGCAATGTCGCGGTCAAGGGCGAAGCCAAGGCCAGCCTGACTGTAGCCTCAGGCATGGTTAACCTCACCGCCTATGTGCCGGACCGCATGGGCTGGTCGTTGTCCTACACCAATGCCAAAGGCAATGACTTCGACATGGGCATGTTGCGCCTGTACCTGACGCCTGAGTTATGCGGTTTCATCGGTGCCTCGGTAACGCTCGAAGGGCAATTGCAGATTGTGACCAAAGGTGATCAGCAATTGCTCGCTGGTCAGCCCAACAGCCGGTTACCGCGCTTCAAGGAACGAAGAACCAAGGGTGCGGTTTTCTACAAACAAATGGGCGCTGAAGATGAAGGCCTGCAACTGACTGGCGAAGCCTTTGCCGGCGCCCGAGTCGAGGGCAGCCTCAAGGGTGGCTTGCAATGGCTCAAACCTACACCGCCCGCGGACGTCAATCCCGCACTCGTCGGCTTATTGAAGTCCAGCGGCGAATTCACCGACTTCTGCAGTATTAGCGGCAGCATTGCCGGTTTGGCCGGGGCTGGGGCCGGTGGCAAATTTCACTGCACCTTTATAAATGGGAAGTTCTGTTTTCATGTGGCCGCCAGTTTGTGTTGGGGATTGGGGGCTAAGGGCGGGCTTTTTTGTGAGGTGGGTACGAGTACGATTGTAGAGTTTGGAGCATGGTTGGTCTATCAGTTATATCGGTTGAATTATAGTTATTTTGATTTGATCGATAGGGATGCATTTAGAACGTACAGTAGGTACTGCGTCATGCAAATGGATGATATGCAAAGCGACATTTATGCAGGATTTATGACGCTAGGGGAAAGTATCAAGTCTGTTGAGTATGAATTCAAAGATCGCATAAACTCTATTGTAGATGAAAGCAAAACGAATATAGATGCCTCGAAGCGACGCAATCAACTTGCTGCTAGTATTAATACCAATGCTACAAAGTTATTGAGCTACACCCCGGAGGCAAAAGGGATTTTGCTTTACCTTCTCACTCGTCATGGTATTTGGGACCATCTCGATCCGTACAATTATGGTAAGGGGTTGATACCCGATATCTACCAAGATCGTAAGGAAGCGGTGATCTGGTTACTCAGAAGCATCCAGACCCACGACGAGTGGCGCAAAGTATTTTGTCGCATGACGCCTCATGGCTCTAGCTTGGCAGGAGCCGAAGATGAACTCCTGATA
Organism: Pseudomonas sp. IT-P218; assembly: GCF_949767605.1. Lineage (NCBI taxonomy): Bacteria > Pseudomonadati > Pseudomonadota > Gammaproteobacteria > Pseudomonadales > Pseudomonadaceae > Pseudomonas > Pseudomonas sp. IT-P218. Next base: position 2,053 of record NZ_CATKQQ010000039.1, read on the forward strand.
ACCCAGCAACAGGAACAGAAATTAGTGGATTTTCTGCGGGAGGGGCTCAATCGTGATCAGGATTTGCATAAGGCGAAACGTGAACTGTCCATTATTTATGAACGGATAAGGCCCGGTGCTGTTTGGGGGTATGCGCTGGCCATGAACGACACGCCCTATTATCAAAATAATTCTCTCGATCATCACCGTTTTCCCGAAGGTTGTACTTTTGGTCCGTGTGAAGCAGAGACGGGTCGATGGGCTTGATACAAGGAGTTTTTATGATAAGGCTGCAAATTACAATAATATTTCTTGTTTTTATAATGCTGGGTTGTGAGCAGGATGCCTTGTCCTTGAGTACGACAGAGAACAATGTATCTTCGCGTGAGCTGCAAAGTTTCATTCAAAAGATTAAAAGCAATCTCGTATTTGTTGAGGGCGGGGAATTCCTGATGGGCGATTATGGCGTGGAGTACGGTCCTGAAAGGCTACCCTACGACTCGGATAAGGATAGTAAACCGCTGCATAAAGTTGAGCTGAGTAATTTTTCAATCAATAAATTCAAAATTACCAATCAGGAATATCAGCTTTACCTAAGTTTCAACGGTCTGCTGCACCGCCAGGATACCGGAGATAAGTTTGCCGTTGTCAGTGGCGCCCCAAACACTCCGGCGCACTTGGATTGGTTTGAAGCGGAGAAATATTGCACTTGGCTGGCAAATATCAGCGAACAACCGTTCGGATTGCCAACCGAAGCCCAGTGGGAATATGCAGCACGAAGTCGTGGGCGATTTTTAATGGTGGCTACTGATGATGGTACTTATAAGGTGACTGATGACGATATAACTGAAGAGTGGGGGAGTGGACCCAAAGGCATTAATATTTCAACCTCATGGGACCGTGAAATATTCGCCAAAGAGATGGGGTGGGAGACTAGTACTCTGACATCATTGCCCGTGGATAAATTTCCACCCAATCCACTGGGTATTTATTCGATGTCCGATAATGGATTTGAGTGGGTTAAGGACTGGTATGACCCAACCTATTACCAAAACTCTCCACTCAAGGACCCTCAAGGTCCGAGCGCCCCCGTGTATAAGGATCCTCCTTCAAATTACAAATATGCCAAGGTGCTCCGAGGCAAGGATTATGCAAATCCGCAGTGGGGAGGTGCAGTAAACGTACACAGAAGCTATAGAAGTCCAGATGCGACTATGGCTGCCCTGTCTAATAGGGGAGAGCGCTTGGTGCTTGGTGATAAAACAGCTCGCTGCATAGTCAATCATCCACATCCTATTAAATGACGACTTGAAAAAAACCAAATCAGGGCAGTGATTTAATGAGCAAGCTAAAATCAGTTGTATGCGTTTTTCTTTTGTTTGCAGTTGCGGGTTGCGAGCGAAGTCCTGAGTTGTCGAATACTTCCTTTGAAGAAAGATCTTCGCAGGATTTTCAGGCTTTTATTAAGGGAATAAAAAGCAACCTCGTATTCGTAGAGGGTAGTGAGTTCTTGATGGGGGATTACGGCGTGCAATACGGCCCGGAAAAGCTTTCGTATGACTCGGATAAAGACAGCAAGCCATTGCATAAAGTTGAGCTAAGTAGCTATTCGATCAATAAGTACAAGATTACCAATGAGGAGTTTCAATTTTATCTGAAGAGCAATGGTTTAGTGCTTCGTCAGGATGCTGGTAATGATTTCAAAATCATTAGTGCAGCGCCCACCACCCCTGCACATATGGACTGGTTTGAAGCTGAGCAATATTGCATTTGGCTGGCAGATATCAGTGGCTTGCCTTTTGGATTGCCGACTGAAGCCCAATGGGAGTATGCGGCGAGAAGCCGTGGGCAATTTTTAATGGTTGCAACTGATGACGGAACTTATAAGGCGACTGATGATGCAGTAACCGAAGATTGGAAAGATGGTCCCAAGGGAATCAATATTTCAAGTTCATGGGATCGCAAGATTTTCGCCAAAGAAATGGGTTGGAAGACCGGTACTTTCACACCACTGCCTGTCGATAAATTCCCTCCCAATCCGCTTGGTCTCTATGCAATGTCCGATAATGGATATGAATGGGTCAAGGATTGGTATGATCCAAATTATTATCAGTATTCACTGCTTAAAGACCCCCAAGGTCCGATCGGGCCGGTTTATAAAGACGATCGGTCGAATAATAAGTACGCCAAGGTACTGCGTGGTCAGGATTTCGCCGATCCGCAATGGGGGGGAGGCGTAAACGTACACAGGAATTATAAAAATCCAGATGGTGCTGAGCCTGGTTTTTCAAATTTGGGGGATCTATTGATTCTTGTGAATAAAACCGCCCGCTGCGTAGTCAATCATCCGCAACCCATTAAGTGAGCGTGCAGGTATTTTATTCAACGGTGACATTGCTCCGTTGGCTACATATGGAGTGACACTATGCGTCACTGCATCGTAGGTGCTCGCTGGTAATTAGTTCAAGGAAAAAATATGAAAGTCTTGTCCATCATCAAATACACGTTCTCAATCGTGGGGATTGCCCTGCTTTTAGGTGCGGGGACGTCTTACAGCAATACATAGCTGGATATAAGATCAAGGTGCTGTTGGGGCGCGGTAATCCAAGCAATTATCATGGCGATATTTCATTCCTTCCCAAGTTCAATAACTAATTCGCTAGCTGTCTAGATGAACTGGAGGTTCTATGCAAGTTTTTATTCGCCTCGGCGACAAGTTGTCTTCTGATGGGGAGGTGATTTCCGTCGCTGAGGGCATGAGTTTTATGGGACGGGGCATTGCCTGTGTGGGCGACAAGGTTCGCTGCCCGTTGCCCGGGCACGGGGAGAACGCAATTGCCGAAGGGGATGCCGGGTCCACCTGGCAGGGGCGACCCATGGTTTTGCATGGACATCGTTGTGATTGTGGTTGCACCTTGATCACGTCGTTGCCCCAGGCAGGGAGGCTGTAACGTGCCTGTCGATCTTCGAGCCTTGCCCGAAAAGCGCGTGCTGCCGACACGGCCTCGCCTATGGCGATGGTGCCTGGTGGTGCTGCTCTGCGCTTTACTGGGCGCCGGTTTGGTGATTTTACTGTGGCCGCAAGACCTGTGGCAGATGCCCTTGTGGTACTGGTGTTGCGTCCTGGTTTTTCCCGCGATCACCGGATTGTTGCTGTTTGCGTTGCGACGTTTGATTTATGAGCGTCAGCATGACTTTGCGCAGAGCTGGAACCTGAGTCGTAGCGAGCTGGAGCGGGCGCTGATTCAACAAGGACAGCGTTCGATAGCCGTGTTGGCAACGTCCTACTGCACGGCGGCGGGTAGCAACCAATTGGCTCGCGCGCTGCGCGGCGGTAGCAAGCCGCTGCAGCCCACTTATCTGACACAACCCGCGACCACGATGCGCTTGAGCCAGTTGGCGCCCGAGCCGAGA
>NZ_CATKQQ010000040.1:0-5262 GCF_949767605.1 Pseudomonas sp. IT-P218
TTCACAGCCCACCCATCAAGGTGTATTTGAGTTCCAGGTAATCCTCGATGCCGTATTTGGAGCCTTCGCGCCCCAGCCCCGAGGATTTGATCCCGCCAAACGGCGCGACTTCGGTGGAGATCAAACCTTCGTTGATCCCGACCATGCCGTATTCCAGCGCTTCGCTCATGCGCCAGGCGCGGCCCAGGTCGCGGGTGTAGCAGTAGGCAGCCAGGCCGAATTCGGTGTCGTTGGCCATCTGCACGGCCTCGGATTCGCTGGCGAAGCGGAACACCGCGGCGAGCGGGCCGAAGGTTTCTTCCCGGGCGACTTTCATCTGCGTGGTGATGCCGGCCAATACCGTGGGCTGGAAGAAGCCATGGCCCAGGGCGTGGCGTTCGCCGCCGCACAACAGCTGTGCACCTTGGGCCAGTGCATCCTGCACATGGTCTTCAACCTTGGCCACGGCGCGCTCGTTGATCAGCGGACCCTGGGTGACGCCGTCGGCGAAACCGCTGCCAACCTTGAGTTGCGAGACCCGTTCGGCCAACCGCGCGACGAAAGCGTCGTGAATACCGTCCTGCACCAGGAAGCGATTGACGCAGACACAGGTCTGGCCGGCATTGCGGAATTTGGCGATCAGCGCGCCTTCCACCGCACGTTCCAGATCGGCGTCGTCGAAGACGATAAAAGGCGCGTTGCCGCCCAGTTCCAGCGACACCTTTTTCAGCGTCGGCGCGCACTGCGCCATCAGCAACTTGCCAATGGCCGTGGAGCCGGTGAACGACAGTTTGCGCACCAGCGGGCTAGCGGTCAGTTCGGCGCCGATGGCGATGGCATCGCCGGTGATCACGTTGAAAATACCGGCGGGAATGCCGGCCTGCTCGGCCAGCGCCGCCATGGCCAGAGCCGAGAACGGCGTCTCCGGCGCCGGCTTGACAATGCACGGGCAACCGGCGGCCAGCGCCGGGCCGGCCTTGCGGGTGATCATCGCCGCGGGGAAGTTCCAGGGGGTGATCGCCGCGACGACACCGATCGGCTCCTTGCTCACGACAATGCGCGCATCGCCCTTGTGGCTGGGAATGGTGTCGCCGTAGATGCGCTTGGCTTCTTCGGCGAACCACTCGATGAAGCTGGCGGCGTAGAGGATTTCACCCTTGCCTTCGGCCAACGGCTTGCCTTGTTCGAGGGTGAGGATTTCGGCCAGGGCATCGGCGTTTTCCAGCATCAGCGCGTGCCAGCGCTTTAGCGTGTTGCTGCGTTCCTTGGCGGTGAGTGCGCGCCAGGCCGGCCAGGCCTTGTTGGCGGCGTCGATGGCCTGGCGTGCGTGTTCAGCGCCGAGGTTCGGCACTTGGCCGATCAACTCGCCGGTGGCCGGGTTGAAGATGTCCTGTTGCGCACCGTCGGGCGCACCCAGCCATTGGCCGTTGATGTAGGCCTGCTGGCGGAACAGTAACGAGGCTGCTGGGCTCATGCCGGCTCCTGACAAAATTTAAAAAATCTGCACGGACCCCTGTGGGAGCGGGCTTGCTCGCGAAAGCGGTGGGTCAGTCAATATTGATGTCAACAGATACTCCGCCTTCGCGAGCAAGCCCGCTCCCACAGGTTTTTTTGTGTGGAACCGATCAGGCCAGGGTGGGCAGGGGGCCCAGCTTGCCTTTGTGGTAGATCATCGGCGTCACCGGTTGCTCGGGCAGGATCAGGTTCTTCACCGCACCGACGATGATGGCGTGGTCGCCGCCATCGTATTCGCGCCACAGTTCGCACTCGATGATCGCCGTGGCCTTGCGCAGCAACGGGTTGCCCAGTTCGCTCAAGTGCCACTCGATGCCGTTGGCCTTGTCCTTGCCTTTGCCGGCAAACGCATAGGCTTCGGCGGTCTGGTCGGCGGACAGCAGGTGAATCGCGAACTGCTTGCTGTCGCGCAGGATCGGGTAGGTGTCAGAGGCGTAGTTGGGGCAGAACAGCACCAGTGCCGGATCGATCGACAGCGCACTGAAGGCACTGGCGGTAATGCCGACGATGCCGCCCGCCGGGTCCAGGGTGGTGACCACCGTGACCCCGGAAGGGAACGAGCTCATGACGTCTTTGTAAATGCCGGGTTCGATCATTTCTCAGGACTCCTAGCGCATCACGAATGGATCAGGCATCGGTGCCTGGGACAGATTGATCCACACCGTTTTCAGCTCGGTGTAGGCCAGCACGGAATCGATGCCGCTTTCGCGTCCATAGCCACTGTTCTTGAAGCCGCCGATCGGCGCCATGGCCGACACCGCGCGGTAGGTATTGACCCAGATGATCCCCGAACGCACGTCCCGGGCCAGGCGATGGGCGCGGCCCAGGTCGCGAGTCCAGATGCCGGCGGCGAGGCCGAACTGCGAGTCGTTGGCGATCGCCAGGGCTTCGGCTTCGTCCTTGAAACGGATGACCGAAGCCACCGGGCCGAACACTTCTTCCTGCATGATCTTCATCGAATTGCGGTCGCATTCGAACAGGGTCGGCTCATAGAACCAGCCTTCGCCCAGGTTCTGCGCACGCTTGCCACCCAGGCGCAGTGTTGCCCCTTCGGCAATGGCATCGGCCACCAGTCCTTCCACTACGGCCAGCTGCTGCGCGGTGGCCATCGGGCCCATTTCGCTGCTGTCTTCCTGCGGGTTGCCGATGCGGATGCGCTGGGCGCGTTCCACCAGGCGAGCGACGAATTCGTCGTAGATTTCGTCCTGCACCAGCAGGCGCGAACCCGACACACAGCTTTGCCCGGAGGCGGCGTAGATCCCGGCGATGGCGCCGTTGATCGCGCTGTCGAGGTCGGCGTCGGCGAAGATGATGTTCGGCGACTTGCCGCCCAGTTCCAGGGACAATTTCGCGAAGTTCTCGGCACTGCTGCGCACCACATGCCGGGCCGTCGCCGCGCCACCGGTGAAGGCGATCTTGCGCACCAGCGGATGGCGGGTGAGGGCGGCACCGGTGCTCGGGCCGTAACCGGTGACGACGTTGACCACGCCCGGCGGGATGCCGGCTTCCAGCGCCAAACGCGCCAGTTCGAGAATGGTCGCCGAGGCGTGCTCGGACGGCTTGATCACGATGGTATTGCCCGCCGCCAGGGCCGGCGCCAGTTTGATCGCGGTCAGGTACAGCGGGCTGTTCCACGGAATGATCGCGGCGACCACGCCCATGGCTTCGTGCACGGTGTAGGCAAACAGGTCGGGCTTGTCCAGCGGCAGGGTGCCGCCTTCGAGCTTGTCGGCCAGGCCTGCGGTGTAGTGGAAGAACTCCGGCAGGTAGCCGACCTGGCCGCGGGTCTCGCGGATCAGTTTGCCGTTGTCGCGGCTTTCCAGCTGCGCCAGTTGTTCCTTGTTTTCGGCGATCAGGTCGCCCAGTCGGCGCAGCAACTTGCCGCGGGCGGTGGCGGTCAGGCCACGCCAGGCCGGGCTGTCGAAGGCGGTCTGCGCAGCCTGTACGGCGCGCTCGACGTCGGCTTCGTCGGCATCGGGCAGTTCGGCCCAGGGCTCGGCCAGGGCCGGATTGAGGCTTTCGAAAGTCTTGCCGGAGAGGGCATCGACCCATTCACCGCCGATGCACATCTGGAAGCGTGTGAGTGTCATGCAACGATCCCCTTGATCTGGTTTTGTCGGGAGTGCGCCGTGTCGAGAAACTCCAGCAACAGCTGGTTGACCAGGCGCGGCGATTCTACGGGCATCATATGCCGCTGCTCGGCGAGCACGGCAACCTTCGCGCCGGGAATGCGCTGGGCCAGTTGCTCGGCCATTTCCGGGGTCGATCCCGGGTCGAGTTCGCCGGTGGCGATCAACGCCGGTACCTGGATGTTGCCCAGGTCCTCGGCGCGGTACATGTCCTGGGTGGCAAACAATTCGTAGGTGGTCAGGTAACCCTGGGGGTCATTGCCCGCCAGCGTCTGGCGAATCGCGGCGATCTGCGCCGGATTGGCCGCCTGGTATTCACGGCTGAACCAGCGTGACAGCGCGGCTTCGGCGTTGGCGTCCGGACCGTGCTCGGCGGCCTGGCTGGTGCGGGCGATCACGCCGGCACGTTGCTCAGCGGTGCGATTGAACACGCTGTTGAGCACCACCAGGCTTTGCAGGCGTTGCGGGTAATGCAGGGCGAAAGCCCGCGCCACCAGCCCACCCATGGAGAAACCGATCACGGCCGCCTTGGGCAATTGCAGATGATCGAGCAGCTCCAGCAACTGATCGGCATAACCGAGCAGCGGCGTGCCGCTTTCAGGGCGCGGGCTGGCGCCATGGCCGAGCATGTCGTAGGCGATGACGCGGTATTGCGTGGCCAGGCCAACGATCTGGCCGCCCCACATTTCTTTGTTCAGGCCCACGCCGTGGATCAAGACCACGGGCTGGCCTTGGCCGGTCGCCAGGTAACTGGTGCCAGCCGGGGTGCGTTCAGCGGTGAGCCGAATCATGGAGCGCTCCTGCATACCTTTTTGTTGTAGTGACCGACCGTCTTACTGGGCTTTTTCGGCAGCCAGTTCTTCCAGGTCGATGTAGCGGTTGCCGATGCGTGGGTGCAGGCGGCCGCCATCGGCGCAACCCAGGACCACGACGATTTCGTCGGCACGCGGCGCGTCTTCGATCTTCATTTCCAGGGTGATGTAGTGCGAACGCAGGCCTTCATCGTCCTTGTGCATCATCGGGATCTGGATCGAAGTGCCCGGGCCGCCGCGCTTGTTGGTAAAGCTCAGGTAGCTCTTGGCTTTCACCGCTTCGCGGTAATGGTTGCCAAAGCGCAGGGTGTGGATCACCGCGGAGGCGTGTTCGATTTCACCGTCGGCACCGACCACGGCAGCCTTGCCATAGGCTTCGATCTTCTCGGCACCGCCGATGATGCCCACCAGGCGCTCGACCATCATTGCGCCGAGGTCGGAGCAGTTGGCGCGGATCTGCGGCTTGAGGTCTTCAACGAAACCGTTGCCCAGCCAGGGGTTCTTCATCACCACGGCCAGCCCGACCATGGTCACGGGCTTGTCGGTGGCTTTGCCGCCTTCGATGAAGGTTTCTTCGACATAGCTGACGATCTTGCGGATTTCGAAACTCATGAGCTGCTCCGTATCAGGGTGGAAGGTGTCTGTGCGTATGATGGTATACCATAATACCGGATGCGCAATAGCCTGATGGGAGTTTCTGGTCGGAAGGCGATGAAAAGCTGGGGGAGGGGTGTAGCGATGGCGGCATCACGGCCACCATCGCATCGCCAGCAGGCCGGCTCCTACGGATTTGCGTGACGCCACCAATTCAACTTTCCTGCGCAAAA
>NZ_CATKQQ010000041.1:0-4752 GCF_949767605.1 Pseudomonas sp. IT-P218
CGCGGCCAGACAGGAGATATTGATATTGGATGTGCCGGCCTCTTCGCTGGCAAGCCAGCTCCTACAGGTATTGCGGCAATATCACGATCACAAGGCCTGCCACCCACCGCCAAGCGCCTTGTACAACGCAATACTCGCCTGCATCCGCGCCAACCTCAGCTGCACATTCAAATCCTGCGCCGCATACAGCGTGCGTTGCGTCTCCAGCACCGTCAGCAAATCCTCGGCCCCCGCTTCATAACGGCTTTGCGCAATGTTGAACGCGGTCTGCGCCTGGCTCAGTTCCTCGCTTTGCCATTGCCGCTGTCCGTCCAGCCCGCGAATGCTGTTGAGGGCTTTTTCCACGTCGGCGAATCCATTGATGATCGCCCCGCGATAGGTCTCCAGCAGTTCTTCCTGGCGGCCCAAAGCCTTGTCGCGTTGGGCGCCCAGGCGCCCGTTGTTGAACACTGGCGCCAGCAGCCCGGCGGTGAGGTTGTAAAAAGGGCTGCGCAGGATGTCGCCAGCACTGTCGGCACCCGAGCCGATTTCCGCGCTCAGGGTAACGGTCGGCAGCATGGCGGCGCGGGCGACGGTGACGTCGGCCTGGGCGGCGGCCAGTTGCGCTTCGGCCCGGGCGATGTCCGGGCGCCGGCTGAGCAATTCACTGGGGACACCGGCGTCGATGGCGGGCCAGGACAATTGATCGAAGTGTTCCTGGACCAGCGCCAGTTCCTGCACCGGGCGGCCGAGGAGGGTGGCGAGGCTGATCTGCGCGTCCCTGGCCTGTTGTTGCACCAGGGGCAATTGGCGTTGCTGCGCCGCCACCAGGCTTTTTTGCTGGGCCAGTTCCAGGGCGGTCGCGGAACCTGAGTCGAAGCGGGTCTGCACCAGTTTCAACACGTTCTGCGCGTTAGCCAGGTTCAGCTCGGCAATGCGACTCTGCTCCTGCAACGACAAGGTTTGCGCATAGGTGTTGGCCACGCCGCTGAGCAGCGTCAACTCGACGGTGGCCTGATCGAACTCGCTGGCCTGCAAGGCAAATTGTGCGCTGTCACGGGACGCATGCTGGCCACCCCAGAAATCGATTTCGTAGCTGGCACTGAGGCTGGCGTTGAAGTAATCGACGGCGCTGTTGTCGCTGTCCGCATCCAGTTGGCTGTAGCCATCGCCGCGCAGCAGTTTTTGCCGGTTGGCATTGAGCGCGGCCTTGACCTCCGGCAGCTGGGAGCCCGCGGCGACCACCGTTTGCGCCTGAGCCTGGCGCACCCGGGCGATGGCGGCGGCCAGGTCGTAACTGCCCACCCGGGCCTGTTCGATCAGGCGACCCAGTTGCGGGCTGCCAAAGCGGTTCCACCATTGCTGATTGTCGTGGGTGGCGCCCGCGGTGTGCGGCGATTGCCAGGCGGCGGGCGGCGTTATGCCGCTGTCCGGGCGCTGGGCAGGACTGCCACAGGCGCCGAGCAACAGGCAGAGGGTCAACACACTCAGTTGCGGCTTCATCGAGAGATCATTCACTGGTAAGGGCCGTGACCGGGTCGAGTCGGGCAGCTTTGCGGGCCGGCATGAAGCCGAAGACAACACCGGTGACCAGGGCGCAGCCGAAGGCGCCCAGCACCGCTATCAGGGAGAACGCCACGGCGACTTCGCTGAGGATCAGCACGCCGCCGACGATCAGCGCCAGGGCGATCCCGGCCAGGCCGCCGACCACCGAGAGCATCACCGCTTCGGTGAGGAACTGGCGCAGGATGTCCCGCTGGCGGGCACCGGTGGCCATGCGGATGCCGATCTCGCGGGTGCGTTCGCGTACGGTCATGAGCATGATGTTCATCACGCCGATGCCGCCCACCAGCAGCGAAATCGCGGCAATCGACCCGAGCATCAGCGACAGGGTGTTTTGCGTGCGTGCTTCGGCCTGGATCATGGCCGCGTTGTTGGTCAGCTCGAAATCCTTTTTGCCGTTGTGCAGGCGCAGCATCAACTGTTCGATGGCGTGCTCGGTCTCCTTGACCTTGCGCGCATCGGCGGCGGCAATCGCGATGTATTCCGGGTTGTGGGTACCGAACAGCCGCACGCTGGCGGCGGAGTAGGGGATGGCGATGCGGTCGTCGCTGTCGGAGTCGCCGGAGCTGGCGCCTTTTTCCGCGAGCACGCCGACCACCTGGAACGGCACGTTTTCGATCAGGATGTACTGGCCGATGGGGTTGGCCACGTCCTTGAGCAGTTTGGTCCGCACCTTGTGGCCGATCACCGCGACCGCAGCTGCGTTCTGTTCATCGGCCTCGGTGAAGTAACTGCCTTCGACCACCGGCCAGTTGAAGATGGCCGGGAAGTTGGTGTCGTTGCCGCCGACGTAGCTCAGGTGGTCGAGGTTGCCGAAACGTACCCCGGCTTCCTGGCCATTGACCGGCATGATGCGCATCACCTGGGGCAGGCTCGCCACCGCCTTGACTTCGTCCAGGGTGACGATGCCCAGCGGCGTTCGCGGGTTGGGCGACGAGCCACTGAGGTAGATAATGTTGGAACCGAACGCACCCATCTGCGCCATGACCTGGCGCTTGCTGCCTTCGCCGACCGCCAGCATCACCACCACCGACGCCACGCCGATGATGATCCCCAGCAGGGTCAGCGCGGTGCGGAACTTGTTGATCCACATCACCCGCCAGGCGGCTTGCACCGCGTCGACCAGTTCGCCTTTCCAGGCACCGTTGGCTTGCGCGCCTTCCGTCAGGCGCTTGCGCAGGTCCACGGCCTGCAGCGCACCGGGATTGGTCGAGGTTTGCGCGGCGGGATTGTCCCGGGCGCTGTCGCTGATGATCAGGCCGTCGCGGATCTCGATGATGCGCTTGGCCCGCGCCGCCACTTCGCGGTCGTGGGTGATGAGGATCACCACGTGGCCCTGGCTCGCCAGCTCGTCGAGCAGCGCCATGACTTCCTTGCCGCTGTGGCTGTCAAGGGCGCCGGTGGGTTCGTCGGCGAGAATGATATGGCCGCCGTTCATCAAGGCGCGGGCGATAGACACCCGTTGCTGCTGGCCGCCGGACAGTTGGTGCGGGCGGTTGCCGGTGCGCGTGGCCAGGCCCAGGCGTTCGAGCAGGGCCGCGGCGCGGGCATGGCGCTCGGCGGCCGGAGTGCCGGCGTAGATCGCCGGCATCTCGACGTTTTCCTGGGCCGAGCCCGACGGGATCAGGTGGTAACCCTGGAACACGAACCCGAAGGCTTCACGGCGCAGCCAGGCCAGTTCATCGCTGCCCAGGGCGGCGACGTTTTCTCCGGCGAAACGGTATTCGCCTGAGGTAGGGCGGTCGAGGCAGCCGAGGATGTTCATCAGTGTCGACTTGCCGGAACCGGAGGCGCCGACGATCGCCACGAACTCGCCGGCATGGATCGACAGGTCGATACCGCGCAACACATGGACTTCAGGGGCGTCGCCACCGCCGTAGGCTTTGCGGATGTCAGAAAGGCAGATCAGGGGCGTCTGCATTCAACCGCCACTCCCGTCGGCCGGGCCGATCAACAAGTGATCGCCCTCCTGCAGGCCGTCGAGGATCTGCACCCGCAGGCGGTCGCTGATGCCGGTGCGCACGTTGCGTTGTTCGATGCTGCCGTTCCTGGCCACCACTTGCGCGGTCTGGCTGTCGGCTTGCGCGCCGGCCTGCAGGGCGGCGATCGGCGCGGTCAGGACGTTCTGCGCCTGATCGGCGACGAAAAATACCTGGGTGGTCATTTCCGCCATCAGCGCGTTGTCGGCGTTGTCGACGTCCAGCAGCACGGTGTACAGCACCACCCGCGCGCTGCCGCTTTTGCTCGAGCTGGCGGGGCTGCCGCCACCCTGGCTGGTCTGGTCCAGGGGTTTGGGCGGTACGGGCAGAATCTGCCGCACGGTGCTTTGCCAGCGCCTGGTGCCGCCGCTGAGGGTGGTGAACCAGGCGTTCATGCCGGGTTTGACGTGGCCGATGTCGGCTTCGGAGACCTCGGCCCACACGGTCATCGGCGACAGCTTGGCGATACGCAGGATCAACGGGGTCTGCTGCTGGGCATTGAGGGTCTGGCCTTCCCGGGCATCCAGCGCGACCACGGTGCCGGACATCGGCGCATAGATCCGCGTGTAGCCGAGCTCGGCCTGATCGCTGCGCAGGCTGGCCTGGGCCTGGCGAATCTGTGCCTGGAACATGTCGATGCGCGCTTGGGTGGCACGCAGTTCGGCCTGGGCGGTCTGCACGTCTTCTTCGCGGGTGGCGTTGCCGGCCTTGAGGTGCTGCTGGCGCTGGTATTTCTGCTGGGCGAGGTCGTGTTGCGCGCGTTGCTCCTGGAGCTGCGCTTTCAGGTTTTCGATGGAGAAGCGCCCGGCATCGAGTTTGGCCTGTTGCGTGGAAGGGTCGATTTCCACCAGCAACTGACCTTCCTTGACCCGGTCACCGACTTCCACATGGATCTTCTGGATCTGCCCGGACGCCTGGGCGCCGACGTCGACATAACGCCTGGGTTGCAGGGTACCCAATGCCGTGACACTGCTTTCGATGTCGGCGCGGGTGACCTGCACGGTGGCGAACTGGTCACGCCCGGGCGGGATGAACTGCCAGGCCGCAACGGCGATAACGGGGATCAGGCTGAGTGCTACAAGCAGGGCGCGTCGGGTGTGACGGGGACGTTTCATGCAGGGTTCCAAAGCAGTTGAACACTGCCGTGGAGCCGGCAGGGACATGGAGCTGTCCTTGTAGACGAGGACAGCAGCAGGGAATTTAGGCCCGGACACACGGCGTTACACCTGCC
>NZ_CATKQQ010000042.1:0-4073 GCF_949767605.1 Pseudomonas sp. IT-P218
CCTGAATGCATGACCGAAGCCAATACCCATGTCGCTGAAAACCGGACCAGCAAGCAAGCCCCTATTGTGGTTGCGCCTCACCAGTCGCCCCAATGCTACTTTCGCCCCGAGACCGAAGAGCTGGTCTTTATAACGGACACCGAGGCGGGCGAGTTCGAACAACACTGGCAAGAGATGGCCCGCCGGATAAATGAGTTTCACCTGGCCAAAGAGCGCTACTCCAGGGCATTGGAAAATTATGCCAAAAGGGCTTCAACCTCCGCCCTGCCTCCCCTGGAAGCTGAAGCGCATGCCAAGGAAATCACGGCGGCGGAAAATCGACTGGAGGCAGAACAAGAGGCTCTACACAAGAAACTCGGCAGTTTTTCCCAGGAAAAAATGAGCTACGACGACGTCGTCGAATTGCTTCCGGTAGCGGGAACGGCGAAAGGCAAACGCGGGATCAGGCCCGTCCGCTATGCCTATGTCAAAAAAGGCTACTTCAGCAAAGGCCAGGAAGGTCGCAAGCTGCACACGGTGTCCTTGAAAGGCAACCAGAAGAAAGGCGCCGAGAACAGCATCTACGGCAAGGACAGGCACGGTAAACGCCGCATCGATACGCACAAACTCAAGGAGCAATTGACCGCCTTGGAGTGGCCAAAACTGAAGCTGGAGTTGAGCGATGTCATCAAGTGGACCGGTCTGGATTTCGACCCTGAAGCCTTGAATCAGGACGTTACCTTGTTCGACTGGGCTGAAAGCTGGAACAAAAGCTTGTCGGGCAAGACCGAGTTGGGCGCGAACGTCGACGTTTCCGGTGCCGCGCAGTTCATGCGCTTTGTGTCCAATGTCGGGGCCAGCGCCGAATTCGACCCTGGCAAGGGCAATGTCGCGGTCAAGGGCGAAGCCAAGGCCAGCCTGACCATCGCCTCCGGCATGGTTAACCTCAGTGCCTATGTACCGGACCGCATGGGTTGGTCGTTGTCCTACACCAATGCCAAAGGCAATCTCTTTGACATGGGCATGTTGCGTTTGCACCTGGCGCCTGAGTTGTGCGGTTTCGTCGGTGCCTCGGTAACGCTCGAGGGGCAATTGCAGGTTGTGACCAAAGGTGATCAGCAATTGCTCGCTGGCCAGCCCAATGGCCGATTACCCCGCTTCAAGGAAAGAAGAACCAGGGGCGCGGTGTTCCATAAGCAAATGGCCGCCGGAGATGAAGGCCTGCAACTGACCGGTGAAGCCTTCGCCGGCGCCCGGGTCGAGGGCAGCCTCAAGGGTGGCTTGCAATGGCTCAAACCCACACCACCGGCGGACGCCAACTCCGGCCTATTGAAATCCAGCGGCGAATTCGTCGACTTCTGCAGTATCAACGGCAGCATTGCCGGTTTAGCTGGTGCTGGGGCCGGTGGAAAGTTTCACTGCACATTTATAAACGGGAAGTTCTGTTTTCATGTGGCCGCCAGTTTGTGCTGGGGGTTAGGGGCTAAGGGCGGGCTTATATGTGAGGTGGGTACAAATACGATTGTGGAATTTGGGGCTTGGTTGGTTTATCAGCTGTATCGATTGAATTACAGTTTTTTTGATTTGGTGAAAGAGGATGCATTTAATGCATATAGTCAATATTGCGTTATGCAAATGGATGAGGTGAAAGATAATATTTATGAGCGATTTGTGAAGTTGCAGAGTGATGTTGTGGAAGTTGGGGATGAATTTGTAAGGTTTATAAAAAACATTGCAGATGAGAACAAAAGCAATCTGGAATCATCAAGGAGACGCAATCAGCTCGCGACAAATATAAATAGTAACGTCGACAGTTTGTTGAGATACACCCCAGAGGCTAAGGGGATATTGCTTTACCTGCTCACCCGTCATGGCACTTGGGATCATCTCGATCCGAACAATTACGGAAAGGGCTTGGTACTCGACATCTATCAGGATCGTAAGACAGCGGTGATCTGGATACTCAGAAGCATTCAGACCCGCGCCGAGTGGCGCAAAGTATTTTGTCGCATGACACCTGACGGCTCTAATTTGGCAGAATCCGAAGTCGAACTCCTGATAATCGAACAACAGGAGCAGAAATTAGTGGATTTTCTGCGAGAGGGACTTAATCGTGATCTGGATTTGCATAAGGCGAAACGCGAACTGTCGGTTATTTATGAGCGGATAAAACCTGGTGCTGTTTGGGGGTATGCTCTAGCCATGAATGATACTGCCTATTATCAAATCAATTCTCTTGATAATCACCGTTATCCCGATGATTGTACTTTTGGGCCGTGTGAATCAGAGACGAAGCGGTGGATTTGATACGGGAGGTGGTTATGAAGAATTCAAGTATTACAGCTGTGTTGCCCGTTGTTCTAATGATGGGGTGCGAGCAGAGTGACCTCTCTCAGGGAGCACTCGAGGGAAATTTACCCTCGCAAGAACTGCAGGGGTTTATTCAAAAGGTTAAGAGTAATCTCGTATTCGTTGAGGGTGGTGAGTTCTTGATGGGGGACTACGGTGTGCAATATGGCCCTGAAAGGCTCCCTTATGACTCAGATAAAGACAGTAAGCCATTGCATAAGGTTGAGCTAAGTAACTATTCAATTAATAAGTACAAAATTACCAACGAGGAGTTTCTGTTCTATTTGAAGAGTAGGGGTTTGGAACTTCGGCAAGATGTCGGTGATGACTTCAAGGCTATTAGTACAATGCCAACTACCCCGGCACATATGGATTGGGTGGAGGCTGAGCAATATTGTAACTGGCTCAAAAATATCAGTGACGTACCTTTTGGATTGCCAACCGAAGCCCAGTGGGAGTATGCGGCGCGAAGTCGTGGGCAATTTTTAATGGTGGCTACTGATGATGGTACCTATAAAGCGACTGATGACGAAGTAACCGAAGATTGGAAAGATGGGCCCAAGGGTATCAATATTTCCAGTTCATGGGATCGCAAAATTTTCGCCAAAGAGATGGGCTGGAAGACTGGTACTTTTACACCGCTACCTGTCGATAGATTTCCTCCGAATCCACTGGGTCTCTATTCAATGTCCGATAATGGATATGAATGGGTCAAAGATTGGTATGATCCAAATTATTATCAGTATTCATCGCTTAAAGATCCCCAGGGGCCGAGTGAGCCTGTTTATAAAGACGCTCGTTCGAACCACAAATACGCCAAGGTACTACGAGGAAAGGATTTTGCCGATCCGAGTTGGGGAGGTGGTGTAAACGTGCATAGGAGTTATAAAAGTCCAGATGGTACTCAGCCTAGTGTTGTTACTGGAATGGGTGATCTACTGATTCTTAAAAATAAAACCGCCCGCTGCGTAGTCAATCATCCGCAACCCATTAAGTGAGCGCGCAGGCCTTTCATTCAAAGATGGCATTGCTCCGCTGGCGACATATGGATTGACGCTATGTGTCAGTGCATCACTGATGCTCGCTGGTATTAGTTCAGGAAAAAATAATGAAAGTCTTATCCAAATACATGTTCTCAATGGTGGGGATTGACCTGCCTTTAAGTGCGGTGACGTCTTGCAGAAACATCAACGACTACCTGAAAGAGGCCGTTCCGGATGGGTATCGTTGTGATGGTGGTTGCACCTTAATCACGTCGTTGCCCCGGGCCGGGAGGCTGTAACGTGCCGGTCGATCTTCGAGCCTTGGCCGAGAAGCGCGTGTTGCCCATGCCACCTCGCGTATGGCGGTGGTGCCTGGTGGTGGTGCTTTGCGCTTTACTGGGCGCCGGCCTGGTGATTTTGCTGTGGCCGCAAGACCTTTGGCAGATGCCTTTGTGGTACTGGTGTTGCGTTCTGGTTTTTCCAGCAATCACCGGATTGATGCTGTTTGCGTTGCGACGTTTGATTTATGAGCGTCAGCATGACTTTGCGCAGAGCTGGAACCTGAGTCGCAGCGAGCTGGAGCAGGCGCTTATTCAACAAGGACAGCGTTCGATAGCTGTGTTGGCAACGTCCTACTGCACGGCGGCGGGTAGCAATCAATTGGCTCGCGCGCTGCGCGGCGGTAGCAAGCCGCTGCAGCCCACTTATCTGACACAACCCGCGATCACAATGCGCTTGAGCCAGTTGGCGCCCGAGCCGAGG
>NZ_CATKQQ010000043.1:0-3615 GCF_949767605.1 Pseudomonas sp. IT-P218
GGAGCATGCGTACAACCCGATCCACCGCCGTCACCAGTACGACCCGGCCGGCGAACTCACCCGCACCCTCGACAAACTGCGCGGCGAGATCAAGTACGAGTACGAAGCCAACGGCCAGTTGCACAGCCGCGACACCGGGCAGTTGATCGACAGCGAAGAATTCCGCTACGACGCTGCGGCGAACCGGTTGAACTTCAACACCAGCCAGTTTGACCACGTCAAGGACAACCGCCTGAAACGCTGGCGGGATCAGAAATATGCCTACGATGCGTGGGGCAACCTGATTGAAAAACGCAGTGGGATGGGCAAGCTGCAGACGTTTGTGTATGACTGTGAAAATCGGTTGGTGCGGGCTGAGACGTTGGTCAATGGCAAGCTGGAAAGTACCGGTGCGTATCGGTATGACAGCCTGGGGCGACGGGTTGGCAAGGTTTCAGAGGTCAACGGCAAGACCGAGCAGAAGCACTTTTTGTGGCAAGGCCTGCGGATGTTGCGGGAGGAGCGTCCGGGGCAGAGCAGTTTGTATCTGTATGAGCCGGGGAGTTATGCGCCGTTGGCCCGGGTGGATCAGGCAGAGGGTGAAGAGCAGAAGCTTTACTACTTCCATACTGATCAGATTGGTACGCCGTTGGAGATGACTGACCGTGAAGGGCAGATTGTCTGGCAGGCGACGTACAAGGCGTGGGGGGCGGTTGAAAAGTTGGTGGTCAATGACGTCGAGCAGAATCTGCGGTTTCAGGGGCAGTATTTTGATGACGAGACGGGGCTGCACTACAACACGTTTCGGTATTACGATCCGGAGGTGGGGCGGTTTGTTACGCAGGATCCGATTGGGCTTAGTGGTGGGACGAATCTATATCACTACGCAGCAAACCCTTATGGATGGATTGATCCTTGGGGTTGGATGGCGTTTTGGAAGCCCCTCAAACCTGATGGAATGGGACACCACCCATTCCCGCGGGCGCATGCCAATACCCATGGTTTTCCGGAACTGGGAACAAAACTGGACTCGCCATCATGGTTTCCAAATGAGGTAGCCGGGTCAGATGAACTTCACAAAGAATTTCACGAGGCAATTAAAAAAGAGGGGGTGCCATTCAACAAAAAGTTCTCCGGAACCTCTGATGAATTAGTAGGTAAATTAAACAAAGCTTATGAAGGATTTCCTCAAAAAGGCACGCTGAAAATACCTAGAACAGGTCAGGTGCTTGCTGAAAATATTACCATAGGGGATGCATTGAAAAAGTCTGTTGGTAAAGGATCTAATCTAAAGTCGGCGGGAGGTTGTGCATGAAGAATATAGCAAAAATCGAGATATTTGAACCTGGGATGGTTGTTTTTGATCCGGTCGCGTTGAATGACTTTATAATAAATAATGGTATAACTTCCAGTAACTTGTTAGATTGCTTTTTGAATAGCGAAAAGCTTGGGTTGCGCGCGGTGGAAGAAGGGGTTGTTTTTCCCCTCTATCAAATTCCGGAGATGGAATACAGTATTTTTTTAAAGGGGGTAGGGCAAAAGTCAAGCTTTAGTGATTCGGTAAATAAATTTTGTTATTCTGGGATTCCGCTGAAAGTTGTTTCTGGGTTGGTTGTTGTTGCAGATTTGAATGCGCTTATGGATTGGGATAGTGAGTTTTTTCTGGGTTATAGAGATGCGTGTGTTGATGGTCTAGGAAATAATGATTATCTAGATGTTGAGAATGGCTTATATGATCTAAGTATTAGTGGTTTTAAGGGGCTCAATGACCCATTTGTTTCTCTGGGTTATGAATTGGAGTTTACGTCCGTAGGGCAGCTTCCGAAGCTTTCAAATGATGCTTCAACTGATGATTGGGATTTCTCCATTGTTTGAGTACATACAGGAGCTGAATGAAAGAAGGCTTGTTTGCGGGGGGGGATAGATGGGTGTACTGCAGATGTCGAAATCCGATCCGAAAGTGGCTAGTTCTGATCTAGAGTCGCTGGAAAACGAAGTCGGGCATACGTTACCTGAAGGTTTTAGAATTTTTTATTTAGCTCATGACGGTGGGGTAGCAGATAGAGATTGGTGGGACAGTGGTGATGAATATGAGCCTGTTCGAATAAAGAAATTTAAAGCAGTTGCAGCTAGTGGTGCTTTTGATGCTGCAGAGACAAAATATTTAAGCGGCTGTTATGCAGTGATGACCTCTAAAAATGTGATACCTAAAACATTGCTGCCGTTTGCGACTGACGATGGTGGTAATTTTTTCTGTCTGGATTTGCCTGATGGTGATGTGTGTTTTTACGCAACTGATTACTTTGATCCGAATAGTAGTTATGCCGCCAATCATGCAAAGGCCTATCGTTGGCTCGCAAGTTCGTTTGACGCTTTTGTTGAGGGTTCAAAGGGCGAATCTGAGATCGACCTGTAAAATCGAAGGCCAGAGGAGCTGTGACAGGGATCGCGATGACCTGCACAGCGAGGCGGACAATGATTGTCATTTTCCGCTTTTTTCACTAACACCGGTCTGGATTACGGTGTTTTATCAAACCAAACACTAGGGAAGTACTCATCTCGCAGCAATCATCCACAGCCGCTTCAACGGTGACTGGTCAGCTGATCTCCACCTTCCGCCACGGCAAAGGATTTCTGGTTTTTATTCTGCTGTTCGCAATTGTATTGTTGTGCTTGGTAGGAGTTTGTTATGGAAAAAGAAGTTTCGGTGGTTGAGGCGTTGAAAGGCTTTATGTCAGAAATGCGAGATTGGGAGACGGCTTTTCGCGATGAGCAAATGAGCCTGATCGATGCGGAAAAAAATACCTCTGACTGTGATAAAAAGTATGAACTCGAGCTTAAGAAGGTTTTAACCAGGTTTTCTGTGTCAGATGAGCGAAGCTGGGCTAGGCTTGTAGATCTCGGTTGTGGGTCTCCTCCGACTTATGATCCAGAGAGGGATGTAATAAACAAGCCTGTTCAAGAAGGTAAAAATTACGCTGTGGTTGTCGAGCAGATGGCTAGGCTAAAGGCTGCATATAAGTTTGTTCTAAAAGATACTGGAAATGGTTGGCTGATAGTGAAAAAAGAAACAAAAAGTGGTGATAAGTGGAAAAAAACCGCTCTCTGATGTTTGTATGTAAACGGTGTAGCGCTCCGTTGTACTGGTGGCGCAGCATTTCATGGATGTGTTTGGTTGTTCGTTGGTAGTTAAAACTAGTGGGGTTTGTGCCGTTCTTTAAAATTTTATCTCTAGAGTGGCTTAAGGTTTTCTTAAGCCACTTTCCTCTTTAATCTAAAAATGCTGTGCAAGCGCGTTCTTACAATTCACGCTAAAAATGATTAGTAATTGAACGAATCCATTTTCGCGACTTCGGCGGTGAGCAGTACGCTATCGACCTCGACGAAGCCGGCAACATGACCGGTCTCAAGCTGCCGGATGGCAACCGGTTAGGGTTCAAGTACGACGACTTTTCGCGTTTGCTTGAAGAAACCGATCCACTGGGTCGCAAGATCAAATACAAGTACCACCTCGGCACTACGTTGGTCACCGAAACGACTTTCCTGGACGGCAGCACCTGGCAGGCCCGCTATGACGCCAAGGGCAACTTGATCGCCGAAGTCGACGCCCTGGGCAATAAAACCGAATACCTCAAC
>NZ_CATKQQ010000044.1:0-478567 GCF_949767605.1 Pseudomonas sp. IT-P218
TGGCCCTCAAGCCGAGCGCCAAACTCACCGACGCCATCGCCAGCAAGCCGGCCCCTACAAAGAATCGAGATCACCGCCAAACCTGTAGGAGCTGGCTTGCCCGCGATTGGCCCTCAAGCCTGGCGCCGACCTCACCGACGCCATCGCCAGCAAGCCGGCTCCTACAAGTAGGGCGAGTACATCCGACAGATTCAGGTGCGGTGATCAGTTCGCAGTTAACCGATGGCGCCCGCCCGAGTTACTCGGCGTCAACGCCAACGCCAGTTGCGTGCGGTTGTGCATATGGGTCAACCGCAGCACCTGCGACACGTACAACTTCACCGTGTTCTCGGTAATGCCCAACTCGCAGGCAATCTGGTAGTTGGTCTGCCCCTTGCCCACCAGGCGCGCCACATCCAACTGACGTGGCGACAGTTGATTGAAAATCGCCGGAATCTCGGCCCGTCCGGCATCGCTGACAGCGCCATCATCCGTACCCGGTGCAGACGGTGTGCGCCTGACCCGGTCGAGGTCCTGGTACAAATCATCCAGCGACTCGGACAGGTATTGCAGCTTCTGATTCAGATGCCCCAACTGCAACGCCTTGTGCCGCTCCTGCAGTACCACTTCCTGGCGTTGCACGCCTTCGAGCAATTCATTCAGATCAATCGGCTTCTGGTAGTAATCGGCAAAGCCGGCGCGCAGTGCCTTGATCACATCCTGCTTGCCCGCCTGCCCGGTGAGCATGATCGCCTCGAAAGCCCGGTGTTTGCCGGACAGCTGTTGCAGCTCCTGGACCATCTGGATGCCGTCCAGGCCAGGCATATGCAAATCGCAGAGCACCAGGCCGATTTCCGTGTCCTGGTTGAAACGTTCGATCGCCTGATGGCTGGATTCGCAGGCAACGCAACGGTAGCCGCTGTTCTCAAGAAATTCGCAAAGTTCTGCAACGATCTGGGGCTGATCGTCGACCACAAGGACTTTTACTGCCGAAGTACGCTTGTTCACGTGCAACTCCCTGCAAGGCCAAGGACTGACCGTCCCTTTATCGACAGCCTGAGGCTGTACAACCTCTGAATGAAAGTAGTCGCTCTTTGGCCGCTGTACAAAAACGGATGACTAGCCGAACCAGGCCAATGTCAGCATCAGACCCACCAGGAGGAAAGGGGCAAAGGGTTGTTTCTTTGACAGACCAGGCTCCAGGTAAACCAGGTGGCCTCTAAGCCCTTGACCGATATGAAGCCAGACTCTTGGCGCCAGCAGCCACCAACACGCACTGGCGAGACCCGCGCCGATCAATACCCCCAACACATGCCGACCATCGGTCGCCAGCCCCAGGGCGGTCATGAGTTTGACGTCCCCGGCGCCCAGTCGGCGCATCCCATAGCCGGGCAAGGTAAACGCCAATGCCAGCAGCGCAGCCCAGCCGCCCTGCTCGGCCGGCGCGCCGATCCAGGTGGTGCCGCTCCATAACAGATACGCCAAAGCCAGCGCCCCGACGCCCAGGGTCAGGCGATTGGCGATGTGCCGTTCCCGGGCATCCTGCGCTGCGCATAGCGTCAGCCAGATCAGTAGTACAAAGCTCTGCATCCGGTAAAAAACGTCCGTTTTGGCTGAATGATTCTATGCTGACATTACCTCGAGTTGTCAGGGTAGACGCACTCATGAAAAGCAGCCTCCCACGTAAGCAAAAAGGTGCCGTCGCGATTGAATTTGCCTTGGTGTTCGTGATTTTTTTCGCGGTGTTCTACGCCATCGTCGCTTACAGCCTGCCGCTGCTGCTGATGCAGTCGTTCAACCAGTCGACGGCCGAAGCCGTGCGTCGTAGCGTGGCGCTGGACCCGAACACGCCCGGTTACGAGGCCGCGCTGAAAAACGTCGTCAAGCTGGAACTGACCCGTCAGTTGGCCTGGATTCCCGCCGGGCTGAATTTCGATGTCGCCACTGACACGACCACCACTTACACAGGTGGCGTGTTGAAGGTCGTCATCCACTATCCCTCGCAAAAGTTGAACGCGGTGATTCCGTTTCTGAGCCTGCCGGGGATTGGCTCCGTGCCGAGTTTACCGGTGACGCTCACCGCCAGTTCGAGTCTGCAGTTTTGAGTGCCGGGGACAAACTCTTCGGGCGTCTGCTCAATCGCCATCCGCCCGCGCCCCAGGAAATCCCGGAGCCCTTGAGTGTGCTCGGCGTCGGCCTGCAGATGCAGCTCAATGCCCAAGGACGCGTGCTGCTCCTGACCGGCCCGTTGCGGCATCAGCTAGCCCAGCAGGTCCCCACGGCACAGCTGCCGCACCTGCTGGATTTTCTCTTGCCCCATTGCAGCCTCGCCATCGAGGGCGCTCCCGCCGATTGGCAGGGCCAGCTCCTGGACCTGGATTTCTACAGCCTCAACGGGCCACCCCTGCACCTGCGTGGCTGGGTGCAGCCGATGGCGGACGCCTGGCTGCTGCAGTTGCTGGACATCGGCGACTTGCTGCTGGAACGCCGGCAAGCGCGCCTGCGCGAGCAGTGCCAGTTGCTCGCGGCACAGATCGGCGAGCAGTTGCGCCTGTGTAGCCTGATGCGCCTGCCCGAGGTATTGATCGACCAATTACAGGCACTGGCCCAACGCTTTCACATTCCCTGTATCGCCCTGGCGTTGCTCGATGAGCAAGAGCAGGGCTGGCAGATTCACCAGCACTACGCCGGCTTCGATACGCCCTGCCTGTGGCGCACCGGTCAGCGCCTGGGCACCGGCCTCGATAGCTTGAACGGCTCCACGCCGCATCACCTG
The DNA here is from genome assembly GCF_949767605.1 of Pseudomonas sp. IT-P218. NCBI lineage: Bacteria > Pseudomonadati > Pseudomonadota > Gammaproteobacteria > Pseudomonadales > Pseudomonadaceae > Pseudomonas > Pseudomonas sp. IT-P218. The sequence continues at coordinate 2,756 of NZ_CATKQQ010000044.1, forward strand.
AACCTGGGCGAACATCCGCGCCTGCAAGGCATCTTTGCCAGCACGGAGGGGTTCGCCGTGCCCTATCACGATGCCCAAGGCGTGGTGGCCTGGTTGCTTTGCGGCTGTTACCCGGTCCAGCAGCAGGCCCCGGATGTCAGCGAGCGTGACTGGTTGCAGTTCGCCGCCGCCCTCGCCGGCCCCTTGCTGGAACGCTTGCGCGAACATCGCCACCATCTGCAGTTGGAGCGCCTGGAGGCGTTGCAGGCCTTGCTCGGCACCGGCTGGTGGGAAGTCTTCAGCGACAGCGCCGAGGTGCAATTGGCTCCCTCGCTGACCCGCGCCCTGAATCTTCAGCAAGAGCGTTTGCCGCTGCAGGACTGGCTCGCGCAAGTGCACCCCGCCGACCGCGAAGAGTTGCGCAGCCGCCTGCAGGATTTGCAGCACGAAAGCACGCCACTGCTGTTGTGCGTACGCCTGTACCGCGCCGACGGCAACGCCCCGGCGACCTGGTATCGCTTGCAGGGCCAGGCCCTGGGCGTGGGCAGCCAGCAGCGCCTGGTAGGATTCATGCTCGACATCAGCGACATCAAGAACCAGGAGCAACTGGCCGCCGCCGCCCATGCGCGACTGGACAATCTGATCGCCAGTTCGCCCGCGGTAATTTATGTGCAGCGTTATGTCGAAGGCGCGCTGCAACCGACCTTCTTCAGCGACAGCCTGCAACCGTTGCTGGGCTGGACGCTCGCCGAGTGTGCCGGTGCGGCGTTGATCGAACGTGTTCACCCCGAGGATCGCGAGCGCTATTTCGAACGCACCCGCCTGCTGCTGCGCGAAGGTTCGACACGGGCACGCTATCGCCTGCGCGACAGTCGTGGCGATTACCACTGGCTGCTCGACGAAGCCCGGTTGCTGCGCGATGACCTGGGTCTGCCGGTGGAGGCCGTCGGCCTGTGGCTGGACGTCACCGAAGCGACGCTGGCAGCCGAGCACGTCAAACAGAGCGAGGAGCGTTACCGGATGTTGGTAGAGGACTCGCCGGCGATGATCTGCCGCTACCGCCCGGACCTGACCCTGACCTTCGGCAACCGGCCGCTGGCGACCTATCTGGAATGTTCGCCCGAGGGCTTGCCGGGAGTGAACCTGGGCAGCTGGATGTCGGCGCAGCAGCGCGAGTCCTTCCTCCAGCGCCTGAGCCTATTGAGCCCGGAGTTCCCGGTGAGCACGGCGGAAATCAACCTGCAGTTGCCCGGCCGCGAACACGCCTGGTGGGTCTGGTCGGATCGCGGGGTGTTCGACGAGGAAGGTCGCCTGCTGGAAATCCAGGCCGTGGGCCGCGACAACACCGAGGTTCGACGCGCCCAGCAACAACTGACCCAAAGCGCGAAGATGGCCACGCTGGGCGAGATGGCCACCGGCCTGGCCCATGAAATCAACCAGCCGCTGAACGTGATGCGCATGGCGATCGTCAATGTGCTCAAGCGCCTGGACAATGGCAATCTGCAGATCGATTACCTGACCGACAAACTCAACCGCATCGACACACAAGTCCAGCGCGCGGCGCGGGTGGTGGACCATATGCGCGTGTTCGGCCGGCGCTCGGAGATCGAGCAGCACCCGTTCAACCCGGCCCAGGCCATCGAAGGCACGTTGTCGTTATTGGCCGAAGGAATGCGCGGTAAAGGGGTGGAACTGCGGGTCAGCGAAAGCGGATTTTCGGTGCAGGTGCGCGGGCATGTCGATCAACTTGAACAGGTGTTGATCAACCTGATGGTCAACGCCCGCGACGCGCTGCTCGGCAAGTGTGAGAGCGACCAGCAGTTCAAGCCGTGGATCGCGCTGTACGCCGAGCGCGATCAACACGCGGTGCGCCTGTGGGTTGAAGACAACGGCGGCGGCATCGATCCGCGTCTGCTGGAGCGGATCTTCGAACCCTTCTTCACCACCAAGCCGGTGGGCGTTGGCACCGGCTTGGGGTTGTCGGTGAGCTACGGCATCGTGCAGAACATGGGCGGAACGCTCAGCGCCAGCAACTCGACCGAGGGCGCGCGGTTTTGCATCGAGCTGCCGATCGTGCCCGACGATCAGATCACCAGCGACGCTCGACCGGCGTGACAGCTGAGGTTGGCGCCGACTTCGACCTTGTTCAAGTCGATGCCCAGGCTCGCCAGCAAGGTGTTGATGAGGGTATCGAGCAGCGGGCTGAGCACGCTGTTGATCGCATTGCCCAGCGCGGTGGTGACGTCGTTCAAAAGGCTGCCCAGGCCACCGATGATGCTGCCCGACGGCCCATACATGCTCACCCCGAGGTCGCTGACGGTGGTGCTCAGGCTGTTGACGATGTTGTTGGTGGTATAGGCGAAGAAAAACGGCGGCTGGTTGATTTCCGGCAGGTTGGCGGCGGCTGGCGCGGAATACACGTGGAGCATGTTGGGGTTTTGCGCCACCGAGGTGTTGACCCGGATGCCGATGCCGCCGGTGGGCCGGTGGTTGTAGCAGACCGCTGGTAAAAACAGCAGCCGTTGGCAGGTCTGCACGCCGACATAGATGAGCTGTAGCGGGTTCACGTCATTGGTCGGCGGGACCAAAGCGGAGCCAAACACATCGGCCGGGTCGATCTGCCCGACTTTCAATCCGATCAGCGTGGTCGTGGTGTTGGTCGTCAGGCTTTTGTTGGTCGCGCTGATGCAGCTGTAGGCCGTGACATAACTCCAAGCACCGCCCGCCTCCAGGGCGACATCGAGCCGTATCGGTGGTGGCAGGAGCTTGGTTTCCGGCGTGTCACACGGCGCGCCCAAGCCGCAGGTCAGCAACTTGTCCACACGCAGTCCCAACAGGTCCTGGAGGAAGCTGGTCAGCGACGTCGCAAGGTCCAGTACGGCATTGGCCAGGGGCGTGATGGCGTCCAGCACCGGCAGGTTGATCGACAACAACGTCTTCACCTGGGCCGTTCGAACATGGATGCGGTTGGGCCCCAACGGCGCCAGCGCGGCGTTTTTCGGATTGCCCACGGCCGACAGTTGCGGCGGCTGCATGACCTGCACCCGCGCGGTGATCTGCGCCAGGCCCGCGAGGTTGATCGGCAGGGTCGCCACCAGGCCGGTTTGCTTGTTGGCCAACTGCACGACGCCTTCAATCAGGTCGAAGGCTTTGAGGTTCACTGCCAGGGCCGAGATGTCACTGCCGCTTTCGACGTGCAGCAAATCGCCCAGCACCACGCTGGTGGTACCGGCCGCCACCTTCAGCGCCTTCAGGCTGACGATCGTGGCACTCGCCGCCAGAGTTCCGTTGGGGTCCAGGACATTGATGGCGGCCTGGATCAACTGGCTGACGTTGATGCTGTTGGCCAGCACCTGGTCATAACCTGCGGCGGTCAGGCCGAGGTCGATTTTCAGGCGATTGAGGTAGCCGAGCAGGCTGATGTTGCTATTGACCAGGCCATTCCAGCCGGCGGCATTGATCGTCACGTTGCCGCCCAGCAAGCCCCCGAACAGCAAGCTGGTGATGGCTGCCTTGCTGGTATCGAATGCCAGGGCGGTGCTGCGGATGGTCAATGCGGCCAAAGGCGGCGGCAGCGCGGCGACAGCTGTGGCCTTCAGGGTCAGGGTCGAGCCCGCAGCGGCACCACCAAACAGTGCGCCGATGCCGCCGACAAGACTTTGCGGCACGACATGGCTGGCGATGACCTGGATCGCTTCGCTTTTAGCAGGGTCGACGGCAAACACCCGAAGGCCGTCGGCATCCAGGGACAGCGCGCCGCAGCTGACCGCCAGTGCACGCCCGTCGCCGGGCAGGGTGAAGCCGTTGCGCTGGGCGCTGGCAGTGGCGTAGCTGGTGGCGGTTGCGCCGGTGGAACAATCACCGCCCCGTGTGGCGGCTTCGAGGGCGGCCATGTCGGCGATGCGCTGCAGGTTGCGTTTTTCCAGGTACAGCCGCCCGCTGTCGATGACCAGCAGCGTGAATGCCAGCGCCAGCGCCAGCGTCACCGCCGCCATCAAGCCAATCGCCCCCCTTTGCCGGGCCGGGCCGCGAAACTGCTTGCGGGGCGACATCACGCACTCCTTTGCCGGCGCACTGCCGAACGTGACCTCCGTGGGTAAAGGCAGTGTAGACAAGGGATGGCGCGACTGCTGGCAACTCGCCACCCCCAGCAACAACAAATCCCCTGTAGGAGCTGGCTTGCCAGCGATGAGGGCCTTCAGAACACCGTAGAACTTGAGGGCCTCTTCGCTGGCAAGCCAGCTCCTACAGGGGATGTTTACAGGGTGTTTTATCGGTGCGGGGGATAGTTCGCCAAAATCCGCGTGACCGTTTCGTGTATCGCAGTGCTGCGGTCCGTCGGCTTGGGGGTGCGGCTGAGGATTTGCTCGTCACTGCCGCGCCACACCAGCTTGCCGTCCTTGCCGTCGAGCAGGTCGATCTGGATGGTCGCGACCTTGTAGGACACCAGGCGGGTTTCGTTGTACATCGGCGCGCCATAGTAGCCGTACCAGGGGTTACCCCAACCGCCGCCGTAGTTGGTCGTCACCTGTTGCTGGCGTTCCTCGACTACCAGGTAGGTCTGCACACTCAAGTCGCCCTTGGCGCCAGCGCCTGCCTGGCGCAGGCCACGTTGGTCGAGCTGGTCGACTACCGATTCGCGCACGCGCTGTTCGGTCAGGTCGCTCTTGATCCTGGGGTCATCGGGACGGTATTGCAGCGCGGGTTCTTTCCAGCTCCAGCTGTGATACGCGGCAAAATCGCGGCTGGCGTCGAAGTCATGATTGACCTGATTGGCAGCGCAGGCACTGAGCAATACGGCCACTGCCAGTAAAGCGAGACGGCGGAACATGATGATTCTCCGGTAGAAGACATGAACCTGCGAAATGCTTCTTGACCACAGGAAGCTAACTGGGAGGATACGCCGACATTGCCTTTTCTACAGCCTCCCGTATGGCGTCGACCCGCTCGCCCTGGCTCCCCCGGTTGCTGGTTTCCGCACTGGAACTCCAGACCGATTGACCGTCTTGCGCGTCGAACAGGTCGACATGAACCACCACGACCTGTTCCTCGTAAGTGCGCACAATTGGCATGCTGCCGTACATGCCGTAACCCGGCCCATAACCATATCGATTGTAGCCGCCGTAACCGCCGTAGTAGCCGTAATCGTCCTGGACCTGACGCAAGCGGGTTTCCAGGCGCAGGTCAGCGCTGACGAACAGGTCCGCCGGCCGATTGTCATGCAGGGGCCGCAGGCCGCGTTGGTCCAGGGCGTTGCTGACCGCTTCGGCGACCTGCGCCGAATCCGCCCAGGTAGTGCCCGGCGGCAGCTGCCCGTTGAGCCAGGCCCAGCTGCGATACCGCCCGTAGTCTCGCGGTGGCGCCGGGTAGGCGCTGCGATCGAAGGTAGTGGCCGCTTGAGGCGGGGCAGGCGGCAAGGGCCTGGAACTTGCCACGTACGGATTGCTGCCCTGGCAGGCAGCCAGGCCCAGGCAGATCAACAGCAACCCTGAACGACTTTTCATTTCGAGCTCCGATCAGACCGGCCGACAGATCCAGTGCAAATATCGCCCAAGCCCGGCAAAGCTTGGATGGCGACGGTGGGCCAACTCCATTTCGAGCAGATCCACCAGTTCGGCGCGGGCCTGGAACTCCACCGGCATGTAATCGTGAAAAACCCGCACGCCACTCTGGCTTTCGACCTGCCACAGGCCGTCAAGTTGCGCCGCCAACTCCCGTGGGTCCAGCGGCTGTTGCGGGGTCAGGCTCTGCTTTTCACCGGCCATGTCGTTTTTTCGCATCTTGCGGAAATGGCCCTTGAGCAAGTTGCGGTAAATCAGCGCGTCGCGGTTGTAGAAGGCCAGGGACAGCCAGCCGTCGGCCTTGGTCAGCTGATGCAGCACCGGCAGGATGGCGTGCGGTTCGGCCAGCCATTCCAGCACGGCATGACACAGCACCAGGTCGTAGGGTTCGGTGAGCTGACCGAGCAGTTCCTGCCAGGGCGCCTGGATGAAGGTGGCAGTCTGTCCCGCGTCGGCAAAGCGCTGGCGGGCGCCTTCGAGCATGGGTTCGGCGGGTTCGGCCAGGGTCACCTGGTGGCCACGCTCGGCCAGCCACAACGACATGTGGCCAAGGCCGGCGCCGATATCCAGCACCCGCAGCGGCCGATCCGGCAGGGCCTCGGCCAAGTCGGCCTGCAGCACCGCCAGGCGAATCGCGCCTTTGGCGCCGCCGTATATTTTTTCGGCGAAGCGCGTCGCCAGTTGATCGAAATGACGGTCGCTCATCAGCTGAACCTCCGCTCGCTGTCCGCCAGCTTGCTGCGCACGACGTCATTCATGTCCAGGCCCAATTCGCTGCACAGCAACAACAGATAGAGCACGATATCGCCGATTTCCTGCCCAGCATGGGCCAGCTTGTCGGCCGGCAGCTGCCGTGACTGGTCTTCGCTCAGCCACTGGAAAATCTCCACCAGCTCGGACATTTCGACACTGGCGGCCATGGCCAGGTTTTTCGGGCTGTGAAATTGCCGCCAGTCATTGCGATCACGGATGGCGTGCAGGCGTTCGGTCAGTTCAACAAGGTTCATCGGGCTCTCCTGAAGGCGTATAGCTTCAAGGGGATGACGGGGGAAGGCAAGTGCCTGGCAGCGGTGACAGTCTTTGCACCATAATCAGTCGATGGCGTGTTTCGGCGGCGCCTGTAAAAATTCGCTGGCAAGCCAGCTCCTACAGAAGACAGGACGTTCATTCCATGCAGGTAGAAGGTTTCTTTGAGTGGCTTGGCCAGATCCTGGGCACAGCCATCCGTTTCATCGTTGACGCCCTCAGCGGTCTGTTCCAACTGGTGAGTCGCGCCAGCAGCCATTTTGTCGAAGGCTTGTCCGAGGCGCTGGGCATGGACACCTCGATCATCAGCATCGTCACCCTGATCCTCGGGTTGGTGCTGTTGTGGTCGGCGATCCGCGCGTTCATGAACGCCTCGATCATCATGGGGATCATCTGGTTGATGCTGGGGTTGTGGTTGCTTAGCTGGATCATGCACTGACCCCGGCAACGGATCGCTGCAGATTCTGCAGGGGTCGCTACAATGCCCGCTCCCCAAGGAGCCTGCATGTCCAACCTGATCGCCGACTGGCGCGACCGCCCAACCCATCGTAGGGTCTGGGCGCTGGCTGCGCCGATGATTCTCTCGAACATTTCCGTACCGCTGGTGGCACTGGTCGACAGCACCGTTATTGGCCACCTGCCCCATGCCCATCAGCTCGGAGCCGTGGCGGTCGGGGCCAGCCTCTATACCTTCCTCGCCTGGGCCATGGGTTTTCTGCGCATGGGCTCCACCGGTTTTGCCGCCCAGGCCGCAGGGCGCGGGGATGGCGCGGCGCTACGGCAGATTCTGTTGCAGGGTCTATTGCTGGCTATGGGGCTGGCAGTGGTTTTGGGCGCGCTGGGCGTGCCATTGAGCGGGGTGGCGCTGCACTTCATGCAACCGTCGGCGGAACTGGACCAGATGACCCGCGAGTTTTTCCACACGCGGCTGTTCGGCCTGCCGGCGGCACTGGCCAGTTATGCGCTGGTCGGCTGGTTTCTCGGCACGCAGAACGCCCGCGCGCCGCTGGTGATTCTGCTGACGACCAACCTGGTCAACATTGCCCTGAACCTGTGGTTTGTCCTTGGCCTGGAATGGGGGGTGGTGGGTGCGGCCCGGGCTTCGGTGATCGCCGAGTGGACCGGTGCGCTGATCGGCCTGTTGCTGACCCGCCACGCCCTGCGCGCCTATCCCGGGCATATCGTCTGGGCCGCCTTGGCGCTTTGGCAGAGTTGGCGACCGCTGCTGGCGGTCAATCGGGACATTTTCATCCGCAGCCTGGCGCTGCAATCGGTGTTTTTCCTGATCACCGTGCAAGGCGCCCGGCTGGGTGATGCAACCGTCGCCGCCAACGCCCTGCTGCTCAACGGCCTGCTGCTGACCGCCCACGCGCTCGACGGCCTGGCCCATGCCGTGGAAGCCCTGTGCGGACACGCCATCGGCGCGCGCGACCGCGATGCCCTGCGCCGCTCCCTGGTGGTTGCCTGTGGCTGGTCGTTGTTGGCAAGCCTGGGCTTTGCCGGCTTGTTCATGTTTGCCGGACACCTGTTCATCGAAATGCAGACCGACATCACCAGCGTGCGCGACACCGCGTTCCTGTACCTGCCCTACCTTGCCGTGCTGCCGCTGATCGCGGTCTGGAGCTACCTGCTCGACGGGCTGTTCATCGGCGCCACCCGCGCCAGGGAAATGCGCAATGGCATGCTGTTGACGGTGGCCTTGCTGGTGCCGTTCGCCTGGGCGCTGCAGGGCTATGGCAACCATGGCTTGTGGATAACCTTTTTGCTGTTCATGTTGCTGCGCAGCCTGACGCTCGGCTTGATTGCCTGGCGCCTGCGCGAGAACGATGGCTGGTTCGCCCGCGCTCACTGAACCGGAGTCCTTAACCGTGCCAACTCAGGGTGAATCGTTCTGCCATCGCTTGCGCAGGCTTTCGAGGCGCTCTTGCTGGGTAGCCCCCGATAATGGCTGCACCGGCAAGGCATCGGGGTACTGCAAGCGCAGCCACATCCAGCCATCGAGCACCGGACGTTCGCTGAAACCCAATGCCAGGCCCTCTTCCAGATGGCCCCACAACCGCATGAAATCAGTCCCCGTGGATTGACTCCAGCGCCAGGCATGCTGCTCCAGCAGGCAGGTCTGCAGTTTTTCCCGCTGCCATGGGCTCAGATCCTCCTCGACCGCCAGAGGGCGCACGGCCAGCCCCGGGTTGAGCAACTGCTGCCAGCCCTGACAGCCAAGCGCGCGATCCGCCCAGGTGCCGCCGAACCAGCGCAATTGGCTGATCGGCCCCAACCAGCGACTGAGTTCCTCGGCATCGCAGGCATCAAAAAAATAACTGGCGGTGTTCGGGTTGTAATAACTCAGCAAGGCCCGGTGATGCAGGTCGAACGAGACCGTGAGCATGCGCCTTAAATGCGCCAGCAATGTCGACGCCGGCGCTTCGCTGGATATCAGCAAGCCGCGCCAGCGCTGCCCGTCGACGCGGTACAGGTCGGCCAGGGCCGGGCAGGTCCGCAGATCGATGAGTAGCGGCCCCTGCTCCTGCAATGCCTGCCACTCCGTGTCTTCGAACAAGCGCAATCGCCTGGCATCGGCAAACGTCTCTTGCAGGGCCACACCGGCCTGCGGCGCGCCGGGCATGTCCAGCAATAGCCATTGCGGGCTCGCATCGGGCGCCTGGACCACCGTCATGCCGCACCGCTCTGGCCAAGGCGTGTCGCCGTGCGGCAGATGCACAGCGCCTGCGCGCAATGATTGAAACTGCCACCACCGGGCAGCAGGCACAGCAGCATCAGCGGCTCGCCCGAACCCAGCCACTGCTGCACGCCGTCGAGCGAACAATCTTCGACAACCGTGGTGGCGGCTACCGTATCCTGTTCCTCGACTGCCTCGACACTGGCGGGACCTTGCAGGAACCCGGTAATCAACGGTTGGTCCGGATCACCTTCCGTGAAGCTCACCACCACCTCCGTGCCTTGCGCCAACCGGGCGCCACTCGCAGCAGCCAATGGCAACCAGCAATGGCTGGGCGCCGCGCCCTCCCCTTGATAAAGCCAGTCAAACTGCACCGCCACTGGCCTGGATGGATCAGGGGGCGGCATGTCGACTTCCACGACCCATGCCCGTTGCAGGCTGTGCATCCTTGGCTTCACCGCACTGAGGGGCGATTCAAAGGGCAATACCCGATGCTGCGCCCGTACCTGGTTGCTGTAGGTCTGGCTCGCGCCCTGGGCGCCTTGATGCTCGATATGGGTCACCAGCCACGGCCGGTTCCATTCGGCAACCGGATGCCCGGACAGCGGCATGTACTGGCCGCTGCGCAGCGTTGACAGGTCAGTGCCACACGCCACGCGCTGCACCGCGGCATCGGTGCAGCGCTTGAGCTCAAAACGACGCACTGCCGGTTCCCCACACTCCACACTGAAAAGCGCCGCTTCAGCGAACTGAAAATCCCCCGAACCCTCGCCAAACACCACGCAATGCCTGTCAGCCCGGTGTTCGAAGTGATAGTGCAATCGCTCCTGGGCGCACAAGCGCTGAACAAACTGCAGGTCCGATTCCCGGTACTGCGTGCAGAAATCCCGCGGCGGGTAATCGCCAACCAGTTCAAAGCGCCGATCCTGATCGACGATGCCGTGCTCCCTGAGTACCTGATCAAGAATCTGCGGCACCGAGCGGTCGCTGAAAATACGCTGGCTGAAGCGCTGGGCAAGGCAGGCGAGTTTCGGCCCCAGCCGCACCTGACAGAGCCTGATCCCCGGGCCGTGATCGCGCTGGACCAGCTCATGCAACTGTCCATGGATGGCGTTTCCCGCCGGACCGAAAAGCAAGGAGGCCGAGCGGTACAGCAAGCCGGCGAGGTCGAGCGTCGGGTCTTCGATCAGCAGGTCCACGTCGAACACGAAAGGTTCGCTGATGGATTCTCTACCGGCAAAGGACAGAACTTCGAAGGCATTGGACAGACCTGCTACGTCCAGACGAAATGACGGCTCGTTGACTGGATCGACCATGGGCGTTTCTCTACAGGAGGGACAGCCGGGGATTCTCGCCGAGAGACATGGCCGAGTAGAGAGGCGAAATACAACTTAGGAAAAGGCCTACGCGAAAAGAGGACGAAATAGCTTGGATAGCCGAGACGCGGTCCTTTTCGCTGGAAAAAAGAGAAATGTCGCACCAGGCCATCTGAAATTTCCGACGCAAACGGTAAATTTTCAGACAGCCTGATGAGAGCAGTGCTTACCTCAGGAAGACAGGTAAGACGAACGGGTCAGGCCCAGGCGCAGCGCATCGAGGAACTGGGTGCGCTCGCTGGCACTGATGCGGGCACTGGCGCACTTGTCGCGGTAGTGGGTCATCAGTTCTTCCGGCGACAAGTGCACGTAACGCAGCATGTCTTCGATGGTGTCGTGGGTCTCGATACCGGCGTGATAGATGCTGCCGTCGGCATTCTGGTAGATGTTCACCGAGTCGGTGTCACCGAACAGGTTGTGCATGTCGCCGAGAATTTCCTGGTAGGCGCCGACCAGGAACACGCCCAGCAGGTAGTCCTCGCCCTCGTTCAACGAGTGCACCGGCAGGCTGGTCTCGATGCTCTGCTCGTCGACGTACTGGTTGATCTTGCCGTCGGAGTCGCAGGTCAGGTCCTGCAGCACCGCGCGGCGCAGAGGCTCTTCGTCGAGGCGGTGCAACGGGATGATCGGCAGTACCTGGTCGATGGCCCAGGTGTCCGGCAGGCTCTGGAACACCGAGAAGTTGCAGATGTACTTGTCGGCCAGCTTGTCGTTGAGTTCGTCCAGCACCTGGCGGTGGGAACGCTGGCGCGCCTTCAACGAGTTGTGCAGGCGACGGCACACGGCGAAGTAGCATTGCTCGGCCAGGGCTTTTTCGGCCAGGGTCAGTTTGCCGTCGGCGTACTGGGCAGCCACGTCGCTCATGTAGTGCGTGGCGCGCCAGTAGGTTTCGGTGACCATCTCGATGTCGGTCGGGCCCAGCAGGTCCACCAGCCACTGCACGGTTTCCGGCAGCGCTTCCTTGTTCTCGATCTGCGGCACGTCGTCGTTGTGCTTCTCGACGTCGGTCACCTGGATCACCAGCATGGCGTGGTGGGCGGTCAGGGAGCGGCCGCTTTCGGAGAAGATGTTCGGGTGCGGCAGGCTCTGCGCGTCGCAGAACTCCTTGAGCATCCCGACCACGACACCGGCGTAATCGTCCATGTCGTAGTTGATCGAGCTGGCGTTACGCGAGTGCGTACCATCGTAGTCCACGCCCAGGCCACCGCCGACGTCGATGTGATCCACCGGCAGGCCGAGGTTGCGCAGCTCGCCGTAGTAACGGATCGCTTCCTTGAAACCGTGCTGGTAGTCGGCCAGGTTGGCGATCTGCGAACCCATGTGGAAGTGCAGCAGGCGAATGCCCTGGTCCAGGCCGGCGGTGCGGAAGCGCTCGACCACCGACAGCAGTTGCGCCGCCGACAGGCCGAACTTGGATTTCTCGCCACCGGTGTCCGCCCACTTGCTCGACGCCAGGGACGACAGGCGCACTCGCAGGCCGACCTGTGGCTTGACCTTGAGCGAGGCGGCTTCTTCGATCACCAGGCCGACTTCGGATTCTTTCTCGATCACGATGAACACGTTGTGGCCAAGCTTCTGGCCCATCAGTGCCAGACGGATGAACTCGCGGTCCTTGTAGCCGTTGCAGACGATGGTGCCGCCCTTCGGCGCCAGCGCCAGCACCGCCAGCAGCTCAGGCTTGGAACCGGCTTCCAGGCCGATGGAGACGTTCTGGGTGGCGATGATGTTCTCGATCACCGCTTCCTGCTGGTTCACCTTGATCGGGTACAGCGCGGTGTACTTGCTCTGGTATTCCAGGCGCTCGATGTTGGCGTCGAACGCACCGGTCAGCTGACGCACGCGGTCTTGCAGGATGTCCGGGAAACGGACCAGCAATGGCAAGGACAGGCCGCTCTTGCGCAACTGGTCCACTTGCTCGAACAGATCGATGGGTGAACTGCTCGGACCGTTGGGACGAACTTCGACGCGACCGGCGTCATTGATCGCGAAATACCCGGCCCCCCAATGGCGAATCCCGTAAACACTGCGGCTGTCCGCAACTGTCCATTGGCTGCCATCGTCTTTGCGTGTGCGTCGTACGGACATTGAAGTCCCCTATAAAGAAGTCATAGTGCGTCGCCTGGATTCAGGCCGGCGCAGTCTAAAGAATGAAAATGACGGTTCGTCAACGAAGGGATAGACCTCGCCGACCGCAGTGAGTTTAGAAACCGGTCATGAACAGGCTCTGTGAAAACCATGGTGACGACGCCAGACCTGCAGGTGGGCAGGTCTGGATCAAGCCGCGGGTGGTTTTCACAGAGGCTGCTAGCCGCCGGACTTCTTCGCCTTGAAACCGTGCTTGATCAGTTCAGCCAAGAGTAGCTCGACATGATCGCCCTGGATTTCAATGATCCCGTCTTTCAACGCTCCACCGGTACCACAGCGCTTTTTCAACGTCGTGGCCAGTTCCTTGAGCGCGTCTTCCGTCAACGGCACGCCGGTGATGGTGGTCACCGTCTTGCCGCCACGGCCCTTGCTTTCGCGACGCACGCGAGCGATGCCGTCGCCGGCCGGGATAACGGTCTGTTTGCAGATGCAGGCGTCCACCGGTTTACTGCAGTCCGGGCAATGACGACCTGCGTCGGTGGAAAATACCAGGCCACCAAGGGCGGCGAAGGATGCGGCTTTTTTGGCCACCGGCAATCCTCTTGGGAGGACAAAGACTGGTCGCGGCAACCTGGGCAGGTGCCATCGACCGCGAAGCCCCACTCAGGCAGGGGCAGCGCTACTGAAACGGTACAACATTGCTGAAACGCAATTGCTCACGAACGATGACGCCAACTGTAGGAGCGAGCTTGCTCGCAATGGACGTCAACGATAATGCGGGTAATCGGGTTACGCGTCGTCCTTGCGTTCTTCGCGAGCAAGCTCGCTCCTACAACAACAACCAGCAATACCGGTTCAGTTTGAAAAGGTCGCGCAGTGTAACGGCAAAAACGCCGATTGCTAAGAGCCAATCGGCGCCAATTTATGCCTCTTTTGCGACGTCTTCGCCACGGGCACGAAGATAGCGCTTCAAGGCGGCCAAAGAGTCCGGGCAGTAAGGCTTTTGCTCGATATCGCGCAGCACTTGCTCAACGGGCATGAAGCACGCTTCCAGCACCTCTTCCGGTTGCAGGACCAGCGGGCCGTCCCACACGGCCGAAAACGCCGAACACCAGAGTCGATTGCCAGTGTCCTCGAAGAAAAAGTGGTCATGCACGGTCAACTCCACCCCGCTCACGCCCAGCTCTTCTTCAAGCTCCCGAGCGGCCGACTCCGCGTAGGTTTCGCTGGCGAGCACCATGCCGCCCGCCGCCACGTCCCAGTAACCCGGGTAGATCGCCTTGCTCAGGGTGCGCCGGTGCACGCAGAGCTCACCGGTGGAGTTGAACAACATGATGTAGGTGCCGCGCCCGATCAGCCCCCGCTCGCGCAGGTCGGAACGCACCAGTGCGCCGAGCAGGTTGTCCTGCTCGTCGACCCAGGCGATCTGCTCGGCATCCGAGGCCGCCCGATGGGCGGCCTCGAGCGCGTTATCGATGGAGCTATCGGCCATGGCTCAGCCCTGATTCAGCAATTGACGCAAATCGATCACGGCGGCGTTGGCCCGGGAAATGTAGTTGGCCATTACCAGCGAGTGGTTTGCCAGCACGCCGAAGCCGCTGCCATTGAGGATCATCGGGCTCCAGACCGCTTCCTGCGACGCTTCCAGCTCACGAATGATCTGGCGCACGCTGACCGTGGCGTTCTTCTTGGCCAGCACATCGGCGAAGTCGACTTCGATGGCGCGCAGCAGGTGGGACAAGGCCCAGGCCTGGCCGCGGGCTTCGTAGAACACGTTGTCGATCTGCAGCCATGGGGTTTCGACGATTTCTTCGTCGACCTGCGGCACCTGCCCCGGCGTAATGACCTCGGTTTTCAGCGCGGTGTTGAGCTTGACCCGACCAACGCTGGCCGACAGCCGTTGCGACAGCGAACCCAGGCGGGTACCGACGTCACCCAGCCAGTTGTTCAGGTTGTCGGCACGGGCAAAGAACAACGCGCTCTTCTGGTTCGGATCGGACAGGCGAGTCTGATAACGGGTCAGGGAGTTGATCCCTTCCTGGAACTCGGACTCACTGGAAGGCAGCACCCAGCTTTTATTGTCGAAGTTGAAACGCGGCTCGGCCTTGGCCAGGTCGGCGTCCTCGGTGGACTGCGACTGCGAGCGGGCGAAGTCTTTACGCAGCGCACGGCTCAGGTCGCGCACCTGCACCAGCACGCCATATTCCCAGCTCGGCATGTTGTCCATCCACAGGCCCGGCGGCAGGCGGTCGTTGGAAATGTAGCCGCCTGGCTTGTTCAGCAGGGTACCGGCGACGCTCTTGAGGGTTTCCACCGTGGTGTAGCCGACCACCATCTGCTTGCCGTCCCGTTCGGCAGCAAGTTGCGCATTCTGCTGTACCGGAAACAGGTCAGGTTCCGCGCTCCAGTACCAACCCAGAGCAATCGTCACCAGCAGGTAGATACCAATCAGTGTGGCCAGCGCCCGGCTGAAAAACAGGCCGCCCAGATAACTGCGGGTAGCCGACTTCGGTTCAGCGGCACGTTCAGGCGCGCTACCGGCGCGGTTTTTCCAGTCCAGCATGGCGATATCCTTTCAATTACTTGAGTTCATCGTTTCGACCACAACCATACAACAACGTGCCTTTGCCCGGCACCCGCGGATGGCTTTACAGCGAAATTTATCCAATGCCTTCTAAGGGAATCCCTTAGCCCATAAAAGACGAAAAACTGCCTGGCTTCCAGCAACGGATACGTGACCCGCGCAGCCCGGTGCCAACAACCTCAGGACTCAACTCGAAGCCGGCCAAACCCGTGGCTGACGGGACCTTTGCAAGTATCAGCAGCCAATTGGCGACCGACCAGTCAGAAACTAAATAGATGGATGCCCAAGATTATTAACGTACGACACTCATGTAACAGAAAAGAGATGCTAGCATAGAGCCACCAGTCGACCTCAGCTTGCCCCCTAACTAGTAGTCAGGATATGACCGAGCCAGAAGAGCCCAGCCGCGAGCGCCTCAAGCACCACTTTGCCCAGCGGGTAATTCATCAAGCACGTCAGGTTCTTGAGATATGGCAGCGCCTGCAGCGCACTGAATGGTCGACCCAGGAACTGGCGGAACTGAGCGAGGCCAACCTGCGCCTGCTGCGTTTCGCCGAACGCTTCGAACAACCGGAACACTCACAGCTGGCGCGCCACATCGGCCAGTCCCTGGAGGCTGTCGACGCCAATCGCGGACGCCTCAGCAGCGGCCTGATCAGCGACCTCAACCGGTTGATGCAACGCCTGTCGCGCACCGGCCTGCGCCATGGCGACCAGCTCGACCAGACGTTCCTGCCGCCGTTACGCAAACCGATCTACGTCATGCTGCAGGATCATGACCGTGCCGAGCGACTGGCCAAGCAGCTGGAGTTTTTCGGGCTCAGCGCCCAGTCCCTGGAGAGCGTGGCGGCCTTCCGCTCCTCGATGGTCGAGCGCCTGCCAGCGGCCATCGTCATGGACGTCGACTTCAGCGGCCCCGGCGTCGGCCTGAAACTGGCGGCCGAAGCCCAGGAAGGTCTCGACCAGCGTTTGCCGCTGCTGTTTTTCAGCCTGCATGAAACCGACACCCCGACCCGCCTCGCCGCCGTGCGCGCCGGCGGCCAGGAGTTCCTCACCGGCACCCTTGAAGCGTCGAGCCTGCTGGAAAAAATCGAAGTCCTGACCTGCGTCGCCCAGTACGAGCCGTATAAAGTGCTGATCATCGACGATTCACGCGCCCAGGCCTTGCACACCGAACGCCTGCTCAACAGTGCGGGGATCATTACCCGGACCCTGATCGAGCCGATCCAGGCCATGGCCGAGCTGGCGGACTTTCAACCGGACCTGATCATCCTCGACATGTACATGCCGGCCTGCACCGGTACCGAACTGGCCAAGGTGATTCGCCATAACGACCGTTATGTCAGCGTGCCGATCATTTACCTCTCGGCCGAGGACGACCTCGACAAGCAACTCGACGCCATGAGCGAGGGCGGCGACGACTTCCTCACCAAACCGATCAAGCCACGGCACCTGATCACCACCGTGCGCAACCGGGCGGCACGGGCTCGCAACCTCAAGGCGCGAATGGTACGCGACAGCCTCACCGGCCTGTACAACCACACGCATATCCTGCAATTGCTTGAAGACTGCAGCTTTCGCGCTCGCCGCGAGGGCAAGCCGCTGAGCTTTGCGATGCTCGACATCGACCACTTCAAGCGCGTCAACGACAGCCACGGCCACCCCATGGGCGACCGGGTGATCAAGAGCCTGGCGCTGTTCCTCAAGCAACGCTTGCGCAAGACCGACTTCATCGGCCGCTACGGTGGTGAAGAGTTCGCTATTGTCATGCCCGACACCGACCTCGAAGCGGCCTGCAAAGTGCTCGACGAAATCCGTCAGCGTTTTGCCGAAATTCATTATCCCGCGCAACCCCAGGATCTCTGGTGCACGTTCAGCGCCGGGGTGGTGGATCTGTGCGAAGACTCTGACAGCCTGCTGATGGCCAGCCAGGCGGACGAGGCGCTGTACCGTGCCAAAGGCGCGGGACGCAACCGGGTGCAGGCCGCCCGGCCTTCAAGGCAAAGTGCCACTTTTTTATCGGAAGAGACCGATACGGTCACAACCCTGTAACAGAAACGCAATAACTTCAGGCACTTACCATTCCGCCTTTGGTAGTCCTTGATGCGCCTGAAACTGTTGACCAATCTCAACACCCTTCTTTTGGTGGCCGTGTGCGTGGCCCTTGGAGCGACACTCTGGTGGTCGCAAAAGGCCCTCGAACGCCCCTATCTGTTGATGGAGCGCTACTTGGGGTTGTCCCAACAGTTCCAGAGTGACGTGGCGCGCAACATTGTCGATTACCTCGCCAGCGGCGATGCGCTGCGCTTGAGCAGCGCCAGCCAGGCCATCGACACACTGCACAAGGAACTCGACGAGTTGCCACCGGCCCTGGCGGACACCTTGCGCCCGAGCCTGACCAACCTGGACGAATTCGGCAAAACCGATCTGCTGGCCGCCGGCAAGCTCGCGGGCGATCCGCAGGCCCTGCTCCTGCAGGCTGAACGAGAGCTGGGCGCCAGCCTTGATCAACTCAGCCAGTACGCCAGTGGCAACGCGAGCTACCTGACCCCACTGCTCATGGCTTCCCAGCACCTGGGCAAGCTGTCGCTGGCTCGGGACAAACTGGTCAGCAGCGGTCGCAGCGAACTGGCCGCCGATGTCGAGCGCGAAGTCGCCAACATCCGCAGCCAGGCCGAACAACTGGACGCCCTGCCGTTGTTGGGCGTGGCGGCCAGCGGTGAATCGAACACCGATGATTTCGCTGCGATGATGGGCCTGGAAAACACCGAGAAAGCCGCGGCCGAAGATGCCGGCGTCGGCTTCAAGCGTGAGCTCAACAGCCTGCTCAGCCGTTACCCGGCGGAACTGGCGCGCACTCGCGAGCAAATCCACAAACGTGCCGAACTCAGCGCCGCGACACACTTGAAAATCGCCGCCGTGCAACAGGCCATCGCCGGGCTGGAACCGGTGGTGCGCGCCCAGCACGGGCAGATCCAGAGTGAAGTGCGGCTGATGCAGGGGGTGATGATCGGCCTGATTCTGCTGATCGCCCTGCTGATCGACACCCTGCAACGCAAACTGGCGCGAACCCTGACCAGACTCTCCCCGGCCCTGTCGACCTGGGCCGAAGGCGACTTCAGCCGCGACATTCAGCTGGGCAATACCAACCGCGAACTGCATGACATCGAAGCCTCGCTCAATCGCCTGCGCGCCTATCTGGTGGACCTGGTGGGGACCATTCGTCTCAACGCCGAACAGGTCGCCGGCAGCAGCCGAACCCTGGCCGAGCTGAGCAATGACCTGCACAGCGGCGCCGAACACCAGGCCGGTGACACAGCGATGATCCGCGACTCCCTGGGCGAACTGGAAGCGACCATCCAGCAAGTGGCCGGCGACGCCAGCCAGGCCGCCGATGCCAGTCGCCATGCCGGCCAGGCGGTCGAACACGGCCAGCGAGTCATTGGCCTGAGCCTCACCGGCCTGCATGCGCTGGTGGGAGAGGTGCAAGGCAATGCGCAGATGATCGAGCACCTGGCCGAAGAGTCCGCGACCATCGGTGGCGTGCTGACGGTGATCCGCTCGATTGCCGACCAGACCAACCTGCTGGCCCTGAACGCCGCCATCGAGGCGGCCCGGGCCGGGGAAATGGGCCGCGGCTTTGCCGTCGTGGCCGAAGAGGTGCGCTCGCTGGCACAACGCACCGCCGGGGCCACGGCCGAGATCCAGACCCTGATCGCCGGCCTGCAGAGCGCAGCGCGTCAATCGGTCGAAGGCATGCGCGCCCAGGTCGAACACGCCGAAGCCACCGCCAACCAGGCCCAGGCGGCGGACGGTGCATTGGATAAGATCGTCGGGGCGATCCAGACCATCTCCGACACCGCGGTGCGCATCGCCGATGTCACCGCCCAGCAGAGCGGTGCCGTCAGCGAGATTCGCGATCACAGTGAGCGTATTCACCAACTGGGTGGGGATAACCTGCTGCGTATCGGCCAGGGGCGCGAGCAAGGGGAGAATCTGTTGGTGTTGGGTGGGCGATTGCATACAGCCGTCCAGGCTTTCCGCGTCTGACAGGCCGCCATCGCCAGCAGGCTGGCTGGCTCCCACAGGATAAGGGCCGTCCACAGATCTTTTGGGCACTATCAATATTTGTGGGAGCTGGCCTGCCGGCGATAGCGTCGGAACATGCACCATAGGATTACCCGCACTGCACACCCGTCCACTGTCCGCTATCATCCCCCCAATTCCGATACGCGAGATCGTCATGCGCCGTTTGCTTTGCCTGCTGCTTCTAGTGCTCGCCCTGCCGGCCACCGCCGCCGGGTTGCTGGAGAGTCGCCCCAGTTCGACCCTGGGCTCGATCAACAACAGCGCCGACTTCCTGCCGGTGCGCGAAGCCTTTCAGTTGAGCCTGGTGGACAGCACACCGCAATCGATCAAATTGCGCTTCGTCGCCACCGAGGGTTATTACCTTTACCGGCATCGCTTCCAGTTCCGCGCCGACCCGGCCGATGTCAGCCTCGGCCCGGCACAATTGCCCAAGGGCGAACAGAAACACGATGAGTACTTCGGCGACGTCGAGGTCTACCACGGCGTGCTCGATGTGGAACTGCCGCGCACCGACCAACGCGCCTTCACGCTGATCGTGACCTACCAGGGCTGCGCCGACAAAGGCCTGTGTTATCCACCCGAAACCGAACGCCTGAGCATCGACGGCAGCGGCCAGAGCACCAACCAGGCCTGGAGCTGGCGCGAACTGGCGCTGTTTTTCCTGGCCGGCCTGGGCCTGACCTTCACCCCCTGCGTGCTGCCCATGCTGCCGATCCTTTCCGGGGTGGTGTTGCGTGGTCAGGTCGGCGGCTGGCGTGGTTTCAATCTGTCGTTGGCCTATGTGTTGCCGATGGCCGCCTGTTTTGCCTTGCTGGGCGCACTCATGGGCCTGTTCGGCGCCCAGCTAAACCTGCAGGCGCGCCTGCAATCGGCCTGGGTGCTGGTGCCGTTCGCGATGTTTTTTGCGCTGTTCGCCCTGGCCATGTTCGGCGTCTTCGAACTGAAACTGCCCCACGCCATCAGCAGTCGGCTGGACCGCATTGCCGGCCGCACCGAAGGCGGTTCGCTGTGGGGCGCTGCAGTATTGGGCGTGGTCTCCAGCCTGCTGGTTTCGCCTTGCGTCTCGGCACCGCTGGCCGGTGCCCTGCTTTACATCAGCGCCAGTGGCGATGCGCTGGGGGGCGGCCTGAAGCTGTTCATGCTCGGCCTGGGCATGGGCGCCCCGCTGTTGCTGGTAGCCACCGGCGGCGCCGCCTGGCTGCCGAAAAGCGGGCCCTGGCTGATCTACGTGAAAAATGCGATAGGCGTGCTGTTGCTGGGGCTGGCGATCGGCTTGCTCAGCCGGGTCTTGCCGGGGCAGATCACCTTGCTGCTCATCGGCCTGCTGGCCGCTGGCGTCGGCTTGTTCCTGGGCGCACTGGAGTTCGTCTATAAACCGCCGCGAAAGCGCCTGGGGCAGTTGCTCGGGATGTTCCTGCTGTTTTATGCGCTGTCCTGTTGGTACGGCGCCTTCAGCGGTCAGACCGACCCGTTCAACCCGATCGCCCAGCCGTCCATGGTGGTTGGCAACGAGCCCACGCAACAGCCCAGCGCCTGGCAAAGCATCACTACCCCGGCAGAACTCGACCGCGTGCTCGCACAAGCCCAGGCGTCCGGGACCCCGCTGCTGCTCGACTGGTACGCCGACTGGTGCATCAGCTGCAAAGTCATCGAACGCCAGGTGCTTGACGACGCGATCGTCGTCGAACGCCTCAAGGGCTATCGCCTGGTGCGCTTCGACATCACCGCCAGCAACACCGAACAACGCGCCCTGCTGGATCGCTACAAGCTGTTCGGCCCTCCGGCGTTGATGTTTTTCGGCAAGGACGGTGTCGAACGCGCCGATGTGCGAGTGATCGGCGAAATCAATGCGGCGGACTTCGCCGAACGTGTCGCCAGGGCGAATGACCGGATTTAATCACGCGGTCATATATTTCGCGCAAACATCGGTCATCGTGCTGGCTATTGCAGAGAACTGGACAGTCACAAAGGCTTTGCGGCATAGTCGCCGGGTTCTGACAAATGCACACGGATAACCAAGGAACAGTCGATGGCCACGCTACTCGTATTGCACGGACCCAACCTGAACCTGCTCGGCACCCGCGAACCGGGCACCTATGGCGCCACGACGCTGGCGCAGATCAACCAGGACCTGGAACGCCGCGCCCGCGAAGCCGGCCACCATTTGCTGCACCTGCAAAGCAATGCCGAGTACGAATTGATCGACCGCATCCATGCCGCCCGCAGCGAAGGCGTGGACTTCATTCTGATCAACCCAGCAGCTTTTACGCATACAAGTGTCGCATTACGTGACGCGCTGCTGGCGGTGAGCATCCCATTCATCGAAGTGCATTTGTCTAACGTGCACAAACGCGAACCTTTCCGCCATCACTCCTACTTCTCCGACGTAGCGGTGGGAGTGATCTGCGGCCTTGGCGCCAGCGGTTACCGACTGGCCCTGGAGGCTGCACTAGAGCAGCTTGAAAAACAGGCTACAGCTTGAACTACAAGCGTTAAACGCCCCTGACCGACCCTTGGGAGTTGATGATTCATGGATATCCGTAAAGTTAAGAAACTGATCGAATTGCTGGAAGAGTCCGGCATCGACGAGCTCGAGATCAAGGAAGGCGAAGAGTCCGTACGCATCAGCCGTCATAGCAAGACCCCGGCTCAGCAGTACTACGCACCGGCTCCAATGCCTGCTCCAGCTGCCGCGCCTGTCGCTGCCGCCGCTCCGGCTGCCGCTGCCGCCCCTGCTGCCCCGGCCGCGCCAGTGCTGAACGGCACCGTTGCCCGTTCGCCAATGGTCGGTACGTTCTATCGCAAGTCTTCGCCAACCTCGCCGTCCTTCGTGGAAGTCGGCCAGACCGTGAAGAAAGGCGACACCCTGTGCATCGTTGAAGCCATGAAGATGATGAACCACATCGAAGCTGAAACCAGCGGTGTGATCGAATCCATCCTCGTCGAAGACGGCCAGCCGGTTGAGTACGACCAACCGCTGTTCACCATCGTTTGAACCGCGGAGAGCCTTTGATGACTGCGAAGTTGGAAAAAGTTCTGATCGCCAACCGCGGTGAGATCGCACTGCGGATTCTGCGCGCCTGCAAAGAGATGGGCATCAAGACCGTCGCCGTTTATTCCAAGGCTGACAAGGAACTGATGCACCTGGGCCTGGCAGACGAGTCCGTCTGCATCGGTCCGGCATCGGCCGCCCACTCCTACCTGCACATCCCGGCCATCATCGCCGCGGCGGAAGTGACTGGCGCTACCGCCATTCACCCAGGCTACGGTTTCCTCGCGGAAAACGCCGACTTCGCCGAACAGGTCGAGAACTCCGGCTTCGCCTTCATCGGCCCGAAAGCTGAAACCATCCGCCTGATGGGCGACAAGGTTTCGGCCAAGCACGCGATGATCGCCGCTGGCGTTCCAACCGTTCCGGGTTCCGACGGCCCGCTGCCGGAAGACGAGGAAACCGCTCTGCGCATCGGTCGCGAAGTGGGTTATCCGGTGATCATCAAGGCCGCTGGCGGCGGTGGTGGTCGCGGCATGCGCGTCGTGCACAAGGAAGAAGACCTGATTTCCTCGGCGAAACTGACCCGCTCCGAAGCGGGCGCAGCGTTCGGCAACCCGATGGTCTATCTGGAAAAATTCCTGACCAACCCGCGCCACGTGGAAGTCCAGGTCCTGTCCGATGGCCAGGGCCACGCCATCCACCTGGGCGACCGCGACTGCTCGTTGCAACGCCGTCACCAGAAAGTTCTCGAAGAAGCGCCGGCACCGGGCATCGACGAGAAGGCTCGCCAGGAAGTCTTCGCCCGCTGCGTCAAGGCGTGCATCGACATCGGTTACCGTGGCGCAGGTACTTTCGAGTTCCTGTACGAGAACGGTCGCTTCTACTTCATCGAGATGAACACTCGTGTCCAGGTAGAGCACCCGGTTTCGGAAATGGTCACCGGTATCGACATCGTCAAGGAGATGCTCAGCATCGCCGCCGGCAACAAGCTGTCGTTCACCCAGGATGACGTGGTCATCCGCGGTCACGCGCTGGAATGCCGGATCAACGCCGAAGACCCGAAAACCTTCATGCCGAGCCCAGGCACGGTCAAGCACTTCCACGCTCCAGGCGGCAACGGCGTTCGCGTCGATTCGCACCTGTACAGTGGTTATGCCGTTCCGCCGAACTACGACTCGTTGATCGGCAAGCTGATCACCTACGGCGCAACCCGTGACGAAGCCATGGCGCGCATGCGCAATGCGCTGGACGAGATCGTGGTCGACGGGATCAAGACCAACATCCCGCTGCACCGCGACCTGACCCGCGACGAAGGCTTCTGCAAAGGGGGCGTGAACATTCACTACCTCGAGCACAAGCTGGCTGGCGAGAAGCACTAAGCTTCGACCCGATCGACAAGGCCGCCTTCGGGCGGCTTTGTTGTTTCTGAACGTTTCATCAAGCAACACACATCCCCTGTGGGAGCGGGCTTGCTCGCGAATGCGGTAGCACATCCAACATGGATGCCGACTGACCCACCGCTTTCGCGAGCAAGCCCGCTCCCACAGGGTATGTGTTGATGCTTGGGACCAAGCCACTCCCACAAAAGCCCCGCGCTCGCGTAAACTTGCGCGCTTCTCGCAGCCCGCTAGGCTGCAATCAATATTTTTCAAAGGTGCCCGCCATGCCTTGGCTGCAAGTACGCCTCGCCATCAGCCCAGAACAAGCCGAAACCTACGAAGACGCTTTCCTTGAAGTGGGCGCCGTGTCGGTGACCTTCATGGACGCCGAGGACCAGCCGATCTTCGAGCCTGAACTCAACACCACGCCGCTGTGGTCCCACACCCACCTGCTGGCGCTGTTCGAAGGTGGTACCGAGCCTGGCCCGGTACTGGCCCACCTTGAGTTGCTGACTGGCGGCCCGCTGCCCGAGCATCACAGCGAAGTGATCGAAGACCAGGACTGGGAACGCAGCTGGATGGACGGTTTCCAGCCGATGCGTTTCGGTCAGCGCCTGTGGATCGTGCCGAGCTGGCACGCCGCCCCCGAGCCAGACGCGGTAAACCTGCTGCTGGATCCGGGCCTGGCCTTCGGCACCGGCACCCACCCGACCACCGCACTGTGCCTGGAATGGCTCGACGGCCAGGACCTCAAAGGCTGCAACGTGCTGGATTTCGGCTGCGGCTCGGGGATCCTGGCCATTGCCGCCCTGCTGCTGGGTGCCAAAGAGGCCGTGGGTACCGACATCGACGTCCAGGCACTGGAAGCCTCCCGCGACAACGCCGGGCGCAATAACATCGCCGATGAATTGTTCCCTCTGTATCTGCCGCAAGATTTGCCGCAGGTCCAGGCCGATGTGCTGGTGGCCAACATTCTCGCCGGCCCGCTGGTTTCCCTGGCGCCGCAGCTGTCGGGACTGGTCAAGCCGGGTGGTCGACTGGCGCTGTCGGGCATCCTCGCCGAGCAAGGCGACGAAGTGGCCGCCGCCTACGCCAAGGACTTCGATCTGGACCCGATCGCCAATCGCGATGGCTGGGTGCGCATCACTGGCCGTCGGCGCTAGAATGGGCGTCTGCATCTACCGGATTGCCGCATGACCGACAGCTTCGTCACCCAGTGTCCGCATTGCCAAACCAGCTTCCGCGTCAACCATGCCCAATTGAGCGTGGCGCGCGGGGTTGTTCGCTGTGGCTCATGCCTGCAGGTGTTCAACGCCGCCAAGCAACTGCTGGAGCAGGCCGGCAAGGAAGCCCCCGTGCCGACGCCGGCACCCCGGGAGACTGTCGAACCGCCACAGCCGCGCGCCATCAGTCAAAAACAATGGAGCGCCGCCGAGCTGGACCTGGACAGCCTCGACCTGGACGAGGAACTCGCCCGGCTTGAACAGCGGGAAATCCAGCCGACCACCGAGTTCGGCCGGCACCGCGAAGACACGCTCAGTGCTCGCCGCGACAGCGCCGAGCACGACGAAGCCTCCTGGCCCGACAGCCTGTTCAGCGAATCGGCTGCCGATCGCGCCCAAGCGGCCGACACACTTGATACCCTCGAGACGCTCGACGCACTGGATACCCCGGAGCCACCGAGCGAGCCGAGCAAAACCGAGCGCACCGAGCCGTCGCTGTCACTGGAACCAGTGGATCTGGACGATGAACCGCAGCCCCCGCAACTGCGCCTGAACGATCCGCTCGACACCCCAGCGCATCACCCACGCCTGACAGCAACCGAAGCGATCGACGACGACCTGCCGTCGATCGAGCCGCCACGCAAGCGCAGCGAACCCGGGGTTCGTGCAGAAGTGCTGCAGGACCTGACCGACGACCCATTGCAACTGGACTGGCAAAAACGTCGCTCACCCTGGGGTCGCCGGCTGCTCTGGCTATTGTTGGTACTGCTGGGCGCCGGCGCACTCGTCGGCCAGTATGTCGCCTATCATTTCGACGAACTGGCGCGCCAGGACCAGTACCGCCCCTGGTTCCAGCAACTGTGCCCGCAAATCGGCTGCACGGTGCCCTCCAAGGTCGACATCGCGAAAATCAAGAGCAGTAACCTGGTGGTCCGAAGCCACCCGGAGTTCAGTGGCGCCCTGGTGGTCGATGCGATCATCTACAACCGTGCCACCTTCTCGCAGCCCTTCCCGTTGCTGGAGCTGCGTTTTGCCGACCTCAATGGCCACCTGATCGCCAGCCGCCGCTTCAAACCCGGCGAGTACCTCAATGGCGACCTCGAAGGCCGGGTGGAAATGCCTCCGCAAACGCCCATTCACATCGCTCTGGACATCCTCGACCCAGGCGCCAAGGCGGTGAATTACAGCCTGAGCTTCCATTCGCCCGAGTGAATCGATTCACTGGCCGGCGATTGACGACGGCTTTCTGACTTTGCCCGCGCGGACCAAACCGCTGGCGATAACAGAATAACTGTTCAGATTTTGTTCAATTCAGCCTTTATCCAGTCATCGAGAGCGGGTATCATGCCAACCCTTTTTCGAACTCTCATGATCCGGCCCCACAACAGGGAAGTCCTATGTCGGCGGTACGCATCGGTCCATACACATTACACAACGGCTTGATTCTCGCCCCGATGGCGGGTGTCACCGACCAACCCTTTCGTCAGCTGTGCAAGCGATTGGGCGCGGGGCTAGTAGTCTCGGAAATGGTCACCAGCGACATGAGTCTGTGGAACACCCGCAAGTCTCGCATGCGCATGATCCACGAAGGTGATCCCGAGCCACGCTCGGTACAGATCGCCGGTGGTGACGCACAGATGCTGGCGGATGCGGCCCGGGCCAACGTCGAGCTGGGCGCGCAGATCATTGATATCAACATGGGCTGCCCGGCCAAGAAGGTCTGCAACAAGGCCGCCGGGTCCGCACTGTTGAAGGATGAAGCATTGGTCACCGAGATCCTGCAGGCCGTCGTGGCTGCGGTCGATGTGCCGGTTACCCTGAAGATCCGTACCGGCTGGGACCGGGACAACAAGAACGGCCTGACGGTGGCGAAGATCGCCGAGCAGGCCGGTATTACGGCGCTGGCGGTGCATGGCCGCACCCGTGCCGACCTGTACACCGGCGAGGCCGAGTACGACACCATTGCCGCGATCAAGCAGGCGGTGTCGATGCCGGTCTTCGCCAACGGCGATATCGATTCGCCAGAGAAGGCCCGGTACGTGCTCGACGCGACCGGTGCCGACGGCCTGCTGGTGGGCCGGGCCGCCCAGGGGCGGCCATGGATTTTTCGCGAGATCGACCATTTCCTGCGCACCGGCGAGAAGCTCCCGGCGCTGGACCTGATCGAGGTGGAACGCATTCTGCTAGAGCATCTGGCTGCGCTGCACGCCTTCTATGGAGACGTGATGGGCGTACGCATTGCTCGAAAGCATGTGGGCTGGTATCTCGCAACCTTGCCGGGCGCCAGGGAGTTTCGCGCCCACTTCAATCGTTTGGAAGATACGGAAGCACAATGCGCCAACGTCCAGGGCTTCTTTGCCGGACGGTTCAAGAGCCTGACAGGGGACGCAAAAGGGGTGGCCGCATGACGATGATGACCGAGACTTTAGTGAGTGGAACTGCACCCGTGAGCGACAACGTGAATTTGAAACAGCACCTCAATACGCCAAGCGAAGAAGGCCAGACCCTTCGCGGGAGTGTCGAGAAGGCGCTGCACAATTATTTCGCCCACCTTGAGGGCGCTGCCGTCACGGACGTGTACAACCTGGTGCTCTCCGAAGTCGAGGCTCCCCTGCTCGAGTGCGTGATGAACTACGTCAAGGGCAACCAGACCAAGGCCAGCGAGATGCTCGGACTGAACCGGGGCACGCTGCGCAAGAAACTCAAGCAGTACGATTTGCTGTAAGCATTCAATCAAACCAGAAAGGCGCCCGCGTAAGACCGGTCGCCTTTTTTGCTGACTTCCTTTGCTTTTGATGGAAATTGAGATGACCGACCAGACTACCCGCCTGCCGATCCGCCGCGCCTTGATCAGCGTTTCCGACAAGACCGGGATCCTCGAATTCGCCAAGGAGCTTGAAGCCCTGGGTGTCGAGATCCTCTCCACCGGCGGGACGTTCAAGCTGCTGCAGGACAACGGCGTTGCCGCAGTGGAAGTCGCGGATTACACCGGCTTCGCCGAAATGATGGACGGTCGGGTGAAAACCCTGCACCCGAAAATCCACGGCGGGATCCTCGGTCGTCGCGGTATCGACGACGCCATCATGAACGAACACGGCATCAAGCCGATCGACCTGGTAGCGGTCAACCTGTACCCGTTTGAAGCCACCATCAACAAGCCTGGCTGCGACCTGCCGACCGCCATCGAGAACATCGACATCGGCGGCCCGACCATGGTGCGTTCGGCGGCCAAGAACCACAAGGACGTGGCCATCGTGGTCAACGCCAGCGACTACGCCAGCGTCCTCGAGAACCTCAAAGCCGGCGGCCTGACCTACGCCCAGCGTTTCGACCTGATGCTCAAGGCCTTCGAACACACTGCCGCCTATGACGGCATGATCGCCAACTACATGGGCACCGTGAACCAGGCTGCTGACACCCTCAGCACGGAAGGTCGCAGCGAGTTCCCGCGCACCTTCAACAGCCAGTTCATCAAGGCCCAGGAAATGCGCTACGGCGAGAACCCGCACCAGAGCGCGGCGTTCTACGTGGAAGCCAAGCCTGCCGAAGTTGGCATTGCCACCGCGACCCAGCTGCAAGGCAAGGAACTGTCGTACAACAACGTGGCCGACACCGATGCCGCGCTGGAATGCGTGAAGAGCTTCGTCAAGCCGGCGTGTGTGATCGTCAAGCACGCCAACCCGTGCGGCGTGGCCGTCAGCCCGGACGCCGAAGGCGGCATCCGCAAGGCCTACGACCTGGCTTATGCCACTGACACCGAATCCGCGTTCGGCGGCATCATTGCCTTCAACCGCGAACTGGACGCCGAGACCGCCAAGGCCATCGTCGAGCGTCAGTTCGTCGAAGTGATCATCGCCCCGAGCGTCAGCGAAGAAGCCCGTGCCATTGTCGCTGCCAAGGCCAACGTACGCCTGCTGGCCTGTGGCGAGTGGTCGGCCGATCGCGCCGCTGCCTGGGACTACAAGCGCGTCAATGGTGGCCTGCTGGTACAGAGCCGCGATATCGGCATGATTGGCGCCGATGACCTCAAGGTCGTCACCAAGCGCGCACCGACCGAGCAGGAAATCAACGACCTGATCTTCGCCTGGAAAGTCGCCAAGTACGTGAAGTCCAACGCCATCGTCTACGCCAAGAACCGTCAGACCATCGGTGTCGGCGCAGGCCAGATGAGCCGCGTGAACTCCGCGCGTATTGCTGCGATCAAGGCAGAACATGCTGGTTTGCAGGTAGCCGGTTCGGTGATGGCTTCCGATGCATTCTTCCCGTTCCGCGACGGCCTGGACAATGCGGCCAAGGTTGGCATCACCGCGGTGATCCAGCCAGGTGGCTCGATGCGTGATGCTGAAGTGATTGCTGCGGCGGATGAAGCCGGCATCGCGATGGTCTTTACTGGCATGCGCCACTTCCGTCACTAAGCTCACGACCCACTGTAGGAGCTGGCCTGCCAGCGATAGCATCCCCTCGGTTTAGTGGATAAACCGAGTTGTCTGCATCGCCGGCAGGCCAGCTCCCACAGGAAAGCGTCCCAGCGGCGCTCAACAGAATTAGCGTCATCCGAGGTTTTTGAAATGAATGTCTTGATCATTGGCAGCGGTGGCCGTGAACACGCCCTGGCCTGGAAAGTAGCCCAGGATCCACGGGTGCAGAAAGTGTTCGTGGCACCGGGCAACGCCGGCACCGCCATCGAAGCCAAGTGCGAGAACGTCGCCATCGACGTACTGGCCCTTGAGCAACTGGCGGATTTTGCCGAGAAAAACGTTTCCCTGACCATCGTCGGCCCGGAAGTGCCGCTGGTCGCCGGTGTAGTCGATCTGTTCCGCTCCCGTGGCCTGGACTGCTTCGGTCCGACCGCCGGTGCTGCCCAGCTGGAAGGCTCGAAAGCCTTCACCAAGGACTTCCTGGCTCGCCACAAGATCCCGACCGCCGACTACCAGAACTTCACCGAGATCGAGCCAGCCCTGGCTTACCTGCGTGAAAAAGGCGCGCCGATCGTGATCAAGGCCGACGGCCTGGCCGCCGGTAAAGGCGTGATCGTTGCCATGACCCTGGCCGAAGCCGAAGACGCGGTGCGTGACATGCTCGCGGGCAATGCGTTCGGCGATGCCGGTTCGCGCGTAGTGATCGAAGAGTTCCTCGACGGCGAAGAAGCCAGCTTCATCGTCATGGTCGACGGCAAGAACGTCTTGCCGATGGCCACCAGCCAGGACCACAAGCGCGTCGGCGACGGCGACACCGGCCCGAACACTGGCGGCATGGGCGCCTACTCCCCTGCCCCGGTGGTGACCAGCGAAGTGCACCAGCGCGTCATGGACCTGGTGATCTGGCCGACCGTGCGCGGCATGGCCGAGGAAGGCAATGTCTACACCGGTTTCCTGTATGCCGGCCTGATGATCGACAAGGCGGGCAACCCGAAAGTCATCGAGTTCAACTGCCGTTTCGGTGACCCGGAGACCCAGCCGGTCATGCTGCGTTTGCAGTCGAGCCTGGTTTTGCTGGTCGAAGCCGCCCTGGCGCAGGCACTGGACAAGGTCGAAGCGCAATGGGATCCACGTCCGAGCGTCGGCATCGTCCTGGCGGCAGGCGGCTATCCTGGTGACTACGCCAAGGGTGTGGCCATCAATGGCCTGGATGCAGCCGCGGCAGTGGAAGGCAAAGTATTCCACGCCGGTACCGCGCTCAAGGACGGTCAAGTCGTGACCGCCGGTGGCCGCGTGCTTTGCGCCACGGCCATGGGCGCCAGCGTCGATGCCGCCCAGCAGCAGGCTTACAAACTGGCGGCCAAGATCGATTGGGAAGGCTGTTTCTATCGCAAGGACATTGGCTACCGCGCCATTGCCCGCGAGCGTGGCGAACAGGAATAAGCAACATAACGACAGGCAGGGGCTTGCAGCCCTTGCCTGGCTATTGCGGCGCCGCGCATAGTTATATTCTGGCATTAACCTACGAAAGGATTTCGCCGTGCGCTGGCTCAGGATTGCCATAACTCTAACCGTCACAATGCTGACCTTGCTCTGCATGCTCCCGGCCCAGGCCGCGCAAGGCAGTGGCTGGGCGGTATTGCTCGACGAACAGGGCGACCTGCAGCTGAGCGATATCCGCTCCGCCCGCTACACCAATCAATTCAGCCCCATCGAACTCGACCACCTCACGGCGGCCGAGCCCGAGGGTGCGCTATGGCTGCGTTTCAAGCTTGCGCCGGGCAAGCATGAACAATTGCTGCGGGTGTTCGCACCCGATCTGCTGCACTTCAACCTGTATGTGTTTGACGGCGACAAGCTGATCGAGCAATCCCATACAGGCAACGAGCAACCGCTGGCAGACCGCCCATTGCCCAGCAGCGACTTCATGCTGCCGTTGCCGCAAAGCGAAAAGACCCTGGACGTTTACCTGCGACTGGTTTCCGAACACCAGTTGAGGCCCTACATCACCTTGCAATCGGCGGTCATCACCGCGGCCAATCAGAACCAGACGCTGGTCTACGGGCTGCTGTTGGGTTGCATTGCCATGCTGATCCTGCACAACCTCATCCGCTATGCCTATACCCGTTCGACCAGCAGTGTCTGGCTGGCGGTGTGCGAAGCCTTGTTGATGCTCAGCCTGGTGCTGTTGTTGAACCTGGCGGGCCCCTGGATCCCGGATTGGCAAGCCGTGCAAACCCCCGGTGCCTACCTCGCCTTGCTGCTGACGGCCCCCAGCGGCCTGATATTTGCCTATCGTTTCTTCAAGCCCCTCGGCCCGCATCCGCTGAACAAGCTGCTGGTGGGCGACATCCTGTTCATCATGATCTGCAGCCTGCTGCTGTTGTTCGTCAACACGCTGCCGCTGAACATCATCACCTACGCACTGGTCGCACTGGCCGGCCTGAGCATGTTGTTCGTCAGCGCCTATCACTGGCAAAAAGGCTATCGCCCGGCGCGGCTGTTCGTGGCGGCCATGGTGGTATTCAACCTTGGCACCCTGATCATCCTGCCCGCCTTGCTGGGGCTGACCCTGATCGAACCCCATGACCTGATCACCACCCTGCTGGTGTTCATCTGCATCAGTGGCCTGTTGATGAGCATTGCCCTGAGCGAACGCCAGCGCAGTATTACCGAAGCTCGTTTCAGTATCAGTCGCGACCTGGCGGCCAGCAACGCCGAGGTCAATGCCAAGGCCGAGTTCCTGGCAAAGATCAGCCATGAGATCCGCACGCCGATGAATGGCGTGCTGGGCATGACCGAGTTACTGCTGGGCACGCCGCTGTCGGTCAAGCAGCGCGATTATGTGCAGACCATCCACAGTGCCGGCAACGAACTGCTGACATTGATCAACGAAATTCTCGACATTTCCAAACTCGAGTCCGGACAGATCGAACTGGATGATGTGCAGTTCGATCTCAACGCCCTGATCGAAGACTGCCTGAGCATCTTCCGCGCCAAGGCCGAGCAGCAGAACGTCGAGCTGATCAGCTTCATCCAGCCACAAGTACCGCGCGTGATCAGTGGCGACCCGACGCGCTTGCGCCAGACGTTGCTGAGCCTTTTGGAAAACGCCCTGAAGAAAACCGACGAAGGCGAGATCCTGATCGTCGTCGCCCTCGACGAACGCAGCAGCCATCCACGCCTGCGCATCGCCGTACAAGACAGCGGCGAACCGATGGACGCCGAAGAGCGCGACGCGCTGATGCACGCCGAACTGCACAGCAAGCATTTCCTCTCGACCAACCACCTGGGCGGTAATCTGGGGCTGGTGATCGCCCGTCAACTGATTCGCCTGATGCAAGGCGAATTCGGCATCAAGAGTGGCAACAACCAGGGCAGTACCTTGTGGCTGACCTTGCCGCTGGACCCTGACCGCCTGGAGCATCCGACCTCGGACCTCGATGGCCCGCTGCAGGGTGCACGGGTACTGGTGGTGGATGACAACGACACCTGCCGCAAGGTGCTGGTGCAGCAGTGCACCGCCTGGGGCTTGAACGTGAGCGCCGTACCCTCGGGCAAGGAAGCGTTGGCGTTGTTGCGCACCAAGGCGCACCTGCGTGACTACTTCGATGTGGTCCTGCTGGACCAGAACATGCCCGGCATGACCGGCATGCAACTGGCTGCCAAGATCAAGGAAGACCCGAGCCTGAACCACGACATCCTGCTCATCATGCTGACCGGCATCAGCAATGCGCCGAGCAAGATCATCGCGCGCAACTCGGGGATCAAACGCATCCTGGCCAAACCCGTGGCCGGCTATACCCTCAAGACCACCCTGGCCGACGAACTGAACCAGCGCAACAAAGGGCTCGCGGTCCCGCAACACTCGCCATCCGGCCCGCCGTTGCCGATCAAGGTGCCCAGCGATTTCCGCATTCTGGTGGCCGAAGACAACAGCATTTCGACCAAGGTCATCCGCGGCATGCTGGGCAAGCTCAACCTGCAACCGGACACCGCCAGCAATGGCGAAGAAGCCTTGGTGGCGATGAAGGCGCAGCGTTACGACCTGGTGCTGATGGACTGCGAAATGCCGATCCTCGACGGCTTTTCAGCGACCCAGCAGCTGCGTGCCTGGGAAGTCGGCAATCAGCGGACCCGCACCCCGGTGGTCGCGTTGACCGCACACATCCTCGCCGAGCATAAGGAGCGGGCACGCCAGGCCGGAATGGACGGACACATGGCCAAGCCGGTCGAGCTCTCGCAGTTGCGCGAATTGATCGAACACTGGGTTGCCCAGCGCGATCAGAACCGCACGACGACGCCAACGTCCTGAGCCGACAGACTCCACGGCGCCTGTTAGACTCCCACTCGACTTCCCTCGCCAGTGAGCCTGCCCCATGCTCCACGTGTTGTTCAGCGTTTACTTGAAGATGCTGGTGCTCTACAGCCCGTTCTTCGTGTTGTCCTGCTTCATCAGCCTGACCCGCGGTTATTCGCGCAAGGAACAACGTCGACTGGCCTGGAAAGTGGCCATTGCCACCTTGGTCTCCAGCGTCTTGCTGTACCTGTTCGGGCGGGTAATTTTCAGCGTGTTCGGCATCACCGTGGACGCCTTCCGCATCGGTGCCGGCAGTGTGCTGTTCATCTCGGCGCTGGGCATGGCCCAAGGCAAATCGGCGGTGCAGACCGACAACGTGCAACAGGACGTGACCATAGTCCCCCTGACCATCCCGCTGACCGTCGGCCCCGGCACCATTGGCGCCTTGCTGGTGATGGGCGTGAGTCAGCCGCACTGGGACGACAAACTCACGGCCATCGTCAGTATTGCCCTGGCCAGCTTTACCGTGGGGGTGGTGCTGTACCTGTCCAACCGTATTGAACGCATACTCGGCGACCAAGGCTTGCAGATAGTCAGCCGATTGATGGGGCTGTTTGTGTGTGCGCTGGCGGCGCAGATTATATTCACGGGCGTGAAGGGTTACCTGGTGCCCTGAATGCTCCAGCACACCCAGAGGTCAGTAACCTCTGGGCCTGCTGATTATTGTGTGCGTTTACGGCGTTGAAACCGTTTTACCAACTGCGTGCTCTGGTGCAGACCGAGCACTGCTTCAATTTCTTGTTTGACGTGAGAATAACGAAGCGGGTTGAAAGTGACAAAAGAGGCGGCGCGAAAAGTATTCAGGTCCGATGTCTTCCAGTCTAAAAAAACCACCTTGCCATCGTCTTTGTCGGCATTGCTGTCGATGGACGACAACATGATCAGTACCAGACCATTCTTCAGTTGCTCGCAGGGCAATATCGCCAGTTTGACACCTTTGGTCTTCGTGACTTCATAGTTGAAAACCTTGATGGTTTCGGGCTCCTTCTTCAGCGCATCCAGGGTGGAATCCGCGACCGCGCCCAATACCGTCGCACCAGGAATGGCCGCTTTTGCCGCATCGATACCCGACTTGATAATGTCTGTGACGATGTTGGCCATCGTCAGCTGCACAGCACTGCGACTGTGCTCGACATAACCGCTGTCGGGAACGTAGCAGCCCAGATCTTCCATGCAATTTAGAAATGCACGATGCCACTCCTTAGGCTTTTTATCACCCGGGACTTCCAGGGTCGCCTCCATCTTCGAAAACTTGATGATGTTTTCGATAATCTCCATGTTCTCGAGTGACACATTGTCGCCGTAACCGACAAGTGTATTCCCAAGGACAACAGCATCGAGCTCCTTGGTAGGACTCGAAACTTCCACGGTGGCCAGCTTTTGCATTCGGGCAACATTCGGCATCAGGGACTGGCGCCGCGCAATACGCCAGCCGACCAAGTCATTACTTTCTTCTACACTCAGAGAACCTTCATTATTTAACATATCAAACAATCCTTATTAGTTTCGTTTAGCGCCCTCCTGGGCAAAACGAATCTAACCCACTGCACCGCCGCCTACAAACTGCACTAATGACCATATGTGTATAACTTGAAGCCAGACAAAAAATCGCCCGAGCCAACGACTCGGGCGATCCAATGTTATTCAATTTGAAAACAGAAATGCCTATTTGATGTCGATCAACTTGTCACCATAACTTCGTGGCGTGTACACCCATGACACCCCATGCAAGCGTGGAAACACTCGAGTCGTGGATGAACCGATCAACACCATGGTTCGCATGTCGACCTGATCCGGCGTCAATTGACCGAGGGTCGTTACCCGCAAAGTCTGTCCCGGACGGGCGATATCGCGCCCCAGCACCACCGGTGTATCGGCTGCACGGTGCCGGGCGACGACCTCCAGTGCGCGCCCCAACTGCCACGGCCGTGACCGTGAGATCGGGTTATAGAACGCCATCGCCAGATCAGCCTGCGCCGCCAGGTCCAGGCGTTTCTCGATGATTTCCCATGGCTTGAGGTTGTCCGACAGCGACAGCACACAGAAGTCATGCCCCAGCGGTGCTCCCGCCTGGGCGGCTGTCGCCAGTGAGGCCGAGACACCCGGCAGGATCTCCAGGTCGACCTGATGCCAGGCCGGGTCGCCGGATTCATGCAGTGCTTCGAGCACCGCCGCCGCCATGGCAAATACGCCGGGATCCCCGGAAGACACAACCACCACGCTGCGGCCTTGCACAGCGAGCTCAAAGGCATGCCGGGCGCGCTGCATTTCTTCACGGTTGTCGGTGCAGTGCAACACCTGGTCTGGCCGATAAGGGCCCGCCATGCGCACATAGGTTTCATAACCGAGCACGTCGTTGGCACGCGCCAGTTCAGCCTTGACCGCCGGCACCATCAACTCGACAGCACCCGGACCGATGCCGATGACGGCAAGGCGCCCGCGGGGACGACCGATCAGCGTGACGTCCAGCGGCTGTTCGGCGACCGCCAGGGTAATTCCGTTATCGGTGTGCAGAACCACGGGGAGCCCGATCACCTCCTCGACGCTGTTCGCTGCCGTAAACCGCAGCGCGACACCCAACTCCAGCGCCACATCATGCAGCGTCGGATTACCCATCATCTGATCGCTGGCCAACAGGCACGCCAGGGATTGCTGCGCAATTTTCGCCCGGCGCAAAGCCTGGCGAATGGCCTCGGGCAGGTCTGCAACGTCGTCGCTCACCAGCGCTACGACGCTTTTTGGATAGATCAGCAACTCATTGGCCGCAGGTTCGCGCTCGGCGGTGCTGACATGAATCGACAGATTCGCCTGCTGATCCTGGGGCAACTGTGCTTGCGCGAGCCAAGGTGCCTCACCTTCGATCCGTACAGGTTCGCCGCCGAGCAGGTCGGACACAAAACGTTTGCCGAGCTCCAGGTCAGCCAATGCATAGCCGCTTGGCGGGTTGAGCAAACAGGTGCCGAAGCGCAGCTCGCCACTGGTGGTGATCGCCGCCGCCACGCCCAGCCCTTGGGCAATTTCCCGGGCCAGCAGATTGACGCCGCCCAGGCCGCCCAACAGCGGCACCACCGCGCTGCCATCTTCGGCAACCGCCAGGACCGGCGGCTCCGCGCCCTTTTCCAGCAGCAGCGGCGCCAGGGTGCGAATCACGATGCCGGCCGCGCACAGTGCGATGATCGGCGTGTCCTGTTGATAGAGCTCACGCAGGGTTGCGCCGAACTCCTGGTAGAGGCGGTCAGCACCGTCGACCCGTTCGGCCAGGCCGTGGATCAGGGCGCCCGGGTACAACTGCTGGATCTTGCGTGCGGTAGCGAGGCTGCCATTGCCGAGAATGACAATCGCCGGGACGGGACGAGTCATCAGCCTTGCCACCTTTCACCGGGAACGATGATCAGCGAGAAATACGGCGAAGACAGCGGATCGACCTGATCCAGCGGCACGATCTTCTGGTTGGCCATGGTCGCGCGCTCGACGTACAGCGCTCGCCCGGCCAGGCCCAGTTCTTCCAGCACCTGGCGGACTTTGGGGAAATTGCGCCCCAGCTTCATGACCACCGCGGCGTCGGCATCGGCCAACCGGCGCTTGAGCTCTTCGTGCGGCAGCACGCCGGACAACACCGACAGGCTCTGGTTGCGGTACACCAGTGGCGCACCGAGCACCGAGGCGCCGCCCAGCATCGAGCAGACACCCGGCACGACTTCGGCCTCATAGCGCTCGGCCAGGCGGTCGTGCAGGTACATGTAGGAGCCGTAGAAGAACGGATCGCCTTCGCAGATCACGGCCACATCACGACCGGCATCGAGATGCGCGGCCAGTTGTTCGCCAGCGGTATCGTAGAAATCGCTGATCACCTGCTCGTAGGACAGCGGCGCCGGCAAGGCCTCGGTGGTGACCGGGTAGACCAGTGGCAGCAGTGTCTGCGCATCCTGCAGATGCGCTTCGATGATGCCGAAGGCATTGCCCTTTTTGCCTTTGGCAACGAAATACGCCACCACCGGCGATTCGCGCAGCAGGCGCAGGGCCTTGACGGTAATCAGTTCCGGATCACCGGGGCCGACGCCAAGGCCGATCAAACGTCCTGGTTGCTGCATCATTCGATCTCCGTGGCGAGGGCATTGACGGCGGCGGCAGCCATGGCGCTACCACCCAGGCGGCCTTGCATGATCACAAAGGGCACGCCGCGACTGTTCGCCGCGAGCATCGCCTTGGACTCGGCGGCGCCGACAAATCCCACCGGGAAACCGAGGATCAGGGCAGGCTTGGGGGCACCGGCGTCGAGCATTTCCAGCAGGTAGAACAAGGCAGTCGGCGCATTGCCGATTACCACCACGCTGCCTTCCAGGTAGGGACGCCACAGCTCCAGCGCCACGGCCGAGCGGGTGTTGCCCAGCTCACGGGCCAGGTCCGGCACGCTGTCATCGCGCAGGGTGCAGATCACTTCGTTGTTCGCCGGCAAGCGCGCGCGGGTCACGCCCTCGGAGACCATTCGCGCATCGCACAGAATCGGCGCCCCCGCGGCTAACGCATCGCGCCCGGCCTTGCCCGCGCCTGCGGAAAACTGCAGGCCATCGATCGCCTCGACCATACCGCAGGCGTGGATCACCCGGACCGCGAGTTTTTCCAGATCAGCCGGGATTCGCTCCAGGTTGGCCTCGGCGCGAATGATCGCGAAAGAGTTGCGATAGATCTCCTGACCGTCGCGGATGTAATCAAGCATCAAGGGGACTCCGTGGGCGGGCATCAAGCCATGCGCCAGCCGCTTCAATTGTGAGATTGCGTGCTTGCAGCGCGCCGAAACCCGGCAACGCTGCATCGCGAAAATAAAGATCGTAGTGACCGGTACCGGTCGCCAGCAGTGTGACGGGCGCCGTATGGGCGCATGCACAGGAGCGCGGGCAACCCGACAAGTGCACCTGCTGCCGCTCCGGCTGATCGTGCAGCCGTGCCGCCAGTTGCCGCGCATCGCCCTTGGTATCCGCCAACCCTTTGCCACAACCGGCCGAGCCGGTGCAGGCCACCACAGAGCACAGGGGCTCACGGGGGTCGACCAGGAAACCCAGCGCCTGCAACTGTTGGATGACGAGCGCGGCATCCTGGTGACGGATATTGGGCAGCAACAGGCTTTGCCACGGCGTCAGGCGCAGGCTGGCGTCACCCAGAGTTGCGCAGAGCTCGGCCGCCCCCTTGAGCATCGTCGGGTCGAGCCGCCCCAGCGGTGGCATGGCTCCGACGTACATCAGGCCTTCCTGACGTTGTGGAAAACTGCCGATGGGTTGACCGGAACGGCGAGCCGGGGCTTGCCATTGTCCGATGTCGAGCAAGGGTACGCGCCCGGCCAGCGTTTGCAGCAACGAAGGGCGCGAATGTTCGGCCAGCAGATGGCGCATTCGGGTCTGGTCCGGCCGCGCGAGTTCCAGAAACAACTCCAGCACGGCCACCACCAGGCGATGTCCATCGCCCAGCAATACCGCGCCGACGGGTGTGTCGACAGGACACCCGGCAAGACCGAAGACCAGCAGTGCCTCGCCGTTGCGCTCAATCGCGCTCAACCACAGGTCATGTGGATGCTCGAGCATCGCCAGACTTTCACCGCCATCGAGCAGCACAGCGAACTTGGCCGATAACTCATGGAAGCGCGGATGGGTTTGCAAGCTGTTTAGAATTTGCCGGGCCAGCGGCCGAGTGTCGATCAGCATGTCCTGATCGATGCCGGCACTGGGGCTCAGCATCAGATTGCGCACGTCGTCGCCAAGGGCAGTGGTGGGGCCAAGTCCAGCGGCCAGCAGGCTCTCGATCAACGCCGGCGTCTGCTGACCAATCCCGCGGATTTGCAAATTCGCCCGGTTGGTCGCTTCGATGACGCCACCGGCATACAGCCGGGCAGCGTCAGCGACAGCCACGGCCTGGTCCGCGCGCAGGGAGCCACCGTCGAGTTTGATCCGGCAAATTCCGCCATCCAGCGCCTGGACGACACGCAACAACCCGGGACAGGCCGAAGGGCGCAAAGGACTGGAGGCTTGAGGTGAATTCACGGGATGACCGGTAACGGGACGAAGAGCGGCATTATGCCTGCTTTATCCAGCCGGATGAAAAGACCGAGTGGATTGACGACGAAACGCAAGTACTTACAGAAAGAATCAAATTAACACGCCGAGAAATTTTCAACTGCCCGGGGGCTCTTGTACTTTGCAGTGACCAACAAGGATGTTTGTCAGGAGTTGCATATGGATAATAAAACCCCAGCGGGCCTGTTAACCGGCCCCAATTTGATTTCGTGCATTGGAGAACTCTCGCTGCAAGACTTTGACGACATGACCCATTGCACACAGATCGCCACTCGATCCGCCGATATGATCTGCAGTCGTTTTACCGACTCGACACAATGGCTCGATGAATATGTCAAAACGCTGAATTTCCTCGGCTGGTGGATCTTCGAGGACAGCATTTCCACCCGCATTCGTCACGACGTCTCCAATAGTGTCGCGGACTTCCTGGTACAAAGCGCCCAGGCCATGCCGGACAGCCGCCAGGGCAACGCCATGATCGACACGCTCGACGCATTGAAACCGGATAAACCGGCACTCTACTCCCTGGATACGGAAAGCCTGATGGGAAAGCGATTTCAGGTCATGCCTGCACGTTACGACGCCAAGGGTTTCCTGGAAATTGCCGTGTTCAATCTGGAGTTGGTGAGTTATGCAAAAAAAAGCGCTTTTCTGTTCTTCGATTGGGAGGGGCAGGCTTCAAAAATCATTCAACAACGGGCTTACCTGAAACTGGACAGAAACAAACTCGACGCTAAAAGAGCACTCATCGACAAGAAACGTCGCGAAATCCTCATGAGCAAGTTCGACTTGCGAAGGAATAGAGGATGACGCCCCGCGCAGCGATTTCACCGACTGACCGCAGGCCACGGCAATCAACACCGCGCTATGATGCGCACCCGTGCAGGTCGACACAGGCCTGAGCGCGGTGATGACAGCTTCGCTTTGCAAATGAGGAACAGCATGACCCCCTGGCTGACAGTGGTAGGTATCGGTGAAGACGGCTTCAAGGGCCTGGGTAAAAACGCCCGACATGCTCTATTGGGCGCTTCGCGGATCATTGGCGGTCAACGGCAGCTGGATCTGTTGCCGGCTTGCATCCGGGGTGAACGGCAGTCATGGCCCAGCCCGTTTTCCCTCGACCCGGTACTGACCAGACGCGGCGAGCCTGTCTGCGTCCTCGCCAGTGGCGATCCGATGTTCTTTGGCGTCGGCGCCAGCTTCGCCCGACAACTGCCTGTCGATGAGATGCTGATCCTGCCGGCCCCCTCGTCTTGCTCGCTGGCCGCCGCGCGGATGGGCTGGGCCCTGCAGGACGTGGTCACGCTTTCTGTCGTCGCCCGCCCTGTCGCCGCGCTTAACGCGCACTGGGCTAGCGGTGTTCGCCTGCTGGTACTGAGCAACGATGGCCGAAGCCCGGGTGAAATCTGCCGGTTGTTGTGTGAACGCGGTTTCGGCGCAAGTCGTATCACCGTCCTCGAACATCTGGGCGGCGGAGCCGAGCGTCGCATCGACGGCATCGCCAACGACTGGCTCGACCCGGTGATCGCCGACTTGAACCTGATCGCCATCGACTGCGTTGCCGATCCCGCCACTGCGCGCCTGTCCCGCCTGGCCGGCTTGCCCGACTCGGCATTCAAGCATGACGGCCAGCTGACCAAACGCGACGTGCGTGCCATCACCCTCGCCCGCCTGGCACCGGTCCCCGGTGAATTGTTGTGGGATGTCGGCGCCGGCAGCGGTTCGATCGGCATCGAATGGATGCGCACCCATCCGGGTTGCCGTGCGCTGGCGATCGAGGCCGACGCCGGGCGCCAACAACTGATCGAGCACAACAGAGACGCTCTGGGCGTGCCCGGCCTGCAACTGATTCGCGGCAGTGCGCCGCAAGCACTGGCAGGCCTCGAAAGCCCGGATGCGATTTTCATCGGTGGCGGGGTCACCCGTGAAGGCGTGCTCGACACTTGCTGGGCAGCGCTCAAACCCGGCGGCCGGCTGATCGCCAACGCGGTCACGCTGCAAAGTGAAATGACCCTGATGGCGTGGCGCGAACAACACGGTGGCGAACTGACGCGTATCCATATCGCCCAGGCGCAACCACTGGGAGACTTCGATACCTGGCGCCAGGCGTTGCCCATTACCTTGCTGGATGTGACGAAGCCTTTCGATGCGTGACGAAACCGCCGAACAACCTGCCCCGCTGCGCAGCGGACTGACCACCGGCAGCTGCGCCACCGCGACCAGCCTGGCGGCGGCTCGCCTGTTGCTCGGTGGTGGAAGCTCGGACGCCGTGCAAATCGTCCTGCCCAAAGGCAAGCAGGTGCAGATGCGCCTGGAGTTCTGCCGCTTGATCGATGACGGCGCAGAGGCCGGGACGATCAAGGATGCCGGGGACGATCCAGACGTGACCCACGGTGCACTGCTCTATAGCCAGGTGCGTCTACTGGACGAGCCAGGTGTTCGCTTCAGTGCCGGGCGAGGTGTCGGAACGGTCACCCGCCCGGGACTGGTGTTGGGCGTCGGCGAGCCGGCAATCAATCCGGTCCCGCGCAAGATGATCAGCGATCACCTGACGCTGCTCGCCGTTGAGCTGGGCTACAGCGGCGGTTTCGAGGTCACGGTGAACGTCGAGGACGGCGAGGCCCTGGCGTTGAAAACCATGAACCCGCGCCTGGGCATTCTCGG
Organism: Pseudomonas sp. IT-P218; assembly: GCF_949767605.1. Taxonomy (NCBI): domain Bacteria; kingdom Pseudomonadati; phylum Pseudomonadota; class Gammaproteobacteria; order Pseudomonadales; family Pseudomonadaceae; genus Pseudomonas; species Pseudomonas sp. IT-P218. The sequence goes on from NZ_CATKQQ010000044.1 coordinate 45,234, forward strand.
CGGCCTGTCGATCCTCGGCACCAGCGGCATCGTCCGGCCGTTTTCCTGCGCGGCCTACATCGCCTCGATCCACCAGGGCATCGATGTCGCCAAGACCAACGGCTATCTGCACATCGCCGCCTGTACCGGCAACGCCAGCGAAGACACCATGCGCCGGGTCTACCACCTGCCGGAAATCGCCCTGATCGAAATGGGCGATTTCGTCGGTGCAGTGCTCAAGCATCTGCGCAAGGTGCCCGTGGATAAACTGAGCATTTGCGGCGGCTTCGGCAAGATCAGCAAACTGGCGGCGGGGCATATGGACCTGCACAGTCGGCATTCGAGCATCGATCTGCCACAACTGGCCGAATGGGCCGCCGCAATCGGCGCCGATGCCGCCTTGCAGCAAGGCATCCGCGAAGCCAACACCAGTCAACAGGCCCTGGCCATGGCCAGCTCCGCAGGTATCGCCCTCGGCGATGCCGTGTGCCAACACGCCCTGGACTTTGCCCGCAGCGTGGTGCCGGCGCAGGTTCAGGTCGAAGTGTTTGCCATCGATCGCCAAGGCGGGATCGTCGGCCATGCGGGAGCTTTTCAATGAAACGCATTCTGTTGCTCGGCGGCGTGACCGAGGCCCTGGCGATTGCCCGAACCCTGGGGCCGCAACACATCTATAGCCTGGCCGGTATCGGTCGGGTGCCGACGGATTTGCACTGCCAGGTGCGCGTGGGTGGCTATGGCGGCGCCGAAGGCCTGGCTCAGTTCGTCCGCGATGAACGGATTGATCTGTTGCTCGATGCTACTCATCCCTACGCCGCCCAAATCAGTCAAAACGCCGCGACGGCCGCCCGTTTGAGCGGCATCGCCTGCTGGGCGCTACGCCGTCCGGCCTGGCAACCACAGGCCGGTGATGACTGGCGTGAGGTCAGCGATTGGGCCGGACTGATCGAAGCGCTGAAGCCCTTCCGGCGACCGCTGTTCACATTGGGCCGCGAGCCGTTGCAACATCTGGACGAGATTCCACCGGAGCAATTCTGGACCCTGCGCGCGCTGGACGTTTATCCCGGCAATGAACGCTGCGAAGTGATCGGCGCACGCGGACCGTTCCTGATCGACGATGAACGCGAGCTGTTCGAACGTCGCAACATCGACGTGTTGATCAGCAAAAACAGCGGCAGTAGCGCTACTGAACCGAAACTGGATGTGGCGCGCGAGCGTGGCTTGCCGGTACTGATATTGAAGCGGCCGGAGTTGCCGGTGGTAGAGCGGGAGTTTGGGTCGGTGCCAGATATGCTGGTTGCCCTGTCGACGTCAGACAATTCCTGAGCGCTACTGAACCCTGCGATTTTGCCGGCAAAACTCTCGGACAGATCTGACTTTCCACATCAGGGCTCTAACCCTATAGTCCTTTTCCTCCTGATCCCATCAAGCGCACCCACCATTTACAGGGATGAATGGGTTCGCCTCGAGAAAAGAGTTGCTTGCCACAATGTATCCCAAGGAATACGATCCACTATGATCGAGTTTGAACGATCCCGAATATTTGCCGATTGGCTCAACTCACTGAGGGACACCATCGGCAAAGCTCGGATAATCGCCAGACTTCGAGCCTCCGAGCATGGAAATTTTGGTGATTGTGAATCCGTAGGCGCTGGCGTTCATGAAATGCGTGTTCATTACGGCCCTGGCTACAGGCTGTACTTCACTCGCAAAGATGAAGTGATTTACTTACTGTTGATCGGGGGCGACAAATCGACTCAAAAACGAGATATCAAACGTGCTATTCAAATGGCACAAAACATCGGTAGTGAGGAGTAAATCATGGCCGAACGATTCACCCGTTTTGACGCCGCCGAGTTTCTCAAAACACCGGAAGAAATGGCGGCTTATCTGGACGCCTGCTTTGAAGAGGATGCTGGCGACGGTGTGTTGATACGTGCAGCGCTGAACGATATAGCCCGAGCGAAGGGTATGACACAAATTGCCCGTGATGCCGGCCTTGGACGCGAGAGCCTTTACAAAGCGCTGAGCAGCAGTGGCAATCCCGAATTCGCGACTATCATGAAGGTTATGAAAGCCTTGGGCCTGCGTTTGCATGCCATCGCTGTCTGATTGGGCTGCGACACCACACCGCACGCAGTCTTTTTACTTATCGGCCCTGATCAGGCTAAATAGCCGCGCCTGATCGCCCACCCACCGGATTTGTCCCATGTCCCGACAACGGCTTGCAATTGCCTGGATCGCCTGCTTTGCAGTGCTGTTCAACATGCTCGCCATGCCGATGACCGGAGCGCTGGCGCAGGCGGCGAAGTCGCCAGCCGAACAATTGTTGTGGGGCAGTTTCTGCTCGTCCAGCGGCACCAGGATGGTGGCAATATCCCTCGGCGACATCGAGCAGAAAAAACCGCAAAGCGACGATCACTCCAACATGCAGCATTGCTGGTGCTGCTCTGGCTCCGCGCCACTGGTGGCGTTGCCCGGGCATGAGCCGCAGCTGTATTTCGCGCACTTCGAGTCAAATCGAAGCCTGCCGCCCCCATCCCTCAACACCCCGACACCCCGCCAGCAATGGCCCAGCCTCAACCCCCGCGCCTCCCCTCTGGTGTGATGACTTCTCGCAATTGACCTGCGTTTTGAATCACCTGGAGAACTGCCATGTTGAACAGACTCATCGTTCTGGCCGCGTTGCTGCTGCCTGCCTGCTTTGCCAATGCCCACGAATACAAGGTCGGCGCACTGGAAATCGCTCACCCGTGGTCGCAGGAGCTGCCGCCCAATGCACCCAACGTCGCCGCGTATTTCGTGATCCATAACGCGGGTAACACAGCCGACCGCCTGCTCAGTGTCGACTCACCGATCTCGGGCGAAGCGCAACTGCATGAGCACTTGATGCAAAACGACCTGATGAAAATGCAGCAGGTGCCCAGCGTGGAGATCCCCGCCGGCGGCGACGTCACCTTTGCACCGATGGCCTACCACGTCATGTTGCTGGGGTTGAAAGACCGCAGCCTGCTCAGCGATGGCAAGCGCTTCCCTCTTACCCTGCATTTCGAGAAGTCCGGTGACGTGACTGTCGAAGTGGCGGTGCAGAAGCAGGCGCCCGAGGCCACGCAAAAGCACGCACACGTTCAGTAACCCACTGAGCTCAGGCCGCCCATGCGCCCGCCAGGCACCAGGACATCCGCCCACCGTCGTCAGCCATTGAGCCTGACGCGCGGCAGCTGGATCAGCCTGTTCGCCATGTTGATGATCTTTATCGGTCCGCTGATTTCTCAGTCGATGCCGATGGATCAGCACGCCTCGACCTCCATGAACATGTCGATGGACATGAGCATGGACATGTCGGCGATGGAGCACGCCGATCACGGCGCACCAGCGGCTGCCGAGCATTGCCCGCCTGCGTCCGGGCACCATGCACTCTGGGAAAAATGCGGCTATTGCAGCCTGCTGTTCAACTGCCCGGCGCTCACCGGTGGCGGCTCGTTCACCGCGTTCGACACCCCGCCCGCCAACACTTTCACCACCCCATCCCCGCGCCTGGGCCATGCCCGGCAAACCTTCTTCCCCGGCGCCCGCACCCGCGCCCCGCCCGTCGTCGCGTAAACAATCACCTCTGATTTCACACGGTTTAGCGAACAGCTTCAGGTTGTCGGCCGTGTCGTTTACGACTGTTCGATGGAAATTGTCATGTCCAGGTTTTCTGCTGTCCCATGCCTGAGCGTTGCCCAGGCCTCCCGTGCCCTGAACGAATCCAGCATTCGATTCAGGCACGCCACCGCCCTCCTGTGCGGTGCCTTGCTGGCGCCCTCCGCGCTGGCCGATGAACACGCAGGTCATAGTGAAGAACTGAGCCCGACGGTCATTACCGCCATTGCCCCGAGCTCGCCTCTGACCATCGTCACCAACCCCAAGGACCCGCGCCAGCCTGTGCCGGCCAGCGACGGTTCCGATTACCTGAAAACCATTCCGGGCTTCGCCCAGGTGCGCAATGGCGGCACCAACGGCGACCCGGTGTTGCGCGGCATGTTTGGCTCGCGCCTGAACATCCTCACCAACGGCGGCATGATGCTCGGCGCCTGTCCTGGGCGGATGGATGCACCGACTTCATATATCTCCCCGGAAACCTACGACAAGCTGACCGTCATCAAAGGCCCGCAAACCGTGCTCTGGGGACCGGGGGCTTCGGCCGGTACCATCCTCTTCGATCGCGAACCGGAAAGTTTCGGCGAACTCGGCACGCGGGTGAACGCCAGTGTGCTGGCCGGTTCCAACGGCCGTTTCGACAAAGTGGTGGACGCCGCTGCCGGCGGCCCGTCGGGCTACGTGCGGGTGATCGGCAACACCGCCCAGGCCGACGACTACAAGGATGGCAACAACGACACCGTGGCATCGCGTTATGACAAATGGAACGGCGACGTCGCGCTTGGCTGGACCCCGGACGCCGATACCTTGCTGGAGCTGACCGCCGGCAAGGGTGATGGCGAGGCGCGTTACGCCGGACGCGGCATGGACGGTTCGCAGTTCAAGCGCGAGAGCCTCGGGCTGCGCTTCGAGAAGTCCAACATCAGCGACGTGCTGGAAAAGCTCGAGGCGCAGGTCTATTACAACTACGCCGACCATGTGATGGACAACTACACCCTGCGCACGCCGTCTGGCACAGGGATGATGGCCGGCCCCATGGCGTCCAACGTCGACCGTCGTACCCTCGGCGCGCGAATCAAGGCCACCTGGCGCTGGGCCGATGTACAGTTGATCAGCGGCATCGATGCGCAGACCAACGAACACCGCCAACGCAGCGCCATGGGTATCGACACCTACAAGGACCAGCCGTACACCAAGGACGCCGACTTCCACAACTACGGGGTGTTCAGCGAACTGACCTGGTACGCCGCCGATCGCGACCGACTCATCACCGGCGCACGACTGGACCGCGCTTCGGCCAAGGATTATCGGCAAACCCTCGGTTCGGGGATGATGACCCGCCCGAATCCAACCGCTGACGACACACGTGCCGACACGCTGCCCAGCGGTTTCATTCGCTACGAACACGACCTCGCCGACAGCCCGACTACTTTGTACGCGGGCCTCGGTCACACCCAACGCTTCCCGGATTACTGGGAGCTGTTTTCGCCCAACTCAGGCCCCGCCGGATCGGTGAATGCCTTCGATTCGATCAAGCCGGAGAAAACCACCCAGCTCGACTTCGGCCTGCAGTACAAGACCGAAGACCTCGATGCCTGGGCCTCGGCTTACGTCGGCCAGGTGCGCGATTACATCCTGTTCAACTACACGCCCGGGATGATGGGGATGACTTCGCAAGCCGAGAACATCGACGCGCGAATCATGGGTGGCGAACTGGGAGCTGCTTACAAACTTACCGAACACTGGAAAGCCGACGCCACCCTGGCCTACGCCTGGGGCAAGAACAGCAGCGATGGCAGTGCATTGCCGCAAATGCCGCCGCTGGATGCCCGTTTCGGCCTGACCTACAGCGAAGACAACTGGAGCGCCGGCGCACTGTGGAGAGTGGTTGCCGCGCAAAACCGCATCGACCAGAACAAAGGCAACGTGGTCGGCAAGGACTTCGACAAGACCCCGGGTTTTGGCGTGTTCTCGCTCAACGGTGCCTATCGGATCAACCAGCACTGGAAGGTCAGCAGCGGCATCGACAACCTGTTCGGCAAGGCCTACGCCGAACACTTGAACCTGGCCGGCAACGCCGGGTTCGGCTACCCGGCCAATGACCCGCAAGCCATCAAGGAACCGGGGCGCACGCTCTGGACGAAGGTGGATATGAGCTTTTAAGAGCCCCGCAGGCAAGCCCGCTCCCCTGTAGGAGCGAGCTTGCTCGCGATCGGTTGCGCAGCAACCGCAAACAAACAACTAAAAGATCCAAGCCAAGCGGAGCACACGTGATGAAACAGCCCAAAGTGAATTTCTACAACCTGGCCTGGCGCTGGCATTTCTATGCCGGATTGTTCGTTGCGCCATTCATGGTGATGCTGGCGCTGACCGGCACCATCTACCTGTTCAAGCCGCAGCTCGATTCATTGATGTACAGCAGCCTGCTCAACGTCCCGGCCGGCCACCACACCGTTCCAGCCGACGACCTGCTCAAGCGGGTGAAAGACGCGTATCCACAAGGCACGATCAAACAGTACCTGCCGCCGATCAACGCCGAGCGCAGTGCCCAGTTTGTCGTGCTCAACGAAGGTACCGAGCTGAACGTGTTCGTCGACCCTTACCACGGCGACATCCTCGGCGAACAAGACGCCAAGAAGAACCTGCAGGCGGTCGCGCGGGCGATTCATGGCGAGCTGATGATCGGCACCGTCGGTGACCGACTGGTGGAACTGGCCGCGGGTTGGGGGGTGGTGCTGGTGGTGTCCGGGGTGTTCCTGTGGTGGCCACGTGGTCAGGCCGCGGGCATTCTCTGGCCACGCCTGAGCAGTCGAGGCCGGGTGCTGTGGCGTGACCTGCACGCCGTCACCGGTTTCTGGGGCGCCTCATTGCTGCTGGTAATGCTGCTAAGCGGCATGACCTGGACCGGCTTCTGGGGCCAACAGTACGCCGCCGTCTGGAACGTCTTTCCGGCAGCGATGTGGGATAACGTGCCCAAGTCCGACGTCGAAGCGCGCAGTCTAAACAGCGCCACCCGCCAGACCGTGCCGTGGGCCATGGAAAATACACCGATGCCCATGTCCGGCGACCACGCCGAACACATGGCCCACGGTGCAGCGCCATCCGGTCCGGCCGCGCCGACCATCAGCCTGCAGGACGTGCAGAACATCGCCGTGCAACGCAAGGTCGAGCCCGGCTACAGCATCACGTTCCCGACCACGGCCACCGGCGTGTTCACCATCGCCGTGTTCGCCGATGACCCACGCAACGACGCCACCCTGCATGTCGATCAATACACTGGCAACGTGCTCGCCGACGTACGTTACGAGCACTACGGCGCCGTCGCCCGCGCCACGGAAATCGGCGTGATGCTGCACGAAGGCAAGATGTTCGGCACGCTCAACCAGATCATCGTCCTGCTGATCTGCCTGATGATTCTGCTCAGTGCGGTCAGCGGCGTGGTGATCTGGTGGAAGCGTCGTCCGCAAGGCAAATTCGGTGTGCCGCCGCTGCGTCACGACCTGCCGAAATGGAAAACCGCGATGGTGATCATGTTCGCCCTGGCCGTAGCTTTCCCCTTGGTGGGGGCATCACTGGTGGTGGTGTGGGTGCTGGACAAGCTCCTGTTGGGACGCCTCAACCGGCAAGCTGAACCCGATTCGGCAGCCTGAGCGATACCTGGGCAAGCAACGAACCGTGCTTGCCCGTCCTCCCTCCTCATCACGCCCCAATCTGGCGCATCTCAACGCACCAGCACGTCCGCCGCGTGCCTTGATGGTGCGCAAAATATCCGCACAACCGCTCTAACACGACATTTCCCTGCCTTTTTCCGACCGGGCACAGCCTTTGCTAAAGCCTCTTCAGTAGTCCGCATCTGCCAATCAAAAAATTCATAAGTTCATGGAGATCGCACAATGAAGCGTCGCAGCTTGATCAAGGCTTTCACACTCACGGCAAGCATTGCCGCGATGGGCATGACCTGGACAGTCCAGGCCGCCGCGACCATCAAGGTCGGTATCCTGCATTCGTTGTCCGGCACCATGGCGATCTCCGAGACGTCGCTCAAGGACATGGCGCTGATGACCATCGACGAGATCAACGCCAAGGGTGGCGTGAACGGCAAGATGCTCGAAGCGGTGGTGGTGGACCCGGCGTCGAACTGGCCGTTGTTCGCCGAGAAAGGCCGGCAGCTGCTGACCCAGGACAAGGTCGCCGTGGTGTTCGGATGCTGGACTTCGGTCTCGCGCAAATCGGTGTTGCCGGTGTTCGAAGAACTCAACGGCCTGCTGTTCTACCCGGTGCAGTACGAAGGCGAAGAGATGTCGCCGAACGTGTTCTACACCGGTGCCGCGCCAAACCAGCAGGCGATCCCGGCGGTTGAATACCTGATGAGCGAAGAAGGTGGCGGCGCCAAGCGCTACTTCCTGCTGGGCACCGACTACGTCTACCCGCGCACCACCAACAAGATCCTGCGTTCGTTCCTGCACTCCAAAGGCGTGGCCGACAAGGACATCGAAGAGGTCTATACCCCGTTCGGTCACAGCGACTACCAGACCATCGTCGCCAACATCAAGAAGTTCTCGGCCGGCGGCAAGACCGCGGTCATCTCGACCGTCAATGGCGACTCCAACGTGCCGTTCTACAAGGAACTGGCGAACCAGGGCCTGAAAGCCACCGACGTGCCGGTCGTGGCGTTCTCGGTGGGCGAAGAAGAACTGCGCGGCATCGACACCAAGCCACTGGTGGGCAACCTGGCGGCGTGGAACTACTTCGAGTCGGTGGAGAACCCGGCGAACAAGAAATTCGTCGCCGACTGGAAAGCCTACGCGAAGAAACACAACCTGCCGGGTGCCGACAAAGCCGTGACCAACGACCCGATGGAAGCCACTTACGTCGGCATCCACATGTGGGCGCAGGCCGCTGAAAAAGCCAAGTCCACCGACGTCGACAAGGTCCGCGAAGCCCTGGGCGGCCAGACCTTTGCCGCGCCGTCGGGCTACACCCTGACCATGGACAAGACCAACCACCACCTGCACAAGCCGGTGATGATCGGCGAGATCCAGGCCGACGGTCAGTTCAACGTGGTGTGGCAGACCGAAGGGCCGATCCGCGCCCAGCCGTGGAGCCCGTTCATTCCGGGCAACGACAAGAAGCCGGAGTATGCGGTGAAGAGCAACTGATCGCTGGATGCTGGCTTCTGTACCTGAGGCCAGCACAAATCCCTGTGGGAGCGGGCTTGCTCGCGAAGACGGCGGCACATCCAACATCAATGTGACTGACACACCGTTTTCGCGAGCAAGCCCGCTCCCACATTTAGTCCGCGCAAGGCCATACATATGCCCACCGCCCTTTACCGCTTCATCCTTGCCATTGCACTTTTGCTGCCGATGGCCTCCCACGCCGGTGACGCCGAAGTCTTCGTCGCCGCCAATCCCGTGCAGCAAGCCAAACTATTGGAAAACTGGGCCGCGCAGCCCGATCCGGCCCGAATCGAGCTGATCAACGCCCTGCAACAAGGCGAATTGACCATCGACGGCCAACCGAAAACCTTGCGCCTGAACAACCGCCTGCGAGGTCTGATCGACACCGCATTGGCCAGCCACCAATTGCTCGCCGCCGACGCCAAAATCCGTCTGGCCGCCGCGCAGCAATTGCAGAAAAGCGCCAAACCCGCGCAGCTGAAATTCCTTGACCAGCAATTGGCGGGCGAGAAGGACGAGAGCGTTCACGCCGCCCTCAGCCTGGCCCTGGCCAATCTGCAACTGGTAGACGCCGATCCGGCCGTGCGACTCGCCGCCATCCGTTTACTCGGCGAAACCGGCGATCCGCTGGCCCGTACCCGCCTGGAAAATCTACTGGAGCCGGGCGTTGAAACCGACGCGAATGTGCGCACCGCCGCCGAAACCAGCCTCGCCCAGGTCAAACGCAAATTGCTAGTTGGCGAACTCCTTGGCCAGGCCTTCAGCGGCATGTCCCTAGGCTCGATCCTGCTGCTCGCCGCCTTGGGACTGGCGATCACCTTCGGCCTGCTCGGTGTGATCAACATGGCCCATGGCGAGATGCTGATGCTCGGTGCCTACTCGACCTACGTGGTGCAGTTGATGTTCCAGCGCTTCGCCCCGCAGGCCATCGAGTTCTATCCGCTGATTGCGTTGCCGGTGGCGTTTTTCGTCACCGCAGCGATCGGCATGGCGTTGGAGCGTACGGTGATTCGCCACCTCTACGGTCGCCCGCTGGAAACCCTGCTCGCCACCTGGGGCATCAGCCTGATGCTGATCCAGCTGGTGCGCCTGGTCTTCGGCGCGCAGAACGTCGAGGTGGCCAACCCGGCGTGGTTGTCGGGCGGGATCCAGGTGCTGCCCAACCTCGTGCTGCCGTACAACCGCATTGTGATCATCGCGTTCGCGCTGTTCGTGGTGGTGCTGACCTGGCTGCTGCTCAACAGGACGCGCCTGGGCCTGAACGTGCGCGCCGTCACCCAGAATCGCAACATGGCGGCCTGCTGCGGCGTGCCCACCGGGCGCGTCGACATGCTCGCCTTCGGCCTCGGCTCGGGCATTGCCGGCCTCGGCGGCGTGGCGCTCAGCCAGATCGGCAACGTCGGCCCGGACCTCGGTCAGAGCTACATCATCGACTCGTTCCTGGTGGTGGTGCTCGGCGGTGTCGGGCAACTGGCCGGTAGCGTTCTGGCCGCGTTCGGCCTTGGGATCGCCAACAAGATTCTCGAACCGCAAATCGGTGCCGTGCTCGGCAAGATCCTCATCCTCGCGCTGATCATTCTGTTCATCCAGAAACGTCCGCAAGGCCTCTTCGCACTGAAAGGACGGGTGATCGACTGATGAACCAGCCCCTGCTCGTTACCGCGACACAAAAAGCCGGCCCGAAAGTCACGATGGCCGTCGGCGCTGTAATCCTCGCTTTACTGCTGGCGTTGCCGCTGCTCTCGCTGTTGCCAGCCGACAGTGCGCTGCACGTCTCCGCCTACACGCTGACCCTGGTGGGCAAGATCCTGTGCTACGCCATCGTGGCCCTGGCGCTGGACCTGGTCTGGGGTTATGCCGGCCTGCTGTCCCTGGGTCACGGCCTGTTTTTCGCCCTCGGCGGTTATGCCATGGGCATGTACCTGATGCGCCAGGCCTCCGGCGATGGCTTGCCGGCCTTCATGACGTTCCTGTCGTGGAGCGAATTGCCCTGGTACTGGACCGGCACCAGCAGCTTTCTCTGGGCCATGTGTCTGGTGGTATTGGCGCCAGGATTGCTCGCGCTGGTGTTCGGCTTCTTCGCCTTCCGCTCGCGGATCAAGGGCGTGTATTTCTCGATCATGACCCAGGCCCTGACCTTCGCCGGCATGCTCCTGTTCTTCCGCAACGAAACCGGGTTTGGCGGCAACAACGGCTTCACCAACTTCCGCACCATCCTCGGCTTTGGCATCACTGAACCTGGCACCCGCGCGGTGCTGTTTTTCGCCACGGTGCTGCTGCTGGTGGCCAGCCTGTACATCGGTTGGCGCCTGGCGCAGAGCAAGTTCGGCCGAGTGCTGACCGCCCTGCGCGACGCGGAGAACCGCCTGATGTTCTGCGGCTACGACCCGCGTGGATTCAAGCTGTTCGTGTGGGTGTTGAGCGCGGTGCTGTGCGGCCTGGCCGGTGCGTTGTACGTGCCGCAGGTGGGCATCATCAACCCAAGTGAAATGTCGCCGACCAACTCTATTGAAGCAGCTGTATGGGTCGCCCTCGGCGGTCGCGGCACCTTGATTGGTCCGTTGCTCGGCGCCGGCGTGGTCAATGGCATGAAGAGCTGGTTCACCGTGGCCTTCCCGGAATACTGGCTGTTCTTCCTCGGCGCGCTGTTCATCGTCGTGACCCTGTACCTGCCCAAGGGCGTGATCGGCTTGCTGAAGAAAAGAGGTGAACAATGAGAGTCACTGCGACCGCTGAATTCATGCTCGAACCGGCGTTTTTCCCCGTGGAGCCGAACAAGGACGCCGGCACCAGCCGCGATGTCATCGGCCTCGGCCAACGCGCCGGTCCGGGCCTGAACACCCGCCACGGCACCATCCTGACCCTCGAAGACATCAGCGTCAGCTTCGATGGTTTCAAGGCACTGAACGACTTGAACCTGTACATCGGCGTCGGTGAATTGCGCTGCATCATCGGGCCCAACGGCGCGGGCAAGACCACGCTGATGGACGTGATCACCGGCAAGACCCGCCCCAGTCATGGTAAGGCTTGGTTCGGCGAGACCCTGGACCTGACGCAAATGAGCGAAGTGCAGATTGCCCAGGCCGGCATTGGTCGCAAGTTCCAGAAACCGACCGTGTTCGAGGCCTTGAGTGTGTTCGAGAACCTGGAGCTGGCGCAGAAAACCGACAAGTCGGTGTGGGCCAGTCTGCGGGCGCGCTTGAGTGGCGAACAGAAGGACCGTATCGCCGAGGTGCTCGACACCATTCGCCTGACCGCTTCGGTCAATCGTCCCGCCGGCTTGCTGTCCCACGGCCAGAAGCAGTTCCTGGAAATCGGCATGCTGTTGATGCAAGACCCGCAACTGCTGCTGCTCGATGAACCGGTGGCCGGCATGACCGACGCCGAAACCGAATTCACCGCCGAACTGTTCAAGACCCTGGCCGGCAAGCATTCGCTGATGGTGGTGGAACACGACATGGGCTTCGTCGGTTCGATCGCCGACCACGTCACCGTATTGCACCAGGGCAGCGTGTTGGCGGAAGGGTCGCTGGAACAGGTGCAGGAAAACGAACGGGTGATCGACGTGTATCTCGGTCGCTGAGTTTTGCGAACACCGAACCTGTAGGAGCTGGCTTGCCAGCGAAGGCGTACTGAATGACGCCAAAAGCTTCGCTGGCAAGCCAGCTCCTACAAGGGATTGAGGAGGATTTGAGAATGCTGCAAGTCGACAAGCTGCACCAATACTACGGCGGTAGCCACATCCTTCGCGGCCTGACGTTTGACGTGAAGGTCGGCGAAGTCACCTGCCTGCTGGGCCGTAACGGCGTGGGCAAGACCACCTTGCTCAAGTGCCTGATGGGCCTGCTGCCGGCCAAGGACGGCGCTGTGAGTTGGGAGGGCAAGCCGATCACCACGTTCAAGCCGCACCAGCGAGTGCATGCCGGCATCGCCTATGTGCCCCAGGGCCGGGAAATTTTCGGCCGGCTGACCGTGGAGGAAAACCTGCTGATGGGCCTGTCGCGTTTTCCCGGCAGTGAAGCCAAGGAAGTCCCGGCGTTCATCTATGAGCTGTTTCCAGTGCTGTTGCAGATGAAGCAACGGCGCGGCGGCGACTTGTCCGGCGGCCAGCAGCAACAACTGGCGATTGGCCGGGCGCTGGCCAGCCGTCCACGCCTGCTGATCCTCGACGAGCCCACCGAAGGCATCCAGCCGTCGGTGATCAAGGAAATCGGCGCCGTGATCAAAAAGCTCGCCGCCCGTGGTGACATGGCAATCCTGCTGGTAGAGCAGTTCTACGACTTCGCTGCCGAACTGGCCGATCAGTACCTGGTGATGTCGCGCGGCGAAATCGTGCAGCAGGGCCGCGGCGAAAACATGGAAGCCGAAGGTGTACGCGGCCTGGTTACGATCTAATCTGTAGCGTCCTAACGATAATTAGAAGCCATGAATCTACCACTTCCCACTGCCCTGTTTACCCCGAGCTGGCATGCCGAACTGGAGCTGGGCTACGCCCGCTTCGGCGACAGCACGCGCCCGGTTCAGCGACGGCACAAAGGCCCGCTGCGGGTGCAGAAGCACTTGTATGCCGAAGGGCCCGAGGTGTGCCAGCACATCATCGTGCATCCGCCAGGCGGAATTGCCGGTGGTGACCGGCTGGACATCAGCGCCAGCGTCGGCCGCGCGGCGTGGGCGCAAATCACCAGCCCCGGCGCGGCCAAGTGGTATCGCGCGACAGGGCCGGCTTATCAGAAACTCGACCTGAAAGTGGCCCCCGGCGCGACACTGGAATGGCTGCCGCAAGAGACGATCATCTTCAGCGATGCCCGGGCCGAGCTCAGCACCTCCATTGACCTGCAAGGTGATGCGCGGCTGTTCTATTGGGATGTAGTGGCGTTGGGGCGCCCGGCCAGCGGCGAGCGTTTCGATCTCGGGCATTTCCAGGCGCAACTGGACATCCGCCGCGACGGCCAGTTGCTCTGGCACGAACGCCAGCGCATTGTGGGCGGTGACGGTTTGCTCGATTCGCCGATCGGGCTGGATGGGCAACCGGTGTTTGCCACCCTGCTGGTGACCGGGGAAATCGATAGTGATTTGCTGGAGCGTTGCCGTTCTTTGACCAATGATGTGCGCGGGGATTTGACCCAGTTGCCGGGTTTGCTCGTAGCCCGTTGCCTGGCCAATGAAGCCCTGCTGGCACGAGGCTGGCTGATTGATTTATGGCGTTTGTTGCGCCCTGCACTGCTCGGCCGAGAAGCCATGCCACCCAGAATATGGAGCACCTGAACACCGCTCCCCCTGTAGGAGCTGGCTTGCCAGCGAAGGCGTACTCAATGACGCCAAAAAGCTTCGCTGGCAAGCCAGCTCCTACAGGTGATGTATTTACAGATCCGATTTTTTATCTGCCCAGATGGATTCCAACGATGGACCTGACCCCACGCGAAAAAGACAAGCTGCTGATCTTCACCGCCGGCCTCGTCGCCGAGCGGCGTTTGGCCCGCGGCGTGAAACTCAATTATCCGGAGGCCATGGCCTACATTTCCGCGGCGCTGCTCGAAGGCGCCCGTGACGGCCAGACCGTGGCCGAGCTGATGCACTTTGGCACCACCCTGCTCAGCCGCGAACAAGTGATGGAAGGCATCCCGGAAATGATCCCGGAGATCCAGGTGGAAGCCACCTTCCCCGACGGCACCAAACTGGTCACCGTCCACCAACCCATCGCCTGAGGACGCGCCATGACTTATCACATCCGCGATGCGGTGCATGCCGATCTGCCGGCGATCCGCGATATCTACAACGATGCAGTGCTCAATACCACGGCGATCTGGAACGAACAGGCCGTGGACCTCGGCAACCGCCAGGCCTGGTTCAGCGCCCGGCAATCCCAGGCTTATCCGATCCTGGTGATCGTCGACGGCGAGAACAGCGTGCTGGGCTACGCTTCGTTTGGTGACTGGCGGCCGTTCGATGGTTTCCGCCACACGGTCGAGCACTCTGTCTACGTGCGCAGCGACCAGCGCGGCAATGGCCTGGGCCCACAATTGATGGACGTGCTGATCGAGCGCGCCAGGCTTTGCGACAAACATGTGATGGTCGCCGCCATCGAAAGCGGCAACGCCGCTTCCATTCGTCTGCATGAACGCGTCGGGTTCAAAACCACAGGTCAAATGCCGCAGGTCGGTACCAAGTTCGGTCGCTGGCTGGACCTGACCTTCATGCAACTGATGCTCAATCCTGGCGCCGAACCGCCGCCCGCCAACAAGGAGTAACGCGATGAACGCCGCCCAATTGCGACGCGTCAACATTGAAAGCTTTGCGCACTATCGTCAGGGTTTGATCGATTTGCTGCTCGACGCCGTCGGCTATGGCGCCAGTGTCGGTTTCATGGCGAATCTGGACGCGACGCAAGCCCGCGCCTATTTCGATGAAGTCCAGGAGAACCTGAACAAGGGCAACGTCCTGCTGTGGGTGGTGGTCAAGGACGAGCAGGTGCAGGCCAGCGTACAGCTGACCCTGTGCCAGAAAGCCAATGGCCTGAACCGCGCCGAAGTGCAGAAACTGCTGGTGCGCGAGCACGCCAGGCGCCGTGGCCTGGGCCAGCAATTGATGAGTGCGCTGGAGCAGGCGGCCCTGCAGCACAAGCGCGGCATGCTCTACCTCGATACCGAGGCCGGCTCCCCTGCCGAGGATTTCTACAAGGCCCTGGGTTACACCCGCGCCGGCGAAATCCCCGACTACGCCTGCGATCCGAGCGGCCTCTACAAGCCAACCGCCCTTTACTACAAGATTCTCCAGGGAGCCCATTGATGATTCCCGGTGAATACCAGATCCAGCCCGGCGACATCGAACTCAACGTCGGCCGCCGCACGGTCAGCTTGAAGGTGGCCAACAGCGGCGACCGACCGATCCAGGTCGGCTCGCACTACCACTTCTTCGAAACCAACGACGCCCTGACCTTCGACCGCGCCAGCAGTCGCGGCATGCGCCTGAACATTCCCGCCGGCACCGCCGTGCGCTTCGAGCCGGGGCAAAGCCGCGAAGTCGAGCTGGTCGACCTGGCCGGGCATCGGCGGGTGTTCGGCTTTGCCGGGCGGATCATGGGCGACCTCTGAATTATGTAGTGCACGCACCGGCCCCTTCGCTGGCAAGCCAGCTCCTACAAGGGATCGTATTTCATTGGTATTTCCATGTTGGAATGCCAATTGTAGGAGCTGGCTTGCCAGCGATAGCGAGCAACGCGAGCGGTCTCGAAATCAATTGAATCCCAAGGCAAGCGCATGAAAATCTCCAGACAAGCCTACGCCGACATGTTCGGCCCCACCGTCGGTGACAAGGTCCGCCTGGCCGACACCGAGCTATGGGTCGAAGTGGAAAAAGACTTCACCACCTACGGCGAAGAAGTGAAGTTCGGTGGCGGCAAGGTTATCCGTGACGGCCAGGGCCAGAGCCAACTGTTGGCTGCCGAAGTGGTCGACACCCTGATCACCAACGCGCTGATCATCGACCACTGGGGCATCGTCAAGGCGGACGTCGGCCTCAAGGACGGGCGCATCGCCGCGATCGGCAAAGCCGGCAACCCGGACATCCAGCCCAACGTCGACATCGCCATCGGCGCCAGCACCGAAGTGATCGCCGGCGAAGGCATGATCCTCACCGCCGGCGGCATCGACACACACATCCACTTCATCTGCCCGCAGCAGATCGAAGAAGCGCTGATGAGCGGCGTCACCACCATGATCGGCGGCGGCACCGGGCCTGCCACCGGGACCAACGCCACCACCTGCACCTCGGGGCCGTGGCACCTGGCGCGCATGCTCCAGGCCGCCGACGCCTTCCCGATGAACATCGGCCTGACCGGCAAGGGCAACGCCAGCCTGCCCGAGCCGCTGATCGAACAGGTCAAGGCCGGCGCCATTGGCCTCAAGCTCCACGAAGACTGGGGCACCACCCCGGCCAGTATCGACAACTGCCTGAGCGTCGCCGATCAGTACGACGTGCAGGTGGCGATCCACACCGACACCCTCAACGAATCGGGCTTCGTCGAAACCACCCTCGGCGCCTTCAAGGGCCGTACCATCCACACCTACCACACCGAAGGTGCGGGCGGCGGCCACGCGCCGGACATCATCAAGGCCTGCGGCTTTGCCAACGTGCTGCCGAGTTCGACCAACCCGACCCGGCCGTTCACCCGCAACACCATCGACGAACACCTCGACATGCTGATGGTCTGCCACCACCTGGACCCGAGCATTGCCGAGGACGTGGCCTTCGCCGAAAGCCGCATCCGCCGCGAAACCATCGCCGCCGAAGACATCCTCCACGACCTCGGCGCGTTCTCGATGATCAGCTCCGACAGCCAGGCCATGGGCCGCGTCGGTGAAGTGATCACGCGCACCTGGCAAACCGCCGACAAGATGAAAAAGCAGCGCGGCCCGTTGCCCCAGGACGGTGAAGGCAACGACAACTTCCGCGCCAAACGTTACATCGCCAAGTACACGATCAACCCGGCGATCACCCATGGCATCAGCCATGAAGTGGGCTCGATCGAGGTGGGTAAATGGGCTGACCTGGTGCTCTGGCGCCCGGCGTTCTTCGGGGTCAAGCCAACGCTGATCCTCAAGGGCGGCGCCATCGCGGCCAGCCTGATGGGGGATGCCAACGCCTCGATTCCAACGCCGCAACCTGTGCACTACCGTCCGATGTTCGCCAGTTATGGCGGCTCGCTGCACGCCACCAGCCTGACCTTTATCAGCCAGGCGGCGCAGGAGGCCGGGCTTGCCGAAGCCCTGGGTTTGAAGAAGAAAATCGCCGTGGTCAAGGGTTGCCGCGAGGTGCAGAAGACCGACCTGATCCACAACGATTACCTGCCAGAGATCGAGGTCGATCCGCAGACTTATCAGGTCAAGGCGGACGGCATTTTGCTGTGGTGCGAACCGGCGGACGTGTTGCCGATGGCCCAGCGTTATTTCCTGTTCTGATCGGTTGAGCGGGCAAAGAAAAAGGCCTGGATGCTTGCGCAGATCCAGGCCTTTGTTCGTCGGTTGGCTACGGCTGCAACATCAGAGCGGGTGCCTCGTCAACTCCTCGCGAGTGAGCTTCTCGATCAGCGACGCCTCTTCGATCTGGAGCTGAGCGTCCAGTTCGTCGGATTGCGCCTCGTACTGCGCCTCTGACAATTCCCCAGCCTGCTGGCTGTCTCGCAAATTGGCCAGGCGATCCTGATAAGGTTCGCGCTGCGCTTCGAATGGCGGCCGGTATTTGTTCGTCACGAAGTCCTTCCAGAAGTCTTTTGCCACCAGCGACTGAAACTCTTCAGCAGAACCGTCCAGCGCCACGACCTTGGCGTATGCCTCATCCAGCATCCTGGCTGTGACATTGCCCTCGTTTCCGGGGTGCTTTGGTGGTTGCTTCGCATGGTACATATCCTTATGTACGACTTGGTGGGCCGGCACGAAGGTCGTCAGTCTTCATGCCGGAACAACCATCAGGGTTTCACGGTGAAAGGGATTTCTACCCGTTGCAGTTTTGCCCGGTCCATCGCCTGTTGGGTCAGGGTCTTGAGCAACGTCAGCCTCTGCGCATTGAGCAGGTTCATTTCCGTTTCATACTCCTCGGTGGTCATGACGCATCCGGGGGCGATCGCACTTTCCGGCTTGCCGAGTTCTGCCGCAAGCACCCTGATTTCCTCTTTCAACCGGGCTTTTTCCTGCACGGAAAGAGACTCGGTCGCCCGTCTCTCCAGCGCCATGTAAAACTCGGTTGTCGCATCGAGTCGACGCCGGATGGCCTTGAATGCAGCGCGATTGGAACCCTGGATGTAAGAGGCCCAGAAGGGCTGTTCGACAATCGAATCGCGTAGCAAATCACCCTCCTCCAGCGCCAGCACACGGGCGCAGGCGTCATCGATCATCGCCTGGGTGACACCCGACAGGGCTCTGAATTGCAAGTCCCGCGATTGCCATGGAAGATCCAGCCGGCTTGCGAGGTCCGTCATGTACGCCAGGTGAGTCTCGACTTCATCGATGGACCCGGTGACCACTCCTTGCGCATCGAGCCGCATGAAGCTGTCACCGCTCTCCAGTCGCCGGGCAATTTCCTTATGGGCGATGCGGCTCAGCTCATCCAGACGGGATTTGCCCCTGGCCAGCGACACCAGTTCGGCTTCGACCAGGCTCGGATTGGCCAGCTCGTAGGCTTCGTGAATCAGCACTTCAAGGCCCATGGCATTGAACAGCGCCGCCCCGGCGTCGACACAGTTGATCGGCTCTCGCGCCATGGTGAAAATCTGCTTGCGCAGTTCGCTGTTCTTTTCCATGGCCTCCAGCATTCGCCAGAGCTTGGCCGTCAAATCCACCCTGAAGGCTCGGTCATTTTGAAAGTGGCTGGATTGGGTGAGCAGTCTGATGTGATCGAAAAACGGCACTGAACCGATCTCATCTTCCACCTCATTCCATATTGGCTGGCGGTCAACCCATTGCGCTCGCGTCATGCCTGCCTCCCAGTCGAGACTGTCGCGCACGCCACGGGACGGATAAGGCCGATCAGGGTCCAGGCCCACGGAGTGGGTGTAATCCCTGAGCTGATTCAGGTTTTCTGGCGATAGCCACTCCGGCTCTCGGTTCAACAACGTCCTCGCCAGCAACTCCGCCTCCCCGGAACCGGGTACCACCTCAGGCACAACGCTGATGACATTGCGCTGCAGGTTCACGAACAAATGCCGCAAACGCGGCAAGGAAAACAGGCCCGCGGGCCAGGTATTGATCCCGGTGTCCGCCAGGATCAACGTGTGCAGCAAAGGCATACGACCGATGTCCGGCACCCGGCCCAGAGGATTGCCCCGCAGGTCGATGGATTCGAGCCGGATGAGGTCGCGCAGCGCGTTCGCGGCCTCTACCGTCAATTCGATCCGGTTGTGGCCCAGGTACAGCGCGATCAGCGATTGCATGCGACCTACTGCAGTTGGCAGGCGGGTCAGGCCATTGTTGTTCATGTTCAGGGAACGCAGTCTTGGGAAATGCTCGATAAACCCGGCATGGGCATCGGTCAATCCGGTATCAGCCAGATTCAGCTGGGTGACATGCTCAAAACTGGCTTGCAGCCTGGGCATCGTTTCCAGATGCCGCCCCATGGGCATGTTGCTTAGATCAAGGATCCATCCACGCTGGTTTCCCATGGCGTCGAGCTCCACGGGGCAGTTGCGTTGCCAGCAGCTTCTGATCGCCCTGTAGACACTATTGCGCGACTGCCATTGTGAAACGCCATCCGCGCTCAGGCTGAACGAGTCGAGGGGTGAATCCAGCCAGCGTCGAAAGCTGCTGTTGAGTTGATTGAACTCGGCTTCAAGAGCCCCCACTCGCTCCTCGGGTGTGCTCCCGCTGTCGCTGTGCTCCAGAAAGGTTTGAATGTCGGTTTCGCTCCAGCCGGGGCGAAGCGACTGGAGCCGTGCTTGCGCAGTCAGGTGGCCGCCGACTCGACGAAGTTGTTGGGAGAAGCCTTGCATACCCCCCCGCAACTTCATGGTATCGGGATCGTACTTCGGTTTTCGCAAAGGATTGTCCGCCAGGATCGACCTGAACCTGTCGTGGCTCAGTGGAGAACGCAGAACGGATTGCTTGAGGGTTTCCCATTGATTGATCTGATAGCCCAGCGCTTCGCGTTCGGCATCGGGCAAGGCATGCAGGGCAGCGGCAAAGAAGTTATCCGGGCCGTGAAGCTCATGATCGTCTGCATTGCGCGCCTCATACAGACCCTCTTCGTTCTTGACCAGCACCTTGCGGATGGGGGCGTCAGCCGCGCCGATACTGTCATCCAGCGCGCCTGTCGCGGTACCGTTGCGCACCTCGATACGCACGTCTGCAGACCAGCCCGGCAGCGACTCAAGCGTTCGCAGAACCAGGCGCTCAGTGTCCGGGTCTTGCAGTTCATCGTGGAAAAGCCCCTCATAAGCGCGGTTCAGCCGCACCTCCAGCAACGCCGCCCGAGCCTGATGTTTGAGATGCAACGGTACGCGCTTGCGCTCGGCCATCACCGCCAGTTCCTCTGGCGAGGCTTGCGCCAACAGCTCCCTGGCGACACTGGTCGGCAGTTGCGGGAATGCGTCCTGAAGCCAGGCCACGTTAGCGTCGGTCTCGACCGCTGCGTGCTTGTAGAATGACTCGAAGAGTCGCTTTTTCTGCTCCTCTGAGTACATGGCCAGACGTTCCTGCAAGGCATCGATTTGCACCTGCCGGTCTTCGCCGATATCCCGACCGAGTACCTGCTGGATCTCCTCTTCGCTGAAAGCGTCCAGCACGCGATCAGATAATTCGCCGGCCTTCAATTGCGCAAAAGTCAGCTTCACGCGGTGTGCAGGCACAGTTTTCTGGTTGCCGTGCACGATGGAATCGCCCCACAACTCCGGCCCGCGGAACAGCTCGATGGCTTTGTACTCGGGCCATCGCGGCAATTCTGTCATCAAGGGTGGCAGGTGATCCGCCCATTGCGGCGCGACCTGATTGAGCCGTATTTGATCCACCAGCGTGCGCACATCGGCATACGCCTTGAAGCGCTTGAGGGTGTCGGCCAACACCGCCGGTGGCGGCTGTGTCTCTACTTGCAGCTTGCGCAGCACATCTTCCTGGACACCGCTGGCGATACGGATCTGTTCCAGCGTCTGATCGGAAAATGCATCGACAGAAGGGCCCAGACGCCGCATCAGTTCGGTCTTGTCCCACTCGACCGGGCGATCGAGCTCGGTGTGCCAGGCACCGGCACCGTTATGTTCCACTCTTGGCTGATAGGCTGTCGGCCGGTTCGGGTGCCTGAGTCGCGGTTGACCGGTCTGCGGATCTTCCTTGACCTCAAGATGCCTGCCATCCAGTGCCAGGATGTCCTGGCCGTTGTGTCGATGCAGTCCTCGTTCGTTGGGTTTGGAGTCGTTGGGCAACGACACTTTGTGATCGTAGGGACTCAGATCAGGGTTCCACAGACGGGTTTTGCCATCAGGCAGCTCGACCTTTTTCAGTTGGTCGATAAAAGGCGACACTTTGACCGCCACCGGCGTGCCGCCTGGTAACACATGCCCGGCGCCCATGAGTGCCAGTTGGGCGAAATTGATCAGAACCGCGGTGAGATGAGACGCGGCCTCTTCCTTGTCGCCTTTGCTCCAGTCTTCGATACCCTCCAGGGTCTCAAGCATCATCTGGCCGACCATCACCGCCAGCACGGCTTCGCCTAATCCCGGCACCAACATGGCGCCGAAGTTGAACAGGTTCCAGCCAATGTCCAGGTAACTGGTCAGGCGTTTCCAGCGCGCGGTGGCGTCTTCATCGCCCGTGGGTACGGCGATCTGTCGCGCATCGGCAATCGCCTTGTCTCTGCGCCAGGCACAGAAATGCCCCCAGAAATCGCCTTCGATCAGGTTGGTGATGGGTTCGGCATCCGGGTTCTCGACGGCGGTCTCGCGCCACCACGGGCCCATGTCCAGCGGCTCGCGCTGTGTCCAGGTAAAGGTGCTGAAGCGCTCGTTGACCCGTGCAAAGAAGCGCCCTTTGTCCTTGTGCGGCACGAACCGGCTGAAGAACTCCTGGTACTGAGCCGAGCGCAACTGGCTCGTCAGTTCCTTCATGAAGTCGGTGAAAGAGTCGTATTGCCTGAGCGGATGATCCGGGTCGCCGGGGATGTAGGCGATCAATGTCCCGTCCAGCCGACTTTGTTCATGGATATCGTTACGGCGAACCATTTCCTCGACCACCCCGGTCGGGCCATTGGCAAAAAAGGCCTGGAGTGTCTTGAACTGGTCATATTCATACCCCGGCAAAATTTTCAGGCGACGAGACCAGTCGATCAGGTGTTGCAGCTGCTCCGGAACCAGCTCCTCGAGAGCCTGTTTTATTAGCGTGGGATCGGCCAGCGCACTGAACAGCACAATGCCCGTCAGCCGCGTGCCCATCAATGAGAGCCGGTGACATTGCAATGGACGGCCCTCGTACAGGATGCTGTCCTGGTCATCCCGCAGCTCGATCAGTTTTCCGAAGGTATAGGAGTCGATATCGTTTTTTAATAGCGCAATGAGCATGGACTCACTGAAAGCAGCCCTTTCATGGGCCATGAACCGTTGTTCAAGTAGTTGTCGATCGGCAGTGACAGCTGGCTTGAGCAGAGACTTGATGTGTTGCTGATACTGCGCGCCGATATCGAGTTTGCGACACAACGCGGTGAACTTTTCGACACTGCACTCATGACGCTGAAGTTCCCCCTCAGAGTCTTTGATGAAAATGCCTGAACCGTCGCGAAAGGCGCCTTCGAGGGTTTCAGACAACTCAAAGTTATGCAGGGCGGCTTCCAGCAACGACGATTGCCTGAGCCGGCTGGCCTGGGTGTCGAGGCCAATGCCGAGCGGGGCGGGAACATAGAGGCGCAATGAAGTCGTGCTGACATCCAGTTCGACGTTCAGCTCGTCGCTGAGGGCTTGGGTCAGTAACGGCTTGGCAAACTCATTGATGTCGGTTTGCAGATTACCGACCGCATCAGAAACAACATCTTGTAAACGCCAGCGCTCCTGTATGAGTTGTTGCAAGTATTGACGATCAATCGCCGATGCCTTGATGTACCAGTCCGGAAAACCGGGCGTCAGTTGCGTAACCGATGCCAACCTTGAAGCCGAAGCATTTTTTATCAGGGCTGGCACTTTCTCAGCGAAATAATCCGAATAAAGTACAGTCATTTTCGCAAATCCTTATGCGATGAGTAGTGCCCCAGCTTATTCAACCGCCTCTAAAACAAAAGATTAAAATCCTGCTGGAACAACCCAGAAAAGACCCAGGGCAAGATCGAATTCGAGAACCGGAAAAGTAAATAGATACCACCCTATCGCCCCCGGACCTGATCCATCCCTCAGCGGTAGTTTTTGCCCGGCGGTAAAGAGGCTAAGATCCCCCCTACATTCCCAGCAGGAAACCGGTCATGCGCCTCCCCGACTTCATCAGGCAACACGTGGACCGTATCGTTGATGAATGGGAACAGTTCGCCAGTACCATCACGCCGGCGGCCGAAAACATGGACAGTGCAGCCTTGCGCGACCATGCCAAGGCGATTCTGTTGGCCGCCGCGCGTGACATGACCACCGCGCAAACCGCCAGCGAACAGCTGGCCAAGGCCAAGGGTGAAGGCCCCGAGAAAACCCCGAGCCTGGACGAAGCCGGTGCCAGCCATGGCGAGCTGCGGCATACCGTGGGTTTCGACCTGGTGCAGATGACCAGCGAATTCCGCCACCTGCGGGCCTGTGTGATTCGCCTGTGGGTCGACAGCCTGGAATCACCGGACCTGACCTATTTCCAGGACATGATCCGCTTCAACGAAGCCATCGATGAAGCACTCGCCGAATCCACGGCCGCCTATGCCGAACAGGTGAACCGCTCGCGGGATATCTTCCTGGCGATACTCGGCCACGACCTGCGCGCGCCGTTGCAGGCGCTGAGCATGTCCACTGAATTGCTGATGCGTAAAACATCGCTGGAAGGCGATGCGCTGGCCTGCGCGAACAACATTACGCGCAGTGCCCGGCACATGGCGGTGATGGTCAGCGATCTACTGGAGCTGGTACGCAGTCGACTGGGCAAGAGCCTGCCAATCGATCCCAAGCCCATGGACCTTGCCGATGCCGCACACGCGGCGATTGCCGAAGCCTGCGCCGGTAACCCGGAGTGCGATCCAACGGTCAGGGTAGAGGGAGATACTCGAGGGGTCTGGGATGCCGGGAGGCTGGGTCAGTTGCTGCAAAACCTGATTGGCAATGCGTTGCAGCACGGTGCGAACAAACGTGATGTGACGGTCACGCTCAACGGCGAGCCCGCCGCGGTTCGCATAACGGTCCATAACTACGGAGCGCCGATTCCCGCGAACGCCATCGGCACGATCTTCGATCCA
Organism: Pseudomonas sp. IT-P218; assembly: GCF_949767605.1. NCBI lineage: Bacteria > Pseudomonadati > Pseudomonadota > Gammaproteobacteria > Pseudomonadales > Pseudomonadaceae > Pseudomonas > Pseudomonas sp. IT-P218. Next base: position 69,920 of record NZ_CATKQQ010000044.1, read on the forward strand.
CTGGTGCGCAGCGCCGACGAAGAGCTTGGGCAGCCGTCGACCAGCCTGGGCCTGGGGTTATTTATCGTCAAGGAAGTGGTGGATGCGCATCACGGAACGATAGAAGTCAGTTCCAACGAGGCCGATGGCACGTTATTCACTGTAGTGCTGCCACGCAATCCCCTGTAGGAGCTGCCGCAGGCTGCGATCTTTTGATCTTCAACGTTCTATCAGCCGCCAAAATGCAGCGGCAAAATCAAAAGATCGCAGCCTGCGGCAGCTCCTACGGGAGCGGTGCACTATCAGATCTGCCAGTTCCCCATCCCGGTCATAGCGAGTAGAAAGAAGACGAATATCCCTCAAGCGCAACCAGGGAAGGTTTTTTCATGAGCCGCTCAAATCTCGATACCCCCAAACAGCAACGTACCGTCCTGTTAGCCACCGATCAGCAAAACTCGGTGCTCAGCGAAATTATCAGTGGCAGAAACAATCCCATGGCGTATTCCGCTTATGGGCATCAGTCAGCCGAACATGAGGTTGTATCGGGCCTGGGGTTTAATGGTGAATTGCGCGAGGCATCCCGTTGGTACTTTCTGGGCAATGGTTATCGGGTCTATAACCCTCGGTTGATGCGCTTTCATAGCCCGGACAGTTGGAGTCCGTTTGGGGCGGGTGGGTTGAATGCGTATACGTATTGTGAAGGGGAACCGGTGATGGGGTCGGATCCGACGGGGCATTTTAACCCCTCGAAGTGGTGGGGAAATATAACAAACTTTTTCGCGGGATCAACCAACCGACTGGTTTTAACACCTCCAAGACGTACGTCTTCTACGGTCGAGCTGATTCCTATAGGTAAATCGCCTCAAGTCCTCACTGAATTTAGCTTGCCGCTGCCCTCAGTCCCTCCCGCCTTGCCTGGTCCCCCCTTAAATAGATCTCTTAAGCCGACGAACCCTGCAACACGGAATGTTCCAATTGATCATCAAGGACCACTAAACACGTATTTTAACCCTGTCACCCGCCCTCTTCCTACTCCTCCAGATCAAATTGAAAAAGGAGTTGATATAGGTCGTGATGGTGTGGAGCTAGTGGAGCTAGCGGACCTTAGTAAGCATTTGAAACGCCGGCAGCAACCAGTGAGCCTGCAAAAACTCAGCAAATATTTTAGAAGCCAGAATTAGGAGCAAACAACGAAGACCCCGAAGGCAAACTACTCCACCACCAACCGCCCCAACCGCTGCCTCAACATCCGGTTCTCCGCCCGCAATTGCTGGACCTCCTCGAGCAAATCCAGCGCCAGCGCAACCCCTTCCCATTCCAGTTCCAGATCGCGCCGCAGCTTGGCGGCGCGTCTGGCCAGGGTCAGTTCGTAATCGGTGAAGCGCCAGTCCTTGGGCTGCCCGCCCTGAGGTTCGAGGATGCCGTGTTCGACGATTTCGATCACGTAGACGTCCGACAGGTCGGTCGCCTCACAGAATTCTGCCAGGTCCAGTTGAACGATCAGGGGGCTGCTCATGATGGGCTACTCCGTCGCTGGGTTCAGAAGTTTTCTCGCGGGTTGAAAGCGGCTTTCTTGGCCAGTTCCTGCCACAACGCCTTGACGTCATCGTCTGCGGCCTTGGGCATCACGGCCTTGAACTGGATGAACAGGTAACCGCGTTCGCCGGCCTTGTTCATCAGACCGTGGCCCTTGGCGCGCATGCGTTGGCCGTTCTGGCTGCCCGCCGGGACCTTGAGGTTGATCTTGCCGGTCAGGGTGGGCACGGCGACTTCGGTGCCCAGCGCCAGTTCCCACGGTGCCAAGGGCAAGGTGATGATCAGGTTCTCGCCTTCGACGTCGAATTTCGGGTGTGGCGCAAAGCGAATGGTCAGGTACAGGTCGCCATTGGCACCACCGCCGACTCCCGGAGCGCCCTGGCCCTTGAGGCGAATGCGTTCACCATCGGTCACACCCGCCGGGATCTTCACGTTCAGGCTTTTGCTGGTGTTGCTCACATGCTGGCCGGCCGGGTTGTACTGCGGCACCTGGAAGGTGACCTTCTTCGACTCGGTCGACAGGGTTTCTTCGAGAAAAACGCCCAGTTCCATCTCCACGTCTTGCCCTCGGCGTCCGGTGCTGCGACGTGATTCCGCCCCGCCGAAGCCAGGGCCACGATTACCAAAGATCGAGCTGAAGAAATCCGAGAAGTCACCGGTGTCCTGGCCACCGCCGCCAAAACCGCCACGGCTCTGCCAGCCCGGTGGTCCCTGGAACGGTTGACCATGCTGACCATAGCGGCGCAATTCATCGTATTCGGCGCGTTTGTCAGCGCTTTTCAACGCCTCATAGGCTTCAGAGGCGTCCTTGAACTTGGCTTCGGCGTCCTTTTCCTTGCTGACATCGGGGTGGTATTTACGCGCCAGCTTGCGATAGGCCGCCTTGATCGCCTTGTCGTCTGCTGTCGGCTCCACGCCGAGAATCTTGTAATAGTCTTTGAAGTCCATCGCGGGAATCACCATCCGTTATCGAAATCGCGCCACCTGCCCCAGCATGCACGTGTTTGCAGCACAAGGTTAGACCGATCTCAAGGTTGTGACCGGGCGGCGCGTAAGAAGTTTATCGGCAGCGGGCGGTGCGACTTACGGGTGCTCCGCGGCTACCAGCTTGATGCAGGGTAGTTTGGGGGTGTTGAGCCATCTTTCAAGACATTGTTTCCCGGAATTAGCAGATAGTCGGCCTTCGAATCTGTCGCGCACTGACATACACTGCGCGGCCGTTTTTTAACCGGAACCGCAAAGACATGAACAACGCATCTCCAGCCCGTGCCGTGGGCATCGACTTTGGCACGTCAAACTCCACCGTCGGCTGGCTGCGCCCCGGCATGGAAACGCTGATCGCGCTGGAGGACGACAAGATCACCCTGCCTTCGGTGGTCTTCTTCAACATCGAAGAACGCCGCCCGGTGTACGGCCGGCTGGCGCTGCACGAGTACCTGGAAGGTTATGAAGGGCGGTTGATGCGCTCGCTCAAGAGCCTGCTGGGCTCCAAGCTGATCAAGCACGACACCAGCGTCCTGGGCACGGCGATGCCGTTCAAGGACCTGCTCGGCCTGTTCATCGGCCAGCTCAAGAGCCGAGCCGAAACCGCCGCCGGTCGGGAATTCGAAGAAGTGGTGCTGGGCCGTCCGGTGTTTTTTGTCGACGATGACCCGATGGCCGACAAAGAGGCCGAAGACACCCTGGTGGACGTCGCGCGCAAGATCGGCTTCAAGGAAGTCTCCTTCCAGTACGAACCGATTGCCGCCGCGTTCGACTATGAGTCGACCATCGAGAAGGAAGAGCTGGTACTGATCGTCGACATCGGCGGTGGTACTTCCGACTTCTCGCTGGTGCGTCTGTCGCCGCAGCGTCGGGGCATGGATAACCGCCAGGATGACATCCTCGCCACCGGCGGCGTGCACATCGGCGGGACCGATTTCGACAAGCAATTAAGCCTGCAGGGCCTGATGCCGCTGTTCGGCTATGGCAGCCGGATGAAGAGCGGCGCCTACATGCCCACCAGCCACCACATGAACCTGGCGACCTGGCACACCATCAACTCGGTGTATTCGCAGAAGTCCCAGCTGGCCCTGGGCAGCATGCGCTACGACATCGAAGACACCGGCGGCATCGATCGTCTGTTCAAGCTGATCGAACAGCGCGCCGGGCACTGGCTGGCCATGGAAGTCGAAGAGACCAAGATCCAGCTGACCCATGCAGACCACCGCCACGTACCGCTGGATCGCATCGAAGCCGGCTTGAGTGTGGAGCTCAGCCGTGCCCTGTTCGAATCGGCCATCGATAACCTGCTCGAACGCGTGCGCAACAGCGTCACCCAGCTGCTGACCGACGCCGATGTGCGGGTCGATCAGGTGGACACGGTGTTCTTCACTGGGGGTTCGAGTGGTATTCCGGCGCTGCGCAACAGCGTCTCGGCGATGTTGCCGAATGCGCGGCATGTGGAAGGGAATATCTTTGGCAGCATCGGCAGTGGCCTGGCGATTGAGGCGGCCAAGCGTTACGGTTCGATGGGCTGATCCGAAACCGAGTCGCCCCCATCGCCAGCAGGCTAGCTCCCACAGTGAAATGCATTCCAATGTGGGAGCTAGCCTGCTGGCGATGGCGTCAGATCAGGCGCTACATCTCTCGGATCAAACCATCCCGACCTGCTTCAACTCGCTCTTCAGGTACGCATAATAAATCGGCCCTGCCACCACCCCCGGCAGGCCGAACGCGGCTTCGAACACCAGCATTGCCAGGAGCAACTCCCAGGACTTGGCACTGATCTGCCCACCGACGATCCGCGCGTTGAGAAAATACTCGAGCTTGTGGATGACAATCAGGTAGCCCAGCGCGGCCAGCGCCACCCAGATCGACAGCGACAGGCCGACGATCGTGATCAGCGTGTTGGACATCAGGTTGCCGATCACCGGCAACAGGCCGAGCAGGAAGGTCAGCACGATCAGGGTCTTGGTCAGGGGCAGCTTGATGCCGAACATCGGCAGCACCACCGCGAGGAAAATCCCGGTAAAGAAGGTGTTGAGCAGGGAAATCTTGATCTGCGCGAACACGATGTTGCGAAACGCCTGCACCAGCAGGTGCAGGCGGTCGAACAGGGCCGCGGCCAGCGGTTTGCGTTTGGTCAGGTCCGGGATGCGTTGCAGGGCAATGATCGCCCCGAGCACCATGCCGATCAGCAACGTCACGAACATGTGCGCCGCATCCTTGCCCACCAACTGCAAGTCACTGAGGTGCTTGCTCACCCACTCGCCGATCGCCACGCGAAACTCCGCTGCACTGGCGGGCAGATAGGCATCGATGAACGGCGGCAATTGCCCGCGCGCGCGATCGACCACGCCCATGAACTTGTCGAGGGAAGCCCCGGGGTTTTCCGCTTCGTGCAACAGAAAGCTGATGGCACCGGCGAAAATCAGTGTCAACGCGCTGACCACCAATGTGCCCAGCAACGCCACCGCCAGCCACCGCGCACGCCGGCCTTCGATCAGCCGCTGCAATTGCGGGGTGAGCATGTTGACCAGTTCGAACACCAGCAACCCGGCCAGCAGGCTGGGCAACAACCGCAGCGGGATCACCAGCAGCAGTCCGCCAAAGATGATGACCCAGCTAATGACCAGCAACACATGACGTTGAGAAAACGTTGGCATACAGCCTCAAAACGAACGGCGTAAAAGGATTGGCAGTCTGCCAGCGATCCGATGGCAGCACTAGGGAATGTGTGGGTCGACCTTTGTCGGAGAGTGATCGGTTATTTGCGCTGCTCGCATTCCCGGCCCAGTGTTTATTTTTTCTTCAGGCAATCACTCATGAACGCCTTGCGCTCATCGCCCTTGAGGGCCTTGGTCGTGGCGTCGGCATTGCAGGTTTTCATTTTCTCCTGCTGTGGCGTCAAGGCAGGGACGGCTTCAGTGGCCGCCGGTGTCGCCTTGAGGCAATTGCTCATGAAGAGTTTGCGCTCATCGCCCTTGAGGCTTTTGGCCGTGGCGTCGGCGTTGCAGGTGGTCATCTTGTTCTGTTGGTCAGTGGCGGCAAAACCTTGGGAACACAGGAGCAAACCGATCAGCAGCAAAGGGGCGCGCAACATCGTCATGGAGTGTTCTCCTTGTCACCGCACCGAGGGGGAACGGTCTTGCACTGGAGTGTAGACAACACCTGTAACACCTTCATCCTGTCTCCAGGTGGCTGCGTCGATACTGCTCCGGCGTACACCCGGCCTGGCGCTGGAACATGGCGATGAACGCCGAGCCGGTGCTGTAGCCCAGGTCGAAGGCGACGTCCTGAATGCTGCGGTGACTGTCCAGCGCCTCGATCGCCGTCAGAAAGCGCAGGCGTTGGCGCCACTCACCGAAACTCATGCCCAACTCGCGGACAAACTGCCGCGCCAGCGTGCGTTCGCTGACATGAATCTGTGCGGCCCAGTCTGCCAAGGGCCGGTTATCCCCAGGCTCGGCTTGCAGTGCCTCAAGGACTCCAAGCAATCGGCTACTGCTGGCATAGGGCAGATAACACTCATGCACCGGTGCTTGCTGCAGTTGATCCACCAACACCTGGGCCAGGCGCTGGTCCGCGGCCTGCTTGGGGATCTTCACGTCCCGGGCGGCAAAGTCCTTGAGAATTGCCTTGAGGATGTCGCTGATGGCCAGTGTGCAAGCCTCTTGTGGCAGATCAGCGCAAAGGGTGGGCGCCAGGCAGACTGCGCGATAATTGATCGGCTGGTTGCTGTAGAAGCTGTGCTCGGTCTCGGGGGGCACCCACACGGCGTATTGCGGTGGTGACATGAAGCGACTGCCGCCGATTTCCATGTGCAGTACGCCATGGGCCGAATACTCCAGCGTGCCCCACGGGTGCCGATGGGCCGAGGCAAAGCGATGGGCATCGAAATCGGCGTAGCGGAAGTACACCGGGGCGGGTAACTCGCTGAAATCCAGCAGGTCGATGTGTTTACTGGTCATGCTGTCCGGAATTGGCGGTCGGTTGTCTGTATTGAAGTATAGGCCTGTAACCAGACAAGGGATAATTACCCCTTATCAACGTTCTGGTTTTCCCCATGCAATACGCTTATCCCCTGCTGGCCATTTTCATCTGGGCCGGCAACACCGTCATCACCAAAATGTCGGCCGGGGCGATCTTCCCCGCCGAGATCGGATTCTACCGCTGGCTGCTGGCCGGCTTGTTGTTCACGCCCTTCATGCTCAAATCGGTGATTGCCCACTGGCCGGCTATTCGCCCGAACCTGGGCAAGATCTTTGTCCTCGGCGTGCTCGGCATGGCGGTTTACCAAAGCCTGGCGTACTTCGCCGCGAGCCTGACCTCCGCCACCAACATGGGCATCATCCTGTCGTTGATGCCTTTGATGTCGCTGGCCATGGCGATCATCAGCCTCGGCCAACGCCTGACTATCGGCGCATTGGCCGGTGCGGTGCTGTCGTTTGCCGGGGTATTGGTGGTGGTCTCGTCCGGTAGCCTGGGCGTGCTGCTGGAACACGGGGTGAACCTGGGCGACGCGATGATGCTGATCGCCACCCTGGCCTACGCGATCTACAGCACCTTGCTGAAAAAATGGCAGCTGCGCTTGCCGCCATTGGTGCTGCTGTACTTGCAGGTGCTGGTCGCGGTGGTGGTGTTGTTTCCGCTGTTTCTCGCCTCACCGAAAACCGGCCTGACCTTGCAGAACATCCCCTTGGTGCTTTACGCCTGCCTGCTGGCCTCGATGGTCGCACCGCTGGCGTGGATGCAGGCCGTGGTACGTTTGGGGCCGAGCCGGACCACGCTGTTCTTCAATTTACTGCCGTTGATTACCGCGCTGATTGCGGCGGTGGTGCTGCATGAGCAGTTGGCGCTTTATCACCTGGTGGGCGGGATGTTGACGTTGGGCGGGGTGATTCTTTCCGAGCGCTGGACCACCGTATTGGGCCGCAAGGTCAGCGTTGCCTGAGCCAAAAAGGTCGCAGCCTGCGGGAACGCATTCCCCCTGTAGGAGCTGCCGCAGGCTGCGATCTTTTGATTTTGATCTTATAAACCGGCAGCCTTTAACCGAGCCGCATGCTCGACAAACAATCGGATCGGCTCCGCCCCCTTCCCCACCAGCCCCAGCGACTGATTGACGATGTCGAAATGGTCCAGCGGATACTCGTCGCCAATCACCGTCCCCAGGTGCGAGGAATACCGCCCGACCATCCCGTCGCAATGCCCGGCCTCGCGAACGAAGGTTCTGGCAAACAAACGACAACTGCGGTTGGTACCGTCCAACAGGTTGCGCCCGCGATCGGTCTTGCCCGGCTGCAAGGTCCCGGACCAGGAATAGTAACGCACGCCGTTCACCTGTTCCGGCCCCTGCCCGCCCCAGGTTTCAGGCAGCCCCTGTGGATAACGTTGATTGAACAGCGCCACGCCCTCAGTGGTGAGCGAATGATGGGAAGCGTGGATATCCACAGGCAACTTCGGTCCGCGATAGCCGGTTTCCAGCAGGCACATCAGCGCCGCGACGCACCGTATGAAAAAGCTCACCAGCCGCCCCATGGCACTGTCATGCGGATAGTGCTTGTGCAGATAGTCCGCCAGTTCCGAACCATGATTGGGCCCCGCCACCGAGGTCACCGAGGCGATCAGGTCCGGGCGTTTGGCTGCTGCGTAGCGGGCGGTCAGCGACCCCTGGCTGTGGCCAATCAGGTTGACCTTCCCGGCACCGGTCTCGCGCAGAATCTCCTCGATCCGCGCCAGCAGTTGCTCACCGCGCACATCATCGGAGTTGAGCGGCGAAACCTGCACCGCAAACACCACCGCACCACCACGGCGCAATGCCTCGGCGATCCCGTACCAGTACGGATAAAGCACCAAACGGATGAACCCGAGCATTCCCGGGACCAGCACCAATGGGTAACGCGTGGCCAAACCTTGCGACATGGGCGAGACATCCTTGTGATCGTGAGGTGATGCATAGCGGATGCAAGACATCCGCCAAGCTTCGCCAGCGAACATGACAAACCGACGACCAGTCTAGGACATCTGCCCTACTTCAGTCCCACCACACCTGCCACGATCAGCCCGACCGACAGCAGCTTGACCGCGGTCAGGCTCTCACCGAGCAAGGCAAAGCCGAGAAACACCGTGCCCAGGGAACCGATGGCGGTCCAGATCGGGTAGGCGATGCTCACCGGCAACTCGCGCATGGCCAGGGTCAAAAAATAAATCCCGCCCACCGCGGCCACGATGGTCATCAGCGAGGGCCAGAGCCGGGTAAAGCCCTCGGCGTACTTCATGCCCATGGCGAAGGTCACTTCGAACCCGGCGGCGATCAGCAAAAACAGCCAGGCCATCTAGAACTCCCTGGCCAGCGCCAGCAAGCGCTGCTCTGCTTCGGCGGCGGAGACCTGGAACGTGCGCGCCTCGGACTCTTCGCCTTCGGCGGCGACCACCGTGACATCGGTGATGCCGATGAATCCCAGCGCCGTGCGCAGCAGCGTATCGGCATGGTTCATTGCCTCCAGCTCGCCGCCCGGACCGAAGCCGAAACCGCCGCGACTGGTCACGATCAAGGCCTTTTTACCCTGCACCAGTGGCTCGTACTGCGCGATGCCGTTATCCAGGGTGTGATTGAAGGTCAGCCCGAGCCGCACGATCTGGTCGATCCAGGCTTTCAAGCCGCTGGGCACGCTGAAATTGTGCATCGGCGTGGAAATCACCAGCACGTCATGTCCGAGCAACTCGCCGACCAGCGTGTCGCTGAATGCCAGATCCGCTTGCATCGACAGGGGCCGCGCGTCGGGTTCGGGATAGAACGCGGCGGCCACGAACGCTTCGTTGACCGGTGGGATCAACGCTCGGCCGACTTCGCGGCGGGTCAGCTTCGATTGCGGGTGACGGGCCTGCCAAGCCGACAGAAACACTTCCGCCAAACGCCGGGAGTGCGAACGATCCCCTCGTGGACTGGCATGAATCGCAAGAACTGTGCTCATCTGACTCTCCTTGGGACTAAACTCAAATTGCGGGTGGCTTGCAGCTTGTAACTCACTGCTGCCCACTACAACTGAACAAAAGTCAGTCCGGATGAATCTATTTCATCCATGGAGATATCATGTTTGCCTCATTGCCATTGACCGCCCTGCGCGCTTTCGAATCCGCCTCGCGCCTGCTGAGTTTCAAGGCCGCCGCCGAGGAGCTTTCAGTGACACCGACGGCGGTGTCTCACCAGATCCGCTCGCTCGAGAGTTGGCTAGGTGTGGCGCTATTCGAACGCTTGCCACGCCAGGTGCGCCTGACCGAAGGTGGCGAACGGCTGTTCCACAGCCTGCACGGCGCCTTGCTGGAAGTGGCGCAAAGCGTCGACACCCTGCGTCCGCACCGCAGCGGCACGAACCTGACGATCTCCACCACCGCCGCCTTCGCCGCCCTGTGGCTGGTGCCGCGCCTGGGCCGATTCTATGCTCGACACCCCAACATCAGCCTGCGCCTGGACACCCATTGCGAAGTGATCGATCTGCATCAGGACGCCAGTGTCGACCTGGTGGTGCGCTACAGCCTCGATGACTATCCGAAGCTGTATGGCCTTTGCCTGTTCGACGAGTCTTTCGGAGTTTACGGCTCGCCGGAACAAGTGGCCTTGGCTACCCATCACACGCCTACGCTGATCAGCGTGCGCTGGCACAATTCCAAGCTCTACGCCCATGGCTGGGAAGCCTGGTGCGCACAGTCCGGCGAGGATTGGTTGGCGGGTCAGCCCACCGTGCGCGAATACGATGAAGAACATTACGCCTTGCAAGCGGCGATTGCCGGTCAGGGCCTGGTGCTGGCGAGTAATATCCTGATTTCAGAAAGCGTGGCCAGTGGGTTGCTGATGGCTTATCGGGGGGAAATCCAGGTTGATGGTGCCGGTTACAGCGCACTGTGTGTACCGGGACGTGAGCGACATCCACCGGTGCGTGATTTTTTTGCGTGGTTGCGGGAGGAAGCTCGAATGTCCGGACTATTGCCTGGCGGCAACTTGGACTTTGAGTCCCCTGGACATAAAATATCACACTCGTAGTGCAACCTGCAGACCGAATACAACGAAAATTAAAAAATCTTCAACAACTAGACAGCTTGCTTAAACCCTCCACAAAGTTTACTTCACCACCTGCTGCACCCGCATAAAAAAACTAACAGCATAGAGTTACAAAGACTCGCTAGACATCAACACGTAGTTCTTTATATTGAACCAACAGACAAACACTCTGTTCAAAAACTATAAAGGACTATAGACATGCACATCGAACAAAGACTTGAACTTCTGGACTCTCTGCCTCCTCTGCCCGCAGCCAGCATGCCAACCATTCGAGCTTTCGCACCTGAAGTTCCGATTGATCCAAACAAGCCAAGCGGAACCGTTGGAAATGAAATGGTCAACCTATTCATGGCGGGCACTGGCGAACAAAATCGTAGAGACGTCAATAGCTGCAAGCAATTAGTACAACATGCAGCCACTAAACTTTACGACCCGCAAAAAGAGCTATACCAGTGGTACAAGTATTACGTCGACACTTTGCAAAAGCTCGGCTGGATTACCCAAGCCTCACAATTAAAAGAGCAGACAATTAAACGTAGCGGTTTGACAATGGACACCGTGGCTCTGTATGTGATGCAAGGCTTTGTAGGCGCTAACATTTCAAAACTAGCGGAACTGGCTGGTAAAGGCTTGGCAAAAATCAAACAAAGTGACGGCCTGGTTGATATTTATAACGGTACAGCCAATGTCGGATCTGACGCAAAATTTGACATGTCACCGATTTGGGAGACCAAGGAAGGCTACCCAATGATGATTCTTAACTGCAATACCCTGAACGTACGTGAAAGCAGTCGAGGTATTCTTTGGTGGAAGTCAACAACCCAGGAAACAAGAATAAAAACAGCCGCACAGGCCGTATACCTCAACGTGGACGTTTATGCGGGGATACGTCAAGCTGTTCTTGATAAAATCGGCGCTACCGCCAAAAACGCACTTGCCGACATTCCGAACATGGACTGATAAATATTCTCGAATAGTAGCTCGCGAGTCCTCACGAGCTATTTCAATTATAATGAAAGCGAAAAACTCTATGACCGACACTACATTGGACATCTATATTGTCGATGGAAACGTCACTTTGTTTTTTGGAGAGCATTCAAACTCTTTCAAAAGTGACATTTTGAATTCCAGCTTGCTAGCGCATCTGGTTTCAAATCCGAAGGGCATTGCTACAGATGACTGGTTCCACTCGTACAAAAAACTCTTGGGATCACTATCATGGCTACTTAAAAGCGACGGCACTCAAAACCCCAAAGTGCAATCAGCGAGCATCTCAAGCCTTGCAAAACTTGCTTTATCCCGTTATCTATCAGCCACTCAGCTGGATAAGATGACTGAATGTCTCTCTGAAATAAAACACTTACCAAATGATTCCGAAATCCTGTCTGCAATACAAAAAAGACTCCAAACAACAGATAACAGCGTCAAACAGACAACCACGACAATCTGCCCTCTTCTGACCATTGTTTGCGATGGCGGAATGGTCATATCATCGCTGATTCGCTTCGAGACTAGTGGCCGCATTGACGTTTCCATTTTCGACGAAGAACTGCCATCGAGTAAAATAAATGGCACACCGAAAATCAACCAGTGGATTACTTTTCTGGGCGAAGAAAACTATGCCAACATTCGAAATACCGTAATTGAAAAGCTCGGCAGCAAAATTAAAACAAGACTATTTCACCTTGATGCTGCCTCCTCGTCAAACTAGCACTTATGTGCCATACGACCCGCACGCTATTGGCAAACTCGACACCATTAGCGTGCGCTCCTAAACAGGCTTCTATCTTTCGACGGACTTCGGTGCTTTACCCGCCTTCATCTGCTCCAGCAACGGCGCGCACTGATTCGGTTCTCCGCCACTTGGTGCAACCAACGCCAACAACCCCGCCGCCGGCGCGGCAATCACACCCAGTGCAACCATCCCGGCCCCACGCAACATCAAGGGTACGGCTTTCACGCCAGCGTCGGGCTTGATGAACTTGCCTCGCACATACAGCGGCGAACGCAGTGAGATCAGCCGCCAGCCCTTGGATTCCGGCGTGATGGTCAAGTCCAGCTGCTCGGTGGCCATGTTCGCCGTGCCATCGATGTAAATGATCGCGTTCTCGGTATCGAAGACGAACAACCGCGTAGTGGCCAGACCACTCTTGATATCGAAATCGGCAGCGGCGCAGTTGATCTTCACTTCTTTGTCGCCAAAGATCTTGCCAACCACATAGTTGCCTACGTTCAACCCGGCCAACTCCATCAACTCACGACTGATGGCGCCGTCATTGATCAGCATTTTCAGCTTGCCATTGGCACTGCCCAGCAACTTGGCCACCGAGTTGCCGCGCCCGGTAATGTCGGCATCGCCATTGAGTTCGCCGAAGCTGGTTTTCATTGGCTCGAAGGTCGGGAACAACTGCTTGAGCTTGAAGCCCCGGGCGGTCAGTTTTGCCTGGCCTTCCAGCGGTTCGGTGTGCCCGTTCAGGCGAATCTGCGCATCCAGCTTGCCACCGGCCACGCCGAATCGCAGCGGTTCCAGACTGAGTACGCCATCGGTGAGCACCAGGTGCGTGTAGAGGTCGTTGAATGGCAACTTTTCGCTATGGACGATGCGCTTGCCGGTGAATTCTACATCCGCGTCCATGTCGCGCCAGCGATCCGTCTTGAACTCCTCGACCGGCAGTACTTTGTCCGCCGGCTGTTTGCTCTCGCCGCCGCGGGCTTTCTGCTTGGCATTGGAGTCGGCGCCGATCAACGGTGCCAGGTCGGCAAACAACAATTGATTGGATAGCAGCGAACCGCTGAGTTTGGGCCGTGGCTTGCCAGCGACGTAGGTCAGGCTGCCATGGATGTCGCTCGCGCCGATCGTGCCGTTGAATTCCTCATAACGAAATACCGCACCGCCCGGCTCATGCAGCTTTGCGATCAGATGGCCGTCGGTGGCATAGGGCGGCGTATCCGGCAGGGTCACGCCGGTCAGGGGATAGAGGTTGCCCAGGCTGGCGCCGGCCAGTTTCAGGCGCAGATCCAGGGCGCCCAGATTCAGTGGATCGGTCAGCGTGCCGGCCAGCTCGACGCTGGTATCGGCAATCTTCGCTTGCGCCTGCAGCGGAAACGGCCGGGCCGCGTCCTGCAGCGCCAGCAAGCCGCCGATCTTGCCCTGACCCGTGAGTTTCTGGCCGTGATACTGGCCTTTGACCTTCAGGGCAAACGCGTAATCCTGGGGCGCAGCGCCTTGCTCGGACACGGTTTTCGCCGCTTTGTCGCCGACGATTTCGCTGAAGGGAATCGGCTTGCCCAGGGGGTCGATCAGCAGGTCCAGTTGGGTTTTCAGGCTCTGGTCGTCGAGGGTGACATGTCCCTTGTCGAAGCCGATCGCGCCGATATCCAACACCCAGGGTGAGGGCTCGGCGTTCGGGTCTTTCGGGTCGAACTTGAAGGTCCAGTTGGCACGACCGTCGGCCAGGCGTTGCAACTCGGCATTGGGTTCGGTGAGGTCGATGCGGGGGATCACCACGCGCTGCGCCAACAAGGCCAGGGGCGATATGCGCAGCTCGACGCGCTTGAGGCTGGCCATCTGCGGTGCCTTCGACCAGTCCGGGTTGCCCAGGCTCAGGTCTTCCGCCACCACGTGCGGCCAGGGCACCCAGGCCCGCCAGCCACCCTCGTCGGGCTCGCGCTGCCAGACCACCGCCAGATTGCCGTTGATGGCGAAGGGGCGGTGCAGTTCTTCGGACACCTTGGCATTGAGGGGCGGTTTGATCCGGTTCCAGTCGAAGAACACGATGATCAGCACCAGCACGGCCAACAACACAACGAAGCTGGCCAGGGTCCAGGCGAGAATCTTACGGGTGCGCGTCATTGCACAGAGCTCCTGATACGGCTGAGCGCCACGATCGCGATGCTCAGGAGAAACGCAGGGCCAGAACCGGCCCGTCATGCAGTCTACGACTGGAAAATGGCCCGCAGGTTTAATCGAAAAGCCGATTTTGCCGCAATTGACGTGTTCAACGCGGCCCCCTCCTCCCGTCCGGCGTTACCGGCGACGCACTTTTGCGTGGCGTGGGTGAGTCGAAAATACCCACCGCAGTGCTTCGCAAAGGCCCGGTTTACAAGGGCTGCAGAGAACAATCAATTCCGTTGATTATTAACATTGCGTTTATGAACTTTTATATCGACTTATCGAGAGTAGCATTGCCCTCGTACCCAATTTATCGCACTCCTACGGAGCACCCATCATGAAACGCCAACTTCTGCTTAGCCTTACACTTTCAATGCTGGCCAGCACCGCTTTTGCACTGCCAGCCGCTGACCAGGCTACCCCGCAAGTCAAAGACACCCACTCGGTGTTCAGCCAAACCGTCGCCGCTGATGGCTCCGACCGCACTCCAGGTCAAACCATTGCCGAAGGTGGTAACGATCGCCTGAAAGAAAAAGGCCTGATCACTGAAGACGGCTACGATCAAACCCCACAAGGTCAAACTGTTGCAGAGGACGGCTACGACCAGACTCCACAAGGTCAAACCGTTGCCGCTGATGGTTCCGACCGTACCCCAGGTCAAACCGTTGCCGAAGGCGGTGGTGACCGTGTCATCGAACGCAACAGCGCTATGAGCTGAGCCCATGGCGGCCCCGAAAAAAAGCCCAATCACCGGATTGGGCTTTTGACTTTCTGGCTGTTCCGTTTATCGAAGCCGTACCTCCCCGCCTGATTCCCTCTGTCATTCGACGCCGGCAAAGCCGATTTGCTAGAGTGCGCCGCAGTCCTTTTCAGAAAACGCCCTTGCGATGCTGCCCCGCGCCGAACAGAAACAACAAACCCGTAACGCCTTGATGGACGCGGCCCGCCATTTGATGGAGGGTGGCCGAGGATTCGGCAGCCTGAGCCTGCGCGAAGTCGCGAAAACCGCCGGAATCGTCCCCACCGGTTTCTACCGGCATTTTACCGATATGGATGAACTCGGCCTGGTGCTGGTGAGCGAGGTCGGCCAGACCTTCCGTGAAACCATTCGCCTGGTGCGCCACAACGAGTTCGTCATGGGCGGCATCATCGACGCGTCCGTGCGGATTTTTCTGGATGTAGTGTCGGCCAACCGTTCGCAATTCCTGTTCCTGGCCAGGGAACAGTATGGTGGCTCGTTACCGGTACGCCTGGCCATCGGTCGACTGCGCGAAAACATCAGTTCGGACCTGGCCGCCGACCTGTCCCTGATGCCGAAACTGCAACACCTGGACATGGCCGGCCTGAGCGTCATGGCCGACCTGATCGTCAAAAGCGTGTTCGCCACCTTGCCGGACATTATCGATCCGCCGGTCGAGGCGCTGCCCGAGCACTTGACGCCCCAGGCAAAGATTACCCAACAGCTGCGGTTCATCTTTATCGGCCTCAAGCATTGGCAGGGGCTCGGCAGTACCGAGTAAGCACCGCGAAAGAACACCTGACTGGCTTCAACCTGGTGCACATGGAAAAAACCGTGCACCAATTTCAGCCAAAACCCTCGACACCCAGAAACTTTTCCTACGCCTCCTACAGGTATTTCCTACGCATCCCCGGATTGGCAAGCCCCTTGCTCTAGCCTGAGCATTGTCCATTGCTGGAAGCTTTCCGATGCTGGTGATTCATCGCAGAATCGACCCTCAACCCGACTGGGCCGCCGAACTTCACTTGACCTTCGAAGCCCGGAGCAAAAGCCGTTTGCGCTGTTTCAGTGCCCAGGGCGAAGACGTCGGGTTGTTTTTGGAGCGGGGTCAATCGCCCTTGTATGACGGCGAATGTCTGCAAGCCGAGGATGGCCGCGTTGTCCGTGTCTGTGCCCGTCCCGAGCAATTGCTGCACGTCACCTGCGCCAATGCCTTCGAACTGACCCGTGCCGCCTATCACCTGGGCAATCGCCATGTGGCCTTGCAAGTGGGCGACGGCTGGTTGCGCCTGCTCGACGACTACGTGCTCAAGGCCATGCTCGAACAACTCGGCGCCGAGGCCGAGCCCATCGAAGCTGCGTTTCAACCTGAACACGGCGCCTACGGCGGCGGCCATCATCATTCGCGTCACGGTGATGAAGACTTCAACTACCCGCCAAAACTGCACCAGTTCGGCGTGCGCCCATGAACCCTGCATGGGCATTGCTGCGCCTGGCCAGTCCGCAGTTGCCGATTGGCGGCTACAGCTATTCCCAGGGCCTGGAAATGGCCGTGGACAACGGCCGTGTGCACGATCCCGACAGCGCGCGCCGCTGGATCAGTGATCAGCTGTTGCTCAATCTCGCCCGTTTCGAGGCGCCGCTGCTACTCGCCCATTGCGTGGCGGCGGCCGAGGAAAACTGGAGCGAACTGCTGCAGCGCTGCGAAGAACACCGCGCCAGCCGGGAAACCCGCGAGCTGCATCAGGAAAGCCGGCAAATGGGCTACTCCTTGCAGCAGTTGCTCAACGGCCTGCCTGAGCTTGATTCAGCAGCGCGCGCCTTTCTCCAGCAACGACCCGAACCCCACCTGGCCCTGGGCTGGGCGCTGGCCGCTCGCGCCTGGCAGATCAGCCCGCAGGATGCGCTGGCCGCGTGGCTTTGGAGCTGGCTGGAAAACCAACTGGCGGTACTGATGAAAACCCTGCCATTGGGCCAGCAGGCCGCGCAGCGCCTGACCAGTGAACTGCTGCCGCTGCTGCAACAAGCCCAGCAGGACGCTACCCGAATCAACCCCGAACACTATGGCAGCGCCGCGTTTGGCCTGTCCCTGGCGTGTATGGCCCACGAGCGCCAGTACAGCCGCCTGTTCCGTTCCTAGGGCCTTTCATTTTGGAGAATCACATGAACACCCAACCTTTGCGCGTCGGCATCGGCGGCCCGGTCGGTTCCGGCAAAACCGCCCTGACCCTGGCCCTGTGCCTGGCCCTGCGCGAACGCTACAACCTGGCCGTGGTGACCAACGACATCTACACCCGCGAAGACGCGGATTTCCTGGTGCGCAACGAAGCGTTGGCGCCGGAACGCATCATCGGCGTGGAAACCGGCGGCTGCCCACACACGGCGATCCGCGAAGACGCCTCGATCAACCTCGAAGCCGTGGATCAGTTGAACCGCCGCTTCCCGGGGCTCGACCTGATCCTGGTGGAATCCGGTGGCGACAATCTCTCGGCCACCTTCAGCCCGGAGCTGTCCGACCTGACCATCTACGTGATTGACGTTTCCGCGGGCGACAAGCTGCCACGCAAAGGCGGACCGGGGATCTGCAAATCCGATCTGCTGGTGATCAATAAAATCGACCTGGCGCCGCTGGTGGGTGCGTCGCTGACCCTGATGGACAGCGACACCACGCGCATGCGCAACGGCAAGCCGTTCGTGTTCAGCAACCAGAAGACCGGCCAGGGCCTGGAAGAGATCATCGCCTTCATCGAACGCCAGGGCCTGCTGACGGCAGCCTGACCATGACTTATCAACAAGGAAGCTTCTGCATGACACTCAAACGCATTCTGGGCGCCATGGCCCTGCTGTTGACACCGGCCATTGCGCTGGCCCACCCGGGGCACGGTGACAATGGCTTGATCGCCGGTATTGGCCACCCGATCGGTGGCCTCGATCATCTGTTGGCGATGCTCGCGGTTGGCTTGTGGGCGGCGCAGCAGCAAGGTGCTGCGCGCTGGGTGCTGCCGTGCACGTTCGTTGGCACCATGCTGATTGGCGGGATGCTGGGGTTTGAAGGGTTGGAACTGCCGGTAATGGAAGGCGGGATTGCTGCGTCTGTGCTGGCGTTGGGCCTGGCGGTTGCCTTGGCGGTGCGTCCGCCTTTGAGTCTGGCGATGGGTGCCACTGCACTGTTCGCATTGTTCCATGGCGTGGCCCATGGCCTGGAATTGCCGGACATGTCGAGTCCTTGGGCGTATGCGGCAGGGTTTGTGGCGGCGACCGCAGCGCTGCATACCGCCGGTTATGTGATGGTGCGGGTGTTGCCTCAGGTGGCGGCGCCGCTGGTTCGACTGGCGGGTGCGGCTTCGGCGGCGACCGGAGTCTGGTTGTTGGCCGGCTAGCTCTCTATCGATTGTGCTGGCCTCTTCGCGAGCAAGCCCGCTCCCACACAGTTCCAATGTGGGAGCGGGCTTGCTCGCGAAGGCGGCCGGACAGACACCACATCCCTCAGGCCTGCTAACATGTCGCGCAATCAACCCTGCCGTGACGACGCCAGCCAATGCCGCCTGTTTCCCGCTCCGCCTCCCAGCCTGAACTGACCGCCCTGTTTGCCTCGGTGCAACAGCACTTCCAGGACGTGATCGTGCCGCTTTGGCAAGGCCCCGGCTGGAATGCCGACATGGCGCTGCCCTATGAGGCGCTGGACGCCGAGCACACGCCGCTGCCCCCGCAACGCTACCGGGCCATGGCCTGCGCGCGGCAGTTGTACCTGTTCGCCAGCCTGATCGACCAGGTGCCCGGCGCGCAGGAACGCGCGGCGGCACTGTTCCGTTCCTTGCAGCGGCACTTCCACGATGCCGAGCACGGGGGCTGGTTCTACAGCATCGACCCCCAGGGCGCGCCGCTGGATCAGCGTAAAGACCTCTACACCCACGCCTTCATTCTGTTCGCCTGCGCCCATTACTGGGACAAAGTCCGCGAGCCGCTGGTGGAATCGGTGCTCAACGCCGCACTGGAAGTGATCGCGCAACGTTTCGCCATCGGCGACGGCCTCTACGAAGCAAGCCTGGATCGTGACTGGTCATCGCTGAACAGCGGACCGCTGCAGAATCCGCTGATGCACCTGGCTGAAGCTTTTCTAGCCACGCTGGCAGTGCGTGAAGACCTCGCCGTGCAGCAGGCGCTTGTCGACTTATGCACAGGGATGCAGCAGCGTTTTATCGATCCGCAGCACGGCGTGTTGATGGAAAAACCCTTGGGCGCTGTGGATAACTGGTTCGAACCGGGGCATCAGTTCGAGTGGTATTTCCTGCTGGAGTCGTCCGAGTTGCTGCGCGGTTCACCCTTGCACGCTTCGCTGGAGCGCGCCTTTGCCTTCACCGAGCAATTGGGCGTCGATCCACAGACCGGTGCCGTGCGGGCCATGCTCGACCTGGGGCCGGACGGCTGTTCTCGGGACGCGACGCAGCGAATCTGGGCCCAGGCCGAGTACCTGCGTGCATTGACCCTGCGGCCGGGCAGCGAGGCTGCGGTACTTCGCCAGTTGCAGGCGTTGCAACAGCGCTCGCTGCACGCGGGTGGCTGGTATGAATGCCGGGACGAGCACGGTGAAGTGAGCCGTCGGGACATGCCGTCGACTACGCCTTATCACTTGGCGACTTGTTACCGTGGCTTGGCTGAGTATCTCGACTGACAGCTAAAAGATCGCAGCCTGCGGCAGCTCCTACAGGATTTACGCGATCCACTTCTTGTCCCCGGTAAAGCTGATGGTCAGCCACCTCGCCGCATCAGGCTTGCCGAGCTTCGCGGAAATTTCCTCTCGCAGCGCATCCAGCTGCACCACGCTGTGCAGCCGGTAATCCGTCGGCAACACGATGTGAATCTCGATAAAACAGGCCCGGCCGTGTTTCTGCACGTAGGAAACGTAGTCGTCGAAACCATGCTCGATCTTCGCCTCCGCCAGCACCTGATTCACCTTGTCGTCCAGCTGATCCGGGGCGATTCCCAGCACATCACGCAATGCCGGGCCAAGAATCCTGAAAGCCGGCGCGAGCATGCTCAGGGCCAGCAGGATCAGGATCAGCGGATCGACATAAACCGCCCACTCGGCGTAACCCTGGGTTTTGAGCAACAGCGCGGCGAGAAAGCTCACCAGCAAGCCTGCCGACAGCATCGCGTCTACCAGCCAGCTGATGTTGTCGAATTGCAGCAGCGTGGATTTCAGCTTGCGGTTGCGATAGCGCACGTAGAAGAAATAGGCGAACTCAACGACGGTAAACACCGCCGCGTAGACGATCACCAGCCCAAGCTCAATCTCGCGGCCACCATTGATGATGCCGAACACACCGTTGAGAAACGCGTAGATGGCGATCAGCAACAGGAAGCTGCCTTCGATCAGCAGCACCATGGGTTCCAGATGCCAGAAACCAAACTGGAAACGCTGGTTGCTTTCCTTGGCGATCAATTTTGCGGTGATCAGCATCAGCACCTTGATAAAGGTCGCGATCAGCGAGAAGAAGCCATCGAACAGGATGGATTGGGCGCCTGAGACAACGCCGGTGACGATACCGGCGATCGCCACGGCCAGCATCAGGAAGGTCGATTGCTTGAGCAGCGCCTGCTCGCCTCGGTTGCTCACATGGTCTCCTCGAACCTTTGAGCCGCAGGGTGCGGCGGGGTGTTGGATGAGGAGTCTAGCTGATGTCCGGCGCTGTCTGTTCCGCCCCCTTCGCGAGCAAGCCCGCTCCCACAGGGTTAGGCGCAATACCTGTGGGAGCGAGCTTGCTCGCGATTGGCCATAACGCGGTCTTACGCCTTGCCACCACTGCGATCAATCGCAAACCCGGCCCAGGTCTGGCTCACCGGCATCAGCTCCAGGCTGTTGATGTTGATATGCGCTGGCGCATTGAGGACCCAGAAAATGGTGTCGGCAATGTCTTGCGGCTGGATCGGCTCGGCACCGGCGTAGGTGGCGTTATAACGCTCCTGGTCACCGGCGAAACGCACCAGGGAGAACTCGCTCTCACACAGCCCCGGTTCGATGTTGCTGACCCGCACGCCGGTTCCCTGAAGGTCGCAGCGCAGGTTCAGGGAGAACTGTTTGACGAACGCCTTGCTCGCGCCATACACATGGCTGCCCGGGTAAGGGTAGTTGCCGGCGATGGATCCCAGGTTGACGATGCCGGCGCCACGGCCATGGGCGATCAGGCGCGGCAGCAGCAGACGCGTGCTGTACATCAGGCCTTTGATGTTGGTATCGACCATGGTGTCCCAATCGTCCAGGTCGCACTTGGGCGCCGGGTCGACACCCAGGGCCAGGCCTGCGTTGTTGATAAGTCCGCGCAGCTTGGCGAAGGACGGCGGCAGGTTGGCAATGGCTTCCTCCATGGCCTTGCGGTCGCGCACATCGAGCACCAGGCCATGCACCTCGGTCTGCTTCGACAACTCGGCGCACAGGGCGTTGAGGCGCTCTTCACGACGCCCCGTCAGCACCAGTTTCCAGCCGGCCTCGGCAAAACGTCGGGCACAGGCTTCACCAAAACCGGAAGTCGCGCCGGTGATAAACAGGGTGTTGGACATGGTGTTCTCCTTGCTACGGCTGATCGGCAGCCATTGGAATAGAAAATCAGCAGGCAGCATGCCCGGCCTTGCGCACAGCGGCAACCTGCGTGCTATCTGTACAAAAAACGAGCAAAGCTTGCAACGCCTTGCCGGCCGTGGCCTGCAGACATGTGCGCGCACGTTATCCACAAGCCGGTCCACAGCCTCTGGGGGCAAGTGGAAAAGCTGAAAGCCGCTATCCACAAGGCTTTGCGGGCTGATTTGAAACTTTTTTGCTTGACCCACATTGGCCTGCTGTGTAGCCCGGGGTCAATTTCCCGACCGGGCGGTCAAGCCCGCGGTGGCTCCAAGCCAGTAACCACGGCCCTCAGCCGAGTCTTTCCAGAGTTTAACCACAGACTTATCCACAGGCTTGTTCACTGGATTGGGCCACACTTTCCTCACCAAGAAAAAGGTTGACAAAGCCGCCTTGAAGGCCAGAAAAAACGCCTGGTCAAAAAACAACCATAGCGCTGCAGGCCACGTATTCAAAGGCGTTCAGACAGCTACTCCCACGTTATTCACAGCCAGTTCCACAGCAAACGGGGACAAGTCAAAACCGTGACAAAACAACTATTTGCAGCGGCTTTATGTCGCGCTTTCGGAGGTCCTCAATTTTGTTTTCCACAATTTCCCTTTACCTCACACCGCCGCTCTTGTAGGAGCTGCCGAAGGCTGCGATCTTTTGATCTTGATCTTTAAAAACAAGATCAAAAGATCGCAGCCTCGTTGCACGAGACAGCTCCTACAGGATTTGCGCGGGCGAAAAAAAACGCCCTGGTTTCGTCAGGGCGTTTTTATTGGACGCTAAGGCCTAGTGCCCGCCGAGATACGCGTTACGCACATCCTCATTGACCAACAGCTCCTTGCCGGTACCGGTCATGCGAATCTCGCCATTGACCATCACATAGGCCCGGTCCGACAGCCGCAGCGCATGGTTGGCGTTCTGCTCGACCAGGAAAATGGTCATGCCGGTCTTGGCCAGTTCCCGCAGGGTCGCGAAGATCTGCTTGACCACGATGGGTGCCAGCCCGAGGCTCGGCTCATCGAGCAAGAGCAATTTCGGCCGGCTCATCAGGGCCCGGGCGATGGCCAGCATCTGCTGCTCGCCGCCGGACATGGTCATCGCACGCTGGGTGCGCCGCTCTTCGAGCCGCGGGAACAGCTGGAACATGCGCTGCATGTCTTCCTTGGCGTACTTGTCACCGATAGGGATGGTGCCCATCAGCAGGTTTTCCTCGACGGTCATGTCGGGGAACACCCGCCGCCCTTCCGGCGACTGTGCGATGCCGTTGGAGGCGATGTAGTGCGATGATTTGTGGGTGATGTCCACGCCCTGGTAGAGGATCTGCCCGTCCGCCGCCCGCGGCTGACCGAAGATCGACATCAGCAGGGTCGACTTGCCGGCACCGTTGGAGCCGATCAGGCTGACGGTTTCCCCTTCGTTGATGTGCAGCGAAACGTTCTTCAGGGCCTGGATCGGCCCGTAGAACACATCCAGGTCCTTGAGTTCGAGGATGGGTTGGCTCATACCACTTCCTCTTCATCGGCGCCCAGGTAGGCGGCAATCACTTTCGGGTCGTTGCGGATGTCGTCGGGGCCGCCCTCGGCGATGACGACGCCGTGGTCCAGCACCACGATGTGGTCGGAAATACTCATTACCATACCCATGTCGTGTTCGATCAGCACCACGGTCAGATCGTGCTCGTCGCGCAGCAGCCGGATCATCGCGCTCAGCGCTTCGGTTTCCTGAGGGTTGAGGCCGGCGGCCGGTTCGTCGAGGCAGATGATCTGCGGACGGGTGCACATGGCCCGGGCGATTTCCAGGCGGCGTTGCTGGCCGTAGGACAGTTCACCGGCCAGGCGGTTGGCGCAGTCCACCAGGTCTACCACTTCCAGCCAGTAGAAGGCGTGGTCCAGCGCATCGCTTTCGGCCTTGCGGTAGCCCTTGGTATTGAGGATGCCGGCCAACATGTTGCGGTTGACCCACATGTGCTGGGCCACCAGCAGGTTTTCCAGCACCGACATTTCCTTGAACAGGCGAATGTTCTGGAACGTCCGCGCCAGGCCCGCCCGGTTCACCAGGTGGGTGCCGCCGAACATTTTGTAGCGCAGCCGGGTGATGAAGTTTTTTGGCGAGACGAAATCGGTCGGCTTGAACGATTCGCCCAGCAACTGGATGACGTTGGTCCGCTGCCCGCGTACGTTGAGTTCGATCTTGCCGCCGGAGGCCTTGTAGAATCCGGTCAGGCAGTTGAACACCGTGGTCTTACCGGCACCGTTGGGGCCGATCAGGGCGAAGATCGAGTTGCGCTTGACCTTCAGGCTCACATCATTCAACGCCTTGATGCCGCCGAAGTGCATCATCAGCTTCTCTACCGAGAGTACGACTTCGCTCATGGCGCTACTCCTTTACGCGGGGTCACACCGGTACGGCTGATCCGAATCAGGCCACGCGGTCTCCAGATCATCATCAACACCATCAGGATGCCGAACAGCAGCACGCGGTATTCGGCGAAGCCACGCAGCAGTTCCGGAGCCACGGTCAGGACGAAGGCCGCAATGACGACGCCTATGGTCGAACCCATGCCGCCGAGGACCACGATGGCGAGGATCAGGGCCGATTCGAAGAAGGTGAACGAGGTCGGGTTGACGAAACCCTGGTAGGTGGCGAAGAACACGCCGGCCAGGCCGGCTGTCGAGGCGCCGATGGTGAAGGCCGAGAGCTTGACCAGCACGTGGTTCAGGCCCATGGAGCGGCAGGCGATTTCGTCTTCACGCAGGGCTTCCCAGGCGCGACCAACCGGCATCTTGACCAGGCGATGCTTGATGTACAGCACGGCCAGAACCACCAGGAACAACACTGCGTAGATGAAGTAGTACTTCACGTCCGGGTTGTAGGCGATGCCGAAGAACTCATGGAACGGCACGCCGCCATCCTTCGCGCGCTTGCCGAATTCCAGGCCGAAGAAGGTCGGCAGGGGTGCCGGCATGCCGTTCGGGCCGCCGGTCAGGGACAGCCAGTTGTTGAGGATCAACCGGATGATTTCACCAAAACCCAGGGTCACGATCGCCAGGTAGTCACCGTGCAGGCGCAGTACCGGGAAACCGAGGATGCAACCAGCCAGCCCGGCGGCGATCGCCGCCAGCGGCAGCACCGTCCAGAAGCCCAACCCCAGGTACTGATAACCGAGCGCCAGGCCGTAGGCACCGATGGCGTAGAACGCCACGTAACCCAGGTCGAGCAGGCCGGCCAGGCCGACCACGATGTTCAGCCCCAGGCCCAGCAGCACGTAGATCAGCCCGAGGATGACCACGCCCAGCAGGTAGGAGTTGGAGAAAAACGGGAACACCACGGCGAGGACGATCATCAGCGGGATGATCCAGCGCAACCGCGACTTGTAGTCGGGTGCCAGTACATGCACCCCAGAGCCGGTGCTTTCAAAACCTTCGAGGATGCTCAAGCCCTTGGGGGTTTGCAGGAACATGCTCAAGGCAAAACGACCGGCCATGACGATGGCGACAATCCACGCCACGCGGCTGGTTTCCAGATTGAAGCCATAGCCATCGAGGACAACCCCGACAATCGGCCCGAACACGATCAGGGCGATCAGGCCGGCAAGAATCGCGTCAACCAGACTTTTCTTGAGATCAATGGTTTTTTTAGTGGTTGAGGACATCGCTTACACCTTCGACACAAGAGGACGGCCGAGCAGGCCTTGGGGCCGAAAGACCAGAACGAGAACCAGCAGCGAGAAACTGAAAACGTCTTTGTAGTCCGAGTTCACCAGGCCCGAGAACAGCGACTCGGAAATCCCGAGGATGATCCCGCCGAGCATGGCGCCTGGCAGAGACCCGATGCCGCCGAGCACCGCGGCGGTGAACGCCTTGATGCCGATGATGAAGCCGGCATAGAAGTCGAACGTGCCGTAGTTCATGGTGATCAGCACGCCGGCCAGGGCCGCCATCGCTGCACCGATGATGAACACATAGGAAATCACCCGGTCGGTGTTGATCCCCAGGATCGAAGCCATCTTGCGGTCTTGCTGGGTTGCACGGCACATGCGGCCGAGCTTGGTGTACTTGATGATGTAGGTCAGCGCGGCCATCCCGACAAACGCGGCGACCAGAATGAACACCTTGGTGTAGGTCAACTGCACAAAACCTGTGCCGACCTCGACACGCCAGGCCCCCGTGAGCAACGTGGGAACGCCCTGTTGCTTGGCGCCCTGGGCGATCTGCGCATAGTTTTGCAGGATCAGCGAGATACCGATGGCGCTGATCAGCGGTGCCAGTCGGGTGGAGTTACGCAGGGGTTTGTAGGCGACGCGCTCGATGACCCAGCCATACACCGCCGTGACGACGATGGTGAAGATCAGTGTGCCGAGCATCAGCAGAGGGAAGGATTCAATCCCGAAGTATGCCAGCAGAGCCAGACTGATTGCCGCGAGGTAAGCGGAAATCATGTAAACCTCGCCGTGGGCGAAGTTGATCATGCCGATGATGCCATAGACCATTGTGTAGCCGATGGCGATCAGGCCATAGACCGACCCGAGGGTGAGGCCGTTGACCAGTTGCTGCAGGAAAATACCATCCATAACGCAATCTCACGCAATGAGAACCTGCACATGTGGCTGTGCGGTTCTTCTAAGGAAAATACAGATTTACGTCGGAGCAATGTCAATCACGATCAGGCTGGACACCACGTCCCCCTGTGGGAGCTGGCTTGTCGGGTCGCCGCATCGCAGCGAAAGCGGTGTTCCAGCCAACATTGATGTCGACTGAACGGGCGCATTCGCGGGCAAGCCCGCTCCTACAAAGGATCAGTGGGGTTCAGCTGATCGGGTCAGCCCTTACTTCTGTTTTTCCAGCTGGTGGTATTTGCCATCCTTGTCCCACTGGTAAACCACGTAGTCGGAGACTTTCAGGTCGCCCTTGCTGTCCCAGGTCTTATCGCCCATGACGGTCTTGACCGTGTTCTTCTTCAGCCACGCAGCCGCTTCTTCGCCCTTGTTGGACTTGGCGCCGTTGAAGGCCGCCGCGAGGGTCTGGACCGAAGCGTAGGCGTACAGGGTGTAGCCTTCAGGCTCGGTACCGGCCTTGCGGAAGGCGTCTACCACGGTCTTGCTGTCTGGCAGCAGGCGTGGGTCGGCACCGAAGGTCATCAGCACGCCGTCGACGAATTGCGGACCGCCAGCGGTGGTCACCAGCTCGTCGGTCACGATGCCGTCGTCGGACATGAACTTGACGTCTTTCAGGCCTTGTTCACGCAGTTGGCGAACCAGAGGACCGGCTTCCGGGTGCAGGCCACCGAAGTAGACGACGTCGGCGCCGGCACCGCGGATCTTGGTCACGATGGTGCTGAAGTCTTTCTCGCCACGGGTCAGGCCTTCGTACAGCACTGGCGTTACGCCGCGCTTGACCAGCTGGGCCTTGGTGGCATCAGCCAGGCCTTGGCCGTAGGTGTCCTTGTCGTGCAGCACGACAACCTTCTTGCCCTTGAGCACGTCGACGATGTAGTCGCCGGCCACGATGCCTTGCTGGTCGTCACGACCGCACATGCGGAACATGGCGCTCAGGCCGCGTTCGGTTACCTGTGGGTTGGTGGAACCTGGAGTGATGGCGATGATGCCTGCTTCGTCGTAGATCTCGGAAGCCGGGATGGTCGAGGAGGAGCAGAAGTGACCGACCACGCCGGCGACTTTCTGGTTGGTCAGGTCTTTGGCGACCGTCACAGCCTGTTTCGGTTCGCAGGCGTCATCGCCCTTGACCAGTACGATTTTTTCCCCGTTGACGCCGCCCGCTGCGTTCACCGCATCGGCTGCTGCCTGTGCACCCTTCATGTACTGCTCGCCAAATGCCGCGTTGGCGCCCGTCATGGGTCCCGCTACGCCGATCTTGATGTCGGCCTGAGCAAACGCAGAAACACCCAACGCAGCTGCCACTGCGAGGGCCAGAAAACCTTTCTTGTAAAACGTCTGGGACATGAGGTGGTGCTCCATGGTTTTTTTAATTGGCACTGCGACTTCACTGACTGCTCAGAGCAAGGGCCGTGCCATCGGTTTTTTATTCTGAAAAAAGTCGCTGCTTTATTATTATTTCGACTGTCTCGGGCCCATTTTCATTGGGCGTGCAACCGTCTAAACCGCGGAAGGTAAAACCATTATTTTTTTGAGGCGCAACCCGCCTGCGCCATCATTGCAACCGCGGCAGTAAACGACGTGCAACCAGCCTGTAACAACGTGCGTCACCGAAGTGCACACTACTGGTGCGGGACTGCTACAACCCGCACCATTACAGGCTAGCTGCTGATCGAAAAAGCGCCGCTTTCGACTACAAAAATCAACATTCAGATTACGATCCGCAAGCACTGGCCCGCGTGATACAGCGAAAATCCCGCCTCGTACAGACAGCTGCGCAACCCCACCCCGGCCAATGGCTGCATGGGCGCGAAGGGAATCGGTAGCGCTTGAGGATTTCCGTTACACAAGTAATCGGCAAAGGCCTTGCCGACCACCGTCCCCGTGGTCACACCCCTGCCGTTGTAACCGGTGACTGCCACTAAACCGGGCGCCGGTTCGAACAGGCGCATCAAATGATCGGGGGTGAAGGCGATGCACCCGGTCCAGGTGCACTCCCATTCCACCGGTTTGAGGTAGGGGAAGTAGTGCTGCTGCACCCGGTCGGCCCAGGCCTTGAGAAACCAGGCCGGCTTCTGGTTGCCATTGCCGAGACTGCCGAGCAGCAGGCGCCCGTCTTTGTCCCGGCGAATGCTGCTGAGCACCTGGCGGGTGTCCCAGGACCCCTGGCCACCGGGCAGGATTTGTTGCGCGGCGTCTTCGGTCAGAGGCACCGAGGCCACCTGATAGTAATAACCGGGGAAGAAATTGCGCCGCAACTCGGTCCAGTCGCCTTCGGTGTAGGCGTTGGAAGCGATCACCACCTGTTCGGCCAGGACGGAACCCTGCGCGGTTTGCACCGACCAGCGCTGTCCCTGGCGTTCGAGGCGGGTGACCGGGGAATGATCGAACAACTGACCGCCCAGGCCGATGGCCGCCTTGGCCAATCCCGTTGTGTAGGCCATTGGGTTAAGCGTGCCGGCACGGCGATCGAGCAATGCCGCGGCAATTTTTTTGGTCCCCGTCGCTTGCTCGCAAGCTTGCCCGGTCAGCAGCTCGACGGGCGCGCCACGGCGTTTCCATTGTTCTTCACGACTGCGCAGATCCGCTTCGCCACGGGCGTTGTGCGCCATGTGCAGCGTGCCTTCGCGGCGCAATTGGCAATCGATGTTGTATTTGTCCACAAGGCTGAACACCAGGGACGGTGCTGCACCGAGCATGCGGTTGAGCTGGCTGCCCACCGCCTCGCCAAACCCGGCTTCGATCTCGTCCGGTGGAATCCACATGCCGGCATTGACCAGCCCGACGTTGCGCCCCGAGCCGCCATGCCCGGCGCGATGGGCTTCGAGCACACACACTGTCTTGCCCTGTTCCAGCAGATGCACCGCCGCCGACAGCCCGGTAAAACCGGCGCCTATGACGCAGACATCGACTTTCACTTCACCCTTGAGCGCCGTATTGTCGGGCCTTTGTGGCGTCAATTTTTCCCACAGACACTCTTCGCGTAACGGCATTGCCAGACTCCAACAGAAACCTAACCAACACACAAATCAGTGTGGGAGCGGGCTTGCTCGCGAAAGCGGTATGTCAGCCACCAATAATGTCGACTGACAGATTGCATTCGCGAGCAAGCCCGCTCCCACAGGGGATCATTGTTTGACTCGAGATTCAGTCAAACGTAATACCCTGCGCCAACGGCAACTCCAGCGAGTAGTTCACGGTATTGGTCTGACGGCGCATGTACCCGCGCCATGCATCCGAACCGGACTCACGACCACCACCGGTCTCTTTCTCGCCACCAAAGGCACCACCGATTTCCGCCCCGCTCGGGCCGATGTTGACGTTGGCGATGCCGCAGTCACTGCCCACTGCCGACATGAACTGCTCGGCTTCACGCACGTCGGTGGTGAAGATGCACGACGACAGGCCTTGCGGCACGGCGTTGTTCAAGCGAAGGGCTTCGTTGAAATCGCTGTAGCCGACCACGTACAGGATCGGTGCGAAGGTTTCATGGCAGACCACATCGCTCTGCTCCGGCATTTCGACGATGGCCGGCGAAACGTAGTAGGCATTGGGGAATTTGTCTTCCAGCTGACGCTTGCCGCCGAACACCCGGCCGCCTTCGCTCAGTGCCTGCTCCAGCGCGTCCTGCATGTTGTCGAAGCTTTGCTTGTCGATCAGCGGACCGATCAGGTTGCCTTCCAGCGGATGGCCGATGCGCACCTTGGAGTAGGCGGCCTTGAGGCGGGTGACGATTTCTTCTTTCACCGACTCGTGGGCGATCAGGCGACGCAGCGTGGTGCAGCGCTGGCCGGCAGTGCCGACGGCGCTGAACAGAATCGCGCGAACGGCCATGTCCAGATCGGCGCTTGGGCCGAGGATCATCGCGTTGTTGCCGCCCAATTCGAGGATGCTGCGAGCGAAACGCGCAGCGATTTTCGGCGCCACTTCACGGCCCATGCGGGTGCTGCCCGTGGCGCTGACCAGCGCGACACGCGGGTCATCGACCAGGGCTTCGCCCGCATCACGACCGCCGATGATGACCTGGCTCAGACCCGCCGGCGCATCGCTGAAGTTCTTCAGCACGCGGTCGAACAGCGCCTGGCAGGCCAGTGCGGTCAGCGGAGTCTTTTCCGACGGTTTCCAGATCACCGGGTTGCCGCAAACCAGCGCCAGGGCAGCGTTCCAAGCCCAGACCGCAACCGGGAAGTTGAAGGCGCTGATCACGCCGACGACGCCCAGCGGGTGCCAGGTTTCACGCATATGGTGGCCAGGACGCTCGGAGGCGATGGTCAAGCCGTACAGTTGACGGGACAGGCCGACGGCGAAGTCGCAGATGTCGATCATTTCCTGAACTTCACCCAGGCCTTCCTGGGTGATCTTGCCCGCTTCCCAGGAAACCAGCTCGCCGAGATCGGCCTTGTATTCGCGCAGGATGTCACCCAGTTGACGCACCAGCTCGCCGCGACGCGGTGCCGGCACCTTGCGCCACAGTTCGAATGCATGATCTGCACGACTGATGTGCTGCTCGACTTCAGCGGCACCTTCCCAGTTCACACTGGCAATGGTGCTGCCATCGATCGGCGAATGCACCGGCACCTTGCCGTTCTGGTACAGGGCCGGGTTTACACCAAGACGATCAAGCAATGCGGCAACCATGGGTCACTCCTCAAGCAAAAAACGGAACGTGTGCAGCCGCCGAATCACGACTGATCAGACCTGTAGTTTTAGCGCTCCCGAGGTTACTCAACAAACGACCATTAAGAGAGATATCATTCCGTTTATTCATGCTGTGCATTGCTGGCAATAAAGAGACAAGCAAAAAGGATCGCCCATGCTGAACAAACGCTATTTGCCCTCGATCGCTGCGCTGCAGTGTTTCGAGGCCGTGACCCGCCACCTGAGCTTCACCCGGGCCGCGGAAGAGCTGAACCTGACCCAGAGCGCCGTCAGTAAACAGGTGGCGCAACTGGAAGAGCTGTTGCAGCACCTGCTGTTTCGCCGGGTTCGCCGACGCCTGCAAATGACGCCAGCCGGTGATCTGTACCTGGTGGAAGTACGAAAAATCCTCACCCAGGTCGAGATGTCGACCCATTACCTGCGTTCCTACGGGGGTGAAACCGAAGTCCTGCGCGTCTCCACACCCTCGACCTTCGGCGCACGCTGGCTGGTGCCTCGCCTCAAGGGTTGGCGCCTGCGTCATCCGTCGATCCACCTGGACCTGTGCAACGAACAGGAAGCCGACGACCTGCTGCAAGGGCGCAGCGACCTGGCGTTCTACTTCGGCCAGGGTTCACGCCCCGGTACAGAATGCCTGAAACTGTTCAGCGAAGAGCTGGTGCCCGTGTGTGCGCCAGGCAGCCTGCCCGACACGCCGTTCACCGACCCGACGCAACTCACCGACCTGGTCCTGCTGCAAAACGCCTCCCGCCCCCAGGCCTGGCACGACTGGTTCGACAGCCAGGGCTACCACACTGAACACAGCTACCACGGCCCGCGTTTTGAAACTTTCTACATGTGCATCCGCGCGGCGCAGGTCGGCTGCGGGGTGGCGCTGCTGCCACGGTTCCTGGTGGAAGAGGAACTGGCCGACGGCAAACTGGTCATTCCCTGGCAGCATGCAATGCCTAGCACCGACGCCTATTACCTGGCGTATCCCGAACATTCGGCGGAAGTGCCCAAGGTGCGCGATTTCGTGAAGTGGATGCTGGAGCAGGTTGATAGCCCGGAAATTTAGCGTTGCACGCCATCCCTGTGGGAGCGAGCTTGCTCGCGATGACGTCACTTACACTCAACACTTTAATTGACTGTCAGTCCGCTATCGCGAGCAAGCTCGCTCCCACTGGGATCCGATGCAGACTAAAAAATTACTGGCAATCCCTATCATCGTTATGCGCCACTAGCCTTATTCCATGTGGAGAACCCCCGTTATGAGCGAGAGTGTGTTTGCCGATCGCATCGTGCAGAACCTGCTCGACACCGACTTCTACAAACTGACGATGATGCAGGCGGTGCTGCACAACTACCCGAACGTAGAAGTCGAATGGGAGTTTCGTTGCCGTAACAGCGAGGATTTGCGCCCCTATCTGGCGGAGATCCGTTTCCAGATCGAACGGCTGGCCGAGCTGAGCCTGAGCGCCGACCAATTGGGTTTCCTGGAGCGCATCAGCTTCCTCAAGCCGGACTTCCTGCGCTTTCTCGGGCTGTTTCGCTTCAACCTGCGCTACCTCCACACCGGTATCGAAAACGGTGAACTGTTCATCCGCCTGCGTGGCCCGTGGTTGCATGTGATCCTCTTCGAAGTGCCAATATTGGCGATCGTCAGCGAAGTGCGTAACCGCTATCGCTATCGGGAAATCGTCCTGGAGCAGGCCCGCGAGCAGCTCTATCGCAAGTTCGACTGGCTGACCGCCAACGCCAGCGGCGACGAATTGTCCGAGTTTCAGGTAGCCGACTTCGGCACGCGCCGGCGCTTTTCGTACCGGGTGCAGGAAGAGGTTGTGAACGTGCTCAAGCACGACTTCCCCGGGCGTTTCGTCGGCACCAGCAACGTGCACCTGTCCCGGGAGCTGGAGATGAAGCCGCTGGGCACAATGGCCCACGAATGGATCATGGCCCACCAGCAACTCGGCCCGCGGCTGATCGACAGCCAGATTGCCGCCCTCGATTGCTGGGTCCGCGAATACCGCGGCCTGCTGGGGATCGCCCTGACCGACTGCATTACCCTCGATGCCTTCCTCGGCGACTTCGACCTGTTTTTCGCCAAGCTCTTCGACGGTTTGCGCCACGATTCCGGTGATCCGGTGCTCTGGGCAGAGAAGGCCATCGCCCACTATCACAAGCTCGGCATCGACCCGATGAGCAAGACCCTGACCTTCTCCGACAGCCTGACGCTGCCCAGGGCACTGGAAATATTCCGCGCGCTGCGGGGTCGTATCAATGTCAGCTTCGGCATCGGCACCAACCTGACCTGTGACATTCCAGGTGTTGAACCCATGAGCATCGTGCTTAAAATGACCGCCTGCAACGGCGCGCCGGTGGCAAAAATCTCCGACGAGCCCGGCAAGACTCACTGCAAAGACCCGAATTTCGTCGCCTATTTGCGACATGTTTTCCAAGTTCCTGCCCCCTCTAGCAAGGAGTGAATTCATGCAAGCCGTACAGCGTGAGATTGCTGAACAGCTCAAGGTACAACCGCCGTTCGCCGACGAAGCCGCCCTCGAAGCGGAAGTCGCAAGGCGGATTACCTTCATCCAGGATTGCCTGGTCAATTCCGGGCTCAAGACCCTGGTGCTGGGCATCAGTGGCGGTGTCGACTCACTGACCGCCGGCCTCTTGGCCCAGCGCGCCATGCGTGAACTGCGCGAGCGTAGCGGTGACGACAGTTACAAGTTCATCGCCGTGCGCCTGCCGTACGAAACCCAGTTCGATGAACATGACGCCCAGGCCTCTGTGGACTTCATCAAACCGGACGAGCGCCACACGGTGAACATCGGCCCGGCGGTCAAATCCCTGGCCAACGAAGTCGCGGCGTTCGAAGGCAAGCACGCGGTGTCGGTGGATTTCGTGCTCGGCAACACCAAGGCGCGCATGCGCATGGTCGCCCAGTACACCATCGCTGGCGCAGCCCATGGCCTGGTGATCGGCACCGACCACGCGGCGGAAGCGGTGATGGGTTTCTTCACCAAATTCGGTGACGGTGCCTGCGACCTGGCACCTTTGAGCGGCCTGGTGAAAAACCAGGTCCGCGCCATCGCCCGCAGCTTCGGTGCGCCGGAATCGCTGGTGGAGAAAATCCCGACGGCCGACCTCGAAGACCTGTCACCGGGCAAACCAGATGAAGCGTCCCATGGCGTGACCTATGCCGAGATTGACGCCTTCCTGCACGGTGAGCCGGTGCGTGAGGAAGCGTTCAAGATCATCGTCAATACGTACAACAAGACCCATCACAAGCGGGTGATGCCGTTTGCGCCGTAAGCTGCCGACACCTGTAGGAGCTGTCGAGTGAAACGAGGCTGCGATCTTTTGACTTTGTTCAAGAGCAAGATCAAAAGATCGCAGCCTTCGGCAGCTCCTACAAGTACAAAAAAAGCGTCCCAGGTGGACGCTTTTTTTGTACGCATTTCGATTACTTCAGGGTAACCGTACCTTTCATCATCGAGATGTGGCCTGGGAACGAGCAGAAGAAACCGTATTTTTCATTGGCATCGAGCTTCGACACATCGAAGGTCACAGAATCGGTTTCCTTGGCGCCGATGACCTTGGTGTGGGCGATAACGCGCGCGTCACCTTCCTTCAGGTAGTTCTTGTCGATGCCCGCGCTCAGGCCGTCGGTGGCGATCGGCTGCATGTCGGCTTCTTTGCTCAACACCCAGTTATGGCCCATGACGTTCTTCGGCAGGTTGCCGGAGTGAGTCAGCTTGACGGTAAAGGTCTTGCAGCTCTTGTCGATTTCCATGGCCTTGGTGCTGAAGGACATTTGATCGGTGGAATCAATGGTGGTCTCGCACTCGGCAGCCATCAATTGGCTGCTGGCCAGTGTCAGCAGGGATACCGCAACAAGTTTGGCAAACATGGTGAATCTCCAAGGCAGGGTGAATGAAAAATGCGAATGAACAGAAGACTGCCTGAAAACTTCGCAAGTTCCTATGACCTGAAGCAAAAATTGTATACAACTTTCGGGCTATGAGACCGATCGAGACAATCTACCAGCCAGGCGTCTGCCCCGGCCCTATCATCAGACCGTCCTCATTTTTCGGAGCGTCTGTCATGTCCATCAACAGCCTGTTGTGCAGCTTGCTCGCCGCCTATGCCTGCGGTGCCAGCGGAACCTGCGAAACGCCCAGGCGCGAAGTTTAGCCCTTGGAGCGCAGCGCGCCTGCCTTTACTCTGTGGCCCTGATCGACCCTGGAGTAAAGCATGTCTCTAGCATCCGTTTGTGTTTTCTGCGGCGCCAGCACTGGCACCAACCCGGCTTATCGTGAAGCAGCCGTGGCCCTCGGCCAGGCACTGGCCGAACGCAAGCTGACCCTGGTCTACGGCGGTGGCGCCGTGGGGCTGATGGGCATTGTTGCCGACGCGGCATTGGCGGCCGGCGGCGAAGTGATCGGCATCATCCCGCAGAGTCTCAAGGACAAGGAAATCGGCCACAGCGGCCTGACCCGCCTGGAAGTGGTCGACGGCATGCATGCGCGCAAGGCGCGGATGGCCGAACTCAGCGATGCCTTCATCGCTCTGCCCGGCGGCCTGGGCACCCTGGAAGAATTGTTCGAAGTCTGGACCTGGGGCCAATTGGGCTACCACGGCAAACCGCTGGGTTTGCTGGAAGTGAATGGTTTCTACAGCAAACTCACCGGTTTTCTCGATCACATCGTCGGCGAAGGCTTCGTTCGCGCAGCACACCGTGACATGCTGCAGGTGAGCGAATCGCCGCAGACGCTGCTCGACGCCCTCGATCGCTGGCAGCCGACTGTACCGCCCAAGTGGGTCGAGCAAAAACCCGACTAACGACTTGGCACCGATACAGGGCAGAATACGCGCCGCTCAAACCTCACCTTCGACCCCAGAGGATCGCCCATGGCCAAACCCAATTACTCCTTCGCCAAACGTCAGAGAGACCTGGCCAAGGAACAGAAGAAAGAGGAAAAACTTCAGCGCAAGAAAGCAATGGCTGACGAAGCGGCACTGAACCCTGACGGTGAAGTTGCGGCAGATGACGATGTTGACGCACCGAAAGATCAGGCGCCAGACGCCTGAGTCCCTCCGGGCCGGATGATCTGATCAGGCCCACGGATCTGTGACCGGGGTTGGCAGCTTTGCTGCTGACCCCCGCTCCTACAATGGCATCACTGTGACGCGGACTTCCGGATCATGGTTGCCGCCCCCCAGAATGACCCCACGCAACGGCGACACATCGGAGAAATCCCGGCCCCAGGCCAGGGTGATGTGCTCCAGCGCCGGTTGTACATTGTTGGTCGGATCGAAATCCACCCATCCCGACACCGGGCAATACACCGACACCCAGGCATGGGAAGCATCGGCACCGATCAATCGCGGTTGGCCGGGTGGTGGCTGGGTCAGCAGGTAGCCGCTGATATAACGCGCGGCCAATCCACGGGAGCGCACGCAAGCGAGCATCAGGTGCGCGAAGTCCTGGCACACCCCACGCCGGCGTTCCAGCACTTCCACCAAAGGTGTCGCGACCTGCGTCGCTTCGGCATCGAAAGTAAACTCGCTGAAGATTTTCTCCATCAAGGCCTGGACGCCGAGCAACAGCGGCCTTCCTGCCGGAAAGCAGCTCTCGGAAAACTCGACGAAGTTGCGCTTCAGATGCACATAAGGGGATTCGAACCGGTAACGGCAGGCTTCGAGCATTTCGGGCGCAAGCGGCTGGCTGCTGTAGGTCAGCGCGCTGCGGGTGGCTTCCCACGCTGGAGACCGATTGAAGTCGACCACGGGGCGGGGCAGCACTTCGATCGTCAGGCTGGCGTTGACCAGCAGTTCATCATGGGGACGTTCGAACGCCAGGCGGGTCAGCGGATTGCCGAACACATCCAGTTCATCGCGGCGCGACGTCGGGTCCGGGCTGATCTGCAGTTGCTGATCGGAGCAATGCTGCCACGCACAAGGCCTGGGCCACAGATGCGCCAGCTGCTGGGCCAGGGACACCGGGCTGTCGTAGTGATAATGGGTATCGTGGAAAATCTGGTAGCGAGCGCTCATCAGACGGACACCGTGCGCTGGCTGACATCATCAACGTGGGCAAAGTGACGCAAGGCCAGGCGATCCGAAACCTGCCCGCTGGCATCGGCGATTTCTTGCAGCAGATCGGCCAGCCCTTCGATGGCGGCGCGCACGCTGGTGGCGCCAAACAACGGGTTCTCCAGGCAGGCCAGGTCGAAACGCGCCAGACGCTCCACCAACTGCGCCAGGCCCGCCTCGCGAGGGGTACCAAAATCGTCGCACAGGTGCTTGAGCGTGCGGGTCACCAATTTCAACTGGAACAGTACCGCATGCGGGTTTTGCTCATCGAGCAACAACAGGTCGAGCACCGGGATCAATTGCGCCACCGCGAGGTACCTCGAACGATAGGTGATGCTGCTGTTGCCCAGCTCCAGCAACCATTCCAGCCCCGCCTGATCGAAAGCCCCGGCGCCTCGCAGGAACGCCGCCAGGCTGCCACTGAGAAACTGCAGGCGCTCGATGCGCCGGCCGATCATCAGGAATCGCCAGCCCTCGTCCCGGGTCATGTCGTCCAGGGCAAAACCGGACAGTGCCGCCAGGGACATCACCAGCCGGTTGAGGAAGTCCAGCAGCTCACCGAAGTCTGGCTCCTCGGTCTCGAGTTCCATCGCTTCGCGTTGCAACTCCACCAGCGCCTGCCAGTTTTCCCGCGAGAGTTTGCCCCGCACCTGCGAGGCCGCCCATTGCAAACGCTGCAGGTTGGAACGCAGGCTGAACGGCCAGTCAGCACCGAGTATCGCGGCCAGCAACCGTTCGGGCAGTTCACCTTCATCGGGTAGCAGGTTCAGTCGCTCGCCAAGATCAACCGCGGCGTCCAGGGCCTGTGGGTCATCGCCGTCGACATACCGCGCCAGCATGATGCGCAGCAACCGTGCACTGTCATCGCAGCGTTCGCAGTAGCGGCCGAACCAGAACAGGTTTTCCACGACTCGCGAGGGCAGATACGGATCGCGACGCACCAGATCATGCACGCCGATGTTGCGTTGGGTTTTCCACTGTTCGCCGCTGGGTGGGCGATTCCCCAGCACCCAGGTGTCTTTGCTTGCACCGCCCCGCTGCATCGACACCACTTCGGCATCCGCCTCGGCGGCCACACGGGTTAAACCACCTGGCAACACCCGATAACCTTCGTGACTGGCCACCGCATACACACGCATGCCGATGGCCCGGGGTTGCAATTGCCCATCCTCGGCCTGCCAGACAGGCGCCTGGGACAGCTGGGCAAGTTCTTGCGCAACATAGGCATAAGGGCGCGCCTGCATGCGCTCGGCGAGCTCATCGCGCTGTAATTCACTCAAATCCCTACCAAACACCGGTGCAAAGCTCTGGGACGGAAAGGCTGGCTTTATCAGCAGTTCCGGCAGTTTTTCCAGGGCCTGGGCCAGCACAGGCGCTTCACCGCACCACCAGGTGGCGATGGACGGCAGGATCAGCTCTTCGCCAAACAGGAATTGATTGATCTTCGGCAGGAAACCCAGCAATCCCGGCGACTCCAGCACCCCGCTGCCGAGGGCGTTGGCCACCAGCACCCGCCCCTGCCGCACGGCCTCAAGCAGCCCTGGTACACCCAGGGCGGAGTCGGTGCGCAATTCCAGCGGGTCGCAGAAGTCGTCGTCGAGCCGGCGCATGATCGCGTGGACCCGACGCAGGCCGCTCAGGGTCTTCAGGTAGACCGTGGCATCACGCACCGTCAGGTCGCCGCCCTCCACCAGCGGATAGCCGAGCTGCCGCGCCAGGTACAGGTGTTCGAAATAGCTTTCGTTGAAACGCCCCGGCGTCAGCAGGACCACCAGGGGCGCCTCTTCATCGCTGGGCGCCTGGCGGGCCAGGGTCTCCTGAAGGGTGCGGAAAAATCCGGCCAGGTGCTGCACCTTCAGGTCACGGTACAACTCGGGGAAGGCCCGGGACACGATAGTGCGGTTTTCCAGGGCGTAGCCAGCTCCGGACGGCGCCTGAGTGCGGTCCGCCGTTACCCACCAGCGGCCATCGGGCGTACGCGCCAGATCCACGGCGTACAGATGTAAAAAGGCGCCGTCAGGCGGCTGGATGCCCTGACAGGGCCAGAGGAAATTGTTGTGGCCAAAGACCAGCTCGGCCGGCAGCAGCCCCTCGGCGATCAAGCGTTGCGGGCCATAGAGATCGGCCAGCACGGCATTGAGCAGGCGCGCACGCTGGGCGATGCCGGCGGACAATTGCTCCCACTCATCGGCGGCAATCACATGGGGCAGCAAGTCCAGCTCCCAGGGTCGATCGGCGCCCTTGGGATCGGCATAGACGTTATAGGTGACGCCGTTTTCCTGGATCTGCCGGGCCAGCAGCGCCTGACGCTGCACCAACTGCGCGGGCGTGCTGCGCTGCAACTGGTCGAACAGCCGACGCCAGTGCGGCCGTACGGCCCCGCTGTCGTCGAGCAATTCGTGATAGGTGCCCGCCGTCAGCGGGTAGCGGTCTAGCAGGTCTGGCATGGAAAGCTCGGCAGACAGCAATGAACGGTCAGACTAACGCACGCTCATGACACCCGGATAGACGAAAAATCCGGGCGTCGCGTACGAATTAGAAACGTCGCAAATCGAGTGTCATCGGAAGCTCGTCGTTAATTTCCATATTCGGTATCGGAAGTTTCCCCGGCGTGTGTCCGATACGGAAAAAACGCGCCATTCGCCGACTCTCGGCTTCATTGGCGTTGACGGGCAAGGTCTCGTAATTGCGCCCGCCCGGATGGGCGACGTGGTACTGGCAACCGCCCAGCGAACGGCCCATCCAGGTGTCGAGCAGGTCGAACACCAGCGGCGCATGGACCGGGATGGTCGGTTGCAGACAGTTGGCCGGTTGCCAGGCACGGAAGCGCACCCCGGCGACGAACTCGCCAACCCGCCCGGTGGGCTGCAACGGCACAGGTATGCCGTTGCAGGTCAGCAGGTAGCGTTGCGGCGGCAGTCCGCTGAGCTTTACCTGCAGGCGCTCCAGGGACGAGTCCACGTAACGCACCGTGCCACCGACCGCGCCCTCCTCGCCCAGCACATGCCACGGCTCAAGGGCCTGGCGCAGTTCCAGCTCGATGCCATTGACGGCGTAGTCGCCGACCCTGGGAAAGCGGAATTGCAGGTGCGCCGCAAACCACTCGGCCCGCACCTGATAACCGGCGGCATTGAGGTCGACGATAACGTCGGCGAAATCCTGTTCGATAAAGTGCGGCAACAGGAATCGGTCGTGCAACTCCGTGCCCCAGCGCGCCAGTTTCGGCGGCGCATAAGGCTCGCGCCAGAACCGTGCGACCAACGCCCGCAGCAATAGCTGCTGGGCCAGGCTCATGCGTGCATGGGGCGGCATTTCAAAGGCCCGCAACTCCAGCAAGCCCAGGCGACCGGTCGCGCCATCCGGCGAATAAAGTTTGTCGATGCAGAACTCGGCGCGATGGGTATTGCCGGTCACGTCGATCAACAGGTTGCGCAGCAATCGATCCACCAGCCAGGGCGCGCACTCCTCGCCCACCTCGGGCATCTGGGCGAAGGCAATTTCCAGTTCATACAAGGCGTCGTTGCGTGCTTCGTCGATACGCGGGGCCTGGGAGGTGGGCCCGATGAACAGCCCGGAAAACAGGTAGGACAGCGACGGATGGTTATGCCAGTAGCTGATCAGGCTGCGCAGCAAATCCGGACGCCGCAAAAACGGTGAGTCAGCCGGAGTCGCGCCACCCAGTACGAAGTGGTTGCCCCCACCGGTGCCGGTATGCCGGCCGTCGATCATGAATTTCTCGGTGGTGAGTCGGGTCTGGCGCGCTTCCTCATATAGAAACTCGGTGCGTTCAACCAGTTCGTCCCAGGTCGCCGAAGGCTGCACGTTGACTTCGATCACGCCCGGATCAGGGGTGATGCGAAAGTTGCTCAGGCGCGGATCGCTCGGCGGCTCGTAACCTTCCAGCAACACCGGGCAATGCAGCTCCTCGGCGGTGGCTTCGATGGCTGCGACGAGTTCCAGATAGTCTTCGACCCGCTCCAGCGGCGGCAGGAACAGGTACAACCGGCCTTCCCGCGCTTCGGCGCAGAACGCGGTGCGGGTCAGCCAGTCGGCGGACTCATCGACCTTCGGCACCCGATCTTCAGTCAGCGCCGCCGTGCCCTGGCGCTGCAGTTGCCCGGTGTCAGGCAGCGGCGGGAAATCCTGGTTCGGATCGTTGGGGTGAATGAACGGATACTCCGCCGCCTTCACCCACGGTTGTGAACCCAGTGGCAGGCGATACCCCAGCGGCGAGTCGCCCGGCACCAGCCGGCAGTGCTCGTCACGCAGATACCAGCGCCCGCTTTGCCATTGATCGCCCTTGGCGGTGCGCGCGAGCGGCAGGACCTGGCCAATCACCTTGTCCAGGCCCTGGCTGAAGACTTTGCGCAACCGCGCGCGCTCCAGGGGCTCCTCGAGTCGCGAGTCTTCGGCGCTGACGTTCTGCGGCAAAGTGCCTTCGCGCCAGAGGTAATAGAAATTGTCTTCGTACGCAGGGAACACAAAACGTGTCGGAATTTTCAACCGCTCGGCGACACTCGCCAGGAAACGCCCGGCCAATTCGCCATTGGCGCCATAATCCTGCTGCTCGTCGGCGATCAGCGCGCTGTTGTGCCAGATCGGCACACCGTCGCGGCGCCAATAGCAATTGAGCGACCAGCGTGGCAGTTGCTCGCCGGGGTACCACTTGCCCTGGCCAAAATGCACCAGGCCTTGCGGGGCATAACGTTTACGCATGCGCTGGAACAGTTCGGCGGACAGCTGGCGCTTGGTCGGCCCCAGTGCCGCGGTGTTCCACTCGGCGCCATCCGGGTCATCGATGGACACGAACGTCGGCTCACCGCCCATGGTCAGGCGCACATCGCCCGCCAGCAGGTCGGCGTCGATCTGCCGGCCAAGGGCCTGGATCGCCTGCCACTGCTCTTCGGTGTAAGGCTTGGTGACCCGCGGAGCTTCCCAGATCCGTTCCACCGACATTTCGTGGCTGAATTCGCACTCGCACGGTTCCACCAAGCCGCTGATCGGTGCCGCAGAGGACGGATCGGGACTACAGGCCAATGGTATGTGTCCTTCACCGGCAAACAGCCCCGAGGTCGCATCCAGGCCGATCCAGCCGGCACCGGGCAGATACACCTCGCACCAGGCGTGCAGGTCGGTGAAATCCACGTCGGTCCCGGAAGGACCATCGAGACTTTTCAGGTCAGCGGTCAGTTGAATCAGGTAACCCGACACAAAACGCGCGGCCAGCCCCAGGTTGCGCAGCAGTTGTACCAGCAGCCATGCCGAATCGCGGCAGGAGCCGGAAGCCTGCTCCAGGGTGTGCTCGGGCGTTTGC
This sequence comes from Pseudomonas sp. IT-P218, assembly GCF_949767605.1. Taxonomy (NCBI): domain Bacteria; kingdom Pseudomonadati; phylum Pseudomonadota; class Gammaproteobacteria; order Pseudomonadales; family Pseudomonadaceae; genus Pseudomonas; species Pseudomonas sp. IT-P218. Next base: position 112,379 of record NZ_CATKQQ010000044.1, read on the forward strand.
ACCCCCGGCTCCATGCGGATCAGGTAGTTGATGTCTTCGCTCAGGCGCTGGTTGAGCGCGACGAGGAAATCCACGGCCGGCAATGGTGTGCGGTCGATGCCGTCCAGATAAGCCTGGAACTTCGGCGTCAGGGGCAGGGTTTCCAGGTACGGGGCCAATTCCTTGCGCTCGTCGCTGGCGTAGGCGAATGGGATCTTTTCGGCGTAGGGCTCGAGGAAAAAGTCGAACGGATTGAACACCGCCATTTCTGCCAGCAGATCGACTTCGATGCGCAGCTCGTCGGTTTTCTCAGGGAACACCAACCGCGCCAGGTAATTACCCTGGGGGTCCTGCTGCCAGTTGATGAAATGCTGTTCGGGCGAGACTTTCAGCGCATAGGAGAGTATCCGCGTGCGACTGTGGGCGGCCGGACGCAGGCGAACAATCTGCGGACCCAGCTCGACAGCGCGGTCATAGCGATAATGTGTGACGTGATGCAATGCGACATGAATCGACACGGCGTGCCTCCTGCGAGCCCTAAGCGTATTGGAAAGCGCGCAAGACTTATGCCATCGCGCAGTGCTGGCGCTTTCTCCCGTTGCAGGAGGCAGTACAGCACCAAAATCGGGCGATGCGGGAAATTGGTTTGAGAGAGTTGCACGTAAATGTGGCGATCGGGGTAGTCACCCTGCTTCAGCGTTGGCTGTACCGGCCTCTTCGCGAGCAAGCCCGCTCCCACAGTGGTTGAGCTTGCCTGCGATTATGTGTTCGCAACAGAACCTGTGGGAGCGGGCTTGCTCGCGAAGAGGCCAGTCGCCCGACACATTTCAGGGATCAGTGCAGTACGCAATGCAAAACGCCAACCCGAAGGTTGGCGTTCTGTTCAGCTCAAGCGCAGCTTAGCGCGGCACAACCGGCTTGCGCGCAGGCTTGGGCCCTTTGCCTTTGGCCGCTTCCTTGCGCTCCTTGGCCGCCTGCTGGTTGCGGGCGAATGCCGCCGCCTTGGCTTGCTCACGCTTGTCCCACGGGTTGCCGCCATCGCTGGCGCGTGGTGGCAGGCCGGTGTGCTGGGTCAGGATCTTGGTGGTCTTTTCCCCTGCAACCTTGTGGCTGCCGGCCGGCGTCGAGTTCTTGCGACGGGCGCTCTGGTAGCTGTCGGTGGACGGCTGGTGCAGCGGGATAAGCTGGTTCTTGCCCGGCCCGATCAGGTCGGCGCGGCCCATGCGGGTCAATGCTTCACGCAGCATCGGCCAGCCCTTCGGGTCGTGATAACGCAGGAACGCCTTGTGCAGACGGCGCTGCTCTTCGCTCTTGACGATGGTCACCGCGTCGCTCTTGTAGGTGACCTTGCGCAGCGGGTTCTTGCCCGAGTGGTACATCGCGGTGGCGGTGGCCATCGGCGACGGATAGAACGCCTGCACCTGGTCGGCACGGAAACCGTTGCCCTTGAGCCACAGCGCCAGGTTCATCATGTCTTCGTCGGTGGTGCCCGGGTGGGCAGCGATGAAGTACGGAATCAGGTACTGCTCCTTGCCTGCTTCCTTGGAGTACTTCTCGAACATGCGCTTGAACTTGTCATAGCTGCCGATGCCCGGTTTCATCATCTGGTTGAGCGGACCTTCCTCGGTGTGTTCCGGGGCGATCTTCAGGTAACCACCGACGTGGTGGGTCACCAGCTCTTTAACGTATTCCGGCGACTCGACCGCGAGGTCATAGCGCAGGCCGGAGGCAATCAGGATCTTCTTCACACCCGGCAATTCACGGGCGCTGCGGTACAGCTTGATCAGGGCAGAGTGGTCTGTGTTCAGGTTCGGGCAGATGCCAGGGAACACGCACGATGGCTTGCGGCACGCGGATTCGATTTCCGGGGTCTTGCAGGCGATGCGATACATGTTCGCGGTCGGGCCACCCAGGTCGGAAATCACGCCGGTAAAACCGGGGACCTTGTCGCGAATTTCTTCGATCTCGCGAATGATCGATTCGTGGGAACGGTTCTGGATGATCCGGCCTTCGTGCTCGGTGATCGAGCAGAAGGTGCAGCCACCGAAGCAGCCACGCATGATGTTCACCGAGAAACGGATCATGTCGTAGGCCGGGATTTTCTCCTTGCCGTACGCCGGGTGCGGAATACGGGCGTAAGGCATGCCGAACACGTAGTCCATTTCTTCAGTGGTCATCGGAATCGGTGGCGGGTTGAACCAGACATCGACTTCGCCGTGCTTCTGGACCAGGGCACGGGCGTTACCCGGGTTGGTTTCCAGGTGCAGCACGCGGTTGGCGTGGGCGTAGAGCACCGCGTCGTTGCGGACCTTTTCTACCGAAGGCAGGCGGATCACCGTCTTGTCGCGGGTCATCTTCGGGCTTGCCAGGATCTGCACGACCTTGGCTTCCTGCGGGTCTTCAACCGGACCCTTTTCCTGCTCGATGGCGCAGGCCTGGGTGTCCTGGGTGTTGACGTACGGGTTGATGATCTTGTCGATCTTGCCCGGACGGTCGATGCGCGTGGAGTCGACTTCGTACCAGTCTTTTGGCGTGTCACGACGGATGAACGCGGTGCCGCGCACGTCGGTGATGTCTTCGATCTTGTGACCGTAGGACAAGCGCTGGGCGACTTCGACGATCGCACGCTCGGCGTTGCCGTAGAGCAGGATGTCGGCGCAGGCGTCGATCAGGATCGAGTTGCGTACCCGGTCCTGCCAGTAATCGTAGTGGGCGATGCGGCGCAGGGACGCTTCGATGCCGCCAAGAACGATCGGCACGTTTTTGTAAGCTTCCTTGCAGCGCTGGCTGTACACCAGGCTCGCGCGGTCCGGACGTTTGCCCGCCATGCCACCTGGGGTGTAGGCGTCATCGGAACGGATTTTCTTGTCGGCGGTGTAGCGGTTGATCATCGAGTCCATGTTGCCGGCCGCGACACCGAAGAACAGGTTCGGCTCGCCGAGCTTCATGAAGTCGTCTTTGGACTGCCAGTTCGGCTGGGCAATGATGCCGACGCGGAAGCCCTGGGACTCCAGCAGCCGGCCGATGATCGCCATGCCGAACGACGGGTGATCGACGTACGCATCACCGGTGACGATGATGATGTCGCAGGAATCCCAGCCAAGCTGATCCATCTCCTCCCTGCTCATGGGCAGGAATGGCGCTGGCCCGAAACATTCGGCCCAGTACTTGGGATAGTCAAATAACGGCTTGGCTGCTTGCATGTCGATAACCGGTGTTGGCTTTCATTGAATTTCGCGGGCGCGGAATATAGCACAAATTTTGACCAATTCCGACGGCTGTGGTCGGAAATTGCGTCGCCCCTATCGCGAGCAAGCTTGCTCCTACAGGTACGACGCGCCCCCTGCAGGCGCTGGCTTGCCAGCGATGGGGCCCTTCAGGACGCCATATAACTTATTCGTCGTCGTCGAAGTTATAGCTACCCGGCGCCAGGTTCTCGAACCGCGTGTACTTGCCGATAAAGGCCAGGCGAATAAAGCCGATCGGCCCGTTCCGCTGCTTGCCGATGATGATTTCGGCAATGCCCTTGTGCTCGGTCTCGGGGTGATACACCTCGTCGCGATACACGAACATGATCACGTCGGCGTCCTGCTCGATCGCTCCGGATTCGCGCAAGTCGGAGTTCACCGGGCGCTTGTTCGGGCGTTGTTCCAGGGAACGGTTGAGCTGGGACAGTGCCACCACCGGGCAGTTGAATTCCTTGGCCAGGGCTTTCAGGGACCGGGAGATCTCGGAAATCTCGTTGGTTCGGTTGTCACCGCTGGAACCCGGGATCTGCATCAGCTGCAGGTAGTCGATCATGATCAGGCCGACTTCGCCATGCTCACGCACCAGGCGGCGGGTGCGGGCGCGCATTTCCGACGGACTGATGCCCGCGGTATCGTCGATGAACAGCTTGCGATCGTTGAGCAGGTTGACCGCTGAGGTCAGGCGTGGCCAATCGTCGTCTTCCAGCTGACCGGAACGGACCTTGGTCTGGTCGATACGCCCCAGGGACGACAGCATACGCATGATCAGCGATTCGCCTGGCATCTCCAGCGAGTAAACCAGAACCGCCTTCTCGCTGCGCAACACGGCGTTTTCCACCAGGTTCATGGCAAAGGTGGTCTTACCCATGGACGGACGGCCGGCGACGATGATCAAGTCGGCCGGCTGCAGGCCGCTGGTCTTCTCGTCGAGGTCGGTATAGCCAGTGGACAGGCCGGTGATGGCGTTGTCGGTGTTGAACAGGGTGTCGATGCGGTCGATGGCCTTGGTCAACAGGTCATTCACACCCACCGGGCCACCGGTTTTCGGCCGGGCCTCGGCGATCTGGAAGATCTGCCGCTCGGCCTCGTCGAGAATCTCGGCGGCGGTACGGCCTTCCGGGTTGAACGCGCTATCGGCGATTTCGGTGCTGATGCCGATCAGCTGGCGCAAGGTGGCCCGCTCACGAACGATCTGCGCATAGGCCTTGATGTTGGCGACCGATGGCGTGTTTTTCGCCAGTTCGCCCAGGTAACCAAGGCCGCCGACCTGGGACGTCTGGCCTTCCTTGTCCAGTTGCTCGGACAGGGTCACGACGTCGATCGGCATGTTTTGATCGGCCAGCTTGGCGATCGCACGGAAGATCAGGCGGTGGTCATGTCGATAGAAATCGCCGTCGGAGACTTGATCGAGCACGCGCTCCCAAGCGTTGTTGTCCAGCATCAGACCACCGAGTACAGCCTGTTCGGCTTCGATGGAATGCGGCGGCACCTTCAGCGCGGCGGTTTGCAGATCGTATTGCTCAGGAGCGGAAATTTCGTTCATGGCCACTTGGTTTGTTAAGGAAAAGCAGGGGTTTGAAAACAGGTGTTACCAGAAAGACAAAGGGCACGACCTGTGAACAGGATCGTGCCCGATGTTACCGGCAAGCACCCGAGGGTGCCAGCCGACAAGTGCTGCTTAAGCTGCTACCACGACAACGCGTACGGTGGCTTCAACTTCGGCGTGCAGGTGCACGGCTACGTCGAATTCACCTACGTTACGGATAGTGCCGTTCGGCAGACGAACTTCGCTTTTCGCTACTTCAACGCCGGAGGCGGTCAGTGCGTCAGCGATGTCGTGAGTACCGATCGAACCGAACAGCTTGCCTTCGTCGCCAGCGGTGGCAGTGATGGTCACTTCCAGCTCGGCCAGTTGGGCAGCGCGGCTTTCAGCCGACGATTTACGATCTGCTGCGGCTTTTTCCAGCTCGGCACGACGCTCTTCGAACGCAGCCAGGTTGGCTGGGGTCGCAGCGGTAGCTTTGCCGTAAGGCAGCAGGTAGTTACGACCGTAACCAGCCTTAACGTTCACTTTGTCACCCAGGTTGCCCAGGTTGGTGACTTTTTCCAGAAGGATCAGTTGCATGTGAAAATCCTCTTAACTTTTAACCTTCACCGTTCGCATCATCGGCGTCTTTCGGCGCCAGACGACCGCGAAAATCAATCAGGCTGTCGACGATGGCCAGGACCACCAGCAACGGATAGATCAGCTGCATGAACAGCAACAGCGTGACGTACAACCCCACCAGCCAGAATTTGGCCAGTCGCTTTTGCGCCACCAGCCCGTGAATCAGGGCCAGCCCGGCGAAAACCAGCGGTACGCTGCACAACGGTACAAGCATGGACATCTGGACACCGAGATTCGGTGACACAACCATGCCCGCCAGCAGCAACATCGCGGGACCCAGCGGGATTCGGACGGCGCGAAACTCGCGACCAAAACCACCGGGGTTGTACAACAACGCCTGCCAGTAGCGCCCGACAATCAGGCTCAGCACACTGACGATTTGCAACAGGGCCGCAATCAGGCCGGTCAGGATCGGTGTAATCAGGGACGCGAAACGCGCTTGCTCGTCTACCGACATCTGCTGGTAGACATCACCGAGTAGCGACGGCATGACTTTTATCAAAGCCTGCGCCAGCATCTCGATCTGGGGACCAAAAGCCATCCCCAGCACCACTGAAAACACCACTCCCATCGCTATGCTGACCAGCAGCACGCGGTTCCAGGACTCGCTTGCGCGCAAAACCAACGCAAGGCTCGCAGACCCCAGCAGCACCAGAAGTGCCCGTGGGTCGTCGGAGTAAAGCCACCAGATCAATGCCGGCAGCAGTCCCAGAGCAAGAACGCCGAGGGCGTCCTTCAATCCGCGCCGCAGGAGCACAAGGCATCCGGCGGCAGCACCCAACCAATACAACAACGGCAATGCCGCGCATCCAGCCACTACGAGAGTGGCCTGCATACGGCCCCGCATGATGAACTCAGCTAAGGCACGCATACATTCAATCCTTTGCTACGTGTCGACTGCCCGGTCTCAGCGGCCGTGGCTGTCGGTGTAGGCCAGCAGGGCCAGGAAGCGGGCGCGCTTGATAGCGGTGGCCAGCTGACGCTGATAACGTGCTTTGGTACCGGTGATGCGGCTTGGAACGATTTTGCCGGTCTCGGATACGTAGGCTTTCAGAGTGTTGAGATCTTTGTAATCGATCTCTTTCACGTCTTCAGCGGTGAAGCGGCAGAATTTACGACGACGGAAGAAACGTGCCATTTGATAGGCTCCTTAAAAGGTCCGTGGATTACTCGTCAGCGTTATCGCTGTTGTCGCTGTCATCACTGTCAGCGCTTTCAGCGCCTTCGTGCTCAGGACGGTCGCGACGCTCACGGCGCTCACTGCGGTTTTCTTCAGCCTTGAGCATCTCGGATTGGCCGGTAACGGCTTCTTCGCGACGGATGACCAGGTTACGGATCACTGCATCGTTGTAGCGGAAGTTGTCTTCCAGCTCGGCCAGGGCCTTGCCAGTGCACTCAACGTTCAGCATCACGTAGTGAGCCTTGTGAACATTGTTGATTGCGTAGGCCAGTTGACGACGGCCCCAATCTTCCAGACGGTGGATTTTGCCGCCGTCTTCTTCGATCAGCTTGGTGTAACGCTCAACCATGCCGCCGACTTGCTCGCTTTGATCCGGGTGGACCAAAAAGATGATTTCGTAATGACGCATGAATGCTCCTTACGGGTTGTAGCCTGCCGCTCAAAAGCGGTCAGACAAGGAGTGAATGACACTTATGGACTTGAGGACGCTAGACACGTGGGTGCCTGCCATCACAGCAAGGGGCGCAATTGTAGAGAAGGGGCGTGGGAGGCGCAAGGGAATTGGTGATTATTTGAACAACCCCCAATTCATGCCACACCACAAAACACTGTAGGAGCGGGCTTGCCCGCGAAAGCGGCATTCAATCCAGCATCGTTGCTGAATGTTGCTCCGCTTTCGCTGGCAAGCCAGCTCCTACAACGGATGTGCGTTCAGCTCAGGATTTTTTGGCGGCAGCCTTGGCCTTGACGCTGCGCTGACGCTGCGCTTCGAACAGGCACACGCCCGTCGCCACGGACACGTTGAGACTGCTGACGCTACCGGCCATCGGCAGGTTCACCAGGTAGTCGCAATGCTCGCGGGTCAGGCGACGCATGCCTTTGCCTTCGGCGCCCATGATCAGGATGGTCGGGCCGGTCAGGTCCTGGTCATACAGGCTGACCTCGGCTTCCCCGGCCGTACCGACAACCCACAAACCACGCTGCTGGAGTTTTTCCAGGGTGCGCGCCAGGTTGGTCACGGCCACCAACGGAATCACTTCTGCGGCACCGCAGGCGATTTTTCGTACAACCGGCGTCAGGGTCGCCGACTTATCCTTCGGCACGATCACGGCCAGCGCGCCCGCCGCATCGGCGGAACGCAGGCAGGCGCCAAGGTTGTGCGGATCGGTCACACCGTCGAGCACCAGCAACAACGGCGCGCCGTCGGTGCGATCGAGCAACTCGTCGAGCATCGCCTCGCCCCAGACCTGGCTCGGACTCACGTCCGCGACCACGCCCTGGTGCACGCCTTCAACCCAGGCGTCCATTTCGCGGCGCTCGGCCTGGCCGACCTGGACGCGGTTTTCGTTGGCCAGCTCAATCAGCGTCTGGACCCGAGGGTCATTGCGACCTTCGGCCAGCCAGATCTGCTTGACGCGTTTCGGGTGATGACGCAACAACGCTTCTACAGCATGCACGCCATAGATTTTTTCCAACTGACTCATGGCTTGGCCTTAGGTTTACGCGCCCCGCCACTCTTGGCTGGAGCCGAGCCCGCTTTTGGCGGGCCTTTACGATGTTTGCTCGGTTTGGCTGGCTTGCCGCCGGCAGCCTTTTCAGGCGCCGACCGTCCGGTCTTTCCCGCAGACGCCGCTTTACCGCCGCTTTTCGCGCCGGCGAGCAACGCCTGCTTCATTTCACGGCTCTTGCGCACTTCAGCGTTTTTCGCCGCCGCATCACTCGGGCGATAAGCCTCGACTGCCTTTTCCTTGGCAGGACGACGACCGGTTTTCGCCGGGGCCGGCTCTGCTTCGGCTTTCGCTGCAGGCGCTGCGGTTTCGGTGCCACGCTTTTTGCGGCCGATCGGCGCGCTGATGGTTTTTTCAGCCATCTCGAAGTCGATCTTGCGCTCGTCGAGGTCGACGCGCATGACCCGCACTTCAACGGTGTCGCCCAGGCGGAAACTGCGACCGGTACGCTCACCGGCCAGGCGGTGGTGCACAGGGTCGAAGTGGTAGTAGTCGCCCGGCAGCGCAGTGACGTGCACCAGGCCTTCGACGTAGATGTCGGTCAGCTCGACGAACAGACCAAAGCCGGTGACGGCAGTGATCACCCCCGGGAACGACTCGCCCACGCGATCTTTCATGAACTCGCACTTGAGCCAGTTCACCACATCGCGGGTCGCTTCGTCGGCACGGCGCTCGCTCATCGAGCACTGCTCGCCGAGCTGCTCCAGGGCCGCCTCATCGTACGGATAGATGCGCGCCTTCGGAATGGTCATCGCACCGGCACGGCGAACGTGCGGAGTGTCCTGCTTCGAATGGATCACGCTGCGGATCGCCCGGTGCGTGAGCAAGTCCGGGTAGCGGCGGATCGGCGAAGTAAAGTGGGTGTACGCCTCGTAATTCAGACCGAAGTGGCCCTGGTTATCGGCGCTGTACACCGCCTGGCTCAGCGAACGCAGCATCACGGTCTGGATCAGGTGGAAATCCGGACGATCCTTGATGCCGGCCAGCAACGCCTGGTAATCCTTCGGCGACGGGCCGTCCTTGCCTTTGTGCAGGGACAGGCCGAGCTCGCCGAGGAAGGCGCGCAGTTTTTCCAGGCGCTCCGGTGGCGGGCCGTCGTGCACGCGGTACAACGCAGGAATCTCGTGCTTCTTGAGGAATTCGGCGGTGGCCACGTTGGCCGCCAGCATGCATTCCTCGATCAGCTTGTGCGCGTCGTTGCGGATGGTCGGACGGATTTCCGCGATCTTGCGCTCGGAACCGAAGATAATCCGGGTTTCCTGGGTTTCAAAATCGATCGCGCCACGTACATGACGAGCGGCCAGCAACACCTTGTACAGCGAATACAGCTGTTTGAGGTGTGGCACCACATCGGTGTATTCGCCACGCAGCTTGCGCGCCTCGGTGGCTTTCGGCGTTTCCAGCATCGCGCTGACCTTGTTGTAGGTCAGGCGGGCGTGGGAGTGGATCACCGCTTCATAGAAGCAGTAGTCGGTCATCTCGCCGGATTTGGAGATGGTCATCTCGCAAACCATGGCCAGGCGATCGACCTGCGGGTTCAGCGAGCACAAGCCGTTGGACAACTGCTCAGGCAGCATCGGAATCACGCGCTCGGGGAAGTACACCGAGTTGCCGCGAACCTGCGCCTCGGCATCCAGCGCCGAACCGAGCTTCACGTAGCTGGATACGTCGGCAATCGCCACGTACAACTTCCAGCCGCCGGAGAACAGGCGCAGCTTGCCCGGACGGGCTTCGCAGTAGACCGCGTCATCGAAGTCGCGGGCATCTTCGCCGTCGATGGTGACGAACGGCAGGTGACGCAGGTCGATGCGTTTCTCTTTGTCTTTCTCTTCGACTTCCGGCTTGAGCTTGCCGGCTTCCTTGAGCACGGCGTCAGGCCAGACGTGAGGAATATCGTAGGTGCGCAGGGCAACGTCGATTTCCATGCCCGGCGCCATGTAGTTGCCCACGACTTCGACCACGTCGCCTTGCGGCTGGAAGCGTGGCGTCGGCCAGTGAGTGATCTTCACTTCAACGAACTGACCGATCTGCGCGTTGGCGTTACGGCCCGGCGTCACCAGCACTTCCTGCTGGATCTTCGGGTTATCCGCGACAACGAAACCGATACCACCTTCTTCGAAATAGCGACCGACGATGGTCTCGTGGGCACGGGACACCACTTCGACGATCATGCCTTCGCGGCGCCCGCGACGGTCCAGCCCGGAAACACGCGCCAGTGCACGGTCGCCGTCGAACACCAGGCGCATTTGCGCCGGGCTCATGAACAGGTCGTCGCTGCCGTCGTCCGGCACCAGGAAACCGAAGCCGTCACGGTGACCGCTGATGCGGCCCAGGATCAGGTCGAGCTTGTCCACCGGCGCATAGGTGCCGCGACGGGTATAGATGAGCTGAGCATCGCGCTCCATGGCGCGCAGGCGGCGGCGCAGGGCTTCGATCTGGTCTTCCGTGGTCAGACCAAACTCTTCGACCAGTTGCTCGCGGTTAGCAGGCGAACCCCGATCAGCAAGGTGCTGAAGGATCAGTTCGCGGCTAGGAATGGGGTTTTCATATTTTTCCGCTTCACGAGCGGCCTCGGGATCGAGGGACTGCCAATCGGCCATTAGAGAGTTTTCACCTTGTCTATATACGGGTTAGTTTGGCATAGGCGTAATGAAACGGGAAATTTCAGGCTAAGACGCCCCATCTAAAGCCCTGTATCGACACCAGAATGTTGATTTGAATACCACTGGTGAAATTTTTCAGGTTTTTTTGGTGTCGGGGGTTTACAGTTAAAAAGACGCTCCGTATAGTGCGCGCCATCGACGACGGACAACGTTGCCGATACTGCCCAGATGGTGAAATTGGTAGACACGCCAGCTTCAGGTGCTGGTGACCGCAAGGTCGTGGAAGTTCGAGTCTTCTTCTGGGCACCAATTTCGAGCTTGAGATTAGTTCAATTTCAAGGCTCATACAAAAACCCGCGAAAGCGGGTTTTTGCATTTTCGAGATCTGGTTCAAGCATTTTTGAGATCTGATTTAATAATTTTAAATCAGGGGTTTACAGATCAAATTGCGCTCCGTATAGTGCGCCACATCAACAGCGGCAACGCTGAAGACGAAATGCCCAGATGGTGAAATTGGTAGACACGCCAGCTTCAGGTGCTGGTGACCGCAAGGTCGTGGAAGTTCGAGTCTTCTTCTGGGCACCAATTCAAATTCAAGGTTACGGCCTTGGATTTCACAGAAACCCGCGAAAGCGGGTTTTTGCGTTTCTGGCCTTTGAAAAGCATACGCCCCCTGTAGGAGCTGCCGCAGGCTGCGATCTTTTGATTTTGGTTTTTAAGATCAAAAGATCGCAGCCTGCGGCAGCTCCTACAAGGTCAAAGCGCCTCGCAAGGCCCATTTGAGAAACAATATCGTTTATCATTGTTGCAAGTTTTTGCAATGCGACAGTGAGGAACCCTGCGAATGATGTTTCGAAATACCCTGCGCCGCGGCCTGACCACCACCCTGCTCGGCCTGGCACTCGCCACTCCCCTCACCCAGGCTGCCGACCCCGTTTCCCTGACCCTCTATAACGGCCAACACAAGGAAGTCGGCGACGCGGTCGCCAAAGCCTTCGAAGCCAAGACTGGCATTCACGTCAATGTGCGCAAAGGCAGCAGCAACCAGCTCGCCAGCCAGGTCGTCGAAGAAGGTGATCGCTCCCCCGCCGACGTGATCTACACCGAAGAGTCGCCGCCCCTGAACAAGCTTGGCGAGCAAGGCCTGCTGGCCAAGGCCGACGACGCCACGCTGGCGGTCCTGCCCAAGGACTATGTCGCCGCTGACAGCACCTGGATTGGCGTCACTGCCCGGGTGCGCGTCGTCGCGTTCAACCCGAAACTGATCGACGAAAAAGACCTGCCGAAATCGGTGATGGAGTTCTCCGATCCAAAATGGCAGGGCAAGGTCGGCTTCGTACCCACCAGCGGCGCGTTCCAGGAACAAGCCGTGGCGATCATCAAGGTGCATGGCATGGAAGCAGCCGAAGAATGGCTGACCGGCCTGCGCGCCTTCGGCAAGACCTACAGCAACAACATGGTCGCCCTCAAAGCCGTTGAAAACGGCGAAGTGGCGACGGTACTGGTGAACAACTACTACTGGTTCGCCTTGCAGCGTGAAAAAGGCCAGCTCGATTCGAAACTGCATTACTTCACCGGCGGCGACGTTGGCGGCCTGATTACCGTATCGAGTGCGGCCGTGCTGAAATCCAGCAAACATCCAAAAGAAGCCCAGCAATTGCTCGCCTACATGGCCAGCGAAGAAGGCCAGCGCGTGATCACCCAGACCACCGCCGAATACCCGCTGCACAAAGGCATGCAATCGGATCGCGGCCTCAAGCCTTTCAGCGAGCTGCAAGCGCCGAACGTCACGCCCGCCGACCTGGGCAATGCCGAAGAAGCCCTGGAACTTGAACGCGAGGTTGGCCTGAACTGATGAGCGCCTCGCTATCCGCCTCCGCCACTCATGGGCGGTACGTGCCAGGGCGCAAGCGGCCTTCCATCTGGCTGGTACTGCCGGTTCTGCTCCTGGTGGTGCTCAGCTTGCTGCCCTTGGCTTACGTCGGCCTGAAGGCCTGGCAAGCGGGTTGGGCCGAGGCGCTGCACTTGCTGTGGCGGCCTTATGTGTTTGGCCTGTTGCGCAATACCCTGGCGCTGATGATCGGCGTTACGCTGGCCTGCGGCGTGATTGGCCTGTCGCTGGCCTGGCTGCTGGAGCGCAGCAATCTGCCGGGGCGGCGCTTGTGGGGCGTGATCCTGTGCTTGCCGTTCGCCGTGCCAGCGTTTGTCAGCAGTTTTACCTGGGTATCGCTGAGCGCGCATTTCGAAGGGCTCGGCGGGGCGATTTTGGTAATGAGCCTGTCCAAATACCCGCTGATCTTTTTGCCGGTGGCGGCCACCCTGCGCAATCTCGACCCCTCGCTGGAAGAGTCTGCCCGCACCCTGGGGCAGAATCGCTGGGGGGTATTTTTCCGCGTCACCCTGCCCCTGCTCTGGCCTTCGCTGCTGGCGGGGTCGCTGCTGATTGCCCTGCACATGCTGGTGGAATTCGGCGCGCTGTCGATCATCGGCCTGCAAACCTTCACCACCGCGATCTATCAGCAGTTCGAGCTGGAGTTCAGCAACGCCAACGCCGCGATGCTCTCGGCGGTGCTGCTGGCGCTGTGCCTGATGTTGCTGTGGCTGGAACTGCGAGTTCGCGGTAAGGGCCGGCACGTGCGCACCGGCCAGGGTGCGGCGCGACAGGCAGAACAGGTCCGATTGGGCCGTTGGATGGTGGCCGGGCAGCTTTACTGCCTGTTGCTGGCGATCATCGGCAGCGGCATCCCGTTGGGGATGCTGGTCTACTGGCTGGCTGTGGGCTCGTCGGCGGCATTTCCGGTGGCGGCCATCGGTGAGGCGCTGCTTTCATCCCTGGCGCTGTCATTGGGCGGCGCGGCGCTATGCCTTGTCCTGGCGGTGCCGGTGGGATTGCTGGTGGTGCGCTATAAAGGCCAACTGGCGATCTGGGCTGAACGCTTGCCGTATCTGCTGCACGCGCTGCCAGGATTGGTGATTGCGCTGACCCTGGTGTATTTCGCGTTGCACTATGTGCCAGTGCTGTACCAGACGTCGGCGCTGCTGCTGATCGCTTACGCGCTGCTGTTCTTGCCGCTGGCCCAGGCGCCTATTCGTACGGCGTTGAACAAGGCGGCGCCGCAACTGGAAGAGGCTGCGCGCACATTGGGCGCGTCTTCGTTCAGCGCGTTTTGCCGGGTGACGTTGCCGATCATTTTCCCGGCGTTGGGGGCGGCGTTTGCGCTGGTGTTCCTGGATGCGATGAAGGAGCTGACGGCGACCTTGCTGTTGAGCCCGACCGGGCTTAATACCCTGGCTACCGAGGTCTGGGCGCATACCGCGAACGTGGAGTTTGCGGCGGCGGCGCCTTATGCGGCATTGTTGATATTGGTGTCGGGGTTGCCCGTGTACCTGTTAACGACCCGGATGTATTTGAGCCGCTGATAAAGCAAAAGATCGCAGCCTGCGGCAGCTCCTACAGGGAAACGCGTATTCCCTTGTAGGAGCTGCCGCAGGCTGCGATCTTTTGATCTTTAAGGCATCAAGCCCTGAACTGCCCCAGGCTCGCTTTCAGCTGCGCCGCCAGGCCATCGAGCACCTTGCCGCTGGCCGTGGTTTCCACCACCGCCTGGGCCGCCTTCTCTGCCTGCACATGAATAGTCTCGACCCGACCACGCACCGCCTGAGCCCCACGGGCCTGGTGCTCGGCGGCCTGGGTCGCCAGGCCGATCGCCGTGTGCACCTGCTCGACCGAAGCCTGCACCGATTGCTGCAACCGCGCGCTGTCACGCAGGACCAGCAGGCCCTCGCTGGCCTGACGCCCGGCCTGGCCGATGGCCGCCACGGCTTCGCGTGCGCCTTGCTGCAACGCCACGATGTGCGCCTGGATATCGCCGGTGGAGCTTTGCGTCTTGCTCGCCAATGCGCGCACCTCATCCGCCACCACCGCAAACCCGCGCCCGGTTTCGCCAGCGCGCGCCGCTTCAATGGCCGCGTTCAGCGCCAGCAGGTTGGTCTGCTCGGCAATCCCGTGGATCACCGTCAGCACCACCTCGATCTGCTCGCTCTGCTGCGCCAGGCGCTCGATCACTTGCGCGCCGGTTTCGACCTGGCCTGCCAACGCTTCGATCAGGTTGCCGACTTTGGCCGAGGTCCGGGTGTTTTCGTCGGTGGCCTGGCGAATATCCACCACCTGCTTCAACGCCGCTTGCATGGCATGACTTTCAGACTGTGCTTCATCCGCCATTCGCGACAGGGCCCGCAGGCTTTCCGCCACCTCATCGCGCTGCATGCCTGCCGCCGCATCGGCCCCGGCGTTACGCAACGTCATGGCACCGATTTCCACACCGGTACGCTGTGCGACATCACCCGCCTCGCGCACGATCGGCTGCAATTTATCCACAAAGCGATTGACCGCCGAAGCCATATCACCGATTTCGTCCTTGCTGCTGATCTGCACGCGCTTGGTCAGATCGCCCTCACCCGCCGCCAGGTCATCCATGGCGACAATCAGCATCTTCAGGCGATTGACCACTCGACGGCCGAGCACCACCGCCAGCAACAGCAGGACACCAAAGCCCACCACCGCCAGACTCACACCGATACGCCAGCGCAAGGTTGCCGCGGCCTCCTGCACGGTGCTGGTGGTGTTGGCTTTCATTTCAGCGGCCGTGGACTGGGCCGATTGCAGACGCGCACGCATGGCGGCTGCGCTGTCGGCCGCCGCGCCTTTGAGGCTGTCGCCCACCAGTTGGTCGCCGCTGGCGATCAAGGCCGAGAAGCGCTTGTCCAGGGCTGCCAGATCAGCCTCCACCGAGGCCGTCGAGACGCCCATCAGGACCTTGCCGATTTCCACGCCGTTCGGGTTGATCGAGGCCTCGATGTAGAACACTGACGGATCGTTCTTCGCCGCATCCAGCACCTTGTCCAGCGCACGCTCGCCCTGGCCTTTTTCCAAAAGGGCCTTGTTGATCGGGTTTTCCCGGTTGAGGTAACGCGTCAGGTGCTGGCCGGTGGCGTCGTCATACACCACGAACAGCACGTTGGGGTTGCGCTGAGCCCGACGGGCGAACTCGGACAAGGTCGGAACGTCGTTGTCCCACATGGCACGAGGAGCCACCGAGGCCAGAAGCTGCGCCATGTCGCTGGCGGAATCCTTCAGGTCTTTTTCCAGGGTCGCACGCAACTGCGCCTGCTCGTCCTTCAGCCGTGTAGACAAGCCAGCCGTGAGGCGCTGACGGGTACTGGCAGACAGGCTGTCGAGGCTCGACGTGACTTCACGTCCCGCCTGCTCGAGCTCACCGGAAAGTTTTTGACTGTCCGCGCCAAGGCGCTGACCGAGATCGGCTTCAAGCGCCGTCACAGTGCTCCGGGTCAGCGCGACCGCCACCAGTACCTGCACCAAAAGGGCGATACCAAGGGTAACGAATACGGGCCGCAACAAACGGCTTTGTAACAATGAGAGAACGGCCGACACTTGAAATCCCTCTGCATTAGCGCCATTAAATTGATGGCACGCCCGAAAGTGACGCTTTAGGCAAAGCTAATAGCAAAGGTCATGCCGTTCGACAGGCATATACGACAAAGGCCCCTATTGAGGGGCCTTTGTGTTTTACATCAACAGCTTATCAAGCGAACGGATGGCGCAGAACGATGGTTTCGTTGCGGTCCGGACCCGTCGAAATAATGTCGATCGGCGCGCCGATCAGCTCTTCGACGCGTTTGATGTAAGCACGGGCGTTAGCTGGCAGCTCTTCCAGGGTTTTGGCACCCACGGTCGACTCGGTCCAGCCCGGCACTTCTTCGTACACAGGCTGCAGGCCCACGTAGCTGTCAGCATCAGTCGGGGCAACGGCGTTGCCTTCTGCATCTTTATAGCCGACGCAGATGTTGATGGTTTCCAGACCGTCGAGCACGTCCAGCTTGGTCAGGCAGATGCCCGAGATGCTGTTCACGTCGATAGCGCGACGCAGGATAACGGCGTCGAACCAGCCACAACGACGGGCACGGCCGGTAGTTGCGCCGAACTCGTGACCTTGTTTAGCCAGATGCGCACCGACTTCGTCGAACAACTCAGTCGGGAATGGACCCGAACCTACACGCGTGGTGTAAGCCTTGGTGATGCCCAGGATGTAGTCCAGGAACATGGGGCCAACACCCGAACCGGTCGCTACGCCGCCAGCGGTGGTGTTAGAGCTGGTCACGTACGGGTAGGTACCGTGGTCGATGTCCAGCAGGGAGCCTTGGGCGCCTTCGAACATGATGTCTTTGCCAGCGCGACGCAGGTCGTGCAGCTCGGCAGTCACGTCCAGCATCAGCGGCTTGAGCAGCTCCGCGTATTCTTTGCATTCGGCCAGGGTCTTTTCGAATTCGATGGCTGGCTCTTTGTAGTAACCCACCAGCATGAAGTTGTGGTAATCCACCAGTTCACGCAGTTTGTCTTCAAAGCGCGGCATGTTGAGCAGGTCGCCCACACGCAGGCCACGACGTGCAACCTTGTCTTCGTAGGCCGGGCCGATGCCGCGACCGGTGGTGCCGATCTTCAGCTCGCCGCGGGCCTTTTCACGGGCCTGGTCCAGCGCTACGTGGAAGGACAGGATCAGTGGGCAGGACGGGCTGATACGCAGGCGCTCGCGCACCGGTACGCCTTTTTCTTCCAGCTTGGTGATCTCGCGCAGCAGGGCGTCAGGTGCAACCACCACGCCGTTGCCGATCAGGCACTGCACGCCTTCGCGCAGTACGCCCGACGGGATCAGGTGCAAGACAGTTTTTTCGCCATCGATCACCAGAGTGTGACCTGCGTTGTGGCCACCCTGGTAGCGCACTACGGCGGCAGCATGTTCGGTCAGCAGATCAACGATCTTGCCTTTGCCCTCATCACCCCATTGGGTGCCCAGGACTACGACATTCTTACCCATAACACTTGTCCTCATTCGCGCAAACTTGGTGCCGGCGGCAGCCGGCAGGAAAACTCAAGAAGCCAGTGGCGATACTTGCCAAAGCCCGTTCTGCTGAATCAATTGCCGGTCGCAGTCCGCTTCACGGGCGGCGGCCAATGGCTGCCCAGGCAACGCCTGGACGACACGCTGACCCTCACTGCGCAACTGGCAAACCTGCTGCCAGAGTGCCGCATCCGTACTGTCAGGCATCCAGATACCGCCAGACGGTAGCTCGATCTCAGCACGCCCCAGGGTCACCAGGGTTTTCAAATCGGTAGAGAAGCCGGTGGCCGGACGGGCACGACCGAAGTCGGCGCCGATGTCGTCGTAGCGACCGCCCTGGGCGATGGACTGGCCAACACCCGGCACGAACACCGCGAACACCACACCGGTGTGGTAGTGGTAACCGCGCAACTCGCCCAGGTCGAAGTACAGCGGCAACTCCGGGAAACGCACGGACAAACGCTCGGCAATCGCCAGCAAGTCATCCAGTGCCGCCAGCACCGGGGCCGGGGCCTTGGCCAGTCGCTCACGCGCGGCCGCCAGCACTTCACGGCCGCCACACAGATCGACCAACGCACGCAGCATGCCCGATAGATCAGCCGGCAAGCCTTCGGTCAAGGTAATGACCTCGTCGATGGCCTTGCGTTGCAACGCATCGAACAACTGTTGTTCAACTTCGCCGGACAGACCGGCGGCGCGGGCCAGGCCGCGGTAGATACCGACATGCCCCAGGTCCATGTGCACATCCGGCACATCGGCCAGTTGCAGCATGGCAAGCATCAGGCTGATGACTTCCACGTCGCTGCTCGGGCTGGCATCGCCATACAACTCGGCGCCCAACTGGATCGGGCTGCGCGAGGACGACAAGGCACGCGGCTGGGCATGCAGCACGCTGCCGGCGTAACACAGGCGGCTCGGACCTTCGCGACGCAGGGTGTGCGCATCGATGCGCGCCACTTGCGGCGTGATGTCGGCACGGAAACCCATCTGCCGGCCCGATTGCGGGTCGATGACCTTGAAGGTCCGCAGGTCCAGGTCCTGGCCCGCGCCGGTCAGCAGGGATTCCAGGTACTCGATATGGGGAGTCACGACAAACTCGTAACCCCAGCTCTGGAACAGATCCAACACCTGACGACGCGCAACTTCAATGCGCGCCGCTTCAGGTGGCAGTACTTCTTCGATGCCATCTGGCAGAAGCCAGCGGTCTACCGTTGCCATTACGCCTTCCCCTGTATCCGGGCGGTCAGCCTTTGGCCGAGCCTTGAGTGAAGCAGAAAATGATCAGCCCATGGTCATAAATCGGACGCAGGAGCAACGAAGCGAAACGCCTGCTACCGGCTTCGCCAATCACTTTCCTCGAAAAACCTGTCGAGCATTCAGCTCGGGCACCTGCACAAAACAGCAATCAAACGTGCAGACGCAAAAAAGCCGGGAATTTCCCGGCTGCCGCATCATACACACGTTTTCCCAAAGGATCACCCCGCCAGAGGTTTTAGCCGCCCGGCGGGATGAATCAGGTCAACGTCGTATCAAGGCTTGGCTTTTTCCAGGTAGTGGAAGAAGTCACTGCTTGGGTCCAGGACCATGACGTCGGATTTGTTCGCGAAGCTTTCACGGTAGGCGCGCAGGCTACGGTAGAACGCGTAGAACTCCTGATCCTGACCGTAGGCCTTGGAATAGATCGAAGCGGCCTGGGCGTCACCGTCACCGCGAATCTCTTCGGATTCACGATAGGCTTCGGCCAGCAGCACGCGGCGTTGACGATCGGCGTCGGCACGGATGCCTTCAGCCAGCTCGTTACCCTTGGCGCGGTGCTCGCGAGCTTCACGCTCACGCTCGGTGCTCATACGTTCGAACACGCTGCGGTTCACTTCCTTCGGCAGGTCGATGGTCTTGACCCGAACATCGACAACCTCGATGCCCAGCTCTTTTTCGGCCATCTTATTCAGCGAAGCGGTGATATCCGCCATCAGCGCATCACGCTCACCGGACACCACTTCGTGCAAGGTGCGCTTACCGAACTGGTCACGCAGGCCCGACTCGAGACGACGGGACAGACGCTCGTCGGCAATCTGCTTCAGACCGGAAGTCGCGGTGTAGAAACGCTCGGCGTCCTTCACCCGCCACTTGGCGTAGGCATCGACCATCACGGCTTTCTTTTCCAGCGTCAGGAAGCGTTGCGTCGGTGCATCCAGCGTCATCAGGCGTGCGTCAAATTTACGCACCTGGTTAACGTAGGGCACTTTCACATGCAGGCCTGGCTGAACATCGGTCTGGACCACGCGACCGAACTGCAGCAACACCGCACGCTCGGTCTGAGCCACGATGTAGAAGCAGTTCCAGGCAGCGATCGCCACGACGACGCCGACAATAAGGGCGATCAGCGATTTATTGCTCATCAGCGACTCTCCCTGGTACGTGCTTGCTGTTGCTGCAGATCAGCTGCCGCACGCGCATTCGCTTCATTGCTGCTGGCTGCCGCGCCGGTCACCTGGGTGCTGGTGCTGCGACCACTTTCGACCATCTTGTCCAGAGGCAGGTACAGCAGGTTGCTCTGGCCATTTTTGTTGCCGGTCACGAGAACCTTGCTGGTGTTGCTGAAGACTTCCTGCATGGTGTCCAGGTACAGACGCTGGCGGGTGACTTCAGGTGCCTTGCGGTACTCGGCGACCAGTTTGGTGAAGCGATCGGCCTCACCCTTGGCGCGCGAGACGGTTTCGTCACGGTAGCCATTGGCATCTTCAAGGATGCGCTGGGCCTGACCACGGGCTTCCGGCACGACGCCGTTGGCATAGGTTTCAGCCTGGTTGCGCGAACGCTGCTCGTCTTCACGGGCGCGGATCACGTCATCGAAGGCTTCCTGCACTTCACGCGGTGCCGCTGCGCTCTGTACGTTGACCTGGGTGACGGTGATACCGGTGCGATAGGTATCCATGAAGCGTTGCAGGCGCTCCTTGATTTCGCTGGCCATCAACTCACGACCTTCGGTCAGCACCTGGTCCATCGCGGTGGAACCCACCACATGGCGCAGGGCGCTGTCGGTCGCGTGCTGCAGGCTGATTTCCGGCTGATCGACGCTCAGCACGAAGTCCTGCAGGTTGCTGATCTTGTACTGCACGGTCAGCGGCACTTCGACGATGTTCTCGTCTTCAGTCAGCATTTGACCCTGCTTGGTGTACGCCCGCTCACGCGTGACGTTTTCCATGTACTTCTTGTCGATCGGCGGGAAGTAGATATTCAGGCCGGGACCGACGGTTTCGTAGTACTTGCCGAAGCGCAGCACCACAGCTTGCTCCTGCTCGTCGACGACATAGACCGCGCTGTACAGCCAAACGGCCGCCAACACGACCAGGCCGATGCCCAGCAGGCCGCCGAAGCCGCCGCTCTTGCCCGAACCGCCCCCATCATCCCCGCGTTTCTTGCCACCACCGAACAACCCGTTCAGGCTTTCCTGCAGCTTTCGGAAGGCCTCGTCGAGATCTGGTGGTCCCTTGCGGTCGCCGTTATTGCGGCGCTTGCCACCCCAAGGATCCTGATTATTCGAGTTGCCACCCGGCTCATTCCAAGCCATAGCGCTCTCCATCTGATAAAGCAAAGACGCACCCACGGCGCGCCGACCAATGCTACAGAATGCCTGTCACCACGGCACAACCGCTTTCTCAGGCTTTTATTGCAAAGTGTGTTGCTCGATGAATTCCATCGGCTGCAATCCTTCGCGGCTTACCAGTCGATTCAACTCGACCCGGGGCAAACGAACGGCCAGCAAACTGATGCCTTCTTCGTCGTGCTCTTCTTTTTGCACCGCACCGAGTTCGAAAAACTGCGCACGCAGTCGGGCGAATCGTTGCGGCAAGCGCAGGGTACCGATAAACAAATCACTGCCAAGCAATTCGGCAATGGCTTGCTCAAGCAATTCCAGACCAGTGCCATCACGCGCCGACAGCCAGACCCGCTGGGGTTTGCCATTTTCGTCGCGCTGGATTTGTGGCTCAACGCCTTCAAGCAAATCGAGTTTGTTATAGACCTCGAGGATCGGCAAGTCCTGGGCACCAATCTCGCCCAGCACCACCATCACCTGCTCGATCTGCAACATGCGATCCGGTTCCGCCGCATCGATCACGTGCAACAACAGGTCGGAGTTGCTCGATTCTTCGAGGGTAGACCGAAATGCCTCGACCAGCTTGTGGGGCAAGTGGCGAATGAAACCTACCGTGTCCGCCAGGACAATCGGCCCCAGATCGTCCAGTTCCAGACGACGCAGGGTCGGGTCCAGCGTGGCGAACAATTGGTCAGCCGCGTAGACGTCGGATTTCGTCACATTGTTGAACAGCGTGGACTTACCGGCGTTGGTATAGCCCACCAGCGACACGGTAGGGATATCCGCACGCGAACGACCACGGCGCGACTGTTCGCGCTGGCTGCGCACCTTCTCCAGCCGGCCCTTGATCTGGCGCAGGCGAACCCGCAGCAAGCGGCGGTCGGTTTCCAGTTGGGTTTCACCCGGGCCACGCATGCCGATACCGCCACCCTGGCGCTCAAGGTGAGTCCATCCGCGAACCAGCCGGGTGCTCATGTGGTCAAGCTGGGCCAGTTCTACCTGGAGCTTGCCTTCATGGGTACGGGCGCGCTGGGCGAAAATATCGAGAATCAGACCGGTACGGTCGATCACGCGACACTCGAAAACACGTTCGAGGTTACGTTCCTGACTGGGCGTGAGGACGTGATTGAAAATCACCAGATCGGCTTCTTCGGCCTTGACCAGGTCGCGCAGTTCCTCGACCTTGCCGCTGCCAATCAGGAATTTGGCGGTTGGCCGATGACGCGGCACGTTAAAAAACGCAACGGTCTCGGCGCCGGCCGAATTAGCCAATTCCTGAAACTCCTGCGGGTCTTCGCGCGCCTCAGGGTCCTGTCCATCCAAGTGAACGAGTATGACTCGCTCACCACCACCGTGGCGCTCAAAGAACAAAGGAGACTCCTATCAGGCGTTACCTGGCTCAGCATCACCCGCTTCCGATTCGGTTGCGCTAGGCAGACGAATTGGACGAACCGGCACTACTGTAGAGATAGCGTGTTTGTAGACCATTTGGCTGACGGTGTTTTTCAGCAGGATAACGAACTGGTCGAAAGACTCGATCGTACCTTGCAGTTTGATACCGTTGACCAGGTAGATGGACACCCCAACTTTCTCTTTACGTAAAGTATTCAAGTAAGGGTCTTGTAGCGAATGCCCTTTTGACATGTGCCGCACTCCTTTAAGGATTCAAAATAAAAAAATAGGTAAACAGATGGCTTCGGCCGCCCCACCCCCAAGGATAGACGGCAATTGCAAGGACTCAGCTCAATATGGAGATGGTCCCCAGGTATTTCAAGGCGCGCGGCAGATTGTCGCAATCGAGGCTGTCCAGCCAGTGTAAATCAGCCCAACTGCGAAGCCAGGTGAACTGGCGCTTCGCCAATTGGCGCGTGGCAATGATTCCACGCTCCTGCATCTCGGCTGACGTCAGCTTGCCATCCAGGTAATCCCAGACTTGGCGATAGCCTACCGCACGTATAGACGGCAACCCGGTATGCAGGTCACTTCTATTACGCAGGGCTACGACCTCGTCAATGAACCCCTGTTCCAACATTAAGGTGAATCTTTGTTTAATTCGTTCGTGCAGTACCAGGCGATTCGCCGGAGCAATGGCCAAGTTCGCGACAGTATAGGGCAATTGTTGCCGTCCCGAAGCGGCTGCTTCAGTACTTTGCGCAGATTGTTGCAAGCGTAGCTCGGTCATGCTCTGACCGCTAACACGAAAAACTTCCAGTGCTCGACTCAGACGCTGGGGATCGTTCGGATGAATACGCGCCGCGGAAACCGGGTCAATGATCGCCAACTGATCGTGCAACGCCTGCCAGCCAAGGCGGGCGGCCTCTTCCTCGATCTGTGCGCGGACATCCGGATCGGCGGCCGGCATATCCGCGAGCCCTTCGACCAAGGCCTTGTAATAGAGCATCGTGCCGCCCACCAACAGCGGAATTTTACCCCGCGCGGTGATCTCGGCCATGGCTTGCAGGGCATCGCGACGGAAATCCGCCGCCGAATAAGCCTCGGCCGGATCGAGAATATCGATCAAACGGTGCGGAAACTCCGCCAACAGCTCTTTTGATGGCTTGGCGGTGCCGATGTCCATTCCGCGGTAGACCAGCGCCGAATCGACGCTGATCAGCTCGCAAGGCAGGACCTTGGTGAGTTCGATGGCCAGGTCGGTCTTGCCGGCGGCGGTCGGGCCCATCAGGAAAATCGCAGGAGGGAGCTGGCTCATCAACGACCGCGCAAGAACAGTTTGTCCAGATCGTCCAGGCCCAGCTGGGTCCAGGTCGGTCGGCCATGGTTGCATTGACCGCTGCGCTCGGTGTTTTCCATGTCACGCAGCAGACCGTTCATTTCCGGCAGGGCCAGACGCCGATTGGCCCGGACCGCACCGTGGCAGGCCATGGTCCCGAGCAGTTCGTTCAGGTGCGCCTGGATCCGGTCGCTGGTGCCATATTCCATCAGGTCGGCCAACACGTCACCCACCAGGCGATTGGCCTCAGCCTGTTTGAGCAAGGCCGGTATCTGCCGAATGGCCAGGGTTTCCGGGCCGAGACGCTGCAGCTCGAAGCCCAGGCGCTGGAACCAGGTGATATGTTCTTCGGCGCAATCGGCTTCACGCTGGCTGACCGCCAGGGATTCGGGCACCAGCAGCGGTTGCCCGCTCAAGCCCTCGCTGGCCATGGCGACTTTCAGGCGTTCGTACATGATCCGCTCATGAGCGGCATGCATGTCCACCAGCACCAGCCCCTGGGCGTTTTCCGAGAGGATGTAGATGCCCTTGAGCTGGGCCAGCGCATAGCCCAGCGGCGGGATGTCGTCCTGTCCGGCTGGCAGCGCAACCGCGTTGGCCTCGGGCAACGGCGCGAAGAACTCGCGATAGGCCGCCTGCGCTTCTGCAGCCGGAACCGCTGACTGCGGTCGCGGAGTGTATTGATACTGATATCCGGCGCCAGAGCCTGAACCGGCTGGCGTATTGAACGACGGCTGGGCCTGGGGTTGCTCCAGCAGCGCATTGGCGGCCAGGCGCATTTCGCCTTGAGGGCCGAACTCACCGGCTTCGAGGCCGGTAGGCCGGACAATGGCCGTGGTAACCGGCGCCGCCAGCTGATCATCCGGGCGCACATCGCCCAAGGCACGGTGCAAGGTGCCATAGAGGAAATCATGGACCATGCGCCCTTCACGGAAGCGCACTTCGTGCTTGGTGGGGTGCACGTTGACGTCGACGCCCGTTGGATCGACCTCGAAAAACAGCACGAACGTCGGATGCCGGCCATTGAACAGCACGTCGCGATAAGCCTGGCGCACGGCGTGGGCCACCAGTTTGTCGCGCACGGCACGGCCATTGACGAAGAAATACTGCAAATCCGCCTGGCTGCGGTTGAAGGTCGGCAACCCGACCCAGCCCCACAGGTGCAGGCCATTGCGTTCGATTTCGATCGGCAGCGCCTGCTCCAGGAAACCCGGCCCGCAGATTGCCGCCACGCGCCGGGCGCGAGCCGCGTCGTCGTGGGCTTCGTGCAGGCTGAGGATGGTCTTGCCGTTATGACGCAGATGAAAGGCCACGTCGAACCGCGCCAGCGCCAGGCGCCGGATGACTTCCTGCAGGTGATCGAATTCGGTTTTCTCGGTCTTGAGAAACTTGCGGCGCGCCGGAGTATTGAAGAACAGGTCGCGCACCTCGACCGAGGTGCCCACCGGATGGGCCGCAGGTTGCACCCGGGGCGCCATGTCACGGCCTTCGGTTTCCACTTGCCAGGCCTGGTCGGCATCACGGGTGCGCGACGTCAGGGTCAGGCGCGCCACCGAACTGATCGATGCCAGGGCCTCACCACGAAAACCCAGGCTCATGACCTGTTCAAGGTCTTCCAGGTTACGGATCTTGCTGGTGGCGTGGCGCGCCAGGGCCAGCGGCAGGTCATCGGCGGAAATGCCGCTGCCATCGTCGCGCACCCGCAGCAACTTGACGCCGCCCTGCTCCACGTCGACATCGATGCGCCTGGCACCGGAGTCAAGGCTGTTTTCCAGCAGCTCCTTGATCACCGAAGCCGGGCGCTCGACCACCTCACCCGCAGCAATCTGGTTCGCCAGTCGCGGGCTGAGCAGCTCGATGCGAGCGCCGTTGTTCACGACCTGATTCATTCTTTGGCCGCCAGATCATTACCCGGGATGGTCAGGTGCTGACCAACCTTCAGCTCATCGCTCGACAGGTTGTTCGCATTGCGCACAGCGGCTGGAGACACTTGATAACGCACGGCGATCATCGCCAGCGTCTCGCCCGGGTTGACCCGATGGTCACGGGGGCCTTGGGCGATCTTCCCGGAGTCACGCAGCCAGGCAACGTAGGTGCCCGGTGGCGGATTCTGCTGGAAGAACTGGCGCACGCCGCTGCTGATGGAACGTGCCAGCGCCTGCTGGTGGCTCGCGGCAGCCAGTTTCGAGGCCTCGTTGGCGTTGGAGATAAACCCGGTTTCGACCAGGATCGACGGGATGTCCGGCGACTTCAGCACCATGAACCCAGCCTGCTCGACCCGTTGCTTGTGCAACGGCGTGACCCGGCCGATGTTGCTCAGGACTTTCTGGCCGACGTTCAGGCTGGAGGTCAGGGACGCAGTCATCGACAGATCGAGCAACACACCGGCCAGCATGCGGTCCTTGTCGTCGAGGCTGACGTTGCCGGCACCACCGATCAGGTCGGAACGGTTTTCACTGTCGGCCAGCCAGCGCGCGGTTTCCGAAGTGGCGCCGCGATCGGACAGGGCGAACACCGAGGCACCGAAGGCCGCGGTAGAGGGTGCGGCGTCGGCGTGAATCGAGACGAACAGGTCGGCGCCTTTCTTGCGGGCGATTTCCGTACGGCCACGCAGAGGAATGAAGTAGTCGCCGGTGCGGGTCAGCTCGGCACGGAAACCCTTCATGCCATTGACCTGGCGCTGCAGTTCGCGAGCGATGGCCAATACCACGTCTTTCTCGCGCTGACCGCGGGAGCCGGAGGCGCCCGGGTCTTCGCCACCGTGACCGGCGTCGATCACCACAATGATGTCGCGCTTGCCAGCCGGTGCTGGCGGCAACTTGATGGCCGGCTCCGAGGGCGTGACCGGCACGGCCGGCACTGTGGCGACCGATGGGGTCGGCGCTGGCGGCGGCGCGGCGTCGGCCGGGTTGTCGAACAGATCGACCACCAGTCGATTGCCATACTGGGCGTTGGGCGCCAGGGAGAAGCTTTTTGGCGTCACGGCCTTTTTCAGGTCGATGACCACCCGCAGGTCGGTCGGCGTACGCTGTGCCGAGCGCATGGCGGTGATCGGGGTGTTCGCGCTGTTGACGTTCAACGGCGCACCGAGGCTCGCGCCATTGATGTCGATGACCAGGCGATCCGGGGACGTCAGCGTAAAGACGCTGTGCTGCACGGGGCCGGTCAGGTCAAACACCAGTCGCGTGTTATCCGGCGCCCGCCACAGGCGAACACTGTTGACCTTCGTCTCGGCCACAGCGTCGACGGTCACCGCCAGAAACAACACCCCTACGGCAGCCACCAACGCGCGAAAGCGCATACCTAACCCCATCATCTATTTGGATTCCAATGCCAATGCGGCACACCAGGCCTCGCCACGCGAGCCCTGGGATAAAATTTTCAGCGAACGCCCGCTGTCTTGCGGGCTAATGGTAATGGTCAGGTCGGGCTTTGGCAAAAAGCCTGCACCTTTATCGGGCCACTCGATCAGGCACAGGGCATCGTCTTCGAAATAGTCGCGGATGCCGAGAAACTCCAGCTCCTCCGGATCGACCAGGCGATACAGGTCGAAATGGAAGGCGCGAATGTCGCCGATCTCGTAGGGCTCGACCAGGGTGAAGGTCGGGCTCTTGACCGCGCCGACATGCCCCAGGCCCCGGATGATACCCCGGGATAAGGTGGTTTTGCCCATGCCAAGATTACCTTCAAGGAAGATCAGGCCATGCCCCTCGGTGATACGGGCGATGCGTGCGCCAAAGTCGCTCATGGCCTGCTCATCGGCCAGGTACAGGGTTACTTCAGACACGGTGCTTGCTCCTCCAACAACTGACGAATGGCTGGTATCAGATCACTGGCCGCCAGCCCACGGCCGAATTTTCCTTGTTGCTCACCGGCGTTGGCGTGCAGCCAGACCGCCAGGCAAGTCGCGTCAAACGCCGCCATGCCCTGTGCAAGCAGTGCACCGACCAGACCGGCCATCACATCGCCCAGCCCCGCGGTGGCCATCGCCGGATGGCCCTGATGACAAAGGGCCAGCCGCCCGTCAGGGCAGGCGATCAGACTGCCGGCGCCCTTGAGCACGACCACGGCGTTGTATTTTTTGCTCAGTGCATGGACCGCCGCCGGGCGATCCGCCTGAACCTCGGCAGTGCTGAGCCCCAGCAACCGCGCGGCTTCCCCCGGGTGCGGCGTGATCACACAGCCCTTGGGCAAGCTGACCCGGCCCTCGGCCAGCAGGTTCAACGCATCGGCGTCCCAGACTTGCGGCAGGGGTGCGTTGGCGGCCGCCGATAACAGGCTTCGTCCCCAGGCGCCCTGCCCCAGTCCAGGGCCAACCACCAACACGGACACCTTTTGAAGCAAATCCATCAATTGATTGGCCGACGTTGTGCCTAACACCATCGCCTCAGGGATCCGCGCCAGCGCAGCGGGCACATGCTCGGGGCGGGTCGCCACCGACACCATGCCCGCGCCGCTGCGCAGTGCACTTTGCGCGCTCAACAGGATCGCCCCGCCCAGCCCGCGATCGCCACCGATCAGCAGGACATGGCCAAATCTGCCTTTATGGGAAGCCGGAGTCCGAGGGGCCAGGCGCGCCAGATTGCCAGCCATGAGGAGACGGGCAGTAGTCGGCGCCCCCTCAAGCAGCTGCGGATCAGAGTGCAGGTCGTTGAAAACCAGCTCACCCACGACATCCGCCGCGTCACCGGTGAACAACCCCAGTTTCAGCCCGATAAAGGTCACCGTCAGATTGGCGCGCACCGCGCAACCGAGGACGCGACCGGTATCAGCGCAAAGCCCCGAGGGGATATCCACTGCCGCCACGGGAAGGCCGCTGGCGTTGATCGCGGCGATGACACTGGCGTACGGCTCGCGCACCTCGCCAGTGAGGCCGGTACCCAGCAATGCGTCCAGAGTGATTCCACGCAAGTCCGATTGCGCACTCCATGCATCGATCACAACCTTCTCCGCTACCGCTTCGGCATGGGCCGAAGCCGCATCACCTCGCAGTTGCTGCGGATCGCCCGCCGCCAGCACCCGTACCGTCCACCCGGCACGCTTGGCCAGCACGGCGACCAGATAACCGTCGCCCGCGTTATTGCCGTGACCGGTAACCACCGTCAGTTCGCTTACCGTCGGCCATTGCCGGACCAGCGCCCGCCAGGTGGCCCGTGCGGCGCGCTGCATCAGTTCGAAGCCCGGTGTGCCGGCCGCGATCAGGCTCGCATCGAGCCCGCGGACCTGCGCGGCGCTGTACAGCGCGTCGGGTAAATCATCTTTAGCGTGCGGCATGCGTCTATGGGCTCCGATGTCTGGCAGAATTATACGCACCTCAGCTCCGGTTTCTCTCGCCTCATGCCCGCTATTACCACAGATTTGCCCGCCCTCGCCCAATCCATCAAGGACTGGGGCCGCGAGCTGGGCTTTCAGCAAGTCGGCATCAGCGGCCTCGACCTCGCCGAGCATGAGCAGCACCTGGAACGCTGGCTCGCCGCCGGCTACCACGGCGAAATGGAGTACATGGGCGCCCACGGCAGCAAACGCTCGCACCCCGAAGAACTGGTGCCGGGCACTTTGCGCGTGGTGTCGCTGCGCATGGACTACCTGTCGGGCGATACCAGAATGGCGCATCTGCTCGCCCAGCCGGAAAAAGCCTACGTCTCGCGTTATGCCTTGGGCCGCGATTACCACAAATTGATCCGTAAACGCGTACAACAACTGGCGGACAAGATTCAGGCAGAAATCGGCCCGTTTGGTTTCCGGGCTTTTGTCGACAGTGCCCCGGTGCTGGAAAAAGCCATCGCCGAACAGGCAGGCCTGGGCTGGATCGGTAAAAACACCCTGGTCTTGAATCGCAAGGCCGGCAGTTACTTCTTCCTCGCCGAACTGTTCGTCGACCTGCCGCTGCCAGTGGACCCGCCCCATGCCACCGAACACTGCGGCCGCTGCAGCGCCTGCCTCGACATCTGCCCGACCAATGCCTTCGTCGGGCCCTATGTGCTGGACGCCCGGCGCTGTATTTCCTACCTGACCATCGAACTCAAAGGTGCGATTCCGCAGGAACTGCGGCCGCTGATCGGCAATCGGGTGTTCGGTTGCGATGATTGCCAGATCGTCTGCCCGTGGAACCGCTTTGCCCGCCCGTCCGGGGAAAGCGACTTCAAGCCGCGGCACAACCTGGACAACGCCGAACTGGCCGAGCTGTTCATGTGGGACGAGGATAAATTCCTGAGCAGCACCGAAGGCTCGCCGCTACGCCGGACAGGGTACGAGAACTGGCTGCGCAACCTGGCCGTCGGTCTCGGCAATGCGCCTTCAACCATTCCGGTGCTGGAAGCGTTGAAGGCCAGGCGTGAACATCCGTCCGAATTGGTCCGCGAGCATGTCGAGTGGGCGTTGCAGCAGCACGCCGAGCGTCAGGCCTCGTCGTTGTAGACGAATTTGGGCATTTCCCAATGGAAGCGGATCGCCAGCAAGCGCAGCAGGAAACCGCCGAACAGGGTGATCAAGATCGCCTGCTCTCCCGGCAAGTTCAGGTATAGGCAAAACATGTAGCACCACGCCGCCGCGAACGACACGCTGGCGTACAGCTCGCGCCGGAAGATCAGCGGAATATCATTGCAGAAGATGTCCCGCAGGATGCCACCGAAAACGCCGGTGATCACCCCGCTGACCGACGCGACCAACATGCCATGCCCCATTTCCAGAGCGGTCATGCAGCCGATCAGGGTGAACGCCACCAGACCGACGGCGTCGAGCACCAGGAACAATGAACGCAGATGGCGCATCCAGCGCGCGGTGAATACCGTGATCATCGCCGCGATAGTGGTCAGCACCAGGTATTCCGGGTGTTTCACCCAGGTCAGCGGATAGTGGCCAAGCAACACATCGCGCACCGAACCACCGCCCAGCGCCGTGACGCACGCGATCAGCACCACGCCGAACCAGTCCATGCCGCGACGACCGGCAGACAGCGCACCGGTCATGGCCTCGGCGGTGATGGCGATCAGGTAGAGCATCAGCAACATGGTGGCGATCCTTGCAAAAAGGCGCGCAGTCTACGCACTTCGCCGAGGCACCAAAAGAGGGCGCCGCCATCTGTAGGGGCCGGCTCGCTGGCGATAGCGTCTTCAAAGCCCCCTTCGCTGGCAAGCCAGCTCCTACAGAACCGCGCAAACCTGTAGGAGCTGGCTTGCCAGCGAAAGGGCCATAACAGACGCTACACAATCAGGCCTTGATGAAGTGCTGGCGGTAGTGCTGCAGCTCGGCGATCGACTCGCGGATGTCGTCCAGCGCCAGGTGGGTGCTGCCCTTCTTGAAGCTGTCACGCACGTCCGGTGCCCAGCGCGCAGCCAGCTCTTTGAGTGTGGACACGTCGAGGTTGCGGTAGTGGAAATAGCTTTCCAGGGATTTCATGTGGGTATAAAGGAAGCGACGATCCTGGCAGATGCTGTTGCCGCAGATCGGCGATTTGCCCTTCGGCACCCACTTTTCCAGGAAGGCGATGGTCTGGGCTTCGGCTTCAGCCATGCTGATGCGACTGTCGCGCACGCGCTGGGTCAGGCCCGAACCGCCGTGTTGACGGGTGTTCCACTCGTCCATGCCGGCAAGGATTTCGTCGCTGTGGTGAATGGCGATCACCGGACCTTCAGCCAGGGTATTGAGGTCGCTGTCGGTGACAATAGTGGCCATTTCGATGATGACGTCGGTATCCGGGTTCAGACCGGTCATTTCCAGGTCGATCCAGATCAGGTTCTGCGGGTTTTGCATGAGTCGGCTCCTAGGCAATGCTGCGCAGTTTAGCCTAGGCCGGTGGCCGGGCGTGCTAAACTCGCGGCCGTTTTACCTAATCGCTGCATTCTTGATACGGAACACCCATGGCCAAACGCCAACTCAATCGTCGTCAAAACTGGCGCATCGAAAAGATTCAGGGCGAACGCGCTGCCCGCGCCGCCAAACGCGAGTCCTCGGCTGTCGAGGCACTAGAGGGTGGCGACCTGGGCCCGGAACAACACGGCCTGGTGATCGCCCACTTCGGTGTGCAGGTCGAAGTCGAAGCCCGTGATGGCGAGCTGGCCGGCCAGGTGTTTCGTTGCCACCTGCGGGCGAACCTGCCCGCATTGGTGACCGGCGACCAGGTGGTCTGGCGTGCCGGCAACCAGGGCATCGGCGTGATCGTGGCGCAATTGCCGCGCAATACCGAACTCTGCCGCCCGGACAGTCGTGGCCAGCTCAAACCGGTAGCCGCGAACGTCGACATGATTGTCATCGTGTTTGCGCCGCTGCCTGAGCCCCATGCCAACCTGATCGACCGCTACCTCGTCGCCGCCGAACATGCGGGCATCAAGCCGCTGTTGCTGCTGAACAAGTTCGACCTGATCGACGAGCACAACGCCCCGGCCCTGAACGCCTTGCTCGCGGTCTACCGCACCCTGGGTTACCCGGTGCTGGAAGTATCGGCCCACCACGGCAACGGCATGGAACAGCTTCAGAAGCAACTGGACGGGCGCATCAGCGTGTTCGTCGGCCAGTCCGGCGTCGGCAAGTCGTCGCTGGTCAACAGTTTGCTGCCAGAGGTCGAAACCCGCGTCGGCCCGTTGTCCGAGCTGTCCGGCCAGGGCACCCACACCACGACCACCGCACGCCTGTTCCACTTCCCCGGTGGCGGTGAGCTGATCGACTCCCCGGGCATCCGCGAATTCGGCCTGGGCCACGTCAGCCGCGCCGACGTCGAAGCCGGTTTCATCGAGTTCAACGACCTGCTCGGCACCTGCCGCTTCCGCGACTGCAAGCACGACCGCGAACCCGGTTGCGCCCTGCTCAAGGCCCTGGAAGACGGCCGCGTGCAACAGCAACGGATGAACAGCTACCGCTCGATCATCGCCAGCCTGCCGGAAAACGGTTACTAAACAGACGCGCCGGCCGCCCTGACTACAGCGGGGCGGCCGGCGGCTGGATCCCTTCTCCATTTAAACGTCAGACCTTTCTGTAAGGCTTGTGCACACGCGCTTGTAGGGCATTTCTCTTTTCGCGCCAATCCCTTGTGGCCGCGCTGCAATCGCCTAGGTTCAAACCCTCTTCGCACTCAAGCGACACCGAGGGATACCCATGCAGACCTACCATTTGTTTATCAGCCACTCGTGGAATTACCCCCACGCCCACGACAATCTCGTGCGCTTGCTCAACGCTCGGCCCGACTTCAAGTACAAGAACTTTTCGGTGCCACCCGACAAGCCGATTGTGGGCGCGAAAACCGACAAACAACTCGAGGAGGCCATCGAAGACAAGATCCGCCCGTGCTCGGCGGTATTGATCATGGCCGGGATGTATTCCACCTACAGCAAGTGGATCAACAAGGAAATCGAGATAGCCAGGCGCATGGGCAAGGTCATCATTGCGATCAAGCCGTTCGGCGCCGACCGCATTTCCAAGGTGGTGCGTGACGCGTCGCACACCGAATGTGCGTGGAACACCAACAGCATCATCAGCGCCATTCGCCAGCACACGGCGGTGTAACCATGCGCAAGGGACTTTTTATCGGCATCAACGACTACACCCACGTTTCGCGCCTGAGCGGCTGCAGCAATGACGCCATGGCCATGGCTTCCGTGCTGAAGACCGACGCCAATGGCGATCCGAACTTCAAGAACATCGTCCTGACCTCCGCCGAGGACTACCTGGGCAGGGAAAAGCTCGAAGACCAGATCCGCGAGCTGTTTTCCGGGGACTGCAATGTCGCACTGCTGTATTTCGCTGGCCACGGCAGCTTCGATACCGACACCGACGAAGGCATGTTGATCCCGCAGGATTACAAGAGCGCCAAGGATGGGATTCGCCTCAGCGACATCCTCAACTGGGCAACCAAGGCCACCAAGATCAAGAACAAAGTGATCATTCTCGATTGCTGCCAGAGCGGCTCGGCCGGCGAATTGCGTGCCTTGCGCAGCGAGTGTGCCGTGATTGGCGAAGGCATGACCATTCTGACCGCCTGCAAAAAGGCAGAGCCGGCAATGGAGGGCGCACAGCACGGCGTGTTCACCGGACTGTTGCTCCAGGCCCTGCACGGCGGAGCTGCGAACATCCTGGGCAAGATCACCCCCGGCAGCCTCTATTCGTTTGTCGACAACGCCCTCGACGCCTGGGAACAGCGCCCGGTGTTCAAGACCAACGTGTCGCAGTTCATTTCCCTGCGCGAAGTTTCGCCGCTGATCCCCAAGGAAATCCTGCGCAAACTTCCTGAATGGTTTGCCGAAGCAGAGTCGATATACCCCCTCACCCCCAGCTTTGAACCCACCGAACCCGAGTTCAACCCTGAACAGGGCGAAGTCTTTGCCCAGCTGCAAAAGTGCAACCGCCACAGTCTCATCGAACCGGTGGACGCCGAACATATGTACTACGCCGCCATCCACGCCACCGGCTGCCGCCTCACCGCCCTCGGCGCCTATTACCGCGAACTCGCGATCAAGGGACATTTTTGATGCCAGTGTTTATCAGCTACCGCCACATGGATCGCGCTTATGCGATCAACATCAACACGCGCCTGATGCAGGCCAACATCAAGACCTACCTTGATGTACTGGATGCCGAATCCCAGACCACCGACGACATTACCGGGGTAATCACCCGCAACATCAGCGAATGCACGCACCTGCTGGCAGTGGTATCCGAGAAAACCGCGCTGTCCTGGTGGGTGCCATTCGAAATCGGCGAGGCGACCATCACAAATCGGCGTATCTGCTCGTTCAAGACCGGCCCGACAGAGCTGCCGCTGTATCTCGATAAGTGGCCGAAGCTGACCAGCGACAGAGATATCGAGTTCTTTATCGATGCGTATCGCAACGAATCGACGCTCAAGCGTTCGATGTCACTGGAATCCGTGAATGGCAGCGAATCGGCACGCAGCGTCAACAGGAGTAACGCCGACCGATTCCACACGGATCTCAAATCCAGAATCATCCGTGGGTTTTAAGGCAGGAAACGCCCACAAAAAGCCGACATTGCTGTCGGCTTTTTTCGGTCACTGCCTGGTTGGTTCAGCCGATTTGGCTGGCTCACCCGGTTTTGGTGCAGGATCGTCAAACAGGTTCAGACGCTCCCGAAGCTCATGCGCCGGCAGCGGCTCCTTGTCCGCTGGCAACGCGTTTGGATCGACTGGCGCAGCCGGTGCGGCATTTGGAGCAGCCGAATCTTGCGGCGCATCAGGAGTAGGTTCCGCCCCTTGCGAACCTTCGATGGCACGCTGGGCCTTCTTGGTCAGCACGACAATGTCGATACGGCGGTTGACCGGATTGAACGGATGCTCGCGGTCGAACAGGGCCGACGAGGCATAACCAACCACACGCGCCACCTGTGCCTCCGGGTAGCTGCCCGCCACCAGCGCACGGCGCGCGGCGTTGGCACGGTTGGCCGACAGCTCCCAGTTACCGAATTCGCCGCTGCCGCTGTACGGCGTGGCATCGGTGTGGCCGCTGATGCTGATCTTGTTCGGCACCGCCTTGATGGTGTCGGCCATGGCCAGCAGGATGTCTTCGAAATACGGTTTCAGGCGGGCCGAGCCCGAGTCGAACATCGGCCGGTTTTCGGCGTCCACGATCTGGATGCGCAAACCGTCCGGGGTGATTTCGAACAGGATCTGGTCTTTGAATTTCTGCAGTTGCGGGTTCTCTTCGACCTTGTTCTGCAGTTCTTGCAGCAGCAGTTCCAGACGCTCCTTCTCCACCGTCTCGGCCATGCCCTCGACCTGATCGACGTCGACCGTCAGCTTGTCCGGCTGCGGCTGGGTCTTCACCTCGGGGTTGAGGGTATTTTCCGGCGCCATGGTCGGCGTGCCGCCCAGATCGATGATGTAGGGTGTGCCACTTTCGGAAAAGCCGATCGGGTCCTTGAAGTAGCCGGCGATGGCGATTTTCTGTTCCGGGGTGGCGGTGGACAACAGCCACAACACCAGGAAGAACGCCATCATCGCCGTGGCGAAGTCGGCGAAGGCGATTTTCCAGGCGCCCCCGTGATGCCCACCGGCGATGCGCTTGACGCGCTTGATGATTATCGGCTGGTTATTTTCCATTACTTAACGACCACGAACCGCTTGTTCCAGCTCGGCGAAGCTTGGCCGGTGCGCCGGGTACAGGACCTTGCGCCCGAACTCCACGGCCAGCGATGGCGGCATGCCCGAGGCGGAAGCCACCAGCGAGGCCTTGATGGCTTCGTAGACGTTGAGTTCTTCTTTGGCATCGTGGGCCAGGGAATGCGCCAGCGGGCCGAAGAAACCGTAGGCGGCGAGAATACCGAAGAAGGTACCCACCAGTGCCGCACCGACGTGCAGACCGATCGACTTCTGGTCGCCCTCGCCCAGCGAGGCCATGGTCACCACGATACCCAGGACCGCCGCGACGATACCGAAACCGGGCATGGCGTCGGCGATGCCGTTCACCGCGTGGGACGGGTGCTCCAGGTCTTCCTTGAGGCTGTAGAGTTCCATGTCGAACAGGCCCTCCAGCTCATGGGGCGCCATGTTGCCGGAGGACATGATGCGCAGGTAATCACAGATGAACGCGGTCATGCGCTCATCCTTCAGGACCGTCGGGTACTTGGCGAAGATCGGGCTCGCCGCAGCATCTTCGATGTCCGCTTCGATGGCCATCATGCCTTCGCGGCGGCTCTTGTTGAGAATCTCGTAGATCAGGCCCAGCACTTCAAGATAGAAGGCATGGCTGAAACGCGAACCGAACATGCTCAGGGACTTCTTGAGCACGTGCATGGTCATGTAACCGGGGTTGGCCTGCAGGAATGCACCGAGGGCCGCACCACCGAT
This sequence comes from Pseudomonas sp. IT-P218, assembly GCF_949767605.1. Classification (NCBI taxonomy): domain Bacteria; kingdom Pseudomonadati; phylum Pseudomonadota; class Gammaproteobacteria; order Pseudomonadales; family Pseudomonadaceae; genus Pseudomonas; species Pseudomonas sp. IT-P218. Next base: position 149,103 of record NZ_CATKQQ010000044.1, read on the forward strand.
AATCATGACCTCGAAAGGCTGGATCAGGGCGGCAATCTTGCCATGGGAGAGCACGTATCCGCCGAGCACGCTCGCGAATACGACGATGATGCCGATAATTTTAGCCATAGGTAGGAGAGCACTTACTGAGTCGGGTTCAAGGTCATATTCGGAAGTTAAAAAATCTCTTCTTCTACTTATCGGCAAAACTGCGCCAGACTATAGCCAGTTCAGGCGAAAAGCCAATTTGACCCCCTCCGGGCCCAGGTATTGTTGACGATGATCGCCTCCAGACATGGCTAGACAAACGAACGCCCCGACGCCAACACCGAACACGCTCGAAGGCTGGGTCAAGCTTCTCGACGGCGTGCGCCTGCCGGTTCCGCAGGCCAGTCACGATCAAGTGTGCCGGGCCATGCGCGACAGTCGCAGCTCGCTGCGCAACATCGCCGACTTGATGCAGGGCAGCCCGGCCCTGGCCTTGAGCGTGATTCGCGAAGCCAACCGGCACAGCCATGGCGCCATGAGCGAGCCTGCGGAAAACCTTGAGGTCGCCATCAACCGCCTTGGCTTGAAGCGCACCGAGGAGCTGCTCGCGCGATTGCCCGCAATGCCCCAGGCCGAGATCCCGAAAGCCCTGCGCCAGTTGCAGATGATCAGCCAACACGCCAGCCAACAGGCCAACGGTTTTTTTGCCGGCCGCCTGGCGCGCCTGTGGCAGGACATCCACTGGGGCAGCCTGCTGTTCCTGTCGCCGCTGTGGCCGCTTGCCATGACGCATCCGCAGCTGCTCGAAGACTGGGAGCTGCGGGTCATTCATAAAGGCGAGTCGGCGCGCGCAGTCGAACAGCAACTGTTTGGCGCGCGCCTGCTGGAAATCGGCCAGGCCCTGGTGGATCTCTGGCACCTGCCGATCTGGGTGCAACAGGGCTATCGACTGCTGCTCACCGAGCAACGGGAACTGGTGAAAGTGCTGCGCATTGCCCGCGACAGCGAACATCCGCTACGCCAGCAGAACCGCTTGGATGACCACCCGACCCTGCGTCGCTGGCTTAATCAACCGGCCAACACGGTGTTATTGGCCAACGGCCTGGCCCTCTCGGCGCAGCAGGCCTGGGACAGTCCGCACAGTGAGCGCTGGCAGTACTTGACCGGCCTTTACCTGCAAATACCGATGGACGAGGTGCAACAACAATTGCACCAGCAAGCCGCCAACAGTGCGCGTTATCACGCCATGCCCGATCTTTGGCATCCCGCTGTCGCACTGATCTGGCCATGGGGTACGAACCCTGTACATGCCGGTTTGCAGCCAGCCCCGGCACCCACTGCCGACGACCTGGCGAAATGGCGCAAACAATGTGCCGAGCTGTTGCACGAGCCAAGTCGTTTCACCAATGCCATCCACCTGACCACCTCTGCCCGCGACGCGCTGGTGGCCAGTGGCATGCGTCGGGTGATGATCCTGATGGCCGACCGCACCCACGCCAATCTGCGTGTGCACCAGACGGCCGGCCTGCCTGATGAAGTGGCCGGGCTGAATTTTAACGTCAGTCAAAGCGCGCTATTGCAACGCCTGCTCTCGCAACAGGCCCAGGTACGCCTGACGCCGCTCAACAACGCGCAATTTTCCGCCTTGCTGCCCAACAACCTGCGTAGCCAGTTCAGCGGCGAGCACCTGTTGCTGCGCTCGCTGCTCAACAATGGGCGAGTGATCATGATCGTCGTGGCGGATCAGGGTGGCGGGCCATTCTCGGACATCGCCGTGCAAGCCTTCGGCAAAACCGCGCAATGCATCGAAAAAGCGCTGCACAGCTTTAGTCAGCGCGGCCAATAAGGCTGCGCTACAATCCTCCCTTTTGTGCCCTGGAGACCTCACATGTCTGACTTCTCTGGCTTGCCGCTGGTGATCGAGCCGAGCGACTTGCTCCCTCGCCTCGAAGCCCGCCAACTGATCCTGGTGGACCTGACCAGCCATGCCCGCTACACCGAAGGGCATATTCCCGGTGCGCGGTTTGTCGATCCGAAACGCACACAACTCGGCCAGGCACCCGCGCCGGGGCTGATGCCGCCGCAAGCGGCGCTCGAAGCATTGTTCGGTGAGCTGGGACACAACCCCGATGCCGTCTATGTGGTCTATGACGACGAAGGCGGCGGTTGGGCCGGGCGCTTTATCTGGCTGCTGGATGTCATTGGCCACAGCCAATACCACTATCTCGACGGCGGCCTGACGGCCTGGCTGGCTGAAGGCATGCCCATGTCGATCCAGGTCCCCGCTCCTGCAGGCGGCCCGGTCGCGTTGACCCTGCACGACGAACCCATCGCCACCCGCGAGTACCTGCAAAGCCGTCTCGGCGCTGCCGACCTGGCGATCTGGGATGCGCGCGGGCCGCTGGAGTATTCCGGCGAGAAAGTCCTCGCGGCCAAGGCCGGGCACATCCCTGGCGCGGTCAATTTCGAATGGACCGCCGGCATGGACAAGTCTCGCCAGCTGCGCATCCGCAGCGACATGCCGCAGATCCTCGAACAGCTCGGCATTACGCCTGACAAAGAAGTGATTACCCACTGCCAGACTCACCATCGATCTGGCTTCACCTATCTGGTGGCCAAGGCTCTCGGTTATCCGCGGGTCAAAGGCTACGCCGGCTCCTGGGGCGAATGGGGCAACCACCCCGACACGCCCGTAGAGATTTAAGGTTTTTAAGGACAGTTAATGAACAAGCGTCTGTTTATCGTCAGCCAATACCTGCTGCCCCACAACCTGCTCTCGCGACTGGCCGGCTGCATCGCCGAATGCCGCATGCGCTGGTTCAAGAATGCGTTCACCGCGTGGTTCGCCAAGCGTTACCAGGTGAACATGTCCGAGGCGCTGGTCGAAGACCTCACCGCCTACGAGCACTTCAACGCGTTTTTCACCCGCGCATTGAAAGACGGTGCCCGTCCGCTGGACGAGACTCCGGGTGCCATCCTCAGCCCGGCCGACGGCGCGGTCAGCCAGCTCGGCCCGATCGAACACGGTCGGGTGTTCCAGGCCAAGGGCCACAGCTTCAGTGTGCTGGAACTGCTGGGTGGCGATGCGGCAAACGCTGCGCCGTTCATGGGCGGTGATTTCGCGACCATCTACCTGTCGCCGAAGGACTACCACCGCGTGCACATGCCGCTGGCCGGCACCCTGCGCGAGATGGTCTACATCCCGGGTCGGCTGTTCTCGGTCAACCAGACCACCGCTGAAAACGTTCCGGAACTGTTTGCCCGCAATGAGCGCGTAGCGTGCATTTTCGACACCGAGCGCGGGCCGATGGCCGTGGTGCTGGTGGGCGCGATGATCGTGGCGTCGATCGAAACCGTGTGGGCCGGGCTGGTGACGCCGCCGAAACGCGAGCTGAAAACCTTCCGCTACGACGAAACCGCGCGTGCGCCGATCCACCTGGAAAAAGGTGCGGAGCTGGGCCGCTTCAAACTGGGTTCGACCGCTGTCGTGCTGTTCGGGCCGGATCAAGTGCAGTGGGATGCAGAGTTGCTGGCCGGTTCGCCGGTGCGGATGGGTCAGGGTATGGGGCTGCCGAAGGCATAAGTGCGCAGCCCAAATCTGTAGGAGCCGGCTTGCTGGCGATGGCGTCCTTGAGGTCCCCATCGCTGGCAAGCCAGCTCCTACAGTGGATTTGCGGTGCTGTTAGAGTTGTCCGTCGCGATCGCGAAAGCCCAGCAGATACAGCACGCCATCCAGCCCAAGGGTGGAAATCGCCTGTTTCGCCGACTGCTTGACCAGCGGCTTGGCCCGGAACGCCACGCCCAACCCGGCAATCGCCAGCATCGGCAAGTCATTGGCACCGTCGCCGACCGCAATGGTCTGCTCCAGACGCAAGCCTTCCTTGTGTGCCAGTTCTTTCAGCAGATCCGCTTTGCGCTGGGCATCGACAATCGGCTCGACCGCCACGCCGGTCACCTTGCCGTCGACCACTTCCAGTTCGTTGGCGAACACATAGTCGATACCCAGCTTGGCCTGCAATTGCTTGGCGAAGTAGGTGAAGCCGCCCGACAGGATGGCGGTCTTGTAACCCAGGCGCTTGAGTTCGGCGAACAGGGTTTCAGCGCCTTCGGTCAGGCGCAGCGAGGCGCCGATCGAGTCCAGCACGCCGACATCCAGCCCCTTGAGCAACGCCAGGCGTTCCTTGAAGCTGGCGCGGAAGTCCAGTTCACCGGCCATCGCCCGCTCGGTGATTTCCGACACCTTGTCGCCCACACCGGCCGCCTTGGCCAGCTCGTCGATGACTTCGGCTTCAATCAGGGTCGAGTCCATGTCGAACACCGCCAGGCGGCGATTACGACGGAACAGCGAATCTTCCTGGAAGGCGATGTCGACGTTCAGTTCCTGGGCGACGCTGAGAAATTCGGCCCGCAGCGCCTGCGGATCAGCCGCCTCGCCACGCACGGAAAACTCGATGCAGCCCTTGCCTTTATCAGCCGGGGTGTCCAGCGGCATGCGCCCGGACAGGCGATCGATATGGTCGATGTTCAGACCATATTTGGCGGTAATCGAACTCACGGCCTGCAATTGCCCGGCGGTGACCTTGCGCGTCAGCAGGGTCACGATGTGGCGTTTTTTACCCTGGTTGCCGACCCACTGCTGGTAATCCTCTTCGGACACCGGCGTGAAACGCACCTGTTGATCCAGCTCATAGCCCTTGAACAGGATGTCCTTGAGCACCGACTTGCCTTGTTCGGTATCAGGAATTTCAACCAGGATGCCGAACGACAGGGTGTCGTGGATCACCGCCTGACCGATGTCGAGAATGTTCACACCACCCTGGGCCAGAACGCCGGTAATGGCCGCAGTCAGACCCGGACGGTCGACTCCCGTGATGTTTATCAGGACGATTTCGCGCAAGGCGCACCCCCGCAGGTGGAAAAAAACCGCATTCTACCCACATTCAGTGACCATCGGGCACCGTGAGCGCTTTGACGGCCTAGGGCCTGTCGCTATACTGCGCGTCAACTTCACGGACAAAAGAGCCGAGCTCAAGTGAACCGGCCCACGCCAGTAAAAACCGATAACTTCTTCCTGCTGATCTTCCGTGCACTGCGCCACCGCCGTGTACCGATTGCATTGCGCATTGCCAGCCATAACGTGATCCTGGTCGCTCTGGCCCTGGTGATCTACGCCTGCGTGATGGGTTTGCAGTTCAAGCAGGCCATGCACGAGCAGGCGGATGCGTTGGGTGAAAGCCTGACCATGCAGACGGCCACCTCGGCCACCGAGCTGCTGGTGTCCAACGACATCCTCAGCCTCAACGTGCTGCTCAACAACCTGACCAAGAACAAGCTGGTGGCCCACGCCGCCATCTACAGCGTGGACAACCGCATCCTCGCCGAAGCCGGCCAGCGTCCCAAGCATGGTTTGTTGGGCGAAGCCGAGGGCATGTACCAGAGCAAGATCACGTTCCAGGATGTGACCGCCGGTCAGCTGCGCATCAGCCTGGACATGGATCAGTTCCAGCAGCCGATGACCATCAGCCTGCAAAGCATGGGCATCTTGAGCGCGATCCTGCTGGCCCTGTCCCTGGCCTTGAGCCTGCGCATGGGTCGATACCTCTCCACACCACTGCTGCAATTGCGGGTGTGGCTGCGCAACATCGACGAATACACGCCGGCCACCGAGCGTAATGACGAGATCGGCGACCTGGCGCGCCAGCTGCATGCCGACTTCGCGCCGGAACCGGCCGAACCGGAACCCGAGCCGGAACCCGAATACGACGATGACGACGACGGCGAACCGGGCTTCGAAGTGCGCAACCTGCGTGATCCGAGTTTCGATGAAAGTCGCCCGATGGCCGCGATGAAAGCCGCGCCACGGCGTGTCGTCAGCACCGTTGAAGACGATGACGATGACGATGCGTTCGCAGACTTGCTCGATGCGCCAGACAGTGTGGCGAAACCGCTGGCCAAACCCGTAGCTTCCAACGTGCCGCAGCACAGCGCCGTGCTGGCCGTGCAGCTGGGCTCGCAGGAACAACTGCGACGCCTGCCGCGGACACGCCTGGAAGAACTGCTCAAGCGCTACCGCGACTGCCTCGACCAGGCGGCCTCGCTCTACCAGAGCGAACTGCACACCCTGAACGATGGCAGCACCCTGATGCTGTTCCACGCCGAAGACAGTGGCGACGATTACCTGACCAACGCCATCTGCTGTGGTGAGCTGCTGCGAGCGCTGGGGCATCAATTGCAGATCGAAGTCGCCGACAGCGGCATCACCTTGCAATTGCAGCTGGGCCTGACTCTGGGCGAGGAGTTGTTCGGCCTGAGCCAGATCGACCTGTTGCTGACCGACGCCGCGCAGGATGCCCTGGCCCTGTCGCAACACAGCCGCAACCTGCTGCTGGTGGAGCGCAAGATCAGTGACGACGCGTTGATCCGCCAGCGCGCACGGATCCGCCCGATTGCAAGCCCTGAAGGCGCCTGCTGCGTGGAGCGGCTGATGGAGCCTTATCCGTCGATGCTGGAACGACAGCTGGCGCGGATGCACGAACGTCGGGCGTAAAAGCCCTGTCATGAAGAAGCCCGCAGGCGAGTGATCGTCTGCGGGCTTTTTTGTTGCCTGTCCTTTCGCTATCGCTGGCAAGCCAGCTCCTACAGGGTTCCATGCCGAACGCAGGTCTTGTGTACGACATCAATCACTGTAGGAGCGGGCTTGCCCGCGAAGAGGCCGGGACAGGCACTAGAGATCTCCAACCGGCAGAAACAACAAGGCCCGCATCAACGCGGGCCTTGTTTCCAATCCATCGAGCTTTAGAAGCGAAACACTTCCATATCCGTACGAATCGGCGCAGCCATCGGGATCTTCGGCTGTTTTTCCTGTTCCGCCGCCGGTGCTGCAGGCTTGGCGGCCGGCTTGCGTGGTGCTTCGGCGATCGGTGGCTGGTTGGCCAGTGGCTTGAGCGCTACCGAGAGCTGTTCAGCGAGCTTCTGCAGCAATACACCCTGTGCCTGGACCTGAGCCGCCGTGTTGCCGGCGTGCTGTTCCTGCAGGTGAATGATGCGGTTATCACGCACCTGGCCACGACGATCGATCAAACGCCATTGCGCATCGAGAATCGCCGGTTGCGACTTCCCCGAATCCAGGCGCGTGATGGTCAACAGCACTTGGACATCCGGCGTGAAGCCTGTGGTCGCAGGCGCCAGCACGACACGCTGGCTGTCCAGGTGGCCAGCCACCTGACGCAGCAACAGCTGGTCGATGTCGGAAGAGAGGCTGCCAGCCCAACGGCCGTCGGCCGAGGCTTGCAGGCTGCCATCGGGCTGACGCTGCAACAGGGTTTCGCGCTGCAGGTAGTCCGCCACGGTTACCGGGCCCAACAAAACCGCCATGCCCGCGCTTTGCGCAGGCTGAACCGGACTTCCGCTGTCCAGTTGATACAGCGACACCGGCTGGTGAACGCTGCAACCCGCCAGGCCAAGTACGCCGGCGAGCATCAAAATAAAAGGAAGGCGCAGAGCAGTCATCGTCCCATCCAGGTGATTGCCACAAGGCTAATCACAGTGAAAATACTCAATAAATATGAAGAACGCTCGGCCACGCCGGCGCTTGAAAGGCCATATCATCCGTGAATATGCGTTCCGACTCCAGCGCCAAAGCGTCGATCTACGCGTTAAATCGTAGATCGAGGCCTCTAGGACGCTTAATTGAGGTTTTCGACGAACAGCGCATCTACCCGCTGGAAGCCACGTGGCAGTTTGTTCCCACGACGACCACGCTCACCCTTGTAGTGCTCGAGGTCGTCCGCTTTCAGTGACAAGGTACGTTTTCCGGCCTGCAGCACCAAAGTGGCGCCCTCCGGCACAACGGCGATGTCCGTGACATATTCTTCGCGACTGGCCACACGCTCACCGGGAATCCCGATGATCTTGTTGCCTTTGCCCTTACCTAATTGTGGCAGATCGCTGATCTTGAAGATCAGCAGGCGACCTTCGGTGGTCACCGAAGCCAACCAGTTATGCTCACGATCGGCCACCGGACGCGGCAGGATCACCTTGGCGTTGTTCGGCAGGCTCAGCAGGGCCTTGCCCGCCTTGTTCTTGGCCTGCAGGTCTTCACCCTTGACCACGAAACCGTAACCGGCGTCCGAGGCGATGACGTACAGCGCATCGTCTTCGGGCATCAGCACGCATTCGAAACTCGCCCCTGGCGGCGGCGTCAGACGGCCGGTCAGCGGCTCGCCCTGACCACGGGCCGAAGGCAAGGTGTGTGCCGCCACCGAGTAACTGCGCCCGGTGGAGTCGATGAACACCGCAAACTGGTTGGAACGCCCCGCCGCCAACGCCTTGAAACCATCCCCAGCCTTGTAGGAGAGACCGGTGGCGTCGATGTCGTGACCTTTGGCGGAGCGCACCCAGCCTTTTTCCGACAGCACGACAGTGACTTTCTCGTTCGGCAGCAAATCGTGCTCGGTCAGCGCCTTGGCTTCGGCGCGCTCGACGATTGGTGAGCGACGGTCGTCGCCATAGGTCTCGGCATCCTTGATCAGCTCGGTGCGTACCAGCTTCTTCAGCTTGGCTTCGCTGCTCAGCAGGGCTTGCAGCTTGGCTTGTTCCTTGAGCAGTTCGTCCTGCTCGGAACGCAGCTTCATTTCTTCCAGCCGCGCCAATTGGCGCAAACGCGTGTCGAGGATGTAGTCGGCCTGGATTTCGCTCAGGGCGAAACGCTCGATCAGCGCGGCTTTAGGCTGCTCCTCGGTACGGATGATGTGGATCACTTCATCCAGGTTGAGGTAAGCGATCAACAAACCGTCCAACAGGTGCAGGCGACGCTCGACCTTGTCCAGGCGGAATTGCAGGCGGCGGCGTACGGTCCGGACCCGGAATTCCAGCCACTCGACCAGCAGGGCCCGCAGGTTTTTCAGCTGCGGCTTGCCGTCCAGGCCGATGATGTTGATGTTGACCCGGTAGCTCGACTCCAGCTCGGTGCTGGCGAACAGGTGCTGCATCAACGCATCGTGGTCAAAGTTTTTCCGGGCGCCCGGAATAATCACGATCCGGCACGGGTTCTCGTGGTCCGACTCGTCGCGCAAATCGGCAATTTGCGGAGCTTTCGAGGGTTTGGCCTGCATCATCGCCGCGATCTGTTCCAACACCTTGGCGCCGGAAACCTGATGTGGCAGCGCGGTGACGATGATGTCGCCGTCTTCAATGTGATAAACGGCGCGCATGCGCACCGAACCGCGGCCGGTCTCGTAGATTTTCAGCAGGTCGGCGCGCGGCGTGATGATTTCCGCTTCGGTCGGGTAATCCGGACCCTGGATGTGTTCACAGAGCTGTTCGACCGTGGCCTTGGGCTCGTCGAGCAAACGCACGCAGGCGCTGGCGACTTCGCGCAGGTTGTGCGGCGGCACGTCGGTGGCCATGCCCACGGCGATACCGGTGGTGCCGTTGAGGAGGATATTCGGTAAACGTGCCGGCAACACCAGCGGTTCGTCGAGGGTGCCGTCGAAGTTCGGGCCCCAGTCCGCCGTGCCCTGGCCCAGTTCGCTGAGCAGCACTTCGGAGTAGCGCGACAGCCGTGCTTCGGTGTAACGCATGGCGGCGAAGGACTTGGGATCGTCCGGCGCACCCCAGTTACCCTGGCCATCCACCAGCGTATAGCGATAGCTGAACGGCTGGGCCATCAGGACCATGGCTTCGTAACAGGCCGAGTCGCCGTGGGGGTGGAATTTACCGAGCACGTCACCGACGGTACGCGCCGATTTCTTGTGCTTGGAATCGGCGTCCAGCCCCAACTCGCTCATCGCATAAATGATGCGGCGCTGTACCGGTTTCAGGCCGTCGCCGATATGCGGCAAGGCACGGTCCATGATCACGTACATGGAGTAGTTGAGGTAGGCATTTTCGGTGAAGTCAGCCAGTGACCGGCGTTCTACACCGTCCAGGCTGAGATCAAGGGAGTCGCTCATGCGGGCCTCATCGGTTCGTTGTCTGGCGCAGCAGCATGGTGCCACCGCGCTGGGTAAATTCAAGTTTGTTCAGCGCGCTCATACCGAGCAGCACTTGCTCGCCATCCAGGCCTGGCACGACGATGGCGCGCACATCACGCAACACAATGTCGCCCAGTTGCAGCCGGTCGACCCGGGTTCGATAACCCTCGGTGCGACCGTTGGCGGTGCTCAGGGTCACCCCGAAGCCTTGTTCCAGTTTCAGCCGTTCGGCCATTTGCGCCGGGATCGCCACATCGGTCGCCCCGGTATCGAGCATGAAATTCACCGGCTGGCCATTGATATGGCCGCTGGCAACGAAATGCCCCTGGCCATTGCTGACCAGTTTCACCTCGACGAAACCCTCGCCGCGTTCCGAGCTGACGACCACATTCGGATTTTGCTGACGCTCTTCCCACTGGCCGAAAAACCGCGTCGCCAGAAACAAAGCGGCGCACCAGGCCAGTACCATCAATACCCGACCGGCACGTTTGCCCGGCGTTTGCTGGCTCATGACTTGGCACTCCAGCCACCTTCAGGTACAGCAAAGCGCCAGACGATCGGACGGACCTCGCCATCGGCGCGGGCGCCGGTGTTGTTGTCGATGCCGATCCAGGCGCCCTCGGCGTCCACGATCAAGGCTTCCGTCAGGGCAAAATCCTGGGGATAACGACGATTTTCCTGCAACGCCTCATCGGCAAACGACCAGCAGCGCTCGACCTTGGCTGTCACCGCATCACGACGGCAAATCTGGTACGCATTGCGCTCGAGGGTAAACAGCTTGCCGTCGAACCATGACAGGTCGGCAAAATCCCGGGGCATCGGCCTGGCGCTGGGAAATTGTGCCGGTTGCATCTCCTTTGCGCCTTCGCTCAGCAGCACACAGCCGCCATCGCAGTCCCAGACGGTCTGCTTGCGCTTGACCAGCAGCAACCCGCGGCTCTCGCGCTCGGCGGACAACCACAACTGGTCACCTTGCGGATTGATCGCCAGGCCTTCGAACAATGCATTAAAGCGCAGCAACAGACCGCTGGCCCGCGCCTCGCGAACCATGAGCGGCGAAATCTTCAGCCAGAAGGTTGGCCCGGTTGGCGGAATTTGCAGCACCGCCGCATGGGACTCGCTGACCACGTAGCGATTGCCGACGCTGTCGCAGGTGATCCCTTCGAAATCCAGGTCACCGCCACGCACGAACGACGACACCCAGGCCCGCGAACGCAGGCCCCAGGGCAAGCCGCTTTCCGGCACGGGCGGCACGCCGATGCCCACCGCTTCCGCACGCCAGACACCCGCGCCCGTCTCGAGGCGGTAGATCTGGTCGTCGTCGCGGTCGGAGACCGTCCACAACTCCGTGCCGCACTGGGCCAGCCCGGACAGGTTGCCGCCGCGCATGCCGTCCACGGCGTGCTCGGACAACAGGCGCAGCTGCGGTGTCGGCTTGGCAGACACCGTCATCGAGGTCAGCAGCAACGCACACGCCAGGGCAAAGCCCAGCCGCATCAGCCCAGCACCTCCGCCAGGTTGCCCTTGGACTCCAGCCAGGTCTTGCGGTCGCCAGCGCGTTTTTTCGCCAGCAGCATGTCCATCATTTCCGAGGTCGCGTCGAAATTATCGCCCAGGGTCAGTTGCACCAGGCGCCGGGTGTTCGGGTCCATGGTGGTTTCGCGCAGCTGCGGCGGGTTCATTTCACCCAGGCCCTTGAATCGGGTGACCTGCGGCTTGCCGCGCTTCTTCTCGGCCACCAGGCGATCGAGAATGCCGTCGCGCTCGGCTTCGTCGAGGGCGTAGTAGATCTCTTTGCCCAGGTCGATGCGGTACAGCGGCGGCATGGCGACGTAGACGTGACCGGCATCCACCAGCGGGCGGAAATGCTGGACGAACAGCGCGCAGAGCAGGGTCGCAATGTGCAGGCCGTCGGAGTCGGCGTCAGCGAGGATGCAGATCTTGCCGTAGCGCAACTGGCTCATGTCCGCGGCACCCGGATCGACACCGATGGCCACGGCAATGTTGTGCACTTCCTGGCTGGCCAGCACTTCGCTGCCGTCGACTTCCCAGGTATTGAGGATCTTGCCGCGCAACGGCAGGATCGCCTGGAACTCTTTGTCCCGCGCCTGCTTGGCAGAACCACCGGCGGAATCACCTTCCACCAGGAACAGCTCGGAACGCATCGGGTCCTGCCCGGCGCAGTCGGCGAGCTTGCCCGGCAACGCCGGCCCCTGGGTGATGCGCTTGCGCTCGACCTTCTTGCTGGCCTTGAGGCGACGACCAGCGTTGTTGATCGCCAGTTCCGCCAGCGCCAGGCCGGTTTCCGGGTGCGCGTTGAGCCACAGGCTGAACGCATCCTTGACTACACCGGAGACGAACGCCGCCGCTTCACGGGAAGACAGGCGTTCCTTGGTCTGGCCGGAGAACTGCGGCTCCTGCATTTTCATCGACAGCACAAAAGCGATGCGTTCCCAGACGTCTTCCGGCGCCAGCTTCACGCCGCGTGGCAACAGGCTGCGGAATTCGCAGAACTCGCGCATGGCGTCGAGCAGGCCTTGGCGCAAACCGTTGACGTGGGTACCGCCCTGGGCGGTCGGGATCAGGTTGACGTAGCTTTCCTGCACCGCGTCGCCACCTTCCGGCAGCCACAGCAGCGCCCAGTCCACGGCTTCCTTGTTACCGGCCAGGCTGCCGCAGAACGGCTCGTCCGGCAGGCGCTCGAATTCGCTGACCGCGTCGACCAGATAGGAACGCAGGCCGTCTTCGTAATGCCATTCGACTTTCTCGCCGCTGGCCTTGTCTTCAAAACTGACCAGCAGCCCCGGGCACAGGACGGCTTTGGCCTTGAGCACGTGCTTGAGGCGGCTGATGGAGAATTTCGGTGAATCGAAGTATTTCGGGTCCGGCGCGAAGAACACGCTGGTGCCGGTATTGCGTTTGCCGACCGTACCGAGAATTTCCAGCTCGGTTTTCTTGAAACCGTCGGCGAAGGTCATCTGGTATTCGTTGCCGTCACGTTTTACACGCACCCGGACTTCGGTCGACAAGGCGTTGACCACCGAAATACCCACCCCGTGCAGACCGCCGGAGAACTGGTAGTTCTTGTTGGAAAACTTGCCACCCGCGTGAAGCTTGGTGAGGATCAGTTCGACCCCGGAAACGCCTTCTTCGGGGTGAATGTCCACTGGCATGCCACGGCCGTCATCGCTGACTTCCAGCGAGTGATCGGCGTGGAGGATGACCTGCACCGATTTGGCATGCCCGGCCAAGGCTTCGTCGACACTGTTGTCGATGACTTCCTGGGCGAGGTGGTTCGGCCGACTGGTGTCGGTGTACATGCCGGGGCGTTTGCGCACCGGGTCGAGGCCCGAGAGGACTTCGATGGCGTCGGCGTTATAAGAGCTAGCGCTGGGAGTGGCCATGGGGTCTCGTCGTCAGTCTTTCATTGAAAATAGGGGCAAGGTTTCACAGCGCGGTGAAATCAATCGCCTGATACAAATCTGCGCCAATGCCGGCAAAACTCAGCATGGCCGGAAGCTGCTCGGCAAAACCCTGGAAACCATGGTCGCCACCGGCCTGGATGCGCAAGGCACAGGCCCGGTAATACTGTTGGGCGAGGCGATAGTCCAGTGTTTCGTCACCGGTCTGCAACCATACCTGATAGCGCTGCGGGTCCTGGGGTGCCGGCACTTCCAGCTCGGCGAGGGCCGTCACATGGTCGTGGGTCATTTCCCAGGCCTCGTCGGTATACAGGTTCTTCTGTGTACCCAGGAACCCGTCGAACATCCGGTGCGGACTGACGGCAGGGTTGATCAACAGGGCTTTCAAGCCATGGCGCTCGGCCAGGTGAGTCGCATAGTAGCCGCCGAGCGAGCTGCCGACCAGCAGTGGCCGTCCGAGCGCTTCAATCGCCTGCTCCAGCTGACCGATGGCCTCGCGGGGGTGGTGATGCAGGGCCGGCACGCGCAATTGGTCGCTCAAGCCCAGGCGTTCCATCACTTCGCTCAACTGGGTGGCCTTTTTCGACGCAGGCGCGCTGTTGAAACCGTGGATATAAAGGATCGAGCCGGACATTTGAACTCCCTGAGCTTCGGGTAAAGAGGCGGAGTTTACAGGGACTTTGGCACGTTGGGTGCCGATGAAATGCGATGCCTGTAGGAGCTTGCTTGCCAGCGAAAGCGGATTATCAAACAACATTGATGTTGATCGTGACGGCCTCTTCGCTGGCAAGCCAGCTCCTACAAGGGATGGGTTAGTAGCCGTTGGAGCCGTAATCGACCTGAAAGTCGAACCCGGTCAGGCGTTCCACACCGGTTTCCAGCCGCCCATCCGGCAACAACCGCAACCAGCGATACCCCGGCGCCTGCTCCCCCACCTTGAAGTCTTCGCTGCCCGGTTCGAACTGAATGCAGGTCGATGGCGAGGCGATCAGACGCACGCCGTTACTCAATTGATCGATTTCCTGATGCACATGCCCCCACAGCACGGCACGCACCTGTGGAAAACGATCCAGGACTTCAAAAAACGCTTCAGGATTGCGCAGACCGATCGGCTCCATCCACGCACAGCCGATCGATACCGGGTGATGGTGCAGGCACACCAGATGGTGCCGCTCTGGCGCTTCGCTCAAGGAACGGGCCAACAACTGCAACTGTTCATCCTGCAAATACCCCGGTACCGAGCCCGGCACGGCCGAATCGAGCAGGGTGACCCGCCAGTTGCCAACATCCACCACCGACTCCAGCAAGGCGCTCTGCACCGCGGCCTCGGCCATTATCCGCGGCTCGTCGTGATTGCCGGGAATCCAGCGCGCCGGCGCGTCGAGCTGTCGGGTCAACTCGCGAAACTGCTGGTATGACTCGAGCGTGCCGTCCTGTGACAAATCGCCGGTGGCCAGGATCAGATCGATCCGAGGCTGCTGCTCGCGTACCAAGTCGATGACTTTTTGCAGGCTGTCACGGGTATTCATGCCCAGCAGCATCCCGTCCGCTTCGGCGAACAGGTGACTGTCGGAGAGTTGCACCAGCAACGCCGGATCGGCGGTGGTCAAGTTGGATACGCTCGGCAAGGCGTTCTCCCAGGGCGTGATCGCGGGGTTGGAGGATGGCGCAATTATGCTGGGGGATGATCGAAAAGGGGAATCCGCGAACCTGACGCAGTTCACAAGAACGTCAACGGACCACTTCGTACTCGTGCCCCAACGCCAGGCAATGACTCAACCACTCGCCAAGAAACATGTTCAGCTGGGCCTTTTCGTCGGGCTGATGCATCGAGGCGTTCGGGTAAGGATAGATGCCGCGAAAGCGCCGCGCATGTTCGGCGCTGACCACTTCGGCCATGCACGCGTCGTGATAGACCTGCACTTCCAGTTGCGGCACCGGCAGCCAGGGCAGACTGTGCTCCTGGCGCACCTGCAGGGTCGTGGTGTAGGGACAGACCTGCAGCACCTCCAGCGCCAGCACGCCCAGCATCTGGTCGCCATGGGTCACGGCGATCCGCCGCGCCGCCGGCTCGCTGCGCATGTCCGGCAACAATCGCATCAGGCGCGCGTAGTTCGCCTCGCAGGATGCCTGTAGCCCCACGAGGTCCACCCGATAGCGATCGCGCAGCTTGTTTACGACCATAGCCCCCTCACTTCAACGCGGTTCAGTGCCAGCCATTGCAAGGCAATGATGCTGGCCGCGTTGGCAATACGTCCGTCGCGTACGGCTTGCAGGGCATCTTCGAACGCCCACACCGTGACGCGGATATCTTCAGCCTCTTCCTCCAGCCCATGCAGGCCGCCTACCCCACTACTATCGCAACGTCCCAGGTACAAATGCACGAATTCGTTGCTGCCGCCCGGCGATGGAAAATATTGGGTCATCGGCCACAGCGCCCCGATGACAAGCCCAGCTTCCTCCTGCGCTTCGCGGTGAGCAACTTCTTCCGGTTGCTCATCCTTGTCGATCAGACCAGCGACCAGTTCGATCAGCCATGGATTGTCGATCTTGCCCAGGGCGCCGACGCGAAACTGCTCGATCAGCACCACTTCGTCGCGTTGTGGGTCGTAGGGCAGCATGCACACCGCATCGTGGCGCACGAACAGTTCACGGCTGATTTCGCGGCTCATGCCGCCGGCGAACAGTTCGTGGCGCAAGTGCACGCGATCGAGCTTGTAGAAACCCTCGAAGCACTTTTCGCGCCGAACGATATCCACGGCGGTCGGAATGGCTTTGGCAAAATCAGTCATGACTATCCTCGTATCTGACACCGAGGCTCCAACCTCGACTTCGCGCCATCCTAACGCGCCCGTGAGGTTTGATGCAGCCCCTTTACCTTCATCGAGATGGACGGTGAGGGCGAAACCCACTCTAATTAGCTTAGTGGCGAACTGACTGCTCCGTTGACAGTCGAAGCGGGTAACTTTTCGCCTTTCCCTGTTTTATGAAGGACGCCCATGTCGCTTTTTAAAATTGCCTCCGTGGCCGCTCTCGCCCTGACCCTGGGCGCTTGCCAGAGCCTGTTCCAGCCCAACTATCGCGCGCCGCTGGAAACTACCCGCGACGCCACCGAGCAACTCAAGCCAGGCTGTACGGACCAGGACTGTCCGCTGGTGAACATCGATACCCTGCACTTCCCCGCCGAGCCTGAACTGGACGGCATCATCGAAAAACGCCTGCTGCAAATGACCCGCACCTCACCCGACGCCCCGGTGGCGCCGACGCTGGCGGCCTATCGCGAACAGTTTTTGCGCACCGCAGGTCCGCGCAACAGCATTTACCTGCAGGCCAAGGTACGTGAGCAGCATGACGGACTGGTGATCATCGAGTTGTCCAGCTACCTGGACACCGGCGGCGCCCATGGCACGCCGGGTCGGGGGTTCATCAACTACTCGCGTCAGCAGCATAAAGTGCTGACACTGTCGGACATGCTGGTGCCCGGGCAGGAAGAGGCGTTCTGGAAAGCCGCGCAGGTGGCGCATAACAGCTGGTTGATCAGCACCAAGCTCGATCAGGAACCGGAGTTCGTCAAGAGCTGGCCGTTCCAGAAAACCCAGAACGTGGCGCTGACCTACGGCGGGGTGATCCTCAAGTACGAAACAAGCAGCATCGCGCCTTACGCGCTGGGCCATGTCGAACTGAAGATCCCCTACCCTCGCCTGAATGGCATCATCAAGCCCGAGCTGTTTCCCGGCCGTAACTGAAGGCCCGGCCCAGCACCAGTTGCAGCAGCCCTGCCAGGATCAACGCCGGCAGGGTTGCGCCGATGTCCGGATACAGATTGGCCAGCAAGTGATAGGTGCTCACCCCGCCCAACCAGGCGAGCAGCGCCGGCCAGCGCAATGCGGCTGACGCCACTTGGCCACTGCGTTTGCGCAGGATGAAGTGATCCACCAGCACCACGCCGAACAGCGGCGCAAACACCGATCCGATCAACAGCAGGAAGTTCTGGTACTGGGCCAGTGGCGCCAGCAGGGCGATCAGGGTGCAGATCACGCCAATGGCCAGGGCCAGGTGCTCGACTTTCAGGCGCAACAGGATCCCGCTGGAAACGGCTGCCGAGTGAATGTCGGCAAAGGCGTTTTCCGACTCATCGAGCAGGATCAGCAGCAGCGGAATGCCCAGGCCCGCACCCGCCAATGCCAGTAGCAAGGCATTGACTTCACCGCTCGGCGCGAACGCCAGGGTGTAGGCCACGCCCAGGCTCATCAGCCAGAAATTACCGATGAAGAAGCCAATCGCCGTCCCGCCGAAGACATTCTTCGCACGCTTGCCGAAACGCGAATAGTCGGCAATCAGTGGCAGCCACGACAGCGGCATCGCGATAGCGATGTCGAAGCCCACCGCGAACGGCATCGAACCGTCACCGGCCAGCGCCCACAAGGCGGCCAGGTCGGCTTTGGCGAACAGGTTCCAGGTCAGCCAGATGCACGCTGCCAGCAACAGCCAGATGCCCCATTTACGCAGGATCTGGCGCACGAAGGTCAACGGACCGCTGACGGCCAACAGGGTCGCCAGCGCGCCGAAGAACAGGGTCCACAGCACTGGATTGGACAGTACGCTACCCTCGCTGAAGGCCTTGGCGCCCAACAGACTGGCGGCATCGCGCATGACGATGATCTCGAACGAGCCCCAACCGATCAGTTGCAGCAGGTTCAGCACCGCCGGCAGGCTGGCGCCTTTGCTGCCGAGGCTGAGTTTGAGCGCGGCCATGGATGACAGGCCGGTGTCGCTGCCGATCACGCCGACGGCAGCCAGCAGTAGAACGCCGACCAGCGTGCCGAGGAAAATCGCCAGCAGCGAGCCGGACAGGCCCAGGCCTGGCGCGAGCAGTGCGCCGGTCTGCAGGACCATCAGGCCGATGCCGAGGGAGAACCACAGGGAAAACAGATCGCGGCCGCCGAACACACGTTTGTCGGTCGGCACCGCGATGTCGGGGGAATAAGTACTCGGTTGAATGCTCAAGGGTGTTATCTCAGAGGGACATTTGTTGTTGTGTTGATCGCTATCGCCAGCAGGCTGGCTCCCACAGGGGACTTGTGAAACTCACAGATCCAATGTGGGAGCCAGCCTGCTGGCGATGGGGCCTGTGCAGGCCCCACCCTTTCAGGTCAGATCAAACTTTCTGATACAGCTGACTGCCTTCCTGCTTGAAGCGCTCAGCCTGTTCGGCCATGCCCTGGGCAACATCCACGTCGACCGCCTCGATCCGTTGGTTGGCCGCATACTCGCGGACTTCCTGGGTAATTTTCATCGAGCAGAATTTCGGCCCGCACATGGAGCAGAAGTGCGCGACCTTGGCCGAATCCTTCGGCAGCGTCTCATCGTGATACGAACGGGCGGTATCCGGATCAAGGCCCAGGTTGAACTGGTCTTCCCAACGGAATTCGAAACGCGCCTTGCTCAAGGCATTGTCGCGGATCTGTGCGCCCGGATGCCCCTTCGCCAGATCGGCGGCATGCGCGGCGATCTTGTAGGTGATGATCCCGGTCTTGACGTCATCCTTGTTTGGCAGGCCCAGGTGCTCCTTGGGCGTGACGTAGCAGAGCATGGCGCAACCGAACCAGCCGATCATCGCCGCGCCGATACCGGAGGTGATGTGGTCGTAGCCCGGCGCGATGTCGGTGGTCAGCGGGCCGAGGGTGTAGAACGGCGCCTCGTCGCAGCATTCCAGCTGCTTGTCCATGTTCTCCTTGATCAACTGCATCGGCACGTGGCCGGGGCCTTCGATCATGCACTGCACGTCGTGCTTCCAGGCGATCTTGGTCAGCTCGCCGAGGGTCTCCAGCTCGCCGAACTGCGCTTCGTCGTTGGCATCGGCAATCGAGCCAGGACGCAGGCCATCACCCAGCGAGAAGCTGACGTCGTAGGCCTTCATGATTTCGCAGATGTCTTCGAAATGGGTGTAGAGGAAGTTTTCCTTGTGGTGCGCCAGGCACCACTTGGCCATGATCGAACCGCCACGGGAGACGATGCCGGTCACGCGCTTGGCGGTCATTGGCACGTAGCGCAGCAACACGCCGGCGTGGATGGTGAAGTAGTCGACGCCCTGCTCGGCCTGCTCGATCAGGGTGTCGCGGAACAGCTCCCAGGTCAGGTCTTCGGCGACGCCGCCGACTTTTTCCAGGGCCTGGTAGATCGGCACGGTACCGATCGGCACCGGCGAGTTGCGGATGATCCACTCGCGGGTTTCGTGAATGTGTTTGCCGGTGGACAGGTCCATGACCGTGTCCGAACCCCAGCGAATGCCCCAGGTCAGTTTCGCCACTTCTTCTTCGATGGACGAACCCAGGGCGCTGTTGCCGATGTTGCCGTTGATCTTCACCAGGAAGTTACGGCCGATGATCATCGGTTCCAGTTCGGTGTGGTTGATGTTGGCCGGAATGATCGCGCGGCCGCGGGCGATTTCGTCACGGACGAATTCCGGGGTGATGATTTTCGGCACGCTGGCGCCGAAGCTGTGGCCGGCGTGTTGCTGGTCCAGCAGGCCGGCGGCGCGGGCCACTTCCAGCTTCATGTTTTCGCGGATGGCGACGTATTCCATCTCGGCGGTGATGATGCCCTGGCGCGCGTAGTGCATCTGGCTGACGTTGGCACCCGGCTTGGCGCGACGCGGGTTGTTCACGTGGGCAAAACGCAGCTTGGTCAGCTCCGGGTCGGCGAGGCGTTCCTGGCCGAAGTTGGAGCTCAGGCCGCTCAGGCGCTCGGTGTCGCCGCGGGATTCGATCCAGGGCGAGCGCACATCGGCCAGGCCTTTGCGCACGTCGATGATGACGTTGGGGTCGGTGTACGGGCCGGATGTGTCATAGACCACGACCGGCGCGTTGACCTCGCCACCGAAGTCGGTTGGCGTCACGTCGAGGCTGATTTCGCGCATCGGCACGAGGATGTCCGGGCGAGTGCCCTGGACATAGATTTTTTGCGAGCGGGTAAACGGCTGCACCGATTGTTGATCGACCTTGGCCGAGTCACTCAGGTTGGTGGCGATTTTTGCTTTTGTAGTCATCACGGGCTCTCCAGACAGCATCCAGGCAGTGGAATTTTGTCGGAGCGAACCTGTAAACGAATGGACGCACGGGCGCTGAAAAACCAGCTGTGCTGTGCTCAGTGCTCGAGGGGTGTTCGATTGTCGAACAACATCCCGGACGAAGCACAAGAGGACTCGCCGGGTGACGAGAAATCTTGTTCCCTACGCAGGCGCTAACCTGATCAGGTTCAACGGGATCCGAAATTATTCGATCTCAGCCTCATAGCAAGGCACCCCGACAAGAACCCGGCCAGTCTAGACACAACTGGCAGAGAACGCCAACTCCGTTGCAAACACCGTGATGAATGGCGCAATTAGCGCGATCGCCAGGATTGTTGCCGCTCCAATGCACAACTACACTCGCTACGCCAAGCTGCGCATTGACGTTGCACAGGCAGCGCCTTAGCCTTGGCGCTCAAATTACTTGTGTAATATTTTTACTAGGGAACGCCTATGCTGCGCAAACTCTCACTGGCCCTTGCCGTGTCTTGTGCGTCCAATGGAATGGCCTGGGCAGCAGAAGCGCCCTTATCGACCAGGACCGATCTGGTCAGCGTCTACCAGGAAGCGGTGAACAACAACGCCGACCTCGCCGCTGCCATCGCCCAATATGGCGCCCAGAAGGAAGTCGTGCCCCAGGCCCGTGCCGGACTGCTGCCCAATCTGTCGGGCGGTGCCGATGTTGCCAACGTACGCACGGCGATCGATCAGCCGTCGGCCACGGCCAACCGTAATGCCCATTCGTACCAGGCGACCCTGGCGCAACCGCTGTTTCGCGCCGATCGCTGGTTCCAGTTCCAGGCCGCCAAGGACGTCAACGAACAGGCCGCATTGCAGCTTTCCGCGACCCAGCAGAACCTGATCCTGCAGACGGCCGACAGTTACTTCAACGTGTTGCGCAGCCAGGACAACCTGGCCTCGACCAAGGCCGAGGAAGCCGCGTTCAAGCGTCAGCTCGACCAGTCCAACGAACGCTTCGATGTCGGTCTCTCGGACAAGACCGACGTACTGAACTCGCAAGCCAGCTACGACACCGCACGCGCCAACCGCATCGTTGCCCAGCGCCAGGTGGATGATGCCTTCGAAGCCTTGGTCACCCTGACCAACCGTCAGTACAACTCGATCCAGGGCATCAGCCACAACCTGCCGATCCTGCCGCCCGCGCCGAACGACGCCAAGGCCTGGGTCGAAACGGCGGCCAGGCAGAACCTCAATTTGCTGGCCAGCAACTACGCCGTCAGCGCCGCCGAGCAAACCGTCAAGCAGCGCAAGTCCGGCCATGCGCCGACACTCGACGCCGTGGCGCAATACCAGAAAGGCGACAACGATGCACTGGGTTTCAGCAACCCGAGCGCCTTCGGCCAACCGTACAAGGGCGACGTCGAGCAGACCTCGGTTGGCCTGCAACTGAACATCCCGATCTACAGCGGTGGCCTGATCAATTCCCAGGTGCGCCAATCCTATGCGCAGCTGGACCAGACCGAGCAGCAACGCGAATCCCTGCGTCGACAAATCGTCGAAAACACCCGTGACCTGCACCGCGCGGTGAATACCGATGTCGAGCAGGTGCAGGCGCGCAAGCAATCGATCATCTCCAACCAGAGCGCGGTGGAAGCGACCGAAATCGGCTATCAGGTGGGCACGCGAAACATCGTCGACGTGCTGGATGCACAGCGCTCGCTCTACACGTCGGTGCGTGACTACAACAACACCCGCTACGACTACATCCTCGACAACCTGCGCTTGAAGCAGCAGGCCGGTACGTTGAACCCGGGGGACTTGCAGGATCTGGCACGCTGGCTCAATCCCAACTACAACCCGGACAAGGACTTCCTGCCGCCGGATCTGGCGAAGGCCGCGGCTGAGCAACTCAAGGC
Organism: Pseudomonas sp. IT-P218; assembly: GCF_949767605.1. Taxonomy (NCBI): domain Bacteria; kingdom Pseudomonadati; phylum Pseudomonadota; class Gammaproteobacteria; order Pseudomonadales; family Pseudomonadaceae; genus Pseudomonas; species Pseudomonas sp. IT-P218. The sequence goes on from NZ_CATKQQ010000044.1 coordinate 171,412, forward strand.
AAGGCCTTAAAAGCAAAAGATCGCAGCCTTCGGCAGCTCCTACATTGGAATGCATCCCCCTGTAGGAGCTGCCGCAGGCTGCGATCTTTTTGTTTCTAACGGTCGATCAACCGCCCCAACCCATCCAATAACCGCTGCAGCGCCCCCTGATTGGCGCGCATCACCTTCAACCCCGCTTCCGACATCCGCTGCGCATCGCGCGGCAATTCGAACAGGCGCTGCACCGCCACCGCCAGACCTTGCGCATCCTCAACCTCCTGCAACGCCCCGGCACTGCGCAACTGCGCTGCGATTTCAAGGAAGTTGAACAGATGAGGGCCGCTCAGCACTGGCTTGGAGAGTGCCGCCGGCTCAAGCAGGTTATGCCCGCCATTGGGCACCAGGCTACCGCCGACGAACGCGCTGTCAGCCAGGGCATAGAGAAACAGCAACTCGCCCATGGTGTCACCCAGCAACACCGAAGTCTTTGCGGTTACGGGTTCGCCCGTGGAGCGACGGACTGTTTCGAACCCCTGCTGAAGGCACAATTCGAAAACCGGGTTAAAGCGCTCAGGATGGCGCGGCACCAGAATCAGCAAGGCATCGGGATGGCTCGCGAGCAACTGGCGATGGGCTGCCAGGACCACCTCGTCTTCGCCATCGTGGGTACTGGCGGCAATCCACACCGGGCGTTCCTGCGCCTGCCATTGCCCGCGCAACTCGGCGGCACGCTGCAACAGTTGCGGGTCGATGGTCAGGTCGAACTTGATCGAGCCGGTGACTTCGACGGTTTCCCCCCGCGCGCCCAACTCACGAAAACGCTGGGCCTCGGCTTCGGTCTGCACCGCAAACAGGCTCATCTCGGCGAGCATCGGAGCGGTCAGTTTTCTGAAGCGACCATAGCCCCTGGCCGAACGCTCGGACAGCCGCGCATTGGCCAGCGCCACGGGAATCCCGCGCTTGGCGCATTGATGGATATGGTTGGGCCAGAGTTCGGTTTCCATGATCACCGCCAGTTTTGGCTGGACGCGATCAAAAAAACGCTTGGCGGCGCACGGCAAGTCGTACGGCAGATAGCAGTGCTGGATACGCGGCTCGTTGGCGAACAACGCCTGGATGCGCTCCGAACCGGTGGGGGTCATGCAGGTAACGGTGATCGGCAGCTGTGGATAACGTTGCAGCAAGGCGCGAATCATCGGCGCGGCGGCAATGCTTTCGCCTACGGACACCGCGTGCACCCAGATTCCTCCGGGTTTCATCGTCGGCATCCCGTAGGAGAAACGCTCGCCGATGCGCTTGGCATAGGCCGGCGCCTTGCGCGAGCGCAGCCACAGCCGAATCGCCACCAATGGCAGCCCCAGGTAAAACAGCACGGTGTAGAGAGTTCTATTCATGGCGGCGGAGTTTATCGGTTTTTTCACCGATCGCCTGCAGATGCACGGCAAAACGTTCCGCCAACCAGCGAGCCGCCGGACCCAGCGGCTCATCGCGCCGCCAGACCAGTTCCACCACCAGGGCCGGCGGGGTCCATTCGCTGACCAGTTCGACCATCAAATCCTGATACGCCGGGTACTGAACTACGTGCCGTGGCAGCCAGGCCCAGCCAAGACCGCGCACCAACCATTCAGCCATCACATAAAAGCTGTCGGCCCGCCAGACCTGCGGGCTGGCCGGTTCGCTGCCGGGGTAGACGCTGGACTGGGTGGACATCAGCAACTGGCGATGCTGCGCCAGTTCCTGGCAGTTCACTTCAGCCTTTGCCGCCAATGGATGCCCGACGCCGCATACCGTGACCATCTCGACACTGCCCAGCACCCGCCGCTCCAGGGCTTCAGGAATTTGATCGTGGTAAAACAGCAACCCCAAATCGGCCCGACGCTCCACAAGTTTGCGCGCCACATCGCCTTGGGCAGCGCTGGTCAGCTGCACTTCAATGCTGGGAAATTTTTCCGCCAGGGCTTCGAAGCTTTCGATGATCGGCTGGTACGGCATCGCCTCATCCTGGGCCAGGCGCAGACGGGCCTCCTGGCCGCGCATCATCGCCAGCGCCCGGCCATTGAGACGCTCACATTGGCGCAGCACTTCCCGCGCCTCTTCCAGCAAGGCGTTGCCGGCCTCGGTGAGTTTCGGCTGGCGGCCGCTGCTGCGGTCGAACAGGCTCACGCCCAGGTCTTCCTCCAACAGCGCAATTGCACTACTGACCGCCGACTGGGCTTTGCGCTGGTCCCGTGCCACGGCAGAAAACGAGCGTTGCTCCGCCACGCCGACAAACAGGCGCAGTTGTTCAAGGTTCCATTGCATCGACAAACCCATCTTCATAACAGATAGGTAATGACTTTACCGCATCTGGAGAATCTCTAGAATGCCGAACTCAACAAGCAACACTTCATACGAGGATTGACCCATGACCGCTTACTACTACCTGGCCATTGCCATCTGCGCCGAAGTGATTGCCACTGTTTCGATGAAAGCGGTCAAAGGCTTCAGCACCCCGCTGCCGCTGCTGCTGGTGATCGTCGGCTACGGCATCGCCTTCTGGATGCTGACCCTCGTGGTGCGCAGCGTACCGGTGGGCGTGGCTTACGCGGTATGGGCCGGCATGGGCATCGTGATGGTCAGCGTCGCGGCGCTGTTTATCTACGGGCAGAAGCTGGATTTGCCGGCGATGCTGGGGATGGCGCTAATCGTCCTGGGTGTCGTGGTGATTCAGTTGTTCTCCAAAACCGCCGGACACTAAGACTCACGCACAATCCAATGTGGGAGCGGGCTTGCTCGCGAATGCGGTGTGTCATCCAGCATTGAAGCCGACTGACACGACGCCTTCGCGAGCAAGCCCGCTCCCACAATTGATCACCAACAAATCCACGCTTCTTCGAGTCTGTATACTGCGCCCTCGTCTTGAACACTGAGGTCGCCGCATGCCATCCGTTATTTCCACCGACGTTCTCATTGTCGGCGCTGGTGTCGCCGGCCTCTGGCTGAATGCGCGCCTGCGCCGCCAGGGTTTTTCGACCGTGCTGGTGGAAAGCGCCAGCCTCGGCGGCGGGCAGAGCGTGAAGTCCCAGGGCATCATCCATGGCGGAGCCAAATATGCTCTGCATGGCGCACTGACCGGCGCCTCGGAAGCCATTGCCGACATGCCGCGGCGCTGGCGTGAAGCCCTCGCTGGCGACGGCGAACTGGACCTGTCGGGCGTGCGTCTGCTGTCCGAGGCCCACTATCTCTGGTCACCGGGGACCATTGCCGGCAACCTCACCAGCTTCTTCGCCAGCAAGGCCGTGCGCGGTCGCGTCGATCAGGTCAAGGGCGACCAATTGCCACCGGCCCTGCAAGACAAACGCTTCAAGGGCAAAGTCTATCGCCTCGCGGAACTGGTGATCGATGTACCGAACCTGATCCAGCGCCTGGCAGACCTCGCGGGCGACGGCCTGCTCGCCGGCCAGAAGATCGAGCCGCTGCTCGAGGGTGGCGTGCTGGTCGGCCTGAAGGTGGACGAACGCGAGATCCGCGCCCAACGCATCGTATTGAGCGCCGGTGGCGGAACGGCGGCGTTGCTCGAAGCGCTGGGGTTGACCCAGCCCGCCATGCAACGTCGCCCGCTGCACATGATCATCGCCAAAGGCCCAAGCCTCAAACCGCTGTACGCCCATTGCCTGGGCGGCGGAACCAAGCCGCGCATTACCGTGACCACACACCCGGCGGCCGATGGCCAGTGGGTCTGGTACCTGGGCGGCGACATTGCCGAAGCCGAAGGCGTGGCCCGTGAACCCGCCGAACAGATCGCCACCGCGCAAAAAGAACTCGGCCAGTTGTTGCCATGGATCGACCTCAGCACGGTGCAATGGGCAACCCTGCGCGTGGACCGCGCGGAGCCATTGCAATCGGGGCTGACCCGCCCCGACAACGCCTTTGTGGCCGAGGAAGGTCGCCTGCTGGTGGGCTGGCCAACCAAACTGGCACTGGCGCCGGACTTCGCCGACCGGGTGATCGCCAGCCTCGCCCGCGATGGCATTCAACCGGGCCCCGCCAGCGCATTGCCGCCGCTGCCAAAACCGCCGATGGGCGTCCCGGCCTGGGAGCAACTGCTGCCATGAGCCAACCGACTTTGCACGACCTTCACCGCCCCTTGGGCAGCACTGGCCTGACAGTATCGCCACTAGGCCTGGGCACGGTAAAACTCGGCCGCGATCAAGGGGTGAAGTACCCCAACGGTTTCCAGATTCCCGATGATGACGAAGCGCGCATGCTGCTCAAACTCGCGCGTGATATGGGCATCAACCTGATCGACACCGCGCCGGCCTATGGTCGCAGCGAAGAGCGCCTCGGCCCGCTGCTGCGGGGTCAGCGTCAGGATTGGGTGATCGTCAGCAAGGTCGGCGAAGAGTTTGCCGACGGGCAGTCCCGCCATGATTTCAGCGCCGCCCACACCCGCCTCTCGGTGGAGCGCAGCCTGCAACGCCTTGAAACTGATTTTATCGACCTGGTGCTGGTGCACTCCGACGGCAACGACCTGGCGATCCTCAACGACTGCGAAGTCTACGCAACCCTTGCCGCACTCAAGGCCGAAGGCAAGATTCGCGGCTTCGGCTTTTCCGGCAAAACCGTCGAAGGCGGCTTGAAGGCGCTGGAGCAAGGTGATTGCGCCATGGTCACCTACAATCTGAACGAGCAAAGCGAAAAGGCCGTGATTGACTATGCTGCTGCTCACGGCAAAGCCATTCTGGTCAAGAAAGCCCTCGCCAGCGGTCATGTGTGCCTGAGCCCAGGCGTGGACCCTGTGCGCGCCAGTTTCGAGTTGTTGTTCGAACATCCCGGCGTGGCCAGTGCTATTGTCGGAACGATCAACCCGCTGCACCTCGCCCATAACGTGGCGACCGTTGCCCAGGTCCTACGTAGCCACTGATGCCGCCCCACGCGGCCTAAAGCAGGAGCCGACATGCCGCGTACGCTCATTAGAAAGAACCCGAGCAACTTCAAGACCCTGCCGTTATTCGTCGAAGCGACTCCCGAAGGCCTGAGTTATCAGAGCGTCGGGAGGCCGCTGAATTTCTCCCAGATCCTGCAACGTCGGCGCCCGGTGACCGTCGCCGATACGCAACGCTTTTCCCTGGAATTGGCCAACCTCGGGGTTTCGGTTCGCCTGACACTGCATTGGCAGAATCGCGATTACTGGGTACTGGTGCGCCAACGGCGGCAGGACCGCGGCGACGTGGTGCTCAAGCTGATTTCCGGCTACGTGCCGGCCCATGAGCTGAACCTGCCGTTGCACACGGCCATCCAGGAAATTGCCGAGGAATGCCTGCTGGAAACCCCGGAAGGCTGGCTCGGCGGACGCTTCAACGACACCTGGCTACCCGCGCCCTACTCCAGCGCCCTGCACTACCGCGAAGCCCTGCCGTTTCGCCTGTCGCCGCTGTCCGGCTCGGCACGTCCGGTACGTTGCGCCAACCTGCCATTGATCGAACGGCCACGGGCCTACGTGCACTTGCCGACCGCATCGCTGCAGTTGATCTACGACTTGCGCCTGGAGGTGCCCAAGGAAGCCAAGTCCCTGAGCCTGTTTCACGTCGACGAACGCCTGGAAGGCGATCAATTGGTCGCCCGCCTGGATCGCAAGCGTCCCGACCTGTACCTGATGCCTTTGCAGGATGGCCACCCCCTGGCCGAGCTCTACACCTTGAAAAAGGATCAATTGCACCCGGCGAGCACGCGTGGGCTGTACCTGGCCGAAAGTTTCGCCCGGCAGGAAGGCTGGCTGGTGAAAGATGAGCGGATTCGCTGGAAGGACTGGGTGCGGCAGCAGGGTTTGACGCCGCCGGGGAAGGCTTCGGGATTGGCGCGATTGCGTGGCAAGGCCAGGCAACTGCTGAAGAAGATTGTGCCGCGTAAAAAGGTCAACTCTTAAAAGCAAATGATCGCAGCCTGCGGCAGCTCCTACAGGGTCACGTGCCGCAAGTTGCGATTTTTTTTGGGTTTATTCGGACTTGCGGATCTTCTCGACAATGGCGGTCGTTGAGCTGTTTTCCACCAGCCCCAGCACTTTCACGGTCCCGCCGTAAGCGGTCACGATGTCCGCACCGACCACTTGGTCAATCCCGTAGTCCCCACCCTTGACCAGCACGTCCGGCTTGACCTCGCGCAGCAGGTTCTCCGGTGTGCCTTCAGCGAAACTGATCACCCAATCGACCGCGCCCAGACCTGCCAGCACCGCCATGCGCCGGTCGACACTGTTGATCGGACGGCCGGGCCCTTTCAGGCGGCTGACCGACGCATCGTCGTTGACCGCGACGATCAGGCGATCGCCTTGCGCCCGCGCCTGCTCCAGGTACGTCACGTGCCCGGCATGCAGGATGTCGAAGCAGCCGTTGGTGAAGACGATCTTCTCTTTATGCGCACGCGCATCATCGACTGCCAGCAACAGCTGCTCCAGGCCCAACACGCCGCGCTCGGAGCCTTCTTCACGCTGGATAGCCCGACGCAGTTCCGGCGCGCTGATGGCCGCCGTACCAAGCTTGCCGACCACGATGCCGGCCGCCAGATTGGCCAGGCCCACCGCGTGCGGCAGCTCTTCACCCGCAGCAATCGCCGCTGCCAGGGTGGAAATCACCGTATCGCCAGCACCGGTCACGTCGAACACTTCACGGGCGCGTGCCGGCAGGTGCAATGCCGGATGATCAGGCCGCAGCAGGGTCATGCCGTGCTCACCACGGGTCACCAGCAAGGCGCCAAGGTCCAGGTCGTGCATCAGCTGCGCGCCTTTGCTGACCAATTCGTGCTCATCGGCGCAACCACCGACGATGGTTTCGAATTCGCTGAGGTTCGGCGTGATCAGGCTCGCTCCGCGATAAATGGAGAAATCCTTGCCCTTGGGATCGGCCAGCACCGGAATGCCACGGGCGCGGGCGGCCTGGATCAACACCTGATGGTTTTTCAGTGCGCCCTTGCCGTAGTCGGACAGCACCAGCACCTTGATGCCTTCGAGCAGTTCGTCGACTTGCACGGACAACGCCAGGGAGTCGGTGGCGAACGGTTCTTCGAAGTCGATTCGCAGCAGTTGCTGGTGACGACTCATGACCCGCAGTTTGACGATGGTCGGCTGGTGCGCGATGCGCTGGAACAACGCGCGCACACCGGCCCCCTTGAGGCTATTGACCAGGCTGTCGGCGGCTTCATCGTCGCCAGTGACGCCGACCAGCGAGGCTGGCGCGCCAAGGGCGGCAATGTTCAACGCAACGTTGGCGGCACCGCCCGGGCGGTCCTCGATGTGTTCGACCTTGACTACCGGTACTGGCGCCTCAGGGGAAATCCGTGAGGTACCACCATGCCAGTAACGGTCGAGCATGACATCGCCGACCACCAAGACAGGGGCTTGATCGAATCGCGGCATGGACAACTTCATGGAGCAACCCACATACAAAATGAACAGGGGCGCGATATTAACACAGGGTGGGCACAGGCTTGTGTGACGGCTGCAACGGGATCTTGCGCCAAGGCTTTTTGATCAATTATTGAGCAAGAATCGCGCATGGATTCACTCGAGCGGCGCATTGCACGCCGGCTGAGCATCAGGGTGAGCCAGGCTCACCCTGAAGTCGGTGTCAGGCGATGTCTTCGGCCGGCGTATCGAGCCCCATCGCATGCAGGCGCGAATAGTAGCCATTTTGCGCCAGCAATTGCGTGTGGGTGCCACGCTCGACGATTTCACCCTGATCCATCACCAGAATCAGGTCGGCCTTTTCGATAGTCGACAACCGGTGAGCGATGACCAGCGTGGTACGACCTTTCATGACTTGATCCAGGGCTGCCTGAATGTGCCGCTCGGACTCGGTATCGAGCGCCGAGGTGGCTTCGTCGAGAATCAGCAACGGGGCATTTTTCAGCAAGGCCCGGGCAATCGCCAGGCGCTGGCGCTGGCCGCCGGACAGCAGTACGCCGTTTTCCCCGACCTGGGTATCCAGGCCTTGCGGCATCTGCGCGATGAAGTCCATGGCATAGGCGTCCGCAGCAGCCTTTTCAATGTCTGCGCGAGGTGCGCCAGCCAGGTCACCGTAGGCGATATTGTTGGCGATAGTGTCGTTGAACAGGGTCACATGTTGTGTGACTTGGGCTACGTGCCGACGCAGGTTGCGCAGACGGTAGTCTTCGATTTCGACATCATCGAGCAGGATCTCGCCGATTTCATGATGGTAGAAGCGCGGTATCAGGCTGGCGAGTGTCGACTTGCCGCTGCCAGAGCGACCAACCAGTGCGATCATCTGCCCTGGCGCCGCAGTGAAGCTGATGTTCTTCAGCACTTCACGCTCTGTCCCGGGATAGGTAAAGCTCAGGTTGCGCACCTCCAGGTAGCCATTGACGCGGTCGCGCTCAACGGTACCGTGGTCGACTTCCGGCTCGACGTCCAGTTGCTCGAAAATGCTTTCGGCACCGGCGACACCTTTCTGAATGGTCGAACTGACTTCCGACAGCTGCCGGATCGGCTTGGGCAGCAGACCCGCCGCCGTGATGTAGGCCACCAGGTCACCGGCGGTGGCATCACCGCGCAGGAACAGCACCAGGAACATCAGCACGGCCATGGCGGTGTAGATCACCAACTGCAACATCGGCGTGTAGACCGCCCCGGTCTTGGTCATGCGCAGTTGCTTGTCGGTATTGCCCTGGCTGGCTTCGGCAAAGCGCCGCTCTTCATAGCTCTCGCCACCGAAGCTGCGCACCACGCGATAACCCTGGATGGTCTCGGACGCCACATGGGTCACATCGCCCATGGCCACCTGGATCTTCTTGCTCTGCTTGCGGAATTTCTTGCTGGTGTTACCCACCATGAGTGCAATCAGCGGCAGGATGGCCAGCATCACGATGGTCAGTTTCCAGTTCATCCACAGCAGGTAGGCAAACAGGAAGACCACGGTAAGGCCTTCGCGAATCACCACCTTGATTGCATCGGTAGCGGCACCGGTCACCATGGTCACGTTGAACGTGATGCGCGAGATCAGATGCCCGGAATTATGCGTATCGAAATAGCGGTTTGGCAGAACCAGCAACTTGTTGAACAACTCGACCCGCAGGTCATGCACCAGCCCCAGCGAAACCTTCGCCAGGTAATAGTTGCCAAGGAAGGAGCCCAGGCCTTGCCACGCCGCGATCAGGATGATCAGCAATGGCACGGCCATCAGCAGCTGCAAGTCCTTCAGATAAGGGACGTTGGGGAAGAGCACCGCTTCAGGATTGCTCAGGCCATCGACGAAATACTTGAGAATCCCCGCCAGCATCGGCTGTGTGGAGGCAAAGATCACGAAGCCCACGATACTCAGCAAGAAAAGGCCGAGATAAGGTTTTACATACCCCAACAGCCGAAAATAGATTTTCAGGCTGGAGTCCTGTCCCGCTTTGGGCGGTGCGTCACTCATCGTAGAGCTCACTGGTTAGGAAGAACGCGAAATTTTATCACAAGCGTCGGGATTGGCCCGCGCCCATACCAAAACACTGGCCAGGCCAATGGGTAACCAGCTGATAAACCATTCGGCCCTCGGTGTCCCGTTCAGGCTGGCGGCATCGAATTGCATCGCCAGGGTAGAGAACAACCAGATGCCGATGATTCCCTTGGCATAGAGCGTTTCCCGAACCTTCCAGGCCTCGCGCAGTACTGCGATCCAGGTCGCCACCCACAACAACAACCCTGGCAGGCCCAATTCGATGGCTACGTGGGTGAACAGGTTATGGGCGTGGTCAAAATGCTGCCCATCGGCGAACACATTGTAGTTACTGCCAAGGCCCAGGCCGCGCCATGGGTGTTCCGCGATCATTTGCAAACTGGCCATCAGGATCTGCGGGCGATAGGAAACACCGCGCGACAGGACCAGGGATTCGAAAAGCCAGAACGCCAGCATCGCGATGATCAATGCGAGCGCCGCGACGAGACGACTGCGTCGGTCACGGCACCAGACCGGCATGGCCAGTATCGTGAGAAACAGTGCCAGGGCCGCGCCGCGACTCTGGCTGAGCAGGACAAATATCCCCAGAACGCCCAATGCAAGGGCATAGACTACCTGCATCAAGCCCGTACGCGGTGTCCAGAGTACCAGCCACACGGCTGCCAGCCCGATGACGTAGCCGCCCAGGATCGGATGGGACAATTCGCCCAGCCCTTCCACGCGTGAAACCCAGACGTTGCCATGCATTCCATAAAATTTGACGATCGCCACCAGCGCCGTGACAGCCAGCCCTATACCTCCCCATTGCATGACGCGGATCACGCGCTCGGGTCGGGCATTGGCGAAAACCGGAAAGAACAACAGGAACACCACGATGTACAGCACGCGCTTGGCTGCGCGATCAGGATCAGGCGTGTTCGACCATGAAAGACTGAGCAGTGACCAGATCACCAGCCCCAGCAACGGCAGGTAGATCCAGCGCTGTTCATGGAACAATTCCCGAAGCCGGGCCCGTGCGGACCAGCAGAGCATGATTGCAGGCAACCAGAGAAACACCACCAAGCCTTGCTGATAGAGCTTGTTGGTAGGCGCAATGGCGATGGCCAACAAAAACCACAAAAGACCTACTGTCATCCATGCTTGCGCCCAACGAGTTTCTTGCATCAAATTGCTCCTGTAAGCGTTCGCTCACCCAACCCGACATGGTTAAAGCTGAATTTTTTCGGCATCATTGCCCGCCATGGCGCCCCGTTCTTCCAACAAGGCTTTCTACGATGCAATGTTCCCGGCTCCCTCAAGCCACCCTGAATCAAATGATTGACGGTGCCAAAGTATTGGAGGCCGACAGTTACGGGCCAAAAGTCTACCTGTTGCAAGACGGGAATATCCTCAAACTGTTTCGTCGCAAGCGTATATTTTCATCCGCCTTGTTTCGGCCTTACTCGAAACGCTTCATCGACAATGCCGTCGAACTGCAGAAGCTCGGTGTGCCGACCTTGCAGGTCCTGCAGTATTACCGACTGCAGGCGCCCGGCATGACAGCCGTGCTGTACCAGCCGCTGCCAGGCCAGACCCTGCGCCAGATCGCCAGCAAGGACGGTTTCAACTGGCCGCAAGCCTTGCCTGAACTGGCCGGATTGATACGTCGACTGCATCAATCGGGGATCTACTTCCGCTCACTGCATCTGGGCAATATTGTGATCACGCCCGACAATCAAATGGGCCTGATCGATGTGGCTGACATGCGTTTCCTGCGAGCCCCTTTGCCTCGGCATCTGATCAAACGCAACCTGCAACACTTCGCGCGCTATATTGCACGCGAGAACCTGAACGACACCTTTCCGATGCAAGCATTGGAGCAGGCAGTGCTGCCCTCATGAGAGTAGTGCACGGGCGGTCTGGCTGAAGCTCAGCCAGGCTTGATCCGGCCCTAATGCCTGGAACTGATCAGCGGCGACCGCTGCGGCAGAGACGCTGAACGCTCGCAAGATCGCGTCGCGCCAGGCGTTCACATCATCAACCGGGGCGTACCAGCCACTATCGGCCAGCTGTTCGCGAAATACCGCCAGGTCACTGGACAGTACCGGAACCCCCGCCATGACCGCCTCCTGCATGATCAGCCCCAGACCTTCCTCCCGCGACGGGATCGCGACCCAGTCGAACGCACGATAAAGACGCGCCGCATCATCAAGATGCCCCGGCAGCAAGACTTGCCCATGCAGCCCCAGCTCATCAATACGAGCCTGCAGCGAGGCGCGGGTGCTGCCTTCCCCGACAATCACCAATTTCAGGTCGGGGCGCTCCCGCAATGCCGCCGCAAAAGCATCAAGCAGGCAGCCGAAGCCCTTTTCCGAAACCAGGCGCCCCACCGCTCCCAATACCGGCCCACCGTCCGCAGGCAAGCCCAACCGGGTCCGCGCCTCTTCCCGAGGAAGCAAAGCGCAACAGAAGGCGGCAGGCTCAAAGGCACTGCGCAAGGTCATGACCGGTATTTGCAAGTCACTGCTCAGTGAGGCTGCGAGGGTGTTCGACACTGCAGCCAAGGCCAGCTGGGAAGCCGGGAGCTGTTGAAAGAGCACTCGATCACCCGCATGCAGCCGAGTCGCCCCATGAAAGATGACCACGACGCGGATATGCGGCAAGGACTTGAGTATCGGTAACAGCGTGCGCGCTACGCCCAATCCGTCGAGCAACAACAGTCGTGCGTCGCTGTCCTGGAGGGCGCGGTGAAAGCGGGCTCGCATCCAGGGTTTGGTCAATCGCCAGAAATGCCGCCCTTTCAATCGGGCAGAAGACAGTCCCCACTCGCGTATCTCACCGACGTCCACTCCGCATTCGGCGGCGTCTCCCTGGAGCAACCAGGTTTTCACCGGGGCCGAGGGCAAGGCTTGAGACAGTATCTGCTGATGCACCTTGTGGATCGAGGCAAACGGAGCACCACCTGCCCACATCACGTTGAGAATACTCATAGGGCAAGCAGCCAATACAAAAGGTTATGGGGATAAGCTGCGGTGTCGCTACTTGATGGACCAGCCAATGCAGACTCCCAACAACAAAAACAAAACGAACTTGACCTGTTCGCGCCGGCTGCGACGCGCCTTGCGCTGTCGCTCTACAGGCGTTTGCACGTGCAGGCCAAACCCGGTGTGCATGACTGCGTCCGCTTCAAGCGTCAGGGCAGTCAGGTTCAACTGTGCGTATCGCTGTGACAGCGCTTTCTCGCCAGCGTGCCCGGAAAAAGGCGCGCACAATCGATATTCCTTGACCCGTCGCAGGCCTGGGTTCAGCGAGAACCCCTGCCACTCCGGCTTGTCGGAAATCAATGGATGGCAAGCCACTCCACCGACGACTTCACGCGGCCCCAGATGAATGTAGGGGCTGTGAACCCGCAGATCATGAGTATAGCTACGCAACCATACTTGCAGGATTTCCGGGCGAGATTGGAGAACGGTCATGGAGTCCTCCACAAACCCTGGGCGGTAGAATTCCCAGTCATCCTCGCAATGGAAGATATAGCTCGTGCTGACGTGTTCGTACGCCAGGTCGATCGACGCCAGCTGACCCAGCTTGGGTCGATTGACGAAGACCGTACAGTGATCCTTCCAGTGGGCTGGAATCACCGCGTGTACCTCTGCGTCACCTGCATCCTCGGTGATGAACACTTCGCGGATGGGCGCCGTATTGAATCGATCGAAGCTCTCGAGGGTGGTCTTGAGCAGGTCCAGGCGACCACAGCTTGTGACCACCAGCGTGATGTCACTCTCGTGGGAAAAATGCACGGTTGTCTCAACAAAGTAGAAGTGGCCAGCAATATCAATGGCTGGCCAACGCTTGTCAAACACCCAAATTGAGTCGAATTCTTTCCAACAGACTCAACGGCGCGCGAGGGCGCAGTGCAGGCTCAAGTTCTTCGACGATACGTTGGCCGATGCGGGCAAAGCTGAATTGGTTGACCGCCAACTCCCGACCATTGCGAGCGATGCTCTGCGCCAGTTGCGGTTCGCTGCGCAGTCTGGCCAGTTTCTCCTGAAGCTGCGCAATGTCCTGGTAGAACACCACGTTGTGCATGTCCTGCAAGCCCAGCGCCTGGTTTTCCGCTGCGCCCTGATCATAAGTCAGCAAGACACAGCCACAGGCCATGGCCTCGAAATTCTTGATCATGAACTCGCCCATGCCGACGTCGGCACTGACGAAAAAGCGAATGCGGTTGAGCGTATCGCGGTACTCCTCGCCGGATTTGGTGCGAGTCACCACCAAAGGCTCGACGCGACCCAGTTCATCGAGCAAGGCCTTGCGACCGCTGTAGGCGACGCTGTTGGTACTGCCGACGAACGCCAGCTCGATATCCCGCTCGCGCCCCTGATCCGCAAGTTGCGTCTGGTCATAGCCCTTGGGCACGAACACCGCATCGAAACCCTCTGCACGCAGGCGCTCGGTGACAACGAAGCCGGAACTGATGACCCGCGCCCAGGGCAGGCGACGGTAGTGCGCGCTGAACTTGCCGGTGTACTTGCAAGGAATGTAGTTCTGGTAAGCATCGTGTTCGAGAATGACCAGGTTGGGAATCGTGCGGATAAATCCGACCTGGCGGATCTCCTGCTTGAAACGCAGGAAAAACACGATCCGGTCGTATCGGGACACATCGACTTCACGCCGGAAATAACTGCGCAGGTTGCGCTGTTCCTTGCTGCTCAACCACCGCAAGTCGCACTCGCAATGAGCCGCGACCCCGTCGTACAGACGGTCCAGAATGGCCCGCTGATCTTTCTGCACCAGAAATAGAACTTTCATCGTCTTCCTTGCCACAACAGGCAAATGGAGCAACACCTGAATCCGAACCTGCCGCCAGGCAGCCGACCTTCAGGCCCATGACACCTTACAAACGCCAAAACAGTTCCTGGCGTCGCACAGCCTTGCGAAAAAATTCATTATCGCCGTATGGCGAACCGCCCCGCCCCGCGAGCAACCGCTGCAAACCACGCCGCAGGCGACGCTTGAAGGGAGCCGGTGGCTGCAGGTCGTGCATCATTGCCAATGCCATGGCCTTGTCACGCTGCTGCGCCAGGGAAAGCTGCAGACACCAGGGATGCATCTGCTGGCCCGGATCGAACACAGGAGGAAGGGCAATACCGGCTCCGGTGTCACCCATGGGCCAGCGATCGTTGTCGTGCAGGTGATTGGCATACCCCAACAGCGTCGGCTGCCAATCAAGACCCTTTAGCGCTTCGAGCACCGCGGCCTGCGCGCAAATGTGATCGGGATGGGGGTCGAGGGTCGGGTGCGGCAACACGATCACCTCAGGCCGAGCCCGCAGCAGCAGGGCTTGCAGATCCGCCAGCAGGTTGTTCCAGGTGGGCGCGCCATCGACATCGCCCGGCAGGCCAAACGGGTTCAACTGACGAAACAACCGGGTGTCGTCCAAATCCGCTTCCCGCGAGCCTATCGGCTTGGCGGGCGATGCCTGCATGGCCGCCAGTTGCAGGCAGAAATAGCCCAACTGCACGCAATGGGCTTGCGGTACACCGGCCCAGCGCGGCACGGCGATGCTGTCCCAGGCGCGCAACCGGCCTTTGAGGCGCGCCGCCTCGACCTTGTCCATGCCCATGCGCTGATAATGTTCGGCTTCGATTTCACCGGCGGTGAGCGTCACGATCCAGGTCTCGTCCGCCTGGCTGTACAAACCGTAGGCCGCCAGCTCGGCATCATCGGCGTGCGGGGCGATGACCATCACCCGTTGCCGGCGAAAGTCCGGATGCTCGAATGCCCACAGGACCGGCTCGCCCACCAGCCGGCAGAAACGCCCGCGCAGACGCAACTCACCACGCGACAGCACCTGAGCCTGGCCACTGAGATTGAGGTAACGCAGGCCGTTCACACCCCGCTCGAAGGTCTGCCGGTCCGGGTTATCGCCACCCAACAACTCGACCATAGGATCGAAGAAGCGTCCCAGCCACGTGCTTTTTACCTTCAGGGCCAGCACCAGCGTCGCGTCGTCGACCAGCATGACACCCTCGTCCAGGCGCAGATGCTCCCCGTTCAGGTGCACCTTGGGCTGCGGGGTGTAGGGCGCAAACGTGTATTGATAGTGGTCGTTCGGCGAATAGAACAGGTGATCGGCAAACCAGGCTTCGTGGACCACCCAGCCCACCACCGCCAGCACCAGCGGCAACCACCACGCCACCAGGATGCCGCAAAGGATCAACAGCACCAGTGCGACCAGCAGACCGATGCGTTTGTTGCGCCGGTGGCGCTTGAGCAATTGCTGTTTGCGGTTCATGGGCTGACTCATACGGTGTAGACCGGCACAGGGTTGCACCAGCGATCCTTGTATTCCCGGTCGGCGCGGCCAAAGGAAAAGCGCAGGGGCTTGTCCAGTGCCCTGGCGTGCTCCCAGGCGCTTTGGGTGTTGAGAAAACTCAGCACGCTACCGGGGCTGAACTCGCGGGTTTCGGGGTCGACACCGCCATTGATGTATTCGACGCTGATCCACTGCGGCGTCTCGACGCGGTACACCAGTTGAATGGCAATGGGGGCATCGTTGAGGAAAATCACCGAACCGATCAGCAGCTCGCGCAACAACTCGATGACCTCGGCCATGCGCTCGGCACCGGTCGCCGGGAACCCCCAGCGGCGCTGGAACAGATCGCAATAGATCGCCCCCAGCTCCTGGCTGGAAAATTCGCTGACCGGTCGTACTACGCCGCCTGCCTCTTCCAGCAACCTGAGTTCGCGGCGCTGGTTGTAGCGAAACTTCTTCGACAACTCTTCGGGCGTGCGGGCCATGGCCAGTTGCTCGGCCTGCAGCCGGATGCCGGTGAAACGGTTTTCGTTGAGGGCCGACAGGTAACGCCCGCGATGGCGCAAAGGTGCCTGGGCATCGGCCGCAGCCGGCAGGATGATCTCGGCATTGCCAAGGTCGAACAGGCCCTTTTTGCCGTTACGCTTGAGCACGTCCTTGGACAAGGCGAGGTCGCGCCCCCAGGTCGGGATTGCGGCCTTGATTTCGCCGTCCTGCTCCCAGGCCAGGTATCGCACGGGGATACCGGCCAGCTGCGCCAGG
Source organism: Pseudomonas sp. IT-P218 (assembly GCF_949767605.1). Taxonomy (NCBI): domain Bacteria; kingdom Pseudomonadati; phylum Pseudomonadota; class Gammaproteobacteria; order Pseudomonadales; family Pseudomonadaceae; genus Pseudomonas; species Pseudomonas sp. IT-P218. Next base: position 187,879 of record NZ_CATKQQ010000044.1, read on the forward strand.
CGCTCGACCACCAGTGGGTGAGTGGCGACGCTGCCGCCATAACGCTGCCAGGCCTGGGCATAGGTCGGGGCATCGGAGAGCGACCAGCCACGTTCGCGCCAGCCTTGAAATCGGTTGAGCATCAGCCCCTCTGTGCCAGTTCGGTAACGTGCGGCAAGTGCCAGAAAGCATCGCGCACCGCGCGGTCGGAGAAGCGTTCGCGCAGGCGCTCGAGCATCAGCTCGGCACACTGGCGACGTTGCTGCTCGTCCATTGCGGCCAGATGTTGCAGGCCTTGAGCCAGGTGCTCGGCATCGCCCAGCGGGAACAGGATGCCCACGCCTTCGACCACTTCCTTCGCGCCGCCACACGCCGTTGCAAGCAACGGCACGCCCGCCGCCATGGCTTCGAGCAGCACCATGCCGAAAGGTTCATGATCGGAGCTCAGGGCAAACACATCGAATGCCTTGAAATACCGTCGGGCCTCAGGGACCTGACCAAGGAACAGCACGCGGTTGCCAATCCCCAGCTCGCGCGCCTGGGCTTTCAGATCCTGCTCCAGTCGACCGCTACCGAGGATCACCAGCTGGCTGTTGGCCGGTAACCCGGGCAGCGCCTGGGCAAAACCGTCCAGCAAGGTGGCCTGGTCCTTGTCCGGATGCAGGCGCCCGACGTTGCCGACAATCCAGGCGTCCTCCGACAGGCCGAGGGTCTCGCGCGCCTCGCGAACCGATACCTGGCTTGCCTGCAAAGCCGGCACGTCGATCCGGTTGTACAGCGTCTGAATCCGTGCCGCCGGCCACTTCGGCAGGCATTGGCGCATGTCATCGCGCACCGCATCGGACACCCCGAGCAGGCTCAGGCGCTTGCGGAAAACCTGCGCGAAGAGTTTGCGTGTGCCGCGTTTGTAATCGTCAAACGCATGGTGCACGCCAATCACCGGCAACGAGGTGCCGAGCAAGGCGATGTAGATGGGCTTGAAGCGATGGGCAATGCAGAAACTGAAATTGCGCGAAGCGGCGATCTTGCGCAGATCGCCGATGGCGCCCAGCTTCAAGCCACGAATGGCCTTGGAGCTGTATTCCATGAACAACACTTCATCGGAGGCGCAACCGGCGGCAACCTCGGCATCGGCGACCCCGGTCAGGAACACCGTGGTCACCCGGTAACCGGTCCCCGCGAAGAGGCTGGCGTACTGCCGCGCGCAGTCCAGGAACGGCCCGTCATAGCCGTGGCAGAACTGCAGCACATGGCGTTCAGCCGAGCGTGTCATAGGTGTCCGCGCCCTCTTTGACCACCAGGATGTCTTCCATGATCAGATACTGTAGATCGGAACCGAAGAACATGTTCAGCGCGTCGGTCGGTGAGCAGATCATCGGCTCGCCACGACGGTTCAGCGAGGTGTTCAGCGACACACCATTGCCGGTGAGGACTTCCAGCGCCTTCATCATGTCGTAGTAGCGCGGGTTGTATTCGCGCTTGAGCACCTGGGCACGGGAAGTGCCGTCTTCGTGGACGACTTCCGGCACGCGGGTTTTCCACTCCTCAGCCACTTCGAAGGTGAAGGTCATGAACGGAGCCGGGTGATCGATCTTGATCATCTGCGGCGCCACGGTGTCGAGCATCGACGGGCAGAAAGGCCTCCAGCGCTCGCGGAACTTGATCTGGTGGTTGATGCGGTCGGCCACGCCGGGAATGCTCGGGCAACCGATGATCGAGCGACCACCCAGTGCACGCGGACCGAACTCCATGCGGCCCTGGAACCAGGCCACCGGGTTACCATCGACCATGATCCTGGCGATCTGGTCCGGCATGTTGTCGAGCTTGCGCCAGGTCGGCTTGTTCTCGTGACGGGCGCAGGCCGCGATCACGTCTTCGTTGCTGTACGACGGGCCGAGGTACACGTGTTCCATCTTCTCGACCGGGACGCCACGGGCGTGGGACACATAGGCTGCCGCGCCCACCGCGGTACCGGCGTCACCGGATGCAGGCTGGACGAACAGTTCCTTGACGTCGTCGCGGGCGATGATTTTCTGGTTCAGCTTGACGTTCAACGCACAGCCACCGGCGTAGGCCAGCTTGCCGGTTTCCTTGAGCACGTCGCCCAGGTAGTGGTCGATCATCTGCAGCGCAATTTTTTCGAACAGCGCCTGGATGCTCGCGGCGTAGTGGATGTACGGCTCGTCGGCGATGTCGCCTTCGCGCTTCGGACCCAGCCACTCGATCAGCTTCGGCGAGAAGTAGTAACCCTTGCCCTTCTCTTTGTAGCGACGCAGGCCGATGACGTTGGCATAGTCGGTGTTGATCACCAATTCGCCGTTTTCGAACGAGGCCAGGCGCGAGAAATCGTATTTGCTGGCGTCGCCGTACGGCGCCATGCCCATGACCTTGAACTCACCGTCGAGCATATCGAAACCGAGGAACTCGGTGATCGCGCCGTATAGGCCACCGAGGGAGTCCGGATCGAAGAATTCCTTGATCTTGTGGATCTTGCCGTTTTCGCCATAACCGAAGAAGGTCGTAGCGTACTCGCCCTTGCCGTCGATCCCGAGGATCGCGGTTTTCTCTTTGAAACCGGAGCAGTGGTAGGCACTGGAAGCGTGGGCCAGGTGGTGCTCGACCGGCTCGATCTTGATCTTCTTCGGGTCGAAGCCCAGTTGCTCCAGGCACCAGACGATCTTGTTGCGATAGCGTTTGTAGCGACGGTTGCCCATCAGGATCGCGTCGAGTGCACGATCCGGGGCGTACCAGTAACGCTTGGCGTACTGCCAGCGGGCCTTGCCGAACAGGCTGATCGGCGCGAATGGAATCGCTACCACGTCAACGTCGGAAGGCTTGATGCCGGCCTGTTCCAGGCAGAACTTCGCCGATTCGTAGGGCATGCGGTTCTTTGCATGTTTATCGCGTACGAAGCGCTCTTCTTCCGCCGCCGCGACCAGCTTGCCGTCGATGTACAGGGCTGCGGAAGGATCATGGCTAAGGGCGCCGGACAGGCCAAGAATCGTCAATGCCACAGGGGTCTAGCCTCTTTAGTCTGCGTGCAGGCGCAATGCGCCTCAATAATTAATGTGCCCTCGCAACGGGCGAGAGACAGCTAAAGGGCGGGATTATAGCTTAAAGATGCCGGGAATGACCCTACGGTTATCAGCCTCGGGCAGGCCGCCAGTAAATACGGATGTTGCCATCCGTGCCCTGCCGGTAAAGGGTGTAGGGCAAGACTACGGTATCCAGCGTGCCGGACAATGCCAGGTCCAGCAAAATGACTGGAACGAAGATACCCGTTGGATCGGGAGGCGCATTCAATACGCAAAAATCGTAGGCCAGGCCGCTGTAGACCCGTGGAATGGACTGACAATAAGTTTTTTGCCGCCGAAGCGCCTGGGCCGCGTCGGCATCGTCCTGCAAGACCGTCGAGACGGTCCCGCACCCTGTCAAAGCCAGTGAGATGACACCTGATGTGACTGCCTTTTTGATCGTCAAAGCTTGCCCTCCGTGAACGTCAGGCAAGCTAGCATCGTGGTCATTCAGGCCACAGTTCATGGCTTCCCAAGTTCCTGTAGGACGATGCTTAAGAAGTTGTCCCTTATCTTCGCTGGCTGTTCCGGCCCCTTCGCGAGCAAGCCCGCTCCCACATTTCGACCGCTTTCATCTATGTGAACGCGGTTGAAATGTGGGAGCGGGCTTGCTCGCGAAGAGATTCAGACTGCGCTGGAGATATCTTTCGGAAGACGCTGATCGATGACCTGATAAAGCGCACTACTCTCAGGCCAGTTGCGCATGAACCGCGCCCGATCCCGCGCATACGCCGGGGCGAAATTGGCGAGCGAGCCGTGCTGGCACATAGAATCCAGATCGATCAGCGCCCAGCGATCCTGCTGCCAGAACAGGTTGTGACCCTTGAAGTCGCCGTGGCTGATGCGCTCGGCAATCAATTCGGCAAACAGGTGATCCAGCGCCAGCAACTCGGCTTCAGGCGCATCACCACTCTCGATGTACGGTGCGAAACGCTCGATGATGTCCGGCCCCGACAGATGTTCGGTGATCAGATAGGCACGGCTGCGCAACCAGAGAAAACGCTTCTCCAGCACCGCCAGGGGCTTGGGCGTGGCGATGCCGAGAAATGCCAGGCGATTGCCTTCGCGCCAGGAGTGCCAGGCACGGCTCGGGCGCCAGAAGCGCTTGAGCCAGTGGGCGAAACCCTTGATGTTGTAGCGCTTGATCACCAGCGTTCGGCCATCCACCTCGACCTTGCCAACGCTCGCCGCGCCGCCGGTCTTGTACAGGTGCCCCTGATCCAGCAAGGCATCGGCCTGGGCCAGTACGGGCAGCATGGCCGTTTCTTCTTCGCGACGAATCGCCCGCAAGCCGAACGCTCCGCGCTGGACGCTGAACAGCGTGCATTCGCGACCGACCTTGATCAGGAAGTCCTTGAGGCGCCAGCTGCGAACCTTGTCGACCTGTTTCTGCAGCGCCTCCATGGGCAGGGCATGCTCGCCGTTGCTCAGCAGGTAGTACACCAGCAATTCTTCGGTGAACGGCTCCAGCGACTTGGGCAACTGGGCGAAAAACACCCCGAGATTTTCCAGGACCTTTTGCCGCGAGAGCGGCTGGCCTGGCGTTTCGCTGCAGATACCGGCGCCATCGATCAAATACAGTCGATTGCCCTGGCGCAGCAGGTTGTCCAGGTGCAGGTCTTCCTGCCACAAACCTTTGCGATGCATTTGACCGATTGCGCCCAAGGCTTGCGCCAAAACGGCTGACTGCTCATCGGCCAGCACCGGCAGGCCTTCCACCTGCTGCCAGGCATCCCCCAGGCTTTGGGCGCCCTCAAGGAATTCAAACAGCAGCCAGCCACCCTCGCCATCCTTCAGACCGTCAGCCAACAGCAGCGGCGTGGTCAGGCCCTGGGCGGCGAGCAGTCGTACACCGTCCAGCTCGCGCTGGAAATGCCGCGCCGCCTTGCTGCCAACCAGCAACTTGGCCAGCACGGGCCGACCGCGCCAGACACCCGCACCGACATAACGCTGCCCGGGCAAGACCCGCAACAGGGTCAGCAACTGTAGCTGCGCCGGCCCGGCAGCATCGGCCAGTGAAAGACTGAGCGGCAGGCTCGGGTGACGGCCAGCGCTTTTCAGTTCGGATAAACGCATCAGCGCTTCTCCTTATGGCTGCGCCGCGCGGTCAGGCGCGTCAGCCAGGTGTCGATCAACGAGCTGTCCTGGGGTTGATCCAGATAAGCGCCCAGCAGCACCCGCAATTGCCCTTCGCTCCACTCGGGCGCCCGACGCAGCAACGGCTCCAGGTCCTTTACGCGGTCGCGCAGCCCGAACAACAGGTGCCGGGTCTTTTCCAGGTCGATCAGCTGCGCCTGATACCCGTCGCCGGTGGCCCGCAGGAAAATATGCTTGGGGTAGAAGCAGCCATGCACCTGGCGCATGCCGTGCAGACGCTGCGCCAGGTGCCCGCAAGCTTGCAGAATGGCTACCTGCTGCGCCTCGCCGAGATCCGTCCAACGATGCAACAGCGAATCCAGATCATCCCAACCGTCGAGGGCACGCGTCAGGAGAATGGCCCGGGTTTCACCGTCCACCTTGCGCTCACCGAAGAACACCGCCTTGAGCGCCGGTATGCCGAGCTTTTCGTAACGGCTGATGTTGCGAAACTCCCGGGCAAAACTCGGCTCGCCAAACGGCGCATGCAAGGTATGCATCTGGTAGTTGCTCTGGCGCTTGAGGTAGTAGCCACGACCTTCCAGTTCCAGTCGAAACACGCTGCTCCAGCCACCCCGCAGGGTGTTGGGTTCGTCCACGGCATCGAGCTGCCGGGCCCAGAGCGCGTCGAACGTGCCGAGGCCGTGACGCTCAAGCAGCGCACGGTCTTCAGCGGCCAGAAAATCAGTCATTCGCGTCCCTCGAAAAATCTCACCACGTGCCGGATGCGTTTTTTATCGGCGGCATTGAGCCGGGTCCGTTGGCGGTATTGCAGGTAAAAGCGCAGGCGCTGGGTGGCCGACAGTTGATACTTGGCGACCTTGTCCAGGCAGGCCAGGTCCTTGGTGATTCGGTACTTGAGCCAGAAACCTCTCCAGAAATCACCGTTGGGGCAATCGATCAGGAACAGTCGGGCCTGATCATCGACCAGCAGGTTGCGCCACTTCAAATCGTTATGGGTAAAGTGATGCTCGTGCATCGTGCGGGTGTAATTGGCCAGTTGTCGGCTGATGCTGTCGACCCAGGCGCGGTCCGCCAGTTTCGCATCGTGCCGCTCGGCCAGGGCCGACAAATCTTCCGTATGTGGCAGTTCGCGGGTGATCATCGCCCCACGATCATAGGCTGCACCGCGACGCTCCAGCCCCCAGGCCACCACCTCGGCGGTGGGGATGCCCCACTTGGCAAAGCGCTTGAGGTTCTGCCACTCCATCTTCACCCGTGGCTTGCCCAGGTAGCGGCGCAAGCCCTTGCCTGCCCCCACGTAGCGCTTGACGTAATAGTTGACGCCATTGCGCTGGACGCGAATGACCTCCGACAGCGGATCGCGGGTCAGGCGCTCGCCCTGCAGCGCAAACACGGCATCAAGGCTGCCGAAGTCTTGTGCCAGATCGCGATAAGCAGGCTCCAGTCTCCAACCCGCCATCAGAGCGCGTCTCCGTACCGCTGTTTACGCTCGTAAAGCTTGTTGGCCTTGCCTTCGAGCCAGCTCAGCAGCCCCGCTTCTTCGCCCAGGATCTGGCGTAGCGGCCGCTGGAAATAACCCTTGAGGAAACGCAACTTGTCGCGCCGGGTCAGGCCGATGTCCAGGGCGGAAAAATACAGCGCCGCCAGATCCTTGTTACGCCAGCGCGAGGTGATCGTCGGACGGGTCTGGGCGCGGTGCAGGTCGATCACCGAGAGTTTGAAATCGTCTGCGGTCACCGGCTTGTCGGTGTGCAGCAGGAAGTGGCAGATGTAGCAGTCACGATGGTTGACCCCGGCGCGGTGCATCATGCCGGTCATGCGCGCCACTTCAGCGATCAGCGCGCGCTTGAGTTTTGGCTCCGGCGGCTGCTTGGACCAGTTGATGCTGAAATCTTCAAGGCTGACGGTCGGCGCCAGCTCTTCGGTGACGATGAACGAATGCTGGTCCGCCGGGTTGCTGCCTTTTTCGCCATAGGCGACGGCGGTCATGGTAGGCACGCCGACTTCCTGCAGGCGCTGGATGGCCTTCCACTCCTGGCCGGCACCCAATACCGGCAGCTTGGCGGTGAGCAGGTTCTTGAAGATCTCGCCCCAGCCGATGCCACGGTGGATCTTCACGAAAAACCCGTTGCCGTCCACCTCGGTGCGCAGGGTACGGCGAGCTTCGAGCTCACGGTACACCTCGCCCTGCAATCCCTCGACTTCGGCGAACGGGTCGCGTCCGGCCCAGAGGCTCTTGAACGGTTCAGCCAGCATCAACTTCATTTAAGCGTGCTCCGCCAGAATCACATCGGCCGCATGCTGCGGCATGCTGTAGAGGTCGGCCGTCTCGGCGAAGGCCACACCGTTGCGGCTCCAGGCCGCCCTTGCTTGAGCGTCGTTCAACATGCCGGTCAGGTACTGGGCCAGCTGGGCTTGATCGAACGGCTCGTCCAGCACCAGGCCAGCGTCGGCCTCGGCGATGTAATGGGCGTACCCGCAGACCGCGCTCACCAGCACCGGCAACCCGGCCACCAGCGCTTCGAGCAGCACGGTACCGGTGTTTTCGTTGTAGGCCGGGTGGATCAACAGATCGGCGCCCAACAGGAAACGCGGAATATCGCTGCGGCCCTTGAGGAACGTCACGTTGTCGCCGAGCCCCAGCGTGGCGCTCTGCATCTGGAATAACTTGGGGTCGTCCTGGCCAATTACAAACAGCCGGGTGCGCTTCTTCAGATCAGCGGGCAATGCGGCCAAGGCCTTGAGGCTGCGATCCACACCCTTGGTCTTGAACCCGGAGCCGATCTGCACCAGCAGCAAGTCATCGTCCTTGAGATTGAATTCGGCGCGGAACCCGGCGCGAATCTCGTCCGCATCCGCCGGCCGACGACGATCCTGGGCAATGCCTGGCGGCAGCAGGTGGAAGCGTTCCAGCGGCGTGCCGTAATGCTTGATGAACAGCGGTTGCTGGACCTCGGAAATCATCAGCACTTCGGTCTTCGCCTCTTTGGCGAACACCGCCCGCTCGTACTCGGCGAAGTGGCGGTAGCGGCCCCAACGTCGGTACAGCGAGTTGCGCAGGTTCTGCGCCTTGTCTTCGAAGCAGCCGTCGGCGGCGTAGTAGACATCCAGGCCCGGCATCTTGTTGAAGCCGATCAAGCGGTCCACCGGACGCTTGGCCAGGTCCGCTTCCATCCACTCGCTGAGCTTTTCGTTGCGTCGATGGTTGAAGAAGGCCTTGACCGGCGCCACCAGCACTTCGAAACCCGGCGGCACCTCACCTTCCCAGATCAGCGTGTAGACGCGGATCTGATGGCCGCGCTTCTGGCACTCCAGGGCGATGCGCATGAAATCGCGCTGCAGGCCACCAAAGGGAAAATACTTGTACAGGACAAATGCCAATTGCATCAGCGCAGCTCCTCAGCCAGTAATAACGTGCTCAGTCGGCTCGCGACACGCTCGGGATTCAGACGCGTGAAGCACAATGGCCACTCGCGTTTCAGGTCAAACTGACGGGCATCTTCGGCCGTCGGTTGATAGGTGCATTTCTTTTGCAGGCACGGCGCGCAGGGGAAGTCGCTGGCCAGGTGTATCTGCGACTTGCCGTAGGCCCCGGTCAGGCCCGGATTGGTCGGGCCGAACAGCGACAGCGTCGGCACATCCAGTGCCGCGGCCAGATGACCGAGACCGGTATCCACCGCCACGCAGGCTTGCGCGCCAGCCAGGACTTTACCGACCCCGGCCAGATTCAGCTTGGGCAATACCTCGGCGTGTTTGAAGCCGGCGGCGATGCGCTCGGCGCGGGCCTTCTCCGCCGCGTTGCCCCACGGCAGTTTCACGCCCACCCCGAGATATCCGACCCGTTCGGTCAGCTCGCGCCAGTAGGCTTCGGGCCAGTGCTTGGTGTCCCAGGTGGTGCCGTGCAGGAACACCACATACGGATTCTTGCGCGGCAGCTCGACCAGGCGTTCGACGTTCAGGCCGTAGTCGCCCAGGCCCTTGGGCAGGTCATAACCCAGGGCGATGGCGAACAGCTGACGCACCCGCTCCACCGCATGCTGTCCGCGGGCAACCGCCAGGCGACGGTTATAGAACCGCGCGGCGACGGGCTCGCGTGCCGAACTTTTATCGAGACCCGCCACCGGGGCTTTCACATACCGGGTGAGCAGAGCGCTTTTCAGCAGGCCCTGGGCATCGATGACCAGATCATATTTGGAGGCGCGGACGCTTTGCTTGAAGCGTTTCCACTCGCCACTCTTGATGGTCTGCCAGATGTTCTTGCGCCAGCGACGGATCGCCACCGGAATCACCTTGCCCACCGCCGGGTGCCAGCTCGGAATTTCGGCGAAGCCTTCCTCCACCACCCAGTCGAACGTGATGCCGGGGATGGCCCGCGAGGCGTCGGTCAGCGCCGGCAGCGCATGAATCACGTCGCCCAGCGATGAAGTCTTGATCAGCAGTACCCGCAAACTATTTGACCTCGACCACAGTGCCCTGCAAACGCTGCAAGGCTTCGTTCACCGCTTGCGGCATCAGCTGGCGCAGGCAGTTGTAATGGCCGAAACGGCATGTGCGATCAAAGCATGGGCTGCATTCGATGCCCAGGCGCACGATCTCGACATGCTCGGCCAGCGGCGGCGTGAAGCCCGGTGACGTCGAGCCGTAGACCGCCACCAGCGGGCGGTTCAGCGCAGCGGCAACGTGCATCAGGCCAGAATCGTTGGACACCACGGAATCGGCGCAGGACAACAAATCGATGGCCTCGGCCAACGAGGTGCCGCCACTGAGGTTCACCGACTCTTCACGCAAGCCGGGGATCAGCCGCGAACGGATGTCTTCACCCACGGCATGATCGTTCTTCGAACCAAACAGCCAGACTTGCCAGCCTTCGCGAATCTTCGCTTCGGCGACTTTGGCGTAGTGCTCCGACGGCCAGCGCTTGGACTCGCCGAACTCGGCACCGGGGCACAAGGCCAGCACCGGACGGTCGAGGGCCAGGCCAAACTTGGCCAATGCGGCCTCGCGAGTCACCGGATCGATCCGCAGGCTCGGGCGCGGGTAAGGCTTGGGCAGTTCAACGCCCGGCTCATAGGCCAGGGCCATGAAGCGCTCGATCATCAGTGGGTAACGTTCTTTGTCCAGCGTGCGCACATCGTTGAGCAGGCCGTAGCGGAACTCGCCACGCCAGCCGGTGCGCTTGGGGATGCCGGCAAAGAACGGCACCAGTGCCGACTTCAGGGAATTGGGCAGCAGGATCGCCTGGTCGTACTGGCCGCCCAGGGATTTTCCGATGCGTCGACGCGTCGCCAGTTCCAGTGCACCGTGGCCGAGCGGAAAGCTCAAGGCCTGGCGAACTTCGGGCATGCGCTCAAGAATCGGCCGGCTCCACTCGGGGGCCAGCACGTCGATTTCGCATTGCGGGTGGCGTTGCTTGAGACACTGAAACAGTGTCTGCGCCATCACCATGTCACCGACCCAACTGGGCCCAACGATCAGAATTTTCATGTGGTTTCCATAAACGAACCGGGGAGGCCTACGCCTCCCCGCCTCGAGAATCACTGTGGGAGCAAGGCGGCTTGCGATGGGTCATCACCTCCAACATTGCTGTCGACTGTCACTCCGCTATCGCGAGCAGGCTCGCTCCCACATTGGGTATTGGTGTACCTCGACCTGCATGACACTGCAGATCTACTGTGGGAGCGGGCTTGCTCGCGAAGGGGCCATCACATCCAACATTGATGTTGCCTGACACTCCACTTTCGCGAGCAAGCCCACTCCCACATTTGAATCCAGTCGCTCCGACAGGCGCGTTTCAGCTTAGCCCCAGCTCACGCCAGATCCTCATGACCTGTCGCCGCTCGTCCGCGAACTGGTCGCCCGGTATCACCCCGGCATCCTTCTGCAAAGCCTGCCGGTGGGCGGCGGAGCGGTAGGCTTTATAAGCCTCACGCAACAGGCTGGCATCCTCGACGGGCATCAGCCCTGCCTTCTCCAGCTCTTCCAGAATGCGGATGTTGTCCGTCCAGCGCAGCAGTGGCGGGTGTGTTTCGGACCACGCCAGGGCCGCGTATTGCACCATAAATTCAATATCGACGATACCTCCGGCGTCCTGCTTGAGGTCGAAGGGCGACGTGGCCTCGAAGGCATTTGCCCCGGTACCGGCCGCGGTACTCTTGCTGCCCAGGTTATCGCGCATCTTGGCGCGCATCTCGCTGACCTCCTGGCGCAGGGTCGGCAAGTCGCGCGCCTTGCCCAGAATCGCCGCGCGAACCTGCTCGAACGCCCGACCGACATCCTCGCTCCCCACCAGCACCCGCGCCCTGACCAGCGCCTGATGCTCCCAGGTCCAGGCTTCATTTTCCTGATAGCGGGCAAAGGCCCCCAGCGAACTCACCAGCAGCCCCGATGCACCGGACGGCCGCAGGCGCATGTCGACTTCATAGAGCTGACCGGAGTTGGTCTGCGCCGTCAGCAAGTGAATGATCCGCTGCCCCAGCCGGGTGAAAAATTGCGCGCCATCGATCGACTTCGGCCCGTCGGTTTCTGCCTGTGGATCGCCATCATGGATGAACACCAGGTCCAGGTCCGAACCATGCCCCAATTCCAGGCCACCGACTTTTCCATAACCGACAATGATGAAGCCGGGATCGCACAAGGTGCCATCGGTGCGCAGCGGTGTGCCGTACTTGGCGACCGTTTGCCGCCAGGCCAGGGCCAGCACTTGCTCCAGGATCGCTTCGGCGAGCCAGGTCAGGTAATCGCTGACTTTCATCAACGGCAGGCTGCCGGCGATTTCCGAAGCGGCGACCCGCAAGCGGTGCGCCAGCTTGAAATGACGCAAGGCTTCCATTTGCTGCTCGAGGTCGTCCTCGGGAATCCGCGTCAGGCGTTCGCGCAACTCGGCGGCCAACTCCGGCGCCAACGGCGGCTTGAACAATCGGCCTTCGTTGAGCAACTCGTCGAGCAACAGCGGAAAACGGGTGATCTGTTCGGCGATCCACGGGCTAGCCGCGCACAGGGTCAGCAAGCGTCGCAGTGCGCCGGGGTTTTCGGTCAACAGCACCAGGTAGGCAGAACGGCGGGCCACGGCTTCCACCAGTGGCAATACCCGCTCCAGCACCAGATCCGGATTGGCATGCTCTACGGCCTGAGCCAGCAAGCGCGGAATAAAGGCATCGAGACGTTCGCGCCCCAGACGCTGCATGGCGCGCAACTGCGGGCTGCCACGCAAGTTGGCCAAGGCCTTCAATGCTTTGCTGGCATCAAGGAAGCCGCCCTCCTGCAACTGACGGCAGGCGGCTTCCTCATCCTGGGCTTCCTCCCACAACGGCAGCCATTCACCGCCCACCACCACTTCGCTTTCGGCACCCTGCTCTTCATCGGGGTCGGCGATCACCTGACCGAAATGCCAGGCCACACGGCCACGCCAGTACATCAATTGCTCATGGAACGCCGACCAGTCGGCGAAGCCCAGCATGAAGGCAATGCGCGCCTGGTCCTGGACACCGTCGGGCAACATTTGCGTCTGGCGATCGGCAATCGCCTGGATCGCGTGTTCGGTATAACGCAGGAATTCGTAGCCTTCGCGCAGTTCACTGATCACCGCTGGCGGCAGGTAACCTTGACCCTCCAGCGTACTCAGCACTTTTAATAATGGACGCTGCTGCAGACTCAGATCGCGACCGCCATGAATCAGCTGGAAGGCCTGGGCGATGAACTCCACCTCACGGATGCCACCGGAGCCGAGCTTGATGTTGTCGGCCATGCCCTTGCGCCGCACTTCCTGCTGGATCAGCTGCTTCATGGTGCGTAGCGCTTCGATGGCGGAAAAGTCCAGGTAGCGCCGGTAAACGAAGGGGCGCAGCATCTCTTGCAGCTGCGCACCGGCCACTTGATCGCCAGCGACCACCCGCGACTTGATCATCGCGTAGCGTTCCCAGTCACGACCCTGGTCCTGGTAGTACTGCTCCAGCGCGTTGAAACTCAATACCAGCGCGCCCGACGATCCATAAGGTCGCAGGCGCATGTCGACGCGGAACACGAAACCGTCGACGGTCATCGGGTCCAGGGCCTTGATCAGGCGCTGGCCGAGACGAATGAAGAATTCCTGGTTATCCAGCGAGCGTTTAACGCCGACCGTTTCGCCGCCTTCGGGGTAGGCGAAAATCAGGTCGATATCCGACGACAGATTCAGCTCAACGGCACCGAGCTTGCCCATGCCAAGGACGACCATCTGCTGCGGCTCGCCGCTGCGGCGGCCGGTCGGCACGCCGAACTGCTGACAGTGCCGCGCGTATAGCCATTGATAGGCTTGATCGATGCTGGCGTCAGCCATGTCCGAAAGGTCGCGGCAGGTCTGGATCAGATCAGCCTGGCGGGTCAGGTCCCGCCAGATGATTCGCACTTGGTGGCGCGCCCTTTGGCGGCGCAACGCCCGACCGAGTTGATCATCGGTTTCGGCCAGGTTCACGGCTGCCGCAATTTGCGCGCACAACTCGCCGGTGGCAAAGCTTCGGTCCAGCTCGCCGGACTGCACCAGTTCCAGCAGCATCCGCGGATCACGCACGCTTTGTTCAGTGACGAAGTCGCTGGCAGCGGTGACGCGGGCAAATTGCGCCCAGCGTTCAGGTGTCCACGCGGACAGGCGATGGTCGTCATCCAATGCCTCGACGGCAGTACGGAACGACTGCTCGGCGCGAGTGACAAACGGCAACAGAATGGCGGGCAGGTCGGCAAGCGGGGGCAGGCTCATGGTCTATCCTTGATCGGCGTGTGACGGTCAGCATGTAGTGAATCTCGCAAACCCACTACCTGAAGGAGTGTCGAACAAAGGTTAGAAATAGCTGAAAATTCTTTTTTATCGGCAGCGAACATCAAGCTTTCACCTTTTTCGGTTGGCAAAATACCAACCTTAACGATTATTCTCACAACGCAGCCGGGGGCCACAAGCCGCTCATCTGTAGTTTTACTACTCGTATATACATTAGCAAGGCTGAAATGCCGGATGATTTGTAGTAAAACTACACACCGCCGGACCAACCTATCGGCAATCCAAGAATTCATAACGTCTGCCCACAAGGCCAGTCGCTAACTCAGGCAACCGATTCTGGTAGCCTTTCCGCCCTGGAGCAAGCCATGCAAGACCTCGATCCCGTCGAAACCCAGGAATGGCTGGACGCCCTGGAATCGGTTCTCGACAAAGAAGGCGAAGACCGTGCTCACTATCTGATGACCCGTATGGGTGAACTCGCAACCCGCAGCGGTTCGCAGTTGCCTTACGCCATCACCACGCCTTACCGCAACACCATCCCGGTAACCCACGAAGCACGCATGCCTGGCGACCTGTTCATGGAACGCCGCATTCGCTCGCTGGTACGCTGGAACGCGATGGCCATGGTAATGCGTACGAACCTGAAAGATTCTGACCTCGGCGGCCACATCTCCAGCTTCGCTTCCAGTGCGACCCTGTATGACATCGGCTTCAACTACTTCTTCCAGGCCCCGACCGACGAACACGGCGGCGACCTGATCTACTTCCAGGGCCACACCTCGCCAGGCGTTTACGCCCGTGCGTTCATGGAAGGCCGCATTTCCGAAGACCAGATGAACAACTTCCGTCAGGAAGTGGACGGTCAGGGCCTGTCGTCCTACCCGCACCCTTGGCTGATGCCTGATTTCTGGCAGTTCCCGACCGTATCCATGGGTCTGGGCCCGATCCAGGCGATCTACCAGGCGCGTTTCATGAAGTACCTGGAAGCCCGTGGCTTCATTCCTGCCGGCAAGCAGAAAGTCTGGTGCTTCCTGGGCGACGGCGAGTGCGACGAGCCGGAATCCCTGGGCGCGATCTCCCTGGCTGGCCGCGAGAAGCTGGACAACCTGATCTTCGTCATCAACTGCAACCTGCAGCGCCTCGACGGCCCGGTTCGCGGCAACGGCAAGATCATCCAGGAACTCGAAGGCGTGTTCCGCGGTGCCCAGTGGAACGTGACCAAAGTCATCTGGGGCCGTTTCTGGGACCCACTGCTGGCCAAGGACGTCGACGGCATCCTGCAACGTCGCATGGACGAAGTCATCGACGGCGAGTACCAGAACTACAAAGCCAAAGACGGCGCGTTCGTGCGTGAACACTTCTTCAACACGCCAGAACTCAAGGCGATGGTCGAAGACCTGTCCGATGACGAGATCTGGAAACTCAACCGTGGCGGCCACGACCCGTACAAGGTCTACGCGGCGTACCACGAAGCGGTCAACCACAAGGAACAACCGACCGTCATCCTGGCCAAGACCATCAAGGGTTATGGCACCGGTGCCGGCGAAGCGAAGAACACCGCGCACAACACCAAGAAGGTTGATGTTGAAAGCCTGAAGCTGTTCCGCGATCGCTTCGACATTCCAGTGAAAGATGAAGAGCTGGAAAACCTGCCGTTCTTCAAGCCGGAGCCAAACAGCGCCGAAGCCCGCTACCTGAGCGAGCGCCGCACTGCACTGGGCGGTTTCGTGCCACAGCGTCGCGCACAAAGCTTCAGCGTACCGACGCCGCCACTGGATACCCTCAAGGCTATCCTCGACGGCTCGGGCGATCGTGAAATCTCCACCACCATGGCCTTCGTGCGCATTCTCGCGCAACTGGTCAAGGACAAGGAAATCGGTCCGCGCATCGTGCCGATCATCCCGGACGAAGCCCGTACCTTCGGTATGGAAGGCATGTTCCGTCAGTTGGGCATCTACTCGTCCGTCGGCCAGCTCTACGAGCCAGTCGATAAAGACCAGGTGATGTTCTACAAGGAAGACAAGAAGGGCCAGATCCTCGAAGAAGGCATCAACGAAGCGGGCGCCATGAGCTCCTTCATCGCTGCCGGTACTTCGTACTCCAGCCACAACCAGCCGATGCTGCCGTTCTACATCTTCTACTCGATGTTCGGTTTCCAGCGTATCGGCGACCTCGCGTGGGCCGCTGGCGACAGCCGTACCCGTGGCTTCCTGATCGGCGGCACCGCCGGCCGTACCACCCTGAACGGTGAAGGCCTGCAACACGAAGACGGTCACAGCCACCTGCTGGCCGCGACCATCCCGAACTGCCGCACCTACGATCCAACCTACGGCTACGAGCTGGCGGTGATCATTCAGGACGGCATGAAGAAGATGACCGAAGAGCAACAGGACGTCTTCTACTACATCACCGTGATGAACGAGTCCTACCAGCAGCCAGCCATGCCGGCCGGTGCCGAAGAAGGCATCAAGAAAGGCATGTACCTGCTCGAGGAAGACACCCGCGAAGCGGCGCACCACGTCCAGCTGATGGGCTCCGGCACCATCCTGCGTGAAGTCCGTGAAGCAGCGAAGATCCTGCGTGAAGAGTTCAACGTCGGCGCCGACGTGTGGAGCGTTACCAGCTTCAACGAACTGCGTCGCGACGGCCTGGCCGTTGAGCGCACCAACCGTCTGCACCCTGGCCAGAAGCCTAAGCTGAGCTATGTGGAAGAGTGCCTGAACGGCCGTAAAGGTCCGGTCATTGCCTCGACCGACTACATGAAGCTGTTCGCCGAGCAGATCCGTCAGTGGGTACCGTCCAAGGAATTCAAAGTCCTGGGCACCGACGGCTTCGGCCGCAGCGACAGCCGCAAGAAACTGCGTCATTTCTTCGAAGTTGACCGTCATTTCGTGGTGTTGGCAGCCCTGGAAGCACTGGCTGACCGTGGTGACATCGAACCTAAGGTCGTGGCTGAAGCCATCGCCAAGTTCGGTATCAACCCTGAAAAACTCAACCCACTGGACTGCTGAGGAGAGATTCTGTGAGCGAACTCATTCGCGTACCTGACATCGGCAGCGGTGAAGGTGAAGTAATTGAACTGTTTGTGAAGGTCGGCGACCGTATCGAAGCCGAGCAGAGCATCCTGACGCTGGAATCGGACAAGGCGAGCATGGAAGTGCCTGCGCCGAAGGCCGGTATCGTCAAGAGCCTGAAAGTTAAGCTGGGCGATCGCCTGAAAGAAGGCGACGAGCTGCTGGAGCTGGAAGTCGAAGGTGCCGCTGCTGCTCCTGCGGCTGCAGCTGCGCCTGCTGCTGCAAAAGCAGAAGAGAAACCGGCCGCTGCACCAGCGCCGGCCGCTCCTGCTGCTGCGCCTGCTGCCGCTTCGGTTCAGCAAGTGCACGTGCCGGACATCGGTTCGTCGGGCAAGGCCCAGATCATCGAGATCCAGGTCAAGGTCGGCGACACCGTCGCAGCTGATCAGTCGCTGATCACCCTGGAATCCGACAAGGCCAGCATGGAAATCCCGTCGCCTGCCGCTGGCGTGGTCAAGGCCATCAGCGTCAAGCTCAACGACGAAGTCGGCACCGGCGACCTGATCCTGGACCTGGAAGTGGCGGGTGCTGCGGCACCGGCTGCTGCCGCTCCGGCCCAGGCTGCCGCTCCTGCTGCCGCTGCTCCTGCGCCAGCCGCTGCCGCTCCGGCTGCTCCGGTTGCCGACAGCGTCCAGGACATCCACGTTCCGGACATCGGTTCGGCGGGCAAGGCCAAGATCATCGAAGTGTTGGTCAAGGCCGGCGACACCGTTGAAGCCGACCAGTCGCTGATCACCCTGGAATCCGACAAGGCGAGCATGGAAATTCCATCGCCTGCCGCTGGCGTGGTGGAGAGCGTCTCGGTCAAGCTGGACGACGAAGTCGGTACCGGCGACCTGATCCTCAAGCTGAAAGTCAAAGGCGCTGCCCCGGCCGCCGCTGCGGCACCTGCCGCTGCCGCGCCGAGTACTCCTGCGCCAGCCGCTGCTGCTCCTGCTGCTGCAGCACCTGCCGCCGCCGCACCGGTTGCCGCTCCAGCCCGACCTGGCGCCAAGGTTCACGCCGGCCCTGCCGTGCGTCAACTGGCCCGTGAATTCGGTGTCGAGCTGAGCGCCGTTGGTGCCAGCGGTCCTCACGGTCGCATCCTCAAGGAAGACGTGCAGGTTTACGTCAAAGCCATGATGCAGAAGGCCAAGGAAGCACCGGCCGCTGCTGCTGGCGCTACCGGTGGCGCGGGCATCCCGCCGATTCCGGTCGTGGACTTCAGCCGCTTCGGTGAAATCGAAGAAGTGCCGATGACCCGCCTGATGCAGGTCGGCGCTGCCAACCTGCACCGCAGCTGGCTGAACGTGCCGCACGTGACGCAATTCGACTCGGCGGATATCACCGAGCTGGAAGCGTTCCGTACCGCCCAGAAAGCCGTCGCAGAGAAGGCCGGCGTCAAGCTGACCATCCTGCCGTTGCTGCTCAAGTCCTGCGCGCACCTGCTCAAGGAACTGCCGGACTTCAACAGCTCGCTGGCGCCAAGCGGCAAAGCGATCATCCGCAAGAAATACGTGAATATCGGCTTCGCCGTCGACACTCCGGATGGCCTGCTGGTACCGGTCATCAAGAACGTCGACCAGAAGAGCCTGCTGCAACTGGCTGCCGAAGCTGCTTCCCTGGCTGAAAAAGCCCGGACCAAGAAGCTCTCGTCGGACGAGATGCAAGGCGCCTGCTTCACCATTTCCAGCCTCGGGCACATTGGCGGCACCGGCTTCACGCCGATCGTCAACGCGCCGGAAGTGGCGATCCTCGGTGTTTCCAAGGCAACCATCCAGCCAGTCTGGGACGGCAAAGCCTTCCAGCCGAAACTGATGCTGCCGCTGTCGCTGTCCTACGATCACCGTGTGATCAACGGCGCCGCTGCTGCACGCTTCACCAAGCGTCTGAGCGACCTGCTGGCGGACATCCGCACCATCCTGCTGTAACACCGGCCGGCCCTTCCTTACCGGAGGGCCTGTCGCGTTTCACGTTTTCCGAGCGCCACGCTCGTACCTCAACCCCGCCAATTTGGCGGGGCTTTTTTTGCCCGGTGTTTTTTACTCATTAGATGAGTTCCTACATTTGTGGCTGATATCCCCCACAAGTCGAGTCCATTTCAGCCCGGTATTTTTCAAGGCCAAATAACTAGCCTGCTTGCACGGCCATTTAAAGCCGATTGCTCGTTAATACCAACCGAATGGATTCGAACATGTTTAAACCTACAGTCGGGCCAATCATTGGCCACACCACAACTAACCACGCACGTATCTTTTTGCGTGGAGAGGCAAATAAAGACACCCGTGCATTTGCCGGCATTCGTTATCGGCGCCTCGGTGACGAGAACTGGTCAAAGGGTACTTTCGCCGAACTCGAAAAAGCCCGTGACATGTCCGCCGTCCTGGTTCTCAACAACCTGACCGCCGACACCGTGCATGAATATCAAGCCGGCTGGTTCAACCCGATCAAGCCTGTTTCCTCTGTAGAGACAATCCAGGAACTGCCCTTGCAGTGGCCTCGGCAAATCCATCGTCTGCGCACCCGCTCGAGCCAGGCCGCACAACCCAAGGCCTATGTCACGGGCTCTTGTCGCTATCTGCGGCTGACCGCAGGCATTGCGGCCGAACCGCATCTGGGTGACAGGATATTCGCGTCAATAGCAAGACTGGCCGAGCAGGCCGATCCGCCTGTCAGTGCAATGCTGATGACCGGTGACCAGATCTACGTTGATGATTTGAACTTCATTGCCCCAGACCGCGAACTCAAGGATATTCTTCGCAAATATCGCGTGGCCTTTTCACAGCCACATATCGCAAAGTTAATGTCAGCCCTGCCAACTTATATGACCCTCGATGATCATGAGATCGAGGACAATTGGCCAGCCAACAGAAACAAGTCCGATGACTTTCTATATGCCAATGCGATGAACGCCTATGAGTTGTACCAGGCCAGCCATGGCCCGGCATACGAACTGTACGCCGATGGGCAAATCAACCGAAAACTGGACAAATACTGGTACCAGTTCACCGACGGTGATATCGAATGGTTCGTCACCGACACCCGTACCCGACGCAATCTTGCAGCCAACGACCGACGCATCCTCGATATCGAGCAGGAGCAGGCCTTGTGCGAGTGGCTGATCAACAGTTCGGCCCGGGTCAAATTCGTGGTCACCAGCGTCATGTTCTACCCCGACAACAAACGCCCGGACAACGACGCCTGGCAAGGCTTTCCCGCGCAACGACTACGGCTGCTTGAAACGATTCGCACATACGCCATCAAAAATGTCTTCATCATTTCAGGCGACGTCCACGGCTCATTGACCAGCCGTCTGACCCACAGCACGGACCCGAGCTTCGAAGTGCATACCATCGTCTCCTCGCCCCTGTGCAACAGCAAGCTGCTGCCCTATGCCAAGGCCTCCACCTTCATCCTCGACAAACCCCTGGCCCGAACCGCTGGGGGCGATTACCGACACGCGCTGACCAGTGATGTGATCAGCCAGGATAACTTCGCGCACCTGATCGTCGATTCGGAGCAGGTTCATGTGCGCTATCACGACCGGGATGGCGGCCTGTTACAGGCGGTCAGTATTTTGCTGCGTTAAACGCAAAAGATCGCAGCCTTCGACAGCTCCTACAGGAGTACACAACCCCCTGTAGGAGCTGCCGAAGGCTGCGAACCTTTTGGCCTAATACAATCTTTCAGTCGTGCGCTGGAGAAATCTTCACTGCTGCCGACATATTCTTATAGCACTTGGCCTTCATCTCTCTTGTCAGTCAGTGTCGCAATGATGCAACCTTGCCGCAGGCAACAGTAAAGAGGGCGAGAGCCCGGCGCGATCAGCATATTCGAAGCGAGTTTCCCTCCATGAAAAGCCAACCCGATGCCGCCAGCCGTATGGTGGCCGAGGTAGTGACGCAGCTGCCTGTGCCCTCGCGGCTCGGCATGCTGCGTTTCGAACGGCTGAATGAACCAAGCTGGGCGCTGCTGTTTCTCGACCCCAATTGCGAACGCCAGTTCGGCCTGCCGGCGGTGGAGCTGTGCGCCCTGGTCGGCTCGCCCTACGCCAGCCTGATGGAGCCGGAAGCTCGCTATCAGCTGCACGATGCGATTCAGGCGCAGTTGAGCGAAAGCACGCACTATCTGATCCGCTACACCCTGCACACCGCCTCTGGCTCGCTGAGCCTGCTGGAGCTGGGCGAAGCCTACAAACAACACAATCGACACCTGTTGCGCGGTTACCTGCTGGTCATTGACGGCCTGTTCGAGGATGACCCGCTGCTGCCGGCGCTGGACCTCGAAACCCAGAACTCGCGCCTGCAAATCGCCCTGGAGCTCAACCAGCGCGCCCAGCAGGAACAACTGCAACATCTGGACCGGGCGCGTGCCCAGCAGGACCTGATCCTGCTGCTGACCCGCCAGCGCTACAGCAGCAACAATTCCCTGCGGGAAGCCGCCGAACTGATCACGCGCAGCGCCTGCGAGATTTACCAGATCGACTGCGCCAGCCTGTGGCACCTGGAAGGCTCGATGCTGGCGCCCATCTCGGCCTATCACCGCTCGACCCAGGAATACCTGTTGCCGGCGCCGATCGACGTCAGCGTATTCCCCGATTACCTCGACGCCCTGCATACCGGCCGCGCCATCGATGCCCACAACGCCATGCGCGACCCGCGCACCCGGGACATGGCCGAAAGCCTGCGCCCGCGGGATGTCAATGCGATGCTCGATGCCAGCATCCGTGTCGACGGCCAGGTGGTCGGCGTGTTGTGCCTGGAACAAACCGGTGCGACCCGCGCCTGGCAGTCGGACGAAATCGCTTTCGCCGGTGAGCTGGCGGATCAGTTTGCCCAGGTCATCAACAATCACAACCGACGCACCGCCACCAGCGCCCTGCATTTGTTCCAGCGGGCGGTCGAGCAAAGCGCCAACGCCTTTTTGCTGGTCAATTGCGATGGCATCGTGGAGTACGTCAACCCGAGCTTCACGGCGATTACCCAGTACACCACCGAAGAAGTCCACGGCCAGCGCCTGGCGGAATTGCCGGCACTGGAGAACCTCAGTGAACTGCTGTTCGACGCGCCCTCCGCGTTGGCCAAGAGCAACAGCTGGCAGGGCGAGTTCAAGAGCCGCCGCAAAAACCTCGAACCCTACTGGGGCCAGCTGTCGATCTCCAAGGTCTATGGCGACAACCGCGAGCTGACCCATTACATCGGCATCTATGAAGACATCACCCAGACCAAGCTCGCCCAGCAACGCATCGAGCGCCTGGCCTATACCGACAACCTGACCAACCTTGGCAACCGCCCGGCCTTCATTCGCAACCTCGACGAACGCTTCGCCCGCGACAGCGACGCGCCGATCAGCCTGTTGCTGGTCGACATCGACAACTTCAAGCGGATCAACGACAGCCTCGGCCATCAGACCGGCGACAAGCTGCTGATCAGCCTGGCCCGGCGCCTGCGCAACAGCCTCAACCCGGGTGGTAGCCTGGCGCGGTTTGCCAGTAACGAATTCGCGGTGCTGCTGGACAACACGGGCCTTGAACTCGGGCAGCAGGTCGCCAACCAATTGCTCACGACCCTCGACAAACCGATGTTCGTCGACAACCAGCTGATCAGCGTGACCGGCTCGGTCGGCCTGGCCTGTGCCCCCTTGCATGGGCGCGACCCGCAGACCCTGATGCGCAACGCCGGGCTGGCCCTGCACAAGGCCAAGGCCAACGGCAAACATCAGGTGCAGGTCTTCACCGAAGCCCTGAACGCCGAGGCCAGCTACAAGCTGTTCGTCGAAAACAACCTGCGTCGCGCCCTGACCCAGAACGAACTGGACGTGTTCTACCAACCCAAGCTCTGCCTGCGCAGCGGACGCCTGCTGGGGATGGAAGCGCTGTTGCGCTGGAATCACCCGGAAAAAGGCATGATCCGCCCAGACCAGTTCATCAGCGTCGCGGAAGAAACCGGCCTGATCATACCGATCGGCAAATGGATCGCCCGCCAGGCCTGCCGCATGAGCAAGGCGCTGACGGCCGCCGGCCTGGGCAACCTGCAGGTGGCCATCAACCTGTCACCCAAGCAGTTCTCCGACCCGGACCTGGTGGCGTCCATCGCCAACATCCTCAAGGAAGAAGCGCTGCCGTCGCGCCTGCTGGAGCTGGAACTGACCGAAGGCCTGCTGCTGGAAGCCACCGAAGACACTCACCTGCAACTCGACCAGCTCAAGCGCCTGGGCCTGACCCTGGCGATGGACGACTTCGGCACCGGTTACTCGTCGCTCAGCTACTTGAAAAAATTCCCCATCGACATCATCAAGATCGATCGAAGCTTCATCCACGAGATCCCGGATAACCAGGACGACATGGAAATCACCTCCGCGGTGATCGCCATGGCCCACAACCTGAAACTCAAGGTCGTGGCTGAAGGCATCGAGACCGCCGAGCAGTTGGCCTTCCTGCGTCGCCACCGTTGCGACGTTGGCCAGGGCTACCTGTTCGACAAACCGATCCCGGGCCTCGACCTGATCGACAGGCTCAAACGCTATCCGCGCGGCCCGATCGCCTGACAGCGAGCCAACACTCGGGCACACTGCATCTCTAACTATTTCAATGACTGAGAGGACTGAAGATGGTTCTGCGCTCGGAAATTCTGGTGAACAAAAACGTGCTCCCTACCAAAGAACAAGCTCTGCCTGGCCGTGAAACCCCCATGACCGTGCCGGAAAAACACTTCGTCCACGACGCGCCGCTGCTGGGTCCGTTCGCGATGGACGTGGATTTCGCGATCTTCGGCCTTGGCTGTTTCTGGGGCGCGGAACGCAGGTTCTGGCAGCGTGAAGGCGTGGTCAGTACGGCCGTGGGTTACGCTGGCGGCTTCACCCCGAACCCGACTTACGAAGAAGTCTGCTCTGGCTTGACCGGCCATAGCGAAGTCGTGCTGGTGGTCTACGAGCCGGCAAAAGTCAGCTACGAAGCGCTGCTGAAGATGTTCTGGGAACTGCACAACCCGACCCAGGGCATGCGCCAGGGCAATGACCTCGGCACCCAGTATCGCTCGGTGATCTACGCGACCAACCCGAGCCAACTGGAAGCCGCGAAAAAAAGCGCGCAGGTGTTCCAGGTCGAACTGACCAAGGCCGGCAAGGGCACCATCACTACCGAAATCGACGAAGCGCCGACGTTTTTCTTCGCCGAGGCTTATCACCAGCAGTATCTGGCGAAAAACCCGGAAGGCTATTGTGGGATTGGCGGTACCGGTGTGACCTGCCCTATCTGATCTGACGCAAAATCACTTGTAGGAGCTGGCTTGCCAGCGAAGACGGCCGATAGATCACCACAAGGTTTACGGGCCCCTTCGCCGGCAAGCCGGCTCCTACAGGCCGAGCATTACTCGGCAATCAACCAATCCATCCGCCACCCGCCCTGCGTCTGCCCAAGCTTCTCGGACAACCACGGCAGCAACTCACGCAACTCTTCCTCCAGCCCCCACGGCGGATTGGCAATCGCCAAACCGGAGCCGTTCAGGCTGTTAGGCGTATCCAACGGATGCACCAGCAACTCGACCCGCAACAACTTCGGCGCACCGGTACCGGCCAGGTCCTGATAGAAACGGCGCAATGCGCGCTGATCCTTCACCGGGTACCAGATCGCCGCCACGGTCTGGCGCATCCGCCCCACAGCCTCTTTCAAGGACGCTGCACAGCGCTGCATCTCGTCGAGCTTTTCGAACGGCGGATCGATCAACATCACCGCGCGCTTCTCGGGCACTGGAAGCAACGCCCGCGGCACATGCCAGCCTTCACCAAGATGCACCTTGACCCGCCGATCCCCGGCCATATTGTCCTTGAGCAACACGCCGTCTTCCGGGTGTTTCTCGTTGAGCAACACACGGTCCTGCGCACGCGTCAGGCGCCGCGCCAACTCCGGCGACCCCGGGTAATAGCGTAACTGTCCATCCGGGTTCATCTCATGCAGCACCTGCATGTAATCAGCCGTCAGGATCGGCAGATCCGGCTGATCCCACAAACGCGCGATGCCTTCCAGGTACTCACCGGTACGGCTGGCCTGATCGCCTTGAAGGTCGTACAGACCAATGCCGGCGTGAGTGTCGAGATAGGCAAACGGCTGCTCCTTGCGCGACATCAGTGCGATGAGGCGGGTCAAGGTCAGGTGTTTGAACACATCGGCGTGATTGCCGGCATGGAAGGCGTGGCGATAATTCATGGTTGCTCCTGCGAAGGCCGGCAAGTTTACCTTTTACCGGCCAGCAAGTCAGGGGTTGGGGGCTGAGTGGCCCTCAACGTCAAAAGATCGCAGCCTTCGGCAGCTACAAGGATCGCGCAAGATGGATCTGACACCTGTAGGAGCTGCCGAAGGCTGCGATCTTTTGATCTTGATCTTGATCTTGTGACGACGCCTACACCCCTGCCGAATGCCGCGCCCGCAATCGCCGCCCAACCACATCCAGCACGTCACAGCCATCGCGCAGCGGAATAGCGCAAAGCAAGGCAAAGTCGCTGAGGATAAAGGGACTCACACTCGATGGAACCGCGCATCGACAGGTTCTCAAGCACCTGGGTAACTGCGCGGAGTCTGTAGTTTGCGGCGTCCGCAAGGACGTCGAGTGGCGCGTGGGTGTCGACGAACAGGGTGGGCATATCGGTGCAGTTGCTGGTCAATGCCATGAAGCGGTTGTCGGGATGGGGAGTTGGTTTTTCGTAGGGCGGATCGGGGTGAATTGTTTTCATTAGTAGCTCCCAAAGATGAATCGGAGCTGCCATCAGCCTTCCTACAGGCTAGGGTGGCAGCTAAGCGCGGGGTAGGAATATCGAGACCTTGGGAAAACTCGACCACGCCGAAGCGTGCCCGCGCGTAGCCGCCGCAACTGATCTTACGGACGCATATAAACGACATCTTTAAGCTGCAGAGGCCGACTAGAAAATCTCCATTTCAACCATCGCTGCGAGGCAGAACATAATCAATAGAAGAACGATCACAGACCACTGCAATACAATCAGCCTAAATCTAAGTGATGACGGTAGGCTTCTTATATCGTCGGCACTGATACGACCGCGTTTAATGTAGAAATCGGGGAATGTCACAAACCCGGAGATCCCCCCTACCACCATCAATTTCCCCCAAGGTCCGCCGCAGCTTAGAGGTGCAAGACTTATAACGGCAGGGCTGTTTTGGAAATAACCCAGCAAGACCTTCATTTTTGTATAGGCCAGGTACAGGGTAAATCCAATGCATGCGATGAGCCCTCCGAAATCAATTAGTCCGACTACGAGAAATAATTTATCAGCTGTGCTCAAAGTCACTTCACTAACTCATAAATTTTCTCAGCGATATTCTCACCAACTTTTTCACCCGCTTGACCTGCAGAAAAGGTTGCTCCTCCGACCACCAAAACTCCGCAAGCCAATACGGATAATCCTCTGGTATAACCACCAAGTCCCACGCAGAGCCCTCCAACTACAGGGGCACTTAACACAATACCGGATGCCCAGCCACCGGCCAGACCTCCAGCAAAGCTTCCCGCCTCAGTGAATTTGACTCTCTCACAAGCTTCGGTGTTTCCCGCAGAACACACATCCTGAACCTTCATGGCCGACGCCCCTCCACCGACCGCAGTGCCGACCCAGCCACCGTACTTGAGGTATTTGGATGCTCTGGCTACCCCCTCAAGATGACTGGCATACCCGGGTACATGCTGTGCGCTGCCGGCCTCGGTCCAGCGGTGAACCAAGCTGCGACTTGAAATACCCAATGAACGCTTCAAATTTGGATGATCCGGAAAGCCGATGCCTTTAGGGGTCAGGCTTGTCATATGGGTATTGAGTTGAGCGAACAAGTGTTGGCGTTCCGCAAAAAACGTCGGTGAGCGCAGATGCCCATCTCGCTGGAATGAACGCTGATGCAGAGCTTCGATGTCACGTAAGGTTTTATCTACGTTATCCAGATTATTTTTAAAAATGCTTTGACCAATTCCAATAGCGTTCGAGCCATAGGTCAGGAAGGTCTGGATGACATCACGGTGTTGCACCATGAAATCCGCTTCTTCCGGGCTAAGCGTTTCAATGATCTGGTTGGTCTTGGCCGCCACGTCCATGAGCAGGGCTTCTTCACGGGTGCACTGGTAGTTGTTGGGGTCACTCAGCACGATCATCGAGCCGGCTTTGACGTCACGCAAGTTGGGATTGAGCAGCTTGAATTTGCCCATCACCGCCGGGTCACGCACGATGAACAAGGAGGCTTCAAGCTGTTCGCGGGTGGTGCTTTTAGGCACGATGTAGAAGCCCGGTTCCTGGGCCGCTGCACCGCCCGGGAACACTGGCTTGGGAGTGTTCGATGCAGACGCGAAACCGGCTGAACGTGGTGCTGCCGGGTTGCCGGCGAAAGGTGTGGTCGGTTGGGGCGCGGCCCCTGTGGTCTGGGGCGCAGCACTGCTACGCGACTCATAAGTGGCGTTAAAAACCGACGGGATCAACCTGGCTCTGCACGGGCAGGTGCTGTAGCTGTCCAGCGAGCCCGCCACGATCCTGCCATGACTGCTGATGTAGGAGACGCCTCCCACGATCTTGTAGGTTTCGTCGTTTTTGCCGCAGGAAACGCGGTCGCCTTCACGCGCATGGGCGATACCAAACATCATGACGCGTGTGTCGGCTTCCAACACCTTGCCGCCGCAAGTGGTCTCGTCACCCAGGCGAATGAAATGTCCTTTGGCCATTGCTGATCTCCCTCTCTGCTGGCGCCCCAGTCATGGAAAGCGCACCACTGTTAACCATCGATAAGCCGACTCGGGATGAGCGGCTTAACGCAAAGTACGTGGACAAAGAGGAAACTCAAGACGGTCTAGAAAATCAGGAAATGCCTTACGAGCTGGACGGAAAAGGACCACGGAAACGGGATGACTAACGCCGGTTTTCGGTCCTGGCACGCCAAAAAAAACGGCCCGCACCTTGAGGCTGCGAGCCGTTCTTTCATCAGCGACGGGGAGCGTTCACCCCATCACTTATCACTTGTTCAAACGGAAATCCGCCTCGGCAGCAGCAAAGCGCGAAAGCATGCCGCTAGTCGGCGTGCCCAGCTTGCTGACGATGTAGATCGCCAGGCTGGCGAAGATGAAGCCAGGGATGATTTCGTACAGGCCCAGCAGTTCGAAATGCTTCCAGACGATCACGGTGATCGCGCCGACCAGGATGCCGGCCAGTGCGCCGTTACGGGTCATGTCTTTCCAGATCACGGAGATCAGTACGACCGGACCGAATGCAGCGCCGAAACCGGCCCAGGCGTAGCTCACCAGGCCCAGTACGCGGTTTTCCGGGTTGGCGGCCATCGCGATGGCAATCAGGGCAACCAGCAGCACCATGGCGCGGCCGACCCAGACCAGTTCAACCTGGGAAGCGGATTTACGCAGGAAGGTCTTGTAGAAGTCTTCGGTCAGGGCGCTCGAGCACACCAGCAGCTGGCAGCTCAGGGTGCTCATGACCGCCGCCAGAATGGCCGACAGCAGTACACCGGCAACCCATGGGTTGAACAGGATTTTCGCCAGTTCAATGAACACACGCTCGTGGTTTTCGGTCACAGGACCGGCCACATCAGGGTGCGCCGAGAAGTACGCGATGCCGAAGAAGCCTACGGCCACAGTGCCGCCCAGGCACAGGATCATCCAGGCCATGGAGATGCGACGGGCCTTGGCGATCGACTTCACGGAATCGGCTGCCATGAAACGCGCCAGGATGTGCGGCTGGCCGAAGTAGCCCAGGCCCCAACCCATCAGCGAGATGATGCCGATGAAGGTGGTGTTCTTCAGCATGTCGAAGTTGCTGGCGTCTTGCGCTTCGATGGCCAGGAACGTGGTGTCGACGCCACCGGTGGCCAGCAGCACGATGATCGGCGTGAGCAACAGGGCGAAGATCATCAGGGTCGCTTGTACGGTGTCAGTCCAGCTCACTGCCAGGAAACCGCCGACGAAGGTGTAGGCAATCGTCGCCGCAGCGCCGGCCCACAGCGCAGTCTCGTAGGACATGCCGAAGGTGCTTTCGAACAGACGGGCGCCGGCCACGATGCCGGAAGCGCAGTAGATGGTGAAGAACACCAGGATCACGACGGCGGAGATGATCCGCAGCAGGCCGCTTTTGTCTTCGAAACGGCTTGAGAAGTAGTCCGGCAGGGTCAGCGCATCGCCGTTGTGCTCGGTCTGCACACGCAGACGGCCAGCGACGAACAGCCAGTTGAGGTACGCACCGACGATCAGGCCGATGGCGATCCAGCTTTCGGACAGACCGGACATGTAGATCGCGCCCGGCAGGCCCATCAACAACCAGCCGCTCATGTCGGAGGCACCAGCGGACAACGCGGTCACGACGCTGCCCAGGCTACGGCCGCCCAGGATGTAATCGGAAAGGTTGTTGGTAGAGCGATAGGCCATGAAGCCGATCAGCACCATTGCTGCGATGTAGATCACGAACGTGATCAGGGTTGGATTGCTTACGCTCATTTAAGTGACGCCCTGGCTTTGTTTTTATGTAGCGGCGGCTGGTGAACCGCTGGCAAACGGTGACGTTTGACAGGCGATCCGGGATCCCGCGCATTTATGACTGATGTTTCCCCAGGAAAGCCATCAGCCGGAGCACCCGAATCGAGTTCGGGTTGCACCTTGGGCGCGAATGCTATTCAACAAAGCAAATAAGGTGCAACCAGTTTCTCGAGAATAAGTTGCACCTAGTCGGAAATAAATTTCAAAACCGGTTTTTTGCTCCTTTTCGGAGCAAGAAGAAGGAGCAGCCACCCTAAAAAGCACCAAGCAGAGGCGGCACTTGCGTACCAGAATTTATTTCCTGACGAGCTGCGTAACATTCCGACAAAAAAAGGGTTGCACCCGGTTGCACCTCAACAGTCGCGCGGCTAATCTTGCCGCCAGCTGATGCCACGCAGTCGTGGCAAACATGAGGATAAAAACATGGCTACCACCACCCTTGGGGTCAAACTTGACGACCCGACCCGCGAACGCCTCAAGGCTGCCGCGACCTCGATTGATCGCACGCCGCATTGGCTGATCAAGCAGGCAATCTTCAATTACCTGGAAAAACTCGAGGGTGGTGCAACCCTGTCCGAGCTGAACGGTTTGACCAAGGATTCCGACGACAGCGTCGACGCGCCTCTGGATCACGCCCACCAGTGCTTCCTCGAATTCGCCGAAAGCATCCTGCCGCAATCCGTACTGCGCGCTTCGATCACTGCCGCCTACCGTCGCCCTGAGCCGGAAGTGGTGCCGATGCTGATCGAGCAGGCTCGCCTGCCGGCGCCTATGGCCGAAGCCACCAACAAGCTCGCTGCGTCTATCGCGGAAAAACTGCGCAACCAGAAGAGCGCTGGCGGCCGTGCCGGTATCGTTCAGGGCCTGCTGCAGGAATTCTCCCTGTCGTCCCAGGAAGGCGTGGCGCTGATGTGCCTGGCCGAAGCGCTGCTGCGCATCCCGGACAAAGGCACCCGCGACGCCCTGATCCGCGACAAGATCAGCACCGGCAACTGGCACCCGCACCTGGGCAACAGCCCGTCGTTGTTCGTCAACGCCGCGACCTGGGGCCTGCTGCTGACCGGCAAGCTGGTGTCCACGCACAACGAAGCCGGCCTGACGTCGTCCCTGAGCCGCATCATCGGCAAGAGCGGCGAGCCGATGATCCGCAAGGGCGTCGACATGGCCATGCGCCTGATGGGCGAGCAGTTCGTCACCGGCGAAACCATCGCCGAAGCCCTGGCCAACGCCAGCAAGTTCGAAGCCAAGGGTTTCCGCTATTCCTACGACATGCTCGGTGAAGCCGCACTGACCGAGCACGATGCGCAGAAGTACCTGGCCTCGTACGAACAAGCCATTCACTCGATCGGCAAAGCGTCCCACGGTCGTGGGATTTATGAAGGCCCGGGCATTTCGATCAAGCTGTCCGCCCTGCACCCGCGTTACAGCCGTGCGCAGTACGAGCGTGTGATGGACGAGCTGTACCCGCGCCTGCTGTCGCTGACCCTGCTGGCCAAGCAATACGACATCGGCCTGAACATCGACGCCGAAGAAGCCGACCGCCTGGAGCTGTCGCTGGATTTGCTCGAGCGCCTGTGCTTCGAGCCGCAACTGACTGGCTGGAACGGCATCGGTTTCGTCATCCAGGCTTACCAGAAGCGTTGCCCGTACGTGATCGACTACGTGATCGATCTGGCTCGCCGCAGCCGTCATCGCCTGATGATCCGCCTGGTGAAAGGCGCGTACTGGGACAGCGAGATCAAGCGCGCCCAGGTCGAAGGCCTGGAAGGCTATCCGGTCTACACCCGCAAGGTGTACACCGACGTGTCCTACATCGCTTGCGCACGCAAACTGCTGTCGGTGCCGGAAGTCATCTACCCGCAGTTCGCCACGCACAACGCCCACACCCTGTCGGCCATTTATCACATCGCCGGTCAGAACTATTACCCGGGCCAGTATGAGTTCCAGTGCCTGCACGGCATGGGTGAACCGCTGTACGAACAGGTTGTAGGCAAAGTTTCCGAAGGTAAGCTGAACCGTCCGTGCCGCGTGTACGCACCGGTCGGCACCCATGAAACCCTGCTGGCCTACCTGGTGCGTCGCCTGCTGGAAAACGGCGCGAACACCTCGTTCGTCAACCGGATTGCCGACCAGTCGATTTCGATCCAGGAACTGGTAGCCGACCCGGTAGCCAGCATCGAGCAGATGGCGACCGTGGAAGGTGGTTTCGGCCTACCGCACCCGCGCATTCCGCTGCCGCGTGACCTGTACGGTGCCGAGCGCGCCAACTCCAGCGGCATCGACATGGCCAACGAACATCGTCTGGCTTCCCTGTCCTGCGCCCTGCTGGCTACCGCGCACAACCACTGGAAGGCCGCGCCGATGCTCGGTTGCGCGTCCAGCAGCGAACCCCCCGCGCCAGTGCTGAACCCGTCCGACCTGCGTGACGTGGTTGGCCATGTACAGGAAGCGACCGTCGAAGACGTCGACAACGCGATCCAGTGCGCCCTGAACGCCGCGCCAATCTGGCAGGCCACCCCGCCGGCCGAACGCGCTGCGATCCTGGAACGCGCTGCCGATTTGATGGAAGGTGAGATCCAGCCGCTGATGGGCCTGTTGGCTCGCGAAGCCGGCAAGACCTTCGCCAACGCCATCGCCGAGGTGCGTGAAGCCGTGGACTTCCTGCGTTACTACGCGGTGCAGGCACGCAACGACTTCACCAATGACGCCCACCGTCCGCTGGGCCCGGTGGTGTGCATCAGCCCGTGGAACTTCCCGCTGGCGATTTTCAGCGGCCAGGTAGCTGCGGCACTGGCAGCCGGTAACCCGGTCTTGGCCAAGCCTGCGGAACAGACTCCGCTGGTCGCTGCTCAAGCCGTGCGCCTGCTGCTCGAAGCCGGCATTCCCGAGGGCGTGCTGCAACTGCTGCCGGGTCGCGGCGAAACCGTCGGCGCTGGCCTTGTGGGTGACGATCGCGTCAAAGGCGTGATGTTCACCGGTTCCACCGAAGTCGCTCGTCTGCTGCAACGCAACATTGCCGGTCGCCTGGACAGCCAGGGTCGTCCGATTCCGCTGATCGCCGAAACCGGTGGCCAGAACGCGATGATCGTCGACTCTTCGGCACTGACCGAACAGGTGGTGATCGACGTGGTTTCCTCGGCCTTCGACAGCGCCGGCCAGCGGTGCTCAGCCCTGCGCGTGCTGTGCCTGCAGGAAGATTCCGCCGACCGCGTGATCGAAATGCTCAAGGGCGCCATGGCTGAAAGCCGCCTCGGCAACCCTGAGCGCCTGTCCGTGGACATCGGCCCGGTGATCGACGCCGAAGCCAAGGCTGGCATCGAGAAGCACATCCAGGCCATGCGCGACAAAGGTCGCAGCGTGTACCAGGTGGCCATCGCCGACGCCGAAGAAGTCAAACGCGGCACCTTCGTGATGCCGACGCTGATCGAACTGGAAAGCTTCGACGAACTGCAACGGGAGATCTTCGGTCCGGTGCTGCACGTGGTGCGCTACAAGCGCAAGGACATCGATCAACTGATCGCGCAGATCAACGCTTCCGGCTACGGTCTGACCCTGGGTGTGCACACCCGCATCGACGAGACCATCGCCAAGGTGATCGACAACGTCAATGCCGGTAACGTCTACGTGAACCGCAACATCGTCGGCGCCGTGGTCGGCGTACAGCCGTTCGGCGGCGAAGGCCTGTCGGGTACTGGTCCGAAAGCCGGTGGCCCGCTGTACCTGTACCGCCTGCTGTCGACCCGTCCTACCGATGCGATCGAACAATCCTTCGCCCGAGGCGACGCGATTGCCGCACCGGACGTTCGCCTGCGCGACGCCATGAGCAAGCCGCTGACCGCCCTGAAAGCCTGGGCCGACAGCAACAAGTTCGCCGACCTGAGCACTCTGTGCGTACAGTTCGCCGCACAATCGCAAAGCGGTATCACCCGCGTTCTGGCTGGCCCGACCGGCGAGCGCAACAGTTATGCGATCCTGCCGCGTGAGCACGTGCTGTGCCTGGCGGAAGTCGAAGGCGATCTGCTGACGCAACTGGCGGCAGTACTGGCTGTCGGCGGTTCGGCGGTATGGCCGGAAGCTGAGCTGACCAAGGCTTTGTTCGCCCGCCTGCCGAAAGACATTCAGGCACGCATCAAACTGGTGTCCGACTGGAACAAGGATGAAGTGGTGATTGATGCAGTTCTGCATCACGGCCATTCCGACCAGTTGCGCGCGGTTTGCCAGCAAGTGGCCAAGCGTGCCGGCGCCATTGTCGGGGTTCAGGGCTTGTCGCAGGGTGAGACCAATATTGCGTTGGAGCGCCTGGTGATTGAGCGGGCCTTGAGCGTTAACACTGCTGCGGCGGGTGGTAATGCCAGCTTGATGACCATCGGATAAACCGCAACACGATCGGGCAGCTGCGGCTGCCCGATCTTTGGAAGCAAGATCAAGAGATCGCAGCCTTCGGCAGCTCCTACAGGGAAACGCATTCCAGTGTAGGAGCTGCCGAAGGCTGCGATCTTTTGCTTCTCCATCACGCTCATCAATCATCCTGTTCAACCACTATTCCCACGCCTAGACTCGGCCCATCCCAACAAAAGGTAGGCCGCCATGTCCGAGACGTTGCTCAGTTCCCGCAATCTGGCTTTCGAGCTGTATGAAGTCCTCGATGCCGAGGGCCTGACCCAGCGTGAGCGTTTCGCCGAGCACAATCGCGAGACCTTCGATGCCGCCCTCGGCACCGCCCGCAACATCGCCGAGAAGTTCTTCGCCCCGCACAACCGCAAGGGCGACGAGAACGAGCCACGCTATGAAGACGGCAAGGCGATCCTGATTCCCGAAGTGAAACCGGCGGTGGATGCCTTCCTCGAAGCCGGTTTCCTCAATGCCGCGCGCAGTTTCGACGCAGGCGGCATGCAGTTGCCTACATTGCTGTCCCAGGCCTGCTTCGCCCACTTTCAATCGGCCAACGCGGCGACAACGTCCTATCCCTTCCTGACCATGGGCGCGGCGAACCTGATCGAAAGTTTCGGCACCGAAGAACAGAAGCGCCGCTTCCTGCAACCGATGATCGACGGTCGCTTCTTCGGCACCATGGCTCTGACCGAGCCCCATGCAGGCTCGTCGCTTTCGGATATTCGGACACGTGCCGAGCCTGCGCTGGACGGCACCTATCGACTCAAGGGCAACAAGATCTTCATCTCCGGCGGCGATCATCCGCTGTCGGAAAACATCGTGCACATGGTCCTGGCCAAGCTGCCGGATGCACCCGCCGGGGTGAAGGGCATTTCGCTGTTCATCGTGCCCAAGTTCCTGGTCAACGATGACGGTAGCCTGGGCCAGCGCAACGATGTGCTGCTGGCCGGGCTGTTCCACAAGATGGGCTGGCGTGGCACCACGTCTACCGCGCTGAACTTCGGCGATAACGGTGAGTGCGTCGGCTATCTGGTGGGCAAGCCGCACCACGGCCTGAGCTACATGTTCCAGATGATGAACGAAGCGCGGATCGGCGTCGGCATGGGCGCGGTGATGCTTGGCTACGCCGGCTACCTGTATTCCCTGGAGTACGCCCGCGAGCGTCCGCAGGGTCGCGTGCCGGACAGCAAGGACCCGAACACTGCGCCCGTGGCGATCATCCAGCACGCCGACGTCAAACGCATGCTGCTGACCCAGAAGGCTTACGTCGAAGGTTCGTTCGACCTGGGTTTGTACACCGCCCGCCTGTTCGACGACACCACCACCCTCGAG
This sequence comes from Pseudomonas sp. IT-P218, assembly GCF_949767605.1. NCBI lineage: Bacteria > Pseudomonadati > Pseudomonadota > Gammaproteobacteria > Pseudomonadales > Pseudomonadaceae > Pseudomonas > Pseudomonas sp. IT-P218. The sequence goes on from NZ_CATKQQ010000044.1 coordinate 223,079, forward strand.
ACCGAAGCCGAACGCAAGCAGGCCCATGAACTGCTGGACCTGCTGACGCCCATCGCCAAATCCTGGCCGTCGGAGTTTTGCCTGAAAGCCAACGAGCTGGCGATCCAGATCCTCGGCGGTCACGGCTATACCCGCGAATATCCGGTTGAACAGTACTACCGCGACAACCGCCTCAACCCGATCCACGAAGGCACCCACGGCATCCAGTCGCTGGACCTGCTGGGGCGCAAACTGGCACAGAACGGCGGTGCCGGGCTTAAGCAACTGATCCGCCTGATCGCCGACACCACCGAGCGCGCACAGGCCCATGAATCGCTGACTGCACTGCGTGAGCCGCTGGAGAAACTGGTGGCGCGCCTGCAAACCGTGACCATTGGCCTGCTGACGGACCTGGCCCAGGGCAAGGTCAACAGCAGCCTGGCGAACTCCGCGCTGTACCTGAAAGTGTTCGGCCATGCGGTGATTGGCTGGCGCTGGCTGGAACAGGCGATTCGCGCCGAGGAAGGGCTGGCCAAGGGGAATGCGGCGGATGTGAGTTTCTATAAAGGCAAGTTGCAGGCGGCACGGTACTTCCTGACCTGGGAAGTGCCGGGTTGCCACCATGAACTAGCGATTCTTGAGGCGCGGGATGATGTTTGCTTGAACATGCAGGATGAGTGGTTCTGATCCAAGTCTTGAGGTGCAGCTGAAATCCATTCGCGAGCAAGCCCGCTCCCACAGTTGAAATGCGATCCACTGTGGGAGCGGGCTTGCTCGCGAAGAGGCCCGCACCGACAACCCATCAGCTCAAGCGAAACCCACCCATCTGCCGCGCCAGATCATCCGCCAACCGCTGCAACGTCTGGCAATCCTCCCGACAAGCCCTGACCTCCCCTGCCGTCGCCCGCGCCAGATCGGAAATTCCCTGCACGTTGCGATTGATCTCCTCGGTCACCGCCGATTGCTCTTCTGTCGCCGTCGCCACCTGGTGGTTCATGTCGCTGATGCGCTCGACCTGTCCGGTAATCGCCGTCAATGAGGCCCCGGTGCGCTGACTTGACTCAACCCCCGTGCCCGTGGCCGCTTGCCCGGAATGCATCGACGACACCGCATTCTCCGCGCCCTGCTTGAGGCTGCCGATCATCTGCTGGATCTCATCGGTAGAAGCCTGGGTACGTCGAGCCAAAGTGCGCACTTCATCGGCAACCACTGCAAACCCGCGCCCCATGTCTCCTGCTCGCGCGGCTTCGATCGCGGCATTGAGCGCCAGCAGGTTGGTCTGTTCGGAAATCCCGCGAATCACCGCCAGCACCTGATCGATCGATGCCACCTGATTGGCCAGCTCGCCCACGGCGCTGGCGGCGACACCGATTTCGTCGGACATGCTTTCAATATGGCGGATCGAACCGCCGACCACTTCCCGAGCCTGCAGGGCTTCATCCCGGGCGTTTTGCGAAGCGACTGCCGCGTTGCCGGCGTTTTGCGCAATTTCCTGCACGGTCAAGCCCATTTCGTGAACAGCGGTGGCAACCATGTCGGTCATCTCCTGCTGGCGCCCGGAACGCTCTGCGGTGTTGTCCACCACCCGCGCCACCTGGCCGACTGCGGTGCGCAAGCGTTCGCTGGTGGCCAGCACTTCGCCGATCATCTCGCGCTGGCTATCAAGGAACCGATTGAAGCCACGCGCCAGATCGCCCAGTTCATCGGCGCGACTGGCATCCAGCCGATGGGTCAAATCTCCACCACCGCTACCGATGGCGACCAGCGCCGCTGTTACCTGACGAATCGGCCGTACCAGGCCACGGGCCAGCAACACCACCAGCAGCAGGCACACCAGTGCCACCGCCAGGCCAATACCGCCGCTCATCCACATGGCGCGACGGGCCTCCGCGTAGATTTGCGCCTGTGGCACTTCGGCCACCAGGGTCCAGCCGAGATCGCGCAGGGGCAGGCTCAATGCCAGAAAATCTTCGCCATCGCGCTGGAAGTTGCTGCTCGCTGCGTTTCCTTGACTCATGACCGCTTGCGCCGCAGGGCCACCCACCTGCTCAGCCAAGGTGCGTTTGCCACTGAATTGCGCTTCAGGATGGACCTGGATCAAACCGTCGGAACGCACGAGATAGACCTTGCCGCGCTCACCGAAACTGAAGTTGTGAATCAGCTCCGAGAGCCCTTTCATGCTCAGTCCCAGCCCGGCGACGCCCACCACCTTTCCTGCCTTCTCGACTTTAAGGTCGATGAACAGCGCCAATTCTCCGGTGGCCGTGTCGTTGTCGATATTGAGCGTGCGCGGCTGGTTGCTGTCGAGAAACGAGTAGAACCAGGCGTCTTTCGGATTGGAACGACTGAGGGTCCGGTCCAGGCCTTTTTCGTTGAAGTAATGATTGGACGCGGTACCGACGATAATCGTGGTAAAGGCCTTGTGCTCGGCGCGGATGCCTTCGAGATAGGCAGTAAAGGTGTCGACCTGGGCACTGTCTTCACCCGCAGCCAGCCAGTCACGCACCATGCTGTTGCTGGCGATGTCCTTGGCGGCGGTGAGGGGTTGGACGAGGATGCGTTCGATGTCGTTGCGCATCGCTTCGATGCTCGACGGCAGCGCCTGTTCGACCAGATAGCGCTGGGCGAGGCGGTTGACCACGAGGGTATAAACGCCAACCACGATCACGATGCTGACCAGCAGGGCGGTGCCCATGCTCAGGATCAATTGCCACTGAATACTGCGACGCCAGAACTGCATGGAGCACCCCCAAAGAATAAGAGGCTGAAACACTGCAACAGCCGTGCCGATTGTATACAACTAAACCGACAATTTATTCTTTGGTTGTGCGCAAAGCCGATCAGGCCTGATTGATCGTCTTGGAGATCACTTCAACCGTGGCGCTGACTTGCTCTTGGTAACGGTCGAGTTCCTGTTTGTGCTGCTTTTGCATTTCGATCTGCTGGGAACACAGATTCATCGCCGCCAGCACCAGCAGTCGGTCACCGATCAGGGTCGGGTACTTCTTTTTGGTGTCGGCCAGGGCAGCTTTCAGCATCAACGCAGCGTCCAGCAGGGTCTGCTCTTCCCCGGCCGGTGCCTTGATCGAATAGTCTTCCCCCAGGATCGAGACGACTTTCACACCTGGGCCGTAACTCATGCGTTGACAGGGCCAGCGCTGACGCGCTCAACCAGGGCCTGGATGCGTGCAACGGTGGCGCCTTGCTTCTCTTCCTGTTCCATCAGGCTCAGTTGCAGGCTTTCGTTTTCGTCCTTGGCCTGGGCCAGTTCGGCGCTCAGGGCCTGGTTGGTGCCGACCAACGCCTGGTTCTGTTGCACGAGGTCGCTGACCAGTTGTTCCAATTGGCTTAGGGATGCTTCCAACATTTTGATTTTCCGGGCATTTTCAAAGGGCGCGTACGATAAAGAAAAGTCACGATGGATGCCAGGGTTATGCGGGCGCAAGGCCTTGATTTTCCTGGCCGGTGACCATTCTCGCGAACTGTAGAGACTGTGATTGGCCGATCTGGTTCCTGCACTTCGTCGCCATGGTGCAAATCCACGAGCATCGACCGTGTGCCCCTGCAAAGCTTTTTGACAGCATCACATTTCAACAGGTTAGAATCGCTGGCACGCAGACTGCATGGTCAGTTTGTGCCCGCTTTCCAGCCTTCCGGAGTACTGCCTTTGAATGCGACGACCATCAACAGCCTGTTCTTGATCGGCGCGTTGCTGGTAGGTGCGAGCATTCTGGTGAGTTCACTCTCGTCGCGCCTCGGCATCCCGATCCTGGTGATCATCCTGGCCGTGGGTATGGCGGCCGGCGTCGATGGCGGCGGCATTATCTTCGACAACTACCCCACCGCTTATCTGGTCGGCAACCTGGCATTGGCGGTGATCCTGCTCGACGGCGGATTGCGTACCCGCGTGTCGAGTTTCCGCGTGGCGTTATGGCCGGCGCTGTCGCTGGCCACGGTCGGGGTGTTGATCACCACCGGGCTGACCGGCATGGCCGCGGCCTGGCTGTTCGACCTGAACCTGATCCAGGGCCTGCTGATCGGCGCCATCGTCGGCTCCACCGACGCCGCGGCGGTGTTTTCGCTACTGGGCGGCAAAGGCCTGAACGAACGGGTGACCGCCAGCCTGGAGATCGAATCCGGCAGCAACGACCCGATGGCGGTGTTCCTCACCGTGACCCTGATCGACATGCTTGCCAGTGGCCAGACCGGCCTGCACTGGAGCCTGCTGACCCACCTGCTGCGCGAGTTCGGCATCGGTGGCGTCATCGGCCTCGGCGGTGGCTGGCTCATGCTGCAACTGGTCAACCGGATCAACCTGGCCACCGGCCTCTATCCCATCCTGGTCATTGCCGGCGGCCTAGTGGTGTTCGCCCTGACCAACGCCCTGCATGGCAGCGGCTTCCTGGCCGTGTACCTGTGCGGTCTGGTCATTGGTAACCGGCCGGTGCGCAGCCGCCACGGCATTCTGCACATGCTCGACGGCATGGCCTGGCTGGCGCAGATCGGCATGTTCCTGGTGCTGGGGCTGCTGGTCACGCCCCACGACCTGTTGCCGATTGCATTGCCGGCGCTGGGACTGGCGCTGTGGATGATCCTGTTTGCCCGGCCGTTGTCGGTGATGGTCGGCCTGCTGCCGTTCAAGGCCTTCCACGGGCGAGAGAAAGCGTTTATTTCCTGGGTTGGTCTGCGCGGTGCGGTTCCGATCATTCTGGCGGTGTTCCCGCTGATGGCGGGCCTGCCCAACGCCCAACTGTACTTCAACCTCGCCTTCTTTATCGTGCTGGTGTCGCTGCTGGTGCAAGGCACTAGCCTGCCATGGATCGCCAAGCTCCTGAAGGTAACCGTGCCGCCCGAGCCTGCGCCAATTTCCCGCTCCGCCCTGGAAGTGCACGTCACCAGCGAGTGGGAACTGTTCGTTTATCGTCTTGGCGCCGAAAAATGGTGCATCGGCTCGCCCCTTCGCGAACTGAAAATGCCGGAAGGCACGCGCATCGCCGCCCTGTTTCGTGGCCAGCAACTGCTCCATCCGTCGGGTAGTACGGTGCTCGAAGTCGATGATTTACTGTGTGTTATCGGCCACGAACACAACCTGGCGGCCCTCGGAAAACTGTTCAGCCAGGCACCGCAACGCGGCCTCGATTTGCGCTTCTTCGGCGACTTCGTACTCGAAGGAGACGCCCAGCTGGCCGCGGTTGCTGCCCTGTACGGGTTGAAGGTCGAAGGCATCGATCCGGACATGTCGCTGGGCCACTTCATTGCCCAGAAAGTCGGCGGTGCACCCGTGGTCGGTGACCAGGTGGAATGGAACAATACCATCTGGACCGTCGCGGTCATGGAGGGGAACAAGATCGGCAAAGTGGGCGTCAGATTCCCCGAAGGAAGTCGCCCGGGTCCGGGACTCTTCCTCTAAACTCCACTCTTCGTCCTGTTTTTGATCGGTCTCTATGTCAAGCCTGCGCACTTTTTTCGTCATGGTCCTTTTGGGGCTGAGCCTCTCTGTCGGTACAGTACAAGCCGCCGAACCGCCGAACCGCGAATCCGTGCAGGCGAGCCTGGACAAGATCGCCGACCGCAAACTGCCGGAAGCCGACCAGAAGGCCCTGCAATCGGTCCTGCAAAGCACGCTGACACAGCTCAACAACCAGCGCGACTACGAGCAGAAGCTGGTCGACCTCAAGCAACAACTGGCGACCGCGCCCAAACTGACCATCGAGAACCAGCGTGAACTGGCCCGCCTGAAGGCCAGCAGCGTGGTGCCGGTGGCGCAACGCTTTGCCAAGGAGTCGATCCAGCAGCTTGAGCAAATGCTCACCGAACGGGCAACCCAGCAAAGCGATCTGCAAAAAGCCCTGGGCGACGCCAACAGCCTGATCATCACCGCCCAGACTCGCCCCGAACGCGCACAGGCGGAAATTTCCGCCAGCCAGACGCGCATCCAGCAGATCAACAACATCCTCAAGGCCGGCAAAGACGCCGGCAAGACCCTGAGCGGCGAGCAACGGGACCAGCTCAATGCCGAGCTCGCGGCCTTGAACGCCCTGATCCCGCTGCGCCGCCAGGAACTGGCGGGCAACACTCAGCTGCAAGACCTGGGCAACAGCCAGCATGATCTGCTTTCGGAAAAATCAGATCGCCTGGACCAGGAAATTCAAGAGCTGCAAAACCTGATCAACCAGAAGCGCCTCGCGCAGTCCCAGGAAACGGTCACCCAGCAATCGATCGAAGCCCAGAAGGCCGGCGGCAGCAGCCTGCTGGCCATCGAAAGCACGGCCAACCTGAAGCTCTCGGACTACCTGCTCAAAAGCACCGACCGCCTCAACGAAGTCACCCAGAAAAACCTGCAGACCAAGCAACAACTGGACAGCCTGACCCAGAGCGATTCCGCCCTGGACGAACAGATCAACGTGCTCAAGGGCAGCCTGCTGCTCTCCAAGATTCTCTACAAACAGAAACAGGCCTTGCCGCGCCTTCGGGTCGACCGTGACCTGGCGGACCAGATCGCCGACATTCGCCTGTATCAGTTCGAAGTCAGCCAGCAACGGGAATTGCTCAGCAACCCGGCCGCCTACGTCGACAACCTGCTGTCGACCCAGCCGCCGGAGCAAGTCACGCCGCAGCTGCGCAAGAGCCTGCTGGAACTGGCCACCACCCGCGCCGACCTGCTGGAGCGGCTGAACCGCGAACTGAGCGCGGTGCTCAACGAATCCATTACCCTGCAACTGAACCAGAAGCAACTGCTCAGCACGGCGCAGAGCCTGCGCGCGACCCTCGATGAGCAGATGTTCTGGATTCCCAGCAACAAGCCGCTGGATCTGGAGTGGATGCGGGCTGTGCCGGAACGCCTGAACCGTCAGGTCGACACCCTGCCCTGGGCCTCAAGCCTGAGTGAACTGGTCGACGGCCTGACCCAGCGCCCCCTGCTGTTCCTGCCGCTGGCGTTGCTGATTGGCGCACTGCTGTGGCGACGCAAGCAGCTGTATGCGCGCCTCAACAAGGTTCACCAGGACATCGGCCACTTCAAGCGCGACAGCCAGTGGCACACGCCCCAGGCCATTCTGATCAACATCCTGTTGGCGATGCCGGTGTCGCTGGGCCTCGCCCTGTGTGGCCTGGCCCTGCAAATCGACGCCCGCGGGCAGAACGCGAGCATGGGCGCGGCGTTGCTGCAAATGGCCGGGGCCTGGCTGGTGTTCTACACCGCCTACCGCATCCTGGCGCCAGGTGGCGTAGCGGAACTGCATTTCCGCTGGGAAAAACCCCAGGTCGAATTCCTCCGCGGCTGGGTTCGTCGCCTTGGCATGGTGGTGATGGCGCTGGTCACCGTGGTGGCGGTTGCCGAGCTGCAACCAGCGGCTTTGGCCGATGACGTGCTCGGCATGCCGGTGGTGCTGATCTGCTACGCACTGATGACCTGGCTGCTCAGCCGCTTGCTGATCAGCAGCCCGACCCACGAGAACGCCTCGCTGTTCCGCAAGGTCCTGGGCATCGGGTTTACCGCGTTGCCCATCGCGCTGTTCGTGGCCGTGTGCTTTGGCTACTACTACACCGCGCTGAAACTCAGTGACCGGCTGATCAACACCCTTTACCTGCTGATGTTCTGGCTGGTGATCGAAGCGACTTTCGTGCGCGGCCTGAGCGTGGCGGCACGCCGCCTGGCCTACCAGCGCGCCCTGGCCAAACGCCAGGCGGCGAAGGAAGCCGGCGATGGCGAAGCGGTCATCGAAGAACCGACGATGGACATCGAGAAGGTCAACGAACAGTCCCTGCGCCTGATCCGCCTGGCGCTGCTGGGCGGCTTCATCGCCGCGCTCTACTGGGTCTGGGCCGACCTGATCACGGTGTTCTCGTACCTGGACAACGTCACCCTCTACGAATACACCAGCGGCACCGGAGCCAACATGAGCATGGTGCCCATCAGCATCGGCGACATGCTCGGCGCGCTGATCATCATCGGCATCACCTTTGCCCTGGCGCGTAACTTGCCGGGTCTGCTGGAAGTGTTCGTGCTGTCGAAGCTGAACCTGGCCCAGGGCAGCGCCTACGCCACCACCACGCTGCTGTCCTATGTGATCGCCGGCATCGGCTTCGTCTCGACCCTGTCGACCCTCGGCGTGAGCTGGGACAAGCTGCAATGGCTGGTCGCGGCACTGTCGGTAGGCCTTGGCTTCGGCATGCAGGAGATCTTCGCCAACTTCATCTCCGGCATCATGATCCTGTTCGAACGCCCGGTGCGCATTGGCGACACCATCACCATCGGCAACCTGTCGGGTACGGTGAGCAAAATCCGCATCCGCGCCACCACCATCACCGACTTCGACCGCAAGGACATCATCGTCCCGAACAAGACGTTCATTACCGGGCAACTGATCAACTGGTCGCTGACCGATACCATCACCCGAGTCACCCTCAAGCTCGGGGTCGACTACGGCTCGGACCTCGACCTGGTGAAAGAACTGCTGTTGAAAGCCGCACGGGAAAACCCGCGGGTGCTCAAGGAACCCGAGCCGCACGTGTACTTCCTGAACTTCGGCGAGAGCACCCTCGACCACGAACTGCGCATGCATGTGCGCGACCTGGGCGACCGCAACCCGGTGCTCGATGAGGTCAACCGCTTCATCAACCGCGAGTTCAAGAAGCAGCACATCAACATCTCGTTCCGCCAGATGGAGGTCTACCTCAAGAACCTTCACGGCCAGGAATATAAACTGGTGCCGATCGAACCGGAAACGAAAACCATCGTGCCAATGGTCGACGGCAAACCGGCGCAGGAACCGCCCGCCGCCAAACTCGACTAACCGGCCAATCCCCAGCAGAATGCTCGGACATTCTGCTGGAGCCGGCCCTTGAAAGCCCTCGACGAACTGACCTTCGACAACCGCTTCGACCGCCTGGGCGATGCGTTTTCCGCCCACGTGCTGCCCGAACCTATCGACAACCCACGCTTGGTAGTCGCGAGCCCGGCTGCCATGGCCCTACTCGACCTCGACCCCGCAGTGGCCGAGACCCCAGAGTTCGCCGAGCTGTTCAGCGGCCACAAACTCTGGGCCGACGCGATTCCCAGGGCGATGGTCTATTCCGGTCATCAGTTCGGCTCCTACAACCCGCAACTGGGCGATGGTCGCGGCCTGTTGCTGGGCGAGGTGTACAACGAGGCAGGCGAGCATTGGGACCTGCACCTCAAGGGCGCCGGCCAGACGCCCTTTTCGCGCATGGGCGATGGCCGCGCGGTGCTGCGCTCCTCTATCCGCGAGTTCCTCGCCTCCGAAGCCTTGCATGCCCTGAACATCCCGACCACCCGGGCGCTGTGCGTGATCGGCTCCGACACCCCGGTCTGGCGGGAAAAACAGGAGCGCGCGGCCATGGTCCTGCGCCTGGCACCGAGCCATGTGCGCTTTGGGCATTTCGAATATTTCTACTACACCAAACGCCCCGAGCAGCAGAAAGTGCTGGGTGAGCATGTTCTGGCCATGCACTTTCCCGAGTGCCTGGAACAACCGGAACCGTACCTGGCGATGTTCCGTGAAATCGTCGAGCGCAACGCCGAACTGATCGCCAAGTGGCAGGCTTATGGCTTCTGCCACGGGGTGATGAACACCGACAACATGTCGATCCTCGGTATCACGTTCGATTTCGGCCCGTTCGCCTTCCTCGATGACTTCGACGCCAATTTCATCTGCAACCACTCCGATGATCAGGGTCGCTATTCGTTCAGCAACCAGGTGCCGATCGGCCAGTGGAACCTCAGCGCCCTGGCCCAGGCCCTGACTCCGTTCATCAGCGTCGAAGCGCTGCGCGAAACCTTGGGCCTGTACCTGCCGCTGTTCCAGGCCCATTACCTGGACCTGATGCGCCGCCGCCTGGGCCTGACCACCGCCGAGGACGACGACCAGAAGCTGCTGGAGCATCTGCTGCAATTGATGCAGAACAGCGGCGTCGATTACAGCCTGTTCTTCCGGCGCCTGGGTGAAGACTCACCCGAAGCGGCTATCTCCCGTTTGCGCGATGACTTCGTCGACCTCAAGGGTTTCGATGCCTGGGGCGAGCTCTATGTCGCGCGCGTGGCCCGAGAAGGCGAGGTGGATCAGGAGGAGCGTCGCAAGCGGATGCATGCCGTGAATCCGCTGTACATCCTGCGCAACTACCTGGCGCAGAAGGCTATCGATGCGGCGGAAAGTGGCGACTACTCGGAGGTTCGCCGACTGCACGCCGTGCTGAGCAAGCCGTTCGAGGAACAGCCGGGGATGGAAAGCTACGCCGAACGGCCGCCGGAGTGGGGCAAGCATCTGGAGATCAGTTGTTCGTCGTGAGACGCGTCAGATAAAGACGTCCACCGGCACATTGAAGCGCTCGGCCAACCAGCGGATCTGCCGCAGGTTGAGCTGGCGCTTGCCGCTCAGGATCTCGGAAACGACCGACTGAGGCCCGACGCCTGGCAGGTCGCTTTGAGTCAAACCATGTTCGCGCATCATGTATCCAAGCACTTCAGCACCTGTGGCTTGGGGCATTGGGTGATGCTTGTGATCCCATTCCTCAATCCAGTCACCGATGATGTCCACCAGACTCATCAGAGGATGCGACTCGTCAACTCCGGTCATCTCGAGTAACTCGTCGAGTGCCTGCACCAGCGTGTCATAGTCGTCTTCGTTTTTGGGTTTGCGTAGCAATGGCGCTACAAACTCCCAGTGCTCCGCTGCGTTTTTTATCAGAATGCTCATACCCTACCCTCCTTCCATTTACCGCGGTCATATTCGCGGTGATCCAGCACATGCTTGATGTAGATTTTTTGATGCCGATATCGAACGTAGGCGATCAGCCGTAATTTGTTACCACCAATATCGAAAACATGAAGCTCACCAACCTTGTCGGTTGCGGGAAATGAAGACTTCATTGCTGCAAAATCATTTGGCGTGACGCGCTTTACCGTTCGATACCACTGGTCCAGTGCACTGGCCGCCTGCGGCCACTTTTCCTTGGCATCCCAGATTCGTTTTTCGGAAAACACTCGCATGCAACATCCTTATCGCATTTCGCAATGGTGAGTTAATCACAGACTGAAAATATCGCAATATGCGATAACCCAAACCAGACCAGTGGTCTCGCTTAGTACGACTCAGCCTAGTTTTATCGAGCGACACCGCACAATTGAAAATATGAGCAAACGTCTCCAAATAGCAGTGATCGGCTTCTCAACAGGACCTCCCTCATGACCGACCCACTCCTCATCCCCTGCCCCCACTGCAACGGCCTGAACCGTATTCCGGCGGAGCGCCTCAACGACCATCCGAAATGCGGACGCTGCAAGGCCGAACTCCTGCTGAACAAGCCTTTCGAACTCAAGCAAGGCGATTACGCCAGTCAGATCAAGGGCGATCTGCCGCTGCTGGTGGATGTGTGGGCTGACTGGTGCGGGCCGTGCAAGTCGTTTGCGCCGGTGTTCGAGCAGGCGGCGGGGCAATTGGCGGGCAAGTGTCGCCTGGCCAAGCTGGACAGCGAGGCGAACCAGCAATTGTCGGCACAGTTAGGCATACGCTCGATTCCGAGCCTGATTCTGTTCAAGAACGGTCGGGAAGTGGCGCGTCAGAGCGGGGCGTTCCCGCTACCGCAGCTGATGAGCTGGTTGCGTAGCCAGGGGATCTGAGACCGCCATAAAAGATCGCAGCCTGCGGCAGCTCCTACATAGAAATCAGTGTTGAAACGATCTCTGTAGGAGCTGCCGCAGGCTGCGATCTTTTGATCTTCAGGTGTTTTCCAGCAGGTTGTGCAGTTCGACAAACTGCTGAGTCAACTTGTGCCGCGGATCGAGATGGATCAGCGGCGTATTCGCCTGGTGGGATTCGCGCATACGCACCGAGCTGGCCAGGTACACCGGCAGCACCGGCAGGCCCTCGGCGATCAGCTCATCGAGAATTTGCTGTGGCAGGCTGGCGCGGGCCTGGAACTGGTTGACGACGATGCCCTCGACTTCCAGCCCTTCGTTATGGTCTTCCTTGAGCTCTTCGATTTCCGCCAGCACACCGTATAGCGCCTGACGCGAGAAACTGTCGCAATCGAAAGGAATTAGCACACGATCGGCGGCAATCAATGCTGAAACAGCATAGAAATTCAAAGCAGGAGGGGTATCGAGGTAAATCCGGTCGTAATCCTCGTCCAGCTCTTCAAGCAATTTTCGCAGCTTGTTGATCTTGTGCTTGGCCTCAAGCTTTGGCTGCAGGTCCGCCAATTCGGCAGTAGCGGTCACGACATGAAGGTTTTCGAATGGGGTTTCGTAGATGTCGACCTGGTTCTTCCTGGAGAAAGGCCCGGAGGACAGGGTCTGCTTGAAGAAATCGGCTATACCCATCGGGATATCGTCACCGGTGAGGCCGGTCAGGTACTGAGTGGAGTTGGCCTGGGCATCGAGATCGACCAACAAGGTGCGATAACCCTCGCTGGCGCTGACCGCCGCCAGATTGCAGGCAATACTGGATTTGCCCACGCCACCTTTCTGATTGAACACCACGCGCCGCATTGCAAAACCTCCGTGTATCAAAGAATGACCGAGTGTAGTGGTCCACGGCATGGCTTCGCTACCTCACAAACACAGGGACTACACGGTCATCAGCCTTTTCCTGCTGAAAAAGCCGCTGGCGCCTCATTGAACCGAGTTCAAAGCCGACAGACGGCCCATGAAAACGTGAATGATTGCCAATCGTTCAGTTTTTGCGAACTGACCGGTAAATCCCACTGGGCAAAATGTAACCAGCATTTGCTACAGGTTCGCCGCACCGGGATAATGCGCACCACTCGGCGCCAAGCGCCACGTAGGGTGTGCCGTGCCAATGCGTCACTCACCGCGTCAGGAAGCCTGCAAGGGCGGGATTGAATGTCTGTGATCAATTTCAACATCGCCCAGTGGCGCGCTTGGGCCCCGGGGCTTGAAAGCGTGGATGACTGGCAGGCCTGGTGCCGGCAACCCTCGATGTTGCCGGGCAGCGATGCCGCACCCGATGTCTCGTTCCTGCCGGCCATGCAGCGTCGGCGGCTCAGCCGTCTGGCGCGGATGGCCTTCAGTGTCGGCTGGCCATTGGCCGAAGGTCGTCAGGACCTGCCATTGGTCTTTGTTTCCCGTCACGGCGAAACCCCACGGACCTTCGATATTCTCAGCGACCTGGCCGTCGACCAGCCGCTGTCGCCGACCCAGTTCAGCCTGTCAGTGCATAACGCGATCATCGGCCTGTGGTCGATCATGCGCGGTGAAACCAGCGAAATGACTGCCCTGGCCGCCGCTGGCGACGGCCTGGAGCACGGCATGCTGGAGGCCGCGGCCCTGCTGGCTGAAGGCGCACCCGCGGTATTGCTGGTGATCACCGAAGAGCAGCCACCGCAGGCCTATTCGACCTGGATCGACGATGTGCCCTTCCCCTATGCCGTCGGCCTGCTGATTACCCCGGGCAATGACTGGCAGTTGACCCTGAACAGCGCCACGGATGCGTTGTCCAAAGCTCGCTGGCCTCACGCGTTGAATCTGTTGTGCACGCTGCTCGGCCCGCAAACCACCTGCCAACATGCCTGGAAAAATCGTGTATGGACCTGGCAACGCAGCCTGTGACTGAAAAAAACCGCGATGCCTATTATTGGCGGCTGCTGGCCACGGCCGCGAGCTTTGCCCTGTTCGGGCTGGGCGGCCTGTGCCTGCGCCTGGTGGTTTTCCCGCTGCTGGCCTGCCTGCCGGGTGATGCCCGGACCCACCGGTTGCGCGCGCGACAAACCGTCAGCCGCTGCTTCTGGTTGTTCGTCCGGTTCATGGCCCGCACTGGCGTGCTGACCTACGAGATTCAAGGTGCGGACAAACTCGGGCGACCGGGCCAGATGATCATCGCCAATCATCCATCGCTGATCGATGTGGTGTTCCTGATCGGGCTGGTCCCCCACGCCAACTGCGTGGTCAAGCAAAGCCTTTGGGATAACCCGTTCACTCGCACCCCCCTGCGTCGCACCGAATACATCAGCAACGACGGCAGCATGGACATGCTCGATGCCGCCGCCGATGCGCTCAAACAAGGCCAGCCCCTGATCATCTTTCCCGAAGGCACCCGCACCCAGCCGGGCCAGGCACCCGCCTTTCATCGGGGGGGCGCGGCAATTGCCCTGCGGGGTGCGAAAATCCTCACCCCCGTGGTGATCAAGGTCAGCCCGACCACACTGACCAAGGCCGAACCCTGGTATCGGATCCCCAAGCGCCGCGTACACTTCAGTATTCGCGTCGGGGCCGATATGGATCCCCAGACTTTCGCAGCGCTAGGCCCTGCCCCTCAGGCCTCGCGCAAGCTCAACGATTACTTGCACACCTATTTTACTAAGGAGCTCGCCAAAGATGAGCGATCTGCAGACTCATAACCTGGTGCTGGAAATAAAAACCCTGATCATCGACGCCCTCGGCCTCGAAGACATCAGCGCCGACGACATCGGCGACGAGCAGACGCTGTTCGGCGAAGGCCTGGGCCTGGACTCGGTGGATGCCCTGGAACTCGGCCTGGCCATCCAGAAAAAATACGGCATCAAGATCGATGCCGACGCCAAGGACACGCGCAATCACTTCAGTAACGTGGCGAGCCTTGCGGCCTTCGTCACCGCAAAACAGGCAGCTTGAGACCGGACCATGCAAACTCGTGACGACATTTTCATAACCCTGCGCGATGCCTTGGTCGAGCTGTTCGAACTGGACCCCGAACGGGTGAGCCTCGAATCCAACCTGTATCAGGACCTGGAAATCGACAGCATCGATGCGGTCGACCTGATCGATCACATCAAGCGCCAGACCGGCAAGAAGATCGCGGCCGAAGAATTCAAATCGGTGCGTACCGTCAGCGACGTGGTCGAGGCGGTCTACCGTCTGGTTCAACCGGCCGCATGAGTCGACTGATCGGCCTCAGCCTGCTGCTGGCGGGCCTGCTATACCCTTTTGCGGTGTATTTCGGCATGGAGCATTTCGCGCCGTGGCAGTTCGGGCTGCTGCTGGGCAGCCTGTGGCTGGCCCGCGCGCTGACCGGCAAGCGACGACCAGGCAGCTTGTGGATGGCATGCGTGGCCATCCTGTTCTGCCTGTTGCTGGCGCTGTTCGACAGTCCGTCGCTGCTGCGTTGGTATCCGGTACTGATCAGCGGGTTCATGCTGGGACTGTTCGGGCTGAGCCTGAAATACGGCCCGCCGATGGTTGAACGCCTGGCCCGCCTGCGCGAAGCGCATTTGCCGGTCAAGGCCATCCGCTATACCCGCCAGGTGACCATCGCCTGGTGCGTCTTTTTCCTGTGCAACGGGATCTGCGCTGCAGCCCTGACACTGTGGGCGCCGCTGAGCTGGTGGATGCTGTACACCGGCCTGATCTCCTACGGATTGATAGGCCTGATGTTTGCCATTGAATGGCTGATACGACAACGGGTACGAGGCCGCCCATGAACTGGATAAAACTTGAGCACCTGCTGCTCAAGGCCGAGCCGGAGCGTGCCGTGACGGCCGAACCGCAGCTCGATCACACACAATTGCGCGAGCAGGCCCTGCGCCTGGCCGCCAGCCTGCAAAACCGCGGTGTGCGGCGCATTGCCGTGCATCTTGAAGACGCCGCCGACCTGGCGATTGCCCTGTTGGGCGCATGGCGTGCCGGGGTAGGCGTGCTGCTGCCGGCCGACCTGCAACCGCAGACCCGCCAGCGCTGGTCCGGCGAAGTGGATGTATGGCTCACCGATCAGCCGGACGATGCACACCTGGGCGATTACCAGGATTCCCCCCTTGGCGCCGCCGCCCTCGACCTTGAAGGCTGCTCGCTGAGCCTGTGCACCTCCGGCTCCAGCGGCGAACCCAAGCGCATCGAAAAAAACCTGGGCCAACTGGTCAATGAAGTTGAGGCCCTGGAACAGCTGTGGGGCGCCGACCTGGGTTCGGCTTGCATCATTGGCAGCGTCGCCACCCAGCACATCTATGGCCTGCTGTTCCGGGTACTGTGGCCACTGTGCGCGGGGCGCCCGTTCGTGCGCAGGCAACTGGCCTTCCCGGAAGACCTGCAGCGCGCCAGTCGCGAGTACCCGGCCTTCGCCTGGGTGGCCAGCCCGGCCCTGCTCAAGCGCATGGGCGACAACCTCGACTGGGCAGCGCTGAGCGCGGTGCGTCGGGTATTTTCCTCCGGTGGCGCACTGCCAGCCGAGGCCGCGCAGCGCCTGCAACAACGCCTTCACCAATGGCCGACGGAAATTTTCGGCAGTTCGGAAACGGGCGGCATCGCCTGGCGCCAGGGTCAGTCCCTGTGGCAGCCCTTTGCCAACGTTCAGTTGAGCCAGGACGACCAGGGGGCCTTGCTCATCACCTCGCCCTACTTGCCTGACGGCCATATCGAGCACACGGCCGATGCCGCGCGAATTGCGGCTGACGGCCGCTTCGAACTGCTCGGACGCCTGGATCGGATCGTCAAGCTGGAAGAGAAACGGATCTCGCTGCCGATGCTGGAGCAGGCGCTGATGGCCCACGACTGGGTGGCCGAAGCGCGCCTGGGTGTCGTTCAGGAAAACCGCGCCTCGTTGGGCGCGCTGGTGGTCCTGACTGACGCGGGCCTGCATGTACTGCGCAATCAAGGACGACGCACACTCACGGAACAATTGCGGCAACACCTGAGCCTGCATTGCGAAACCCTGGCCTTGCCAAGGCGCTGGCGCCTGCTGCAACAACTGCCGCTCAACGCCCAGGGCAAACTGCCCCAGGCCGACGTCGAAGCCCTGCTGCTGGCGCCGCGCCCCAAGGCACCTGTGGTGCTCGAACAGGTCGAAGCCGACGGTGAGTGGAGCCTGCAACTGGCTGTACCCCCGGACCTTGCCTATTTCAGCGGGCACTTCCCTACCGCGCCGGTGCTGCCCGGTGTGGTGCAGGTGGAGTGGGCAATGCATCTGGGCCAACAGCTGATGAACCTGCCGGAGACATTCGCCGGCATGGAAGTGCTCAAGTTCCAGCAACTGATCCGTCCCGGCGATGAAGTCCAGTTGCACCTGCGCTTCGACCCGAGCCGCGGCAAACTGTATTTCGCCTATCGCAACGAAACCGCCACCTGCTCCAGCGGGCGGATCCTGCTGGTGGCGGCGCATGCATAATCCCTGCGCCGTGGTGCCGGTCTACAACCACGAAACCGCGATCACCACCGTGGTCGATGCGCTGCTCGCCAGCCACCTGCAGTGCATTCTGGTGGACGACGCCAGCAGCCCGGCCTGCGCCAGGGTGCTCGATCAATTGGCGTTGCGCGACAACGTGCATCTGGTCCGCCTCGCCGCCAACCAGGGCAAGGGCGGAGCGGTCATGACCGGTTTTCGCGAAGCCTCGCGCCTGGGTTTCAGCCACGCCTTGCAGGTGGATGCCGACGGCCAGCACGACCTGCAGGATGTGCAACGTTTTATCGAACGCTCCCGCGCCCATCCCGAAGCCGTAGTCTGTGGCTATCCGCTCTACGATGACAGCGTGCCGAAGGGTCGTTTGTACGCCCGCTACCTGACCCACGTCATGGTCTGGATCAACACCCTGTCGTTGCAGATTCGCGATTCCATGTGCGGCTATCGCGTCTATCCCTTGCCGCCGGTGCTGGCGCTGATCGAATCGGCGAAGATCGGCAAGCGCATGGACTTCGACTCGGACATCCTGGTCCGCCTGGCCTGGCGCGGACTGCCGATGTTATGGCTGCAAACCAGGGTGCATTACCCGATGGACGGTGTTTCACATTTCCGCATGTTCCACGACAACGTGCTGATTTCGAGCATGCACACCCGGTTGTTCTTCGGCATGTTATTGCGCTCGCCGGTGATTCTCTGGCGACGGTGGCGCCCATGAGCGTCAACAAGGAGCACTGGGCCGATCGCGAGGAACGCGGCAGCTTCTGGCTGATGAAATTCACCGCCGTCGCCGCCAAACTGCTGGGTCGTCGACTGCTGAGCCCGTTGCTGTACGGCATCGTCCTGTACTTTTTCCTGTTCGGCCGCAGTGCCCGCCACAGTGCCTGGCAGTACCAGCAACGGCTCGCCGACTGGAGCGGTCGCGACGAACTGCGCCCGAGCCATTGGCGAGTGTTCGGCCAGTTCATGGCTTTCGCCGACTCCCTGCTCGACAAGCTCGACGTGTGGAACGGCAAGCTGAGCATCGAGCAGATCGAAATCATCGACCCGGCGCTGCTGCGCAACCAGCTGCGCGGCACTCGCGGGCAAATGCTCGTGGGCGCTCACCTGGGCAATCTCGAAGTCTGCCGCGCCCTGGCGGAGATCGGCGAACGTGTCACCATGAACGTGCTGGTGCACACCAAGCATGCCGAACGCTTCAATCGCTTGCTGGGCGAAGCCGGTGCGACCAATCTGCGGCTGATCCAGGTCAGTGAGCTGGACCCGGTGATTATGCTGCAACTGCACGAACGCCTGGAACGCGGCGAATGGCTGGCGATTGCCGGCGACCGCGTGCCGCTGCACGGCGGGCGTAGTGTGACGGTGGACTTCCTGGGTCACCCGGCAAAATTCCCGCAAGGGCCGTGGCTGCTGGCCGGGCTGCTGAAATGCCCGGTCAACCTGCTGCTGTGCCTGAAGAAGCCCGATGGCGACTATCGACTGACCCTCGAGCCCTTCGCTGACGCGATCGCCTGGAAACGCAGCGACCGTGAACAGGTCATTCATCAGTGGGCCTCCCGCTATGCCGAGCGCCTGAGTCACTATTGCCTCGAAGCGCCTCAGCAATGGTTCAACTTTTACCCTTTCTGGAAGACCGATGACGACGCCAACGCTTGAGCCTGTAATCTTCGGCGAACGCCCTTTGCGCATCGACGATGTGCTGGCCCTGGCCAACCGCCAGGCGCCGGCGCAATTGCAGGGCGACCCGCCGTTCCGCCAGCGCATCGCCAAAGGCGCGCAGTTCCTCGATTCCCTGCTGGACAAGGAAGGCGTGATCTACGGCGTGACCACCGGCTACGGTGATTCCTGCGTGGTCGCGGTACCGCTGCATCACGTCGAGGCCTTGCCGCGTCATCTGTACACCTTCCACGGCTGCGGCCTGGGCAAGCTGCTGGACGCGCAGGCCACCCGCGCGGTGCTGGCGGCCCGTTTGCAGTCGCTTTGCCAGGGTGTGTCCGGGGTGCGCGTGGAACTGCTGGAACGCCTGCAGGCGTTCCTTGAACACGACATTCTGCCGCTGATTCCGGAAGAAGGTTCGGTGGGCGCCAGCGGCGATCTGACGCCGCTGTCGTACGTCGCCGCCACACTGTCCGGCGAGCGTGAAGTGATCTATCGCAGCGAGCGCCGGCAATCCGCCGATGTACACCGCGAACTCGGCTGGCAGCCGCTGGTGTTGCGGCCCAAGGAAGCCCTGGCGCTGATGAATGGCACCGCGGTGATGACCGGGCTCGCCTGCCTGGCCTACGCCCGCGCCGATTACCTGCTGCAACTGGCCACGCGCATCACCGCGCTGAACGTGGTGGCGCTGCAAGGCAACCCGGAGCATTTCGACGAGCGCCTGTTCGCCGCCAAGCCGCACCCGGGGCAGATGCAAGTCGCCGCGTGGCTGCGCAAGGACCTGGCCATCGACGCACCGACCGCGCCGCTGCATCGCCTGCAGGACCGCTACTCGCTGCGTTGCGCGCCCCATGTACTCGGCGTGCTGGCCGACAGCCTGAACTGGCTGCGCTCGTTCATTGAAATCGAGCTCAACAGCGCCAACGACAACCCGATCATCGATGCCGAGGCCGAGCGCGTGCTGCATGGCGGGCACTTCTACGGCGGGCACATCGCGTTCGCCATGGACAGCCTGAAAAACCTCGTGGCCAACGTCGCCGACCTGCTCGATCGACAACTCGCCCTGTTGGTGGATGAGCGCTACAACCACGGTTTGCCAAGCAACCTGTCCGGCGCCACGGCCGACCGCGCCATGCTCAACCACGGCTTCAAGGCCGTGCAGATCGGCACCAGCGCTTGGACCGCCGAAGCACTGAAAAACACCATGCCCGCCAGCGTGTTCTCGCGCTCCACCGAGTGCCATAACCAGGACAAGGTGAGCATGGGCACCATCGCGGCCCGTGATGCGATCCGCGTGCTGGAGCTGACCGAGCAGGTCGCCGCCGCGACCTTGCTGGCCGCCAACCAGGGCGTGTGGCTGCGCGCCCAGGCCGAGGATGCACGGCCGCTGCCACCGGCCCTGGCGGCCATGCACGAAGCACTGGCCAAGGATTTTCCGCCGGTCATCGAAGACCGCGCGCTGGAAGGCGAATTGCGCCTGTGTCTGCAACGAATCGCCGCACAACACTGGAGGCTGCATGCGTAGCAAGGGAGTGCTTCACACCGATACACAAATCGTCGTGCCGTTCTTCGACGTCGACCGGATGAACGTCGTCTGGCACGGTCATTACGTCAAATACCTGGAAATCGCCCGCTGCGCATTGCTCGACAAGATCGGCCACAACTACACGGCGATGTCCGAGTCGGGTTATGCGTGGCCGGTGATCGACCTGCAATTGCGCTACGTACGCGGTGCGGAGTTCGGGCAGAAGCTCAACGTGCGCGCCAATCTGGTGGAATGGGAGAACCGGTTGAAGATCAACTACCTGATCAGTGACCTGGAAACCGGCGAACGCCTGACCCGCGCCGTGTCCGTGCAGGTCGCCGTCGACATGAGCAATCGCGAAATGCAATTGGCCTCGCCCAAGGTGTTCACCGATGCCGTAGCGAGGGCTCTGCCATGATTGTGTCCCCTGTAGGAGCGGGCTTGCCCGCGATGGTCGTTAACGGTGACGCTGGGCACCTGACACTCCGCGGTGCTCTCAGGTTTTTCGCGAGCAAGCTCGCTCCTACAGTGTTTTGCGTGTTGCTGGGCATTCCAGGGCTGGCCAACGCCTTCGACCTGCAGCAACTCAGCGAGCAACTGGCCAGGCCCGAGGTGATCCACGGCAACTTCATCCAGGAAAAACACCTGCGCGCCCTGCCCCAGCCACTGACCAGCAAGGGCACTTTCGTCCTGGCGAAAAATCTTGGCCTGTTGTGGCTGCTGAAAACGCCGTTGCAACAGGACTACCGCATCAACGCCGCAGGCATTGCCCGGCGTGACGCCAGCGGCTGGCAGATGCTGCCGGGCAAGAGTGCCGGCGCCGAGCAGAACCGCTTGTTCCTGGCCGTCCTGCAAGGCGACAGCAGCGGGCTGCAACGGGACTTCGAGCTGTCTCTCGCGGGCGACGCGCAGAACTGGACACTGACATTGACGCCGCGCTCGATGCTGCTCAAGCAGGTGTTCAACCAGATCAACATCACCGGCGGCGAACTGGTGCACAGCATCGAGTTGCTGGAAACCCAGGGCGACAGCACCCTGTTGCGCATGCAGGACAGCACCAGCGCGCAACCCTTGAGCGACACGGAGCAGCATGACTTTGCCGAGTGAACGCAGGCTGCCGTGGCTGTTCCTGATCCTGCTGGTGGCAGTGCTGGCGCTCGCCGGCTGGCAATGGCGCAACGGCGCCCCACTGTCGGCCAACCTGATGGAACTGGTGCCCGGCACCGCGCCGGATGCGCTGGAATTGCGCGCCGAACAACGCATGCAGGAGCCGCTGAACCGAGAAATGCTGGTGCTGGTTGGCCATAGCGATAGGCAGCAAGCCATCGCCATGGCGCAAACGCTGGGGGATCAGTGGCAAGCCAGCGGCCTGTTCGAAAAGGTCCAATGGAACCTGCAAGCCGACTTGCCGGCGTTGCGCACGCAACTGCTGCAAGGCCGACTGGCCATGCTCGCGGCCGATGATCGCGAGCAATTGATCGAGCACCCCGACGCCTTTATCCAGCAACGGGTGCAGGCGCTATTCGACCCCTTCACCGGCTTCAGCCTGGTGCCGAGCCAGGATGACTGGCTGGGCCTGACCGGGCGCATCCAGAACAGCCAGCCACAGCACGGTGCCGTGCAACTGGACATTGGCAGTGGCGCCTTGATCGCCGAGGCCGATGGCAAGCACTGGGTGCTGTTGCGGGCGCGGGCCACCGGCAACGCCTTCGACATGAACCTGCCGCTGCAAGTGGCCGACCTGCTCCAGCACAGCCGCGATGAAGCCGCCCGGGCCGACGTGCAACTGCTCGCCGCCAGTGGCTTGTTGTACGCAGCCAACGGCCAGCGCCAGGCGTCCCGGGAGATGACCTGGGTCGGGGGCGGTGCCACCGTCGGGATCCTGTTGTTGCTGTTGCTGGCCTTCCGCCGCTGGCGTGTCCTGCTGGCGTTCGTTCCGGTGCTGGTGGGCATGCTGTTCGGCGCGGTGGCCTGCGTGGCACTGTTCGGCCACATGCATGTGATGACGCTGGTACTGGGTTCGAGCCTGATCGGTGTCGCCGTCGATTACCCCCTGCATTATTTGTCCAAGAGCTGGAGCCTGAAACCCTGGCACAGCTGGCCGGCGCTGCGCCTGACCTTGCCGGGCCTGACCCTGAGCCTGGTCACCAGCGCCATCGGCTACCTGGCCCTGGCCTGGACGCCCTTTCCGGCCTTGACCCAGATCGCCGTGTTTTCGGCGGCAGGCCTGCTGGGTGCCTATTTGTCCGCGGTGTGCCTGCTGCCGGCGCTGCTCAAGGGTGCCGAGCTGCGCCCGGCGCAATGGCCACTGCGGCTTTGCGAATATTTACTGGGCTGCCGCGAAGCGTTACTGCGGTATTTGAGCACGCCGGTATTGCTGGCATTGCTGATCGCTTTTTGTGCCGGCGGCCTGGTGCAGCTCCAGACTAAAAACGACATCCGCCAGTGGGTCGGCGCGCCGCAGCAGTTGACCGACGAAGCGCAGACCATTGCGCGAATCACCGGCTATCAACCCACCAGCCAGTTCTTCCTGGTGCAGGCGGCCGACCAACAGCAATTACTCGAACGCCAGGGCGCCCTGAGTGAACGCCTGGATCAGTTGGTTGGCCTGGAGAAACTCCAGGGCTACCTGTCACTCAATCAACTGGTCAGCCCGCCCAGCGAACAACGCAAGGTTCGCGAGGCATTGAGCAAATTGCCGGCTTTCTGGCAGCCGTTGCTCGATGTCGGCGTCCCGGCTCAGGCGCTGCAGGCGGAGTTGAGCCAATTGCAGGCGCTGCCCGTCGAAGACATCGACAGCGCGCTGGCCGGTCCCTTGGCCGAGCCGTATCGCCTATTGTGGCTGGGGCCGTCCGCTGACGGCGTGGCAGCGATGGTCAGCTTGCAGGGCCTGAACAATCCTGCCCTGTTGCGGGTACAGGCCGAGGATTTGCCAGGCGTGAAACTGGTGGACCGACTGGGCGAGTTGAACAGCGTGTTCGCCGCCACCCAGATCAGCGCCGCCGAACTGAAACTCGCCTCCTGCGTGCTGATCGTGCTGGTGCTGATCCTGCCGTTCGGTCTTGGTGGCGCACTGCGCATCGTCTCCCTGCCCTTGCTGGCGGCCTTGTGCAGCCTGGCCAGCCTCGGCTGGCTGGGGCAGCCGTTGACCCTGTTCAGCCTGTTCGGCCTGCTGCTGGTGACGGCGATCAGCGTCGACTACGCCATCCTCATGCGCGAACAGGTTGGCGGCGCCGCCGTGAGCCTGCTGGGCACCTTGCTGGCCGCGCTGACCACCTGGCTGTCGTTCGGCCTGCTGGCGGTATCGAGCACGCCAGCGGTGAGCAACTTCGGCCTGTCGGTGAGCCTGGGGCTGATTTTCAGCTTCCTGCTCGCGCCCTGGGCCGGTCGCCAGGTGCACGCCGCCAGCCTCACGGAGCCAACTCAATGATGATCGGGCTGTTCTGGGCGATGGCCCTGGTACTGTTCGCCGTAGCGACCCGGGTCGGGCGCCATTTCGGCCTGATCCCCATCGTCAGCCAGTTGCTGCTGGCAACCCTCGGCTTGCCCCTGCTGATGTACTTCTGGATCGAACCACAATGGCAACTGAGCGGCGCAGCACTGGTATCACCTGGCTGGCTGAAGAACCTCTACAGCCTGAGTTTCGCCCTGCTGCTGGGCTATATCCTCAGCGATGTGATCGATCTGCAACTGGACCGCCAGAGCTTGAAAATCGCCCTGCCGAGTTTCTGCATTCCGTTCTCGTGCGGCCTGGCCACGGCCATCTGGCTGTTGCCGCCGCAATCCTGGATCAGTTCGCTGGCGGTCGGGCTGCTGTTCGCCATCACCGCGATCCCGGTGTTATACCTGTACCTGCGGCATATTAATTACCCGCACAGCGCCACCCGGCGACTGGTGCAGACCGCGATCATCATCGACCTGGCCTGCTGGACCCTGTTCGCCATCGCCCAGGGCAGCCTGCACCTGAGCAGCCTGTTGCTGCCCCTGGCCGGCGCCTGCCTGCCCGTGCTGCTGCGGTTGTTGGGCCTGCGGCAAACCTGGCTCTACAGCCTGGGCTTTTTCGCCTTGCTGGTGGTCGCCGAACACTACAAGCTCAATGCGCTGATTTTCGGCATCGGCTATGTACTGGTCATGGCGGCGCTCAAGGCGCCGCTGGTGCTGCCATTGTCGGCGATCTGGATGAACCGCCTGCAGACGTACATCGCCATTCCGCTGATACTCACCTTCGGTATCGTGCAGATCAACGTGCACAGCGCCATGGACAGCCTCGGCTGGGTGCAGCTGGCGGCCCTGCTGCTGTTGCCGATCGCCAGCAAGCTGCTGGGCAACTGGCTCGGCCTTGGCTGGGCCGGCGCCTCGTTCCAGGGCGCCAGTCGCTGGCGCGAAAGCGTATTGCTGAACATTCGCGGCTTGAGCGAAATCGTCTTTCTCAACCTGCTGCTGCAACAACAGCTCATCAGCCCGGCGCTGTACTTTGCGCTAATGCTGATGGGCCTGGTCGCGACCCTGCTGCCGGCATTGGCCGGCATGCACCGGATCCCATTGATAGCTGCCGCCCAGGCAAGGAGCCCCCATGCCAATCGTTGAAACGCAACGTCGTCAGATCGTGGTCATCGGCGCGGGTCCCTCAGGGGCCATCGCCGCCGCGCTGCTCAAGCGCAAGGGGCATGACGTACTGGTGATCGAACGCCAGCATTTCCCGCGGTTTTCCATCGGCGAAAGCCTGTTGTCCCACTGCCTGGATTTCGTCGAGGAAGCGGGCATGCTCGACGCCGTCAATGCGGCGGGTTTCCAGTTGAAAACCGGCGCGGCGTTTGCCTGGGGCGAGCGCTACAGCACCTTCGATTTCGGCGACACCTTCACCCAGGGCAAACCCACGACTTTCCAGGTCCAGCGCGCCGATTTCGACAAACTGCTGGCTGACCAGGCAGCGCTGCAGGGCGTGGAAATCCGCTATGGCGAAACCATCGTCAGCGTCGATATCGAACAGCCCAAGCCGTTGCTCGGCGTACGGCGCGAAGACGGCAGCGAGTACCGCATCGAGGCTGACTTCATGCTCGACGCCAGCGGTTACGGCCGTGTCCTGCCGCGCCTGCTCGACCTTGAAGCACCGTCGAATTTCCCGGTGCGCCAGGCGGTGTTCACCCATGTCGAAGACCATATCGACCACCCGAACTTCGATCGCACCAAGATCCTCATCACCACCCATCCCACCCAGCGTGACGTCTGGTTCTGGACCATTCCGTTCAGCAATGGCCGCTGCTCGGTCGGCGTGGTGGCCGCTGCGGAGCATTTCGAGGGTCGCAGCGATAACCTCGACGATTGTCTGCGCGGTTTCATTGCCGAGACTCCCAGCCTGGCCGGGGTACTGGACAACGCCGTGTGGGATACGAAGGCAAATACCATCGGCGGTTACTCGGCCAACGTCAAAACCTTGCACGGTCGCGGTTTCGCCTTGCTGGGCAATGCCGCGGAATTTCTCGACCCGGTGTTTTCCTCCGGCGTGACCATCGCCATGCGCTCGGCGAGCATGGCCGCAAGCGTCCTGCACCGCCAGCTGCAAGGCGAGTCCGTGGACTGGCAGCGTGAATTCGCCGAACCGCTCAAGCGCGGGGTCGATACGTTCCGCTGCTACGTCGAGGGCTGGTACGCCGGGACTTTCCAGGACGTGATCTACTACCCGGATGGCAATCCGGAAATCCGCCGCATGATCAGCTCGATCCTCGCCGGTTATGCCTGGGACGAGCGCAATCCATTCGTCGCTGAACCGAAACGCCGGCTGCGGATGTTGTCAGAACTCTGTGCAAGGGATGCGACATGAGCAACATGGTGCGCCAGCCCGTTGAAGGGTGCGTCTGATGATTCGATGCCTGCTGCTCGGTTGCCTCCTGCTGCTGAGTGCCTGCGCCAGCCAGGCGCCGCTGCCCGAGCAGACCCCGAGCGTGGCGTTGCCGTTGCAATTGCACATCCAGCGCCTGCAGGCCGAACAGCGCCAGGACTGGGTATTGGTCATCCAGCGTGAAGGCCCGGCGATACGCTGGTCGATGATGGACCTGCTGGGCATTCCCCAGGCCCGTCAGAAACTGATCGACGGCCATTGGCACGCCGATGGCCTGTTGCCGCCGAACCCGGAAGCCCGGGAGCTGTTCGCCGCACTGCTGTTTGCGCTGACCCCCAGGGATGAGCTGTCTGGCAACTACCCGGACGCGTGGCAACATGGCGCACAACGCTCGCTGCCAGAGCGCTGGGATGTCCGTTATTCACAACCATTGAGCTTCGAATTGAACCTGCCCAAAGGCCCGAAATATCAAATCACGTCCCTGAGCGGTGACACGCCATGACGGCCTACCTCAATGCCCTCGGGGTCGTCTGCGCCCTGGGCCACGATAAGCACGAAGTCGCCCGCAACCTGTTTGCCGGCGATTGCTCCGGCATGCGCAGCGAGGCCGGCTGGGTGGGGGAGCGGTCATTACCGGTCGGTGCAGTCACGGGCGAGCTCGTGGCTATTCCCGAAGAACTGCGCTGCCAACGCAGCCGCAACAATCAACTGCTGATGGAGGCCGCGCTGCAGATTCGCCACGACATCGACCAGGCCATCCAGACTTACGGCCGCGAGCGCATCGGTATCGTGCTGGGCACCAGCACTTCGGGCATCGACGAAGCCAGCCAGGGCCTGGCGCGTTACGTGCGCGAACAGCAATTCCCCGCCGACTACGACTACCAGCAACAGGAACTCGGCGCGCCGGCGAATTTTCTCGCCGACTGGCTGCAATTGAGCGGCCCGGCCTATGTGATCTCCACCGCCTGCACCTCCAGCGCACGCGCGTTGATGAGTGCCCAGCGCCTGCTCGACCTGGGCATCTGCGACGTGGTGCTGTGCGGAGGTGTCGACACCCTGTGCAAGCTGACCCTCAACGGCTTCTCGGCACTCGAAGCGGTGTCCGGGCAACGCTGCAATCCGTTTTCGGTGAACCGCAACGGCATCAATATCGGCGAAGCAGCCGTGCTGTTCCTGATGAGCAAACAGCCTGGCGACACCCAGCCGATTGCCCTGTTGGGCAGTGGCGCCAGTTCCGATGCGCACCACATTTCCGCCCCGGAACCCACCGGCCGTGGCGCCCAGCAGGCGATGCGCAAGGCGTTGAGCCGGGCCGGACTTGAGCCTGAGCAGATCGCCTACCTTAACCTGCATGGCACGGCCACCCAACACAACGACGCCATGGAAAGCCACGCGGTGGCGGCGTTGTTCCCGGCCGGCGTGCCCTGTTCTTCGAGCAAACCCATGACCGGTCATACCCTTGGCGCGGCCGGCGCGCTGGAAGCCGCGTTCTGCTGGTTGAGCCTGAGCAGCGACAACCGCGAGCACCGTCTGGCGCCGCATGTCTGGGACGGCCAGCCCGACCCGCAACTGCCGGCCCTGAAATGGGTGACTCCCGCCGATCGCCTGGCGTCCACTGGACCTCGCTACCTGATGAGCAATTCCTTCGCCTTCGGTGGCAACAACGTCAGCCTGATTATCGGAGACGCCCCATGATTGACTGGCCGCTCGCCGAACTGCTGCCCCATGCTGGCGACATGATCCTCATCGAGCAGATCCTGGCATTCGATGAAGAACAGATTCATACCCGCCTCAGGGTCAAGCCCGACGGCCTGTTCAACCTGCCCGACGGCAGCCTGCCCGCCTGGGTCGGTATCGAGCTGATGGCCCAGAGCGTCGCGGCCTTCGCCGGTTGCCATGCGCGCCAGCGCGGCGATGCCGTGGAGCTGGGCTTTTTGCTCGGTTCGCGCAAGTTCGAATGCAACGTCGACCGTTTCCCCGCCGGCACCGAGCTGACCCTGCACGGCATCCGTTCGCTGGAAGACGACAACGGCATGGGCGTGTTCGAGTGCCACATCAACGCACCCGGCATTCATGCCAGCGCCCGGCTGAACGTGTATCGCCCGCCTCAGGCGGCTCAATATCTTCATGAATCCGAAGGAGTCCAGTCATGACTGAATCCATACTGGTCACCGGTTCCAGCCGTGGCATCGGCCGCGCCATCGCCCTGCGCCTGGCACGGGCCGGGCATGACATCGTGCTGCATTGCCGCAGTGGCCTGGCGGACGCCCAAGCCGTGCAAGGCGAGATCGAGGCCCTGGGTCGCACTGTGCGCATCCTGCAATTCGACGTGTCCGACCGCGCCGGTTGCAAGGCCAAGCTTGAAGCCGACGTCGAAACCCATGGCGCCTATTACGGCGTGGTGCTCAACGCCGGGCTGACGCGTGATGGTGCTTTTCCGGCGCTGAGCGAGGATGATTGGGATGTGGTGATGCGTACCAACCTCGACGGTTTCTACAACGTGCTGCACCCGGTGATGATGCCGATGATTCGTCGTCGCGCCGCCGGGCGGATTGTCTGCATCACGTCGGTGTCGGGCTTGATCGGCAATCGCGGCCAGGTCAACTACAGCGCCTCCAAGGCTGGCTTGATCGGCGCGGCGAAAGCATTGGCGATCGAGCTGGGCAAGCGCAAGATCACCGTCAACTGTGTCGCACCCGGCCTGATCGACACAGCCATGCTCGATGAAAACGTGCCGGTGGATGAACTGATGAAAATGATCCCCGCAGGGCGCATGGGCACCGCTGAAGAGGTGGCCGGCGCGGTGAATTTCCTGATGTCGGCGGAAGCCTCGTACATCACCCGGCAGGTTCTGGCCGTCAATGGAGGCCTGTGCTGATGAAGCGCGTCGTCGTCACCGGCATGGCCGGCATCACCTCCCTGGGCAGCGACTGGGAAACCATCGCTGGCCACTTCGCGGCCAACCGCAGCGGCATTCGTCGAATGGATGAATGGGACCGCTTCACCGAACTCAATACGCGCCTGGCCGGGCCCATCGATGACTTCAAGGTGCCGAGCCACTGGACGCGCAAACAACTGCGCAGCATGGGCCGTGTTTCACGGCTGGCCGTCGGCGCGGCGGAACAGGCGCTGGCCGACGCCGGACTGCTCGGTGACGAATCGATCAAGGACGGGCGCATGGGCGTCGCCTGCGGTTCCTCGACCGGCAGCACCGACGAGATCAAGGCATTCGGCAACATGCTGCTCAACTCGGTGGCCGAAGGCCTGAACGCCAATTCCTACGTGCGCATGATGCCGCACACCACGGCGGCCAACATCAGCATTTTCTTCGGCCTCACCGGCCGCCTGATCCCCACCTCCAGCGCTTGCACCAGCGGCAGCCAGGGCATCGGCTATGCCTACGAAGCCATCAAGTTCGGCCGCCTGCCGCTGATGCTCGCCGGCGGCGCCGAAGAACTGTGCCCCACCGAAGCCATGGTCTTCGACGCGCTCTACGCCACCAGCCTGAAAAACAGCGCCCCGCACACCACCCCACGCCCCTACGACAAAGGGCGCGACGGCCTGGTGATCGGTGAAGGCGGCGGCATGCTGGTGCTCGAAGAACTGGAACACGCCCTGGCGCGGGGTGCCCGTATCCATGCCGAACTCGTCGGCTTCGGCAGCAATGCCGACGGCCAACACACCACCCGCCCGGAGCAAGTCACCATGCGCCGGGCCATGGAGCTGGCCCTGGAAGACGCGGGCTTGAGCCCTGCCGACATCGGCTACGTCAACGGTCACGGCACGGCCACCGAACAGGGCGACATCGCCGAAACCCTCGCCACCAGCAACCTGTTCGGCGAACACATGCCGATCAGCTCGCAAAAGAGCTTCCTCGGCCACACCCTTGGCGCCTGTGGCGCACTGGAGTCCTGGTTCAGCATCGAAATGATGAACCGCGATCTGTATGCACACACCCTGAACCTTGATGAGGTCGACCCGCACTGCGGCAAGCTGGACTACCTGCGTGGCGAGTTTCGGCAGATGAGCAACCAGTATGTGATGAACAATAATTTTGCGTTTGGCGGGGTGAATACTTCGTTGATTTTCAAGCGCTGGGCGTAAGCAAAATCAAAAGATCGCAGCCTGCGGCAGCTCCTACAGGGAATGGTGTACACCTGTAGGAGCTGCCGCAGGCTGCGATCTTTTCTAACGTGCAATATGGTTTTTTCAGGGTGGATCGAGATTATCCAGGACCCGATTCACCGCCAGTTCCCCCAGCATGATCGATTGCTGAATCCCCAGCAGTGTGTGGCTCTGCGTGGCGTTCAGGCTCCTCGCGAAGTCGCTCGCCATGACATTGGCTGATGCCAGTGAAACGCAGGCGTACTCCAGCAGGGTGTGGTTGTCGATTTCGGGGGCGATGAGGAAGATATTGCTGGGTTGGTGTGGAGTGTCTGGGTCGGAATCCGGTGGGTTTGAGCTATTGGTCATGATTCAGCGTCCTGACAGTGGGGGCCACACCGAATCGCTACTGATGAAAGGGTGGCAGCTGTACGCAGGTTAGTAGACCGGGCAAAGCGAAAACCGGCGCGCCCGAAGGCGCCCTGCGCACAGCTACCGTCAAGGGCAGGTATGGACATACCTGCCTATCAGGAGCGCATGTGCACTTCGATTTGCTAAGGGCTACTAAACCCGATCACTGACAATCAGTGACCCGGTTCAAGCTACCGATGGCCCTCAAAACGCACAAGCCGGCCGATTCTGGAGTAGTTGTAGGTAACGCCGCAAGGCGCTGTAGCCTCTCCGGGATAGTTCAGAAATGTCCCACGAGCAGCGGCGAAAAATCTGAGCCTGTGGGAGCGAGCTTGCTCGCGATGGTCGTTAACGATGACTTGGGGTTCCTGGGTGCACGCAGTGTGCTTTGGTTCATCGCGAGCAAGCTCGCTCCTACAGCGGTTCAACCTTGCGTGTGAGCAGTTCAACAAACGCCCGAGCCATCGGCGATTTCTGATCCTTGCGCTGCACCAGCCACACCGCCGACACCGCCGCTGGATCGAGCAGCGGCCGATAGACCACGCCGTCGATGCGCATGCGCTGGTAAGACGCCGGCAGCACCGAAACACCAAGCCCCGCCGCTACCAGCCCGATGATGGTCATCGCCTCGCCGGCCTCCTGGGCGAAGTGCGGGCTGAAACCGGCGTCCCGGGCCAGGCTTAGCAGTTGCGCGTACAGGCCGCTGCCGTAGCTGCGCGGAAAAAACACAAAGGGCTCAAGCGCCAGGGCTGACAGAAACAAGCCCTCCTCGCTGCCCTCTACCAATGGGTGCTTGGCGCTGAGAACGGCGACCAGCGGTTCGCGCATCAGCTCGACCACACTGAGCGAATCGGGCAGCCCGAGCGGGCGCATGATGCCGACTTCGATCGACTCATCCACCAGCGCATCGGCCACCTGGGTACTACTCATTTCCCGTAGGTTCAGGTGCACTGCCGGAAAACGCTGGCGAAATGAAAAAATCGCCTGGGGAATGGTCGAGTTGAACGGTGCCGAAGAGGTGAAGCCGATTTTCAGTTCACCCAACTCGCCCAGCTGTGCCCGCCGCGCGACATCCGCCGCCTTGTCCACTTGCGCCAGCACCAACCGCGCCTCTTCCAGGAACAGCCGACCAGCCTCGCTCAGCTCGACCCGACGATTGGTACGTTCGAACAAGCGTGCGCCGACTTCCTGCTCCAACGCCTGAATCTGCTGGCTCAGCGGCGGTTGCGAGATGCCAAGCACCTGCGCGGCGCGGCCGAAGTGCAGTTCTTCGGCGACGGCGATGAAGTAGCGCAGATGACGCAATTCCATGAATACCCCATTAGGTCGTTAAAGCTATCAAACAGGTCGAACAATATATTGGATTGAATCATTAGCCGGCTATATGCTTTTTTCATTGCCTGACCGGCTGCGCTCCTCCGAGGTCCACCGTGAAAACTGCTGTTGCTCCACTCGCCCATGAAGTCCCACCCACCGCACAGGGCGAAGTCGTCGCCGAGCTGGCGGAGATCTACATTGAAAAAGGCACGCCTGCGTTCATGCGCACGGTACTGGCGCTGTTCTGCGGCGGCTTCGCCACCTTCGCCCTGCTCTACTGCGTGCAGCCGATGATGCCGCTGTTGTCCCACGAATATTCCATCAACGCGGCGCAGAGCAGCCTGATCCTCTCGGTGGCCACAGGCATGCTTGCCATCGGCCTGCTGATCACGGGCCCCATATCCGACCGCATCGGCCGCAAACCGGTGATGGTGGCGGCACTGTTCGCCGCCGCACTGTGCACCATGGCCAGCGCGATGATGCCGAGCTGGCACGGCGTGCTGGTCATGCGCGCGCTGATCGGTTTGTCGTTGAGCGGGCTGGCAGCGGTGGCGATGACCTATTTGAGCGAAGAGATTCACCCGCAGCACATCGGCCTCGCCATGGGCCTGTACATCGGCGGCAATGCCATTGGCGGGATGAGCGGGCGTCTTATCACCGGCGTACTGATCGACTTCGTCAGCTGGCACACGGCAATGCTGGTGATCGGCGGCCTGGCGCTGATGGCGGCAGCGGTGTTCTGGAAAATCCTCCCCGAATCACGCAACTTCCGCCCCCGCTCACTGCACCCGCGTAGCCTGGTCGACGGTTTCACCATGCACTTTCGCGACGCCGGCCTGCCGCTGCTGTTCCTCGAAGCCTTTGTGCTGATGGGGGCGTTCGTCACCTTGTTCAACTACGTCGGCTACCGCCTGCTGGCCGAGCCCTATCACATGGAACAGGCCTTCGTCGGACTGCTCTCGGTGGTGTACCTCTCGGGTATCTACAGCTCGGCGAAAATCGGCTCGCTGGCCGACCGGCTCGGCCGTCGCAAAGTGCTCTGGAGCACGATCGCACTGATGCTCGGCGGTCTCGCCCTGACGATGTTCACACCATTGCCGCTGGTGATCATCGGCATGCTGATCTTCACGTTCGGTTTCTTCGGCGCCCACTCGGTCGCCAGCAGCTGGATCGGCCGCCGTGCCATCAAGGCCAAGGGCCAGGCATCGTCCTTGTACCTGTTCTGCTACTACGCCGGGGGTAGCATTGCCGGTACGGCGGGCGGCGTGTTCTGGCACCTGGGCGGCTGGAATGGCATCGGTCTGTTCATTGGTGGGCTGCTGGTGGTGGCGTTGCTGGTGGCGTTGAAACTGGCGAAGTTGCCACCGCTGCCGGGAGCCGGCGCGACTATCTGAGTACCATCCGCGCCTCCAGCACCGTGTTGCGCTTTTCCAGGGTCAAGGATTGCAACACGGTGCCATTGCGTTCGATGCGGTCCAGCCAGGCCAGCAAGGCCTTGGCATCACCGCTGAGACTGAGGCGCAACTGATCGCCGTCGGTGTTGACCTGATGCAGTTCCAGCCCCGCCTCGGTGGCGCTTTCACTGACGTGCAGCGACAGCGGCTGGGTGACAGGTTCGCGTGTGCTGCGCGGACGCGCCAGCTGCAGTTGCGCCGCCAGTGCCAGTTGCTGATGGTACTGACGCTCGGCAGTCGCAAGGCGCTGCTGCGTCGGTTGCCAGACCAGGCTGAATGCCGCGACGCCAAAGACAAACACCCCCAACATCAGCGACAGCCGACGCTCGCGCAGCGACAGGCGTTGCCAGCGCTGCGGGAGCGCCAGCCATGGGATCAATCCATTCAGAGTCATGCGCCTTGCTCCAGGGTCAGGGTCGCCCGCACCCGATCGCCTTCCTTGCTCGCGCTGTCGAGTCGCACAGGCAAACCTTGCTGACGGCCACGCTCGCGCAGTAACTCCAGTTCGGTAAAGCTGTTGGCGGTCAGCTGGACTTTCCAACCATCGCTTTCGCGAAACTCAATGCGCTGGACATCGACGTTGCTGGCACCGATGACTTGCTCGACGAGCTTGACCAGTCCGGCGATATGACCATCCTGGGAGGCCGCATTCGGGCTTTGCAAGGCCTTGAGTTGTAACCCCAGGTCAACGATGCGGGTCTGGTCCGGGTAAAACGCCTTGAATTGCTGCTCGTTGCGGCTGTAAAGCTGACGGGTCTGGTTTTCGAGAAAACCGATACGTGCCGCGCTGGCGCCCCAGTCGAGCAGCAACAGCGCCAGTACGACCAGTCCGCCGAGCCGCCAGGGCAGGCGCTTGCGACGCGCAGCGAAATCACCGTGCAACAGATTGATTGCCTGTCCATGCACCGAGGCCAGCCATTGATCGATATCAGGGCAGTCCTGACGCTCATCGCGCCACTGCACGTCCATGGGCAAGCCCGGCTTGAGCGCCAGCAAATCCTCATCCGACAAGGTCAGGCGAGCCGGCAAGCCGCCCCCGAGCAACCAGCGGCCAAACCAGCGGATACCGAGCGCCTGGTCACGGGGCAACACATCGGCATCGACAAACACGGATCGCACTACAACACCCACTCCGGCAAGCAGCGCGAGCACGTCGGCGAATCGTTCGCGGTCGATCACCATCACCGGGTAGCGACCTTGTGCATCGCGCGCACCGGTGCTCAGGTGCAGCTTTTCCAGGGCTTCGCTCAGTTGCTCTTCGACGGCGAAGGCGATGGCTTGGGCATCAGGCTGGCGCCTGGACGGCCATGGATCACTGATTAACCAACTGCACAGCTCCATGGGCAGCAACACATCGACCTCCTGCCCAACCAGTGCCTGTGCCGCTTGGTCCAAGGGCAAGAGCTGCCGTTCGCCGGTCGAGGTCCATAGGCAACAAGGCCAGGCGAGCGTGGGCAGGGCCAAGCCTTCGGCCGTCAGGTAAAGCCAGGTTTTCATTGCGGTATCTCGTTGAGGGTCGAGGGTAGGACACGCCGTTGCAGGATGTGCAGTTGTCGCGTCTTCGGGTCGCGTTCGACATCGGTGGCCAGACGCAGATGGCCCTGGCCCTGGGTCACTTGCACGGTGATCCGGTACCAGCGGCTGTCAACGCCCAGGCCATGGCTGCTCAAGCCCAAGCCGGATAACAGCGGGTCCTGGGTAAACGCTTGAACGTTTGGCCAGCCTGCCGTGGAACGCTGGCGTACCAGGGCTTCGGCCGTTGCAGGCTCGATACCGTCGAGCGTGCGCAACACCAGCGCCGGTGCCGTGTTGATGTTCGTCGCGGCCTCTACCGGCAACAGCGCGACCCAGGGCGCCAGGCGACTCAACAACTCACCGTCGACACCCGGAAGCAGTCGCAATTGGCTGAGCTCGCGCAACGCCCCCACTTGCTCCAGTTGCAGCGGCGGCAGTTCGAGCAGCACCAGCAAACGCATCCAGCGATTGAGCGTGACTTGGTCGATCTGGCCCTGAATCAACAGGGCATTGACGTTGAAGCGCCCGGCCAGGTCCTCGATATCGACAAGGATCTGCGCGTCTTCAATAGCGAAAGCGCTGGATGGCTGGGCAATCGGGTCGCTATCTTTTTGCTGGGCCTTGAGCAAGCCCAGGCCCCAGGCTTCCCCGGCGACGCCAAGTTGCCGCAGGTGCATCTGCTGCAGCTGTTGCCCGGTGCTTTGCAGTAACGCGCGATGGCTGCGCAGCATGCCGCCGATGATCAACAGCGCCAGGCTCATGACCAGCAACACACTGATCAATGCAACGCCGCGTTGATTGGCCCTCATGGAAATGACCCCGGCAATGACAGCACTCGGCGTATCGCTTCGAAACGCCCTGCCGACACCTGCATTTCCACCGCCAGGGGCGCCTTCTGGTTCGGCCCGGTCGGCCAATCACCGCGCCAGCCGACCTGACTGTCGTACAGGCGCCAACGCAGGTCTCGAACATCGTCCAGCAGTTTTTGTCGCTGTACGCTCTGCGCCCCTTCTGCCCGGCTGTCGCGCCACAGCACGCCGTTGTCGAGTCGATAGGTCAGCACCTGGCGCTCACTGCGTGGCAAGTCCAGTGGATTACGCCAATTGCTGCGCACCAGTTGCAGCTGCGTCGGGTCAGGCACCACAGGCTGTTGGGCGATGTGCAGCAGGTCGCGTTCGATCACTGCCACGGCGCGTTGCAGCTTTCTGAGTTCTCGTTCGTGGCTCTGGGTGCCCTGCTGCACGCGCACCACGCTGTCGAACAGCGTCCAGCTGGCCAGCCCCAGCAATGCGAAAATCGCAATGGCAATAACCAGTTCCAGCAGGGTGAATCCGCCCTGCTCATTCATGCCGATTGGCCATCCAGCCGGTGGCGCGGAACAGGCTGTGGTCACGACCGGCAAGGCCGACCTCGACCTCGACCGCCAACCCATGCGGATCACTCGCCATACGTACGGATTGACGTACAACCCAGTCGCGATCTCCCATGCTCACCACCCGTTGGGACTGTGAAATCACCGGGGACGATTGCAGGCGCAACTCGTTCAGTTGGTTGTCCGCCACCCAGGCCGCGAGAAGGCGTTCCTCGGCAGCGCCCGCCTGTCTCACCACGTATTGGCTGGCGGACAGCACGGCGGTGGCCAGGGTCGCGAAAATCGCCAGGGCCACCATGACTTCAAGCAAGGTGAAGCCACCCATGCGCGATGGCTCAGTCATCGATCATGACCTCGCCGACGCCATCGCTGGACAGGCTCGCCCAGACTCTGTCTTTGCCAGCAAACGTCAGGGAGAAGGTGCTGGTTTCATCGCTGCTGTACATCTGAATCTGGGGTTGACCGGCATCAGCGCCCAGGCTCATGGAATATCCCTCCTGCTCAAGGCTCAGGCGCAAGCCGTCGGGCCATCGGTAGAAGGCTGCCAGCGGCTCCCAGCCACGCCCATCGAGGCGCATTGCCCGGTATCCTTCGACGCTCAGTCGCACACCGTATTCCCGCCCCTCGAGCACTGCCTGTTCACGCAGTTGGCGGATGAAACCAGCAAGCGCACCCGCTTCCTGCCTGGCTTGCTGAGCCGGGTTAACGCCAGCAGCCAGACTCACCATGCCCACCAGCACGCCGATCACGACGATCACGATCATCATTTCCAGCAAGGTAAATCCCCGACATCGGCGTGGCATGCTTCAACCACCCCAGTTGCCGATTTCCGCCGCGTGCCCCTCGCCACCCGCTACGCCATCGGAGCCAAGGGAATACAGGTCATAGCCGCCATCGTCCGATTTCACGCCGGGATTGAGGTACTGATAGGGCGTGCCCCACGGGTCAACGGGCAAGCTTTTCAGGTAACCCTGCGGGTTCCAGCTCCGCGGCGTCGGCACCCCGGAAGGACGTTTGCTCAAGGCCTCCAGCCCTTGTTGCGTGGAGGGGTAGTGGAAGTTGTCGAGGCGATACATTTCCAGGGCGGTGCCGATGGCCTGTAGATCGACTCTGGCGGCGGTGACCTTGGCCTGATCGGGACGGCTCATAAACTGCGGCACCACGATGGCCCCCAGGATGCCGATGATGACCACCACCACCATGATCTCGATCAGGGTAAAACCGTGCTGGGACGTTCTGTGACGCAGAGCATTCATGGGTCAATTCACCAATTGGTTGAGGCTGAGAATCGGAAGCAGAATGGCCAGGACGATCAGCAGCACGACGCCGCCCATCAGCACGAGCATGGCCGGCTCGAAAAGGCTCACCACCAGGGCGATACGCGCTGCCAGACTGCTTTCCTGTTGTTCGGCGGCACGGGCCAGCATGCGATCGAGTTCGCCCGCCCGTTCACCACTGGCGATCATGTGCAGCATCATCGGCGGGATGTCGCCGCTCAATTCCAGGCCATGGGTCAGGGTTCCACCCTCGCGGACCGAGCGGGCGACATCGGCCATGCGCGCGCGGATGGTCAGGTTGCCGATCACCGCAGCGGCGATTTCCAGTGCATCGACCAGGGGCACGGCGCTTTTGCCGAGGATGGCCAGGGTGCTGGCAAATCGTGCGGCTTCCATCGCGCGCAGCACGTCGCCACAGACCGGCAGGTTCAACGCCAGGCGATGCCAGCGCAGGCGCCAGGCCCGTTGCCTCAAACTCCAGCGCCAGAGGGCGATCAACAGCGCCAGCGCGACGATCAACAACAGGCCATGGTGGCGCAAGCCGTCACTGGTGCGGATCAACGCCCGAGTCAACCACGGCAACGCCTGGCCACTGTCGACGAAAATCTTCACCACGTCCGGCACCACGTAGCCGAGCAGAAAGCCAACGATGACTACGCTTGCCAACATCAGGATCAACGGGTACACCAGCGCCATCTGGATTTTTTGCCGTGAGGCCTGGCGGGCCTGGGTATACGCGGCCAATTGCTCCAGTACATGTCCCAGATGACCGGAACGCTCGCCGGCGGCCACGGTGGCGCGGAACAGTTCGGGGAACGCCTTGGGAAACTGCTCCAATGCAGTGGCCAGGGCATGACCTTCCATGACCCGGCTCCTGACCGCTGAGAGCAAACTGGCAACCCGGCGCTTGGCACTCTGTTTAGCCACGGCCTCAAGGGACTCTTCCAGGGGCAAACCGGCCTGCACCAGCGTGGACAACTGCAGCGTCAGCAGTGCCAGATCGGCGGCGCTCAACCGTCCAGGCCTGTTGTCGCCAGCAGCGACGCGGATTTCCTTGATGTCGCGCGGCCACAACCCGCGCTCACGCAACAGTTGCCGCGCATGCCGGGGATTGTCGGCCTCCAGCCGCCCCTTGCGCCGCCTGCCCTGATCGTCCTCGGCGCGGTACTCGAATGTCGGCACTGACTAGTCCTCCCGAGTCACGCGCAGCAGCTCGTCGAGACTGGTCAGCCCGTCCAGCACCCGTTGGCGACCGTCCTGGAACAGACTGCGCGACATCTGGCGCGCCTCGTTGGCCATGGCCTGTTCACTGGCGCCCTGGTGAATCAGCGCGGCCAATGCCGGGGTCACGCTGATCAGTTCATAGATGCCAACGCGCCCGCGATAACCGTGCTGACACTGCTCACAGCCCACGGCGCGGAACAGTTGCAACGGCTCCGCGCCCAGCCCCAGACGCTGGCAGGCAGTCGCATCCGCGCTATAAGGCGCCTTGCAATGAGGGCATAAGGTGCGCAGTAATCGCTGGGCCAAAACCCCCACCAGCGACGAAGCCAGCAGGTAGGCATCGACCCCCATGTCTACCAGGCGCGTCACCGCGCCGACCGCACTGTTGGTGTGCAGCGTCGAGAGCACCAGGTGACCGGTCAGGGAAGCCTGCACGGCAATTTCAGCGGTCTCGCGGTCCCGGATTTCGCCGACCATCACCACGTCCGGATCCTGGCGCAGGATCGCCCGCAAGCCCCGGGCAAAGGTCATGTCGACTTTCGGGTTGACCGGCATCTGCCCCACGCCCGGCAGGTGGTACTCAATGGGATCTTCGACCGTGAGGATGTTGCGGGTCTGGTCGTTCAGACTGTTGAGAGCGGCGTACAGGCTGGTGGTCTTGCCGGAGCCGGTGGGCCCGGTCACCAGCAGAATGCCGTGGGGTTTGCCCAGCAAGTGACGCAGGTC
Source organism: Pseudomonas sp. IT-P218 (assembly GCF_949767605.1). NCBI lineage: Bacteria > Pseudomonadati > Pseudomonadota > Gammaproteobacteria > Pseudomonadales > Pseudomonadaceae > Pseudomonas > Pseudomonas sp. IT-P218. The sequence goes on from NZ_CATKQQ010000044.1 coordinate 262,598, forward strand.
CCGCAGGATGTCCTCCGGCATGCCCAGGCGCGACAACTCAAGGCGCCCGGCCTGTTTGTCGAGCAAGCGCAGTACCACCCGTTCGCCGTGTGCCGAGGGCAGGGTCGAGACCCGCACATCGACTTCATGCCCGGCCAGGCGCAAGGCCATCCGGCCATCCTGGGGCACGCGTTTTTCAGCGATATCCAGGCGCGCCATGACCTTGATGCGCGACACCAGCAGCGTCGCCAATTCGCGTCGAGGCCGGAGCATTTCCCGTAATTGTCCGTCGACCCGCATGCGCACCGACAGGTACTGCTCGAAGGTTTCCAGATGCACATCGGAAGCGTGCTCGCGCATTGCCTCGCTGAGCAGCGCATTGATCAAGCGGATGATCGGCGCGTCGCCCTGCTGTTCCAGCAGATCAGCGGTTTGCGGCACCTTGTCCACCAGGCTGAGCAGGTCAAGCTCTTCGTCGAGCCCTTGGGCCACCTGCTCGGCGGCACTCTGGCCCTCGCGGTAGGCGGCCGCCAGGCGTGTGGCAAATACCTCGGAGGCCAGCACCCGCAGCGGCAGCTCGCGAGCACATACCCGGCGGGCTTCCGCCAAAGCGGTGAGCGGCGTATCGGCCCGCACCGCAAGGCTCGACTCGCCGCCTTCGCACTCCAGCAGCACACCGAACCGACGGGCGAAACCAAAGGGCAGTTGGGTCATGGCGTGTTCGGCGCCGGCTTGCGCAGGTCGAACATCGGCGCATCGGAAACCGGTTCGAACAGCTGACGTGAATCCGCCGGCAGCAGCAACGAGTTGTTATCCAGCGCCCCCGACTGGCTCAAATCACGCAGCGCGTTGTAACGTTGCTGGCTGATGCCGCTCAGGTCTTCCTTGCTGCGCACGATCGTGGGCCGCAGGAACACCATGAGATTGCTTTTGCTCTGGGTGTCCCGGTTCCAGCGAAACAGAGCGCCCAGGTAGGGAATATCCCGCAGCAGCGGCACCCCGCTTTTCTGGGTCCTGACGCTGTCCCTGATCAACCCGCCAATCACGATGATTTCGCCATCGTCGGCCAGGATGGTGCTCTTGAGGGCGCGCTTGTTGGTGATCAGGTCCGAAGAGTCGATGCCTGATACCGAGGGTGCGATGTCCGACACTTCCTGCTCGACCTCCAGCCGCAGCGTCGAGCCTTCGTTGATGTAAGGCTTGATCTTCAGGCTGATGCCCACGTCCTTGCGTTCGACGGTGGTGAACGGATTGTCCGCACCGTTGCTGTTGGTGGCGTAGGAGCCGGTCTTGAACGGGACGTTCTGGCCGACGATGATGTGCGCTTCCTGGTTGTCCAGGGTCAACAGGCTTGGTGTAGAAAGCAGGTTGCTGTGTGTGTTGCTGGCCAGGGCCGAAATCAACGCGCCAAAACGATCACTGCCCAGGCGCAAAATCGCGCCTTCGGGTGCGGATTTTTTCTCGTCGAAATTCAGGCCGCCAACAATCGGGATATCGGTGCCGGGAAAATTGATGAAGCCTTTCGCATCCCCCGTACTAAAGCCCCATTGCACGCCAACGGCCTCGGCGATGTCCCCGGAAATCTCGACGATGGCGGCATGGATCAGTACCTGCGCGCGCGGCTGGTCCAACTGGCGCACGATGCTTTCGATGGTCCTGACCTGCTCCGGCTCGGCGATCAGCACCAGCGCATTCTGGCTTTCGTCGGCCTTGATCATGAAGGCCGTGCCAGGCGCTGTGTCCTTGCTGCTGCCAAGGGCTGGAGGCGCTTTTCGGCCTTGTCCCATGCTTTCCAGAATTTCCGCCAATTGCTTGGCATCGCTGTGACGCAGGCGGATCACCCGGGCATTGTCCGCAGTCGCCGTGGCAGGAACATCGAGACCGCGTGCCAACTCGGCCAAGCGTTGGCGAACGGCTGACGGGCCAATCAGGATCAGGCGGTTGGTTCTGCTGTCGGCCAATACCTGGATCGCGCTCTCGGCAGTGCGCTTGACCAGGGAAGCTTCCATCACGGGGGCCACGTCACTGGCCCGGGCGTGGCGCAATTGCACCACCGCGTGCATGTTGCCTTGTCCGGAGTCCAGTTGGCGGATGACCTGGACGATGCGATGCGCGTTGGCCGCCGTCTCCGTGACCACTACCGCATTGGCCGACACGGATGGCCCGACATAACCGTTGGCCGAGACCAATGGCCGGACCAGCCCGGCGATGTCGGCGGCACTGCTGTTATTGAGCTCGATCACCCGGGTGACAAATTGCGAGGGCGTTGCGTTTTTTGCAGGGCTGGTGCCGGCGCGCGTCCTGGCTTCGGTTACTGGCGTGATCAGGATCCGGTCACCTTCATCGATCACCGTGAAGTTGTGGGCGTCGAGCACCCCGTAGAACAAGCGGCGGACGCCTTCGCGATCAAGGGCTTGTTGAGACATGACGGTGATGCGTCCGGAGACCCTGGGATCAAGCACCACGGTGGTTCCCAAAATGCCGGAGATCTCTTCGACGATGTCGCGCAGCTCGGCGTTGTTCATCGCCAGCTGCCACTTTTCTTGCGCCGCCTGCGACGTACCCGACAAGGCCAAGCTCGCCAGAACGACAAGTACAAGCATGGAGCGCAAGGCCTGCACGCCAATGAAACAGTTCATGATGTTGATCACTCTGACGGCCCGGAAACCGGGCGTAGATAACGCGTAGAAATAGCCGAAGCCTGGCTGTCGCCTGGCGACCCGAGTCGGCGAAGGAAACGCGCGACAGGCGGTTGCAGCGTTAATCGCTCTTCCCGCCCCTTGTTCCACAGCACAACTTGATTGGCTTCGACGCGACGCAGGACGCTGCCACCGGGCAAGCGTTCGCCCACCAGGTACATACGCGAGCCTTGGGCATCGGCGAGCAACGCTTTGGACAAACCGTTGCTGAGGATAAAACTGGCCTGCAATGTCAGCGGCTCGGCACTGGCCAGCAATGAGGTGCCTTGCGTCAGCCCCAGCACCGATGCCACCGCAGTAGCATCCAGCGCTACAGGGGCGGGAACAGAGGCTGGCGCCACCACCGGCAGAGGCGGCGAGGCGAGGCGCTCACGAAAGTGCCACTCCTGCCAGATCAGCAGCGCTGCATAACCCAGCGGCATGACCAGCAGGCCAAGACGGCTCATCACCTTCCCCGAATTCTTCACGAGTGGCTCACTCGAGCCGTTCGATAACCCGAAACCGTCATTCGCAACTCGATAAAAAAGTGAAGCTTCAGGCAACCTTTTCAGGTCACCTGAAGTACTGCGAGGGACTTAGAGTTTGTCCCAGGCCATGTGCCAATGCGGACCGATGCCAGTACCAGGTTCGAAACCATTGGCAGACGGGCTGTACTGCTTGCAATAACCGGACGCGGGGAATGGCTTGCACTCAAAGACTTCATTAGTCTTCGGCTGCAACACCTTGGTACCGGCGGTGTACTCGCTGAGGCCTTCCGGGAACACGAAGTCGTAGTCGGCACCGGCGCCTTCACCGGTCAGTTGGGTCACCTGGGTATCCTGGCGGATGGTCCGGCCATCCAGGGTCGTGCCGACCAGCGTCAGGGTGTGCTTGCCGGGGTTGCTGCGAACATCTATGGCCAGCCAGGACGAACCGCTGTCCGCTTGCGCGGAAGTGGAACCTACCGGCTTGTTGCCCTCATCGAACAGCGTCGCTTCGACGTTCATCTTGCGATTGGAAAGGATACTGAAATCGATCCTGGCCACACCTTTTTCCAACAGATACTCAGCTTGCCGGGAAGCGACCGACAGTCGAGCCGCAGCATCTTCCTGCATCTTCAACTGCACTTCGTAGCGTATTACGCCGCTGTCTTTTTGCGCATACACGCTGTTGTTGCCCTTGACCGGTTCGATCGTGCCGTTTTCATCTCGGACGCCCGCACGGATAAGGGCATGAGCCTTGTTGATGGCTTCTGCCAACTTGAACGACCAGTTGTTTGGCGCGCCTTCCTCTGCACTATTGATGGAGATTTCAACGCTGTAGTCGGGGCTTTCGCCATTAGCGGTGAACGCGCGGGCCTTGACCTTGTCACCGACCAGCAACGAGGTTGACGGCGCGATACTGCCCACGGAGGACCAACCGCCCGGAAGTTCCGGCTCGGCCAGGATGTTCACATCCGCGGCATTATAAAAAGCTGCATCGGTATCACCGACCGTCCAGATCGCCAGGATGACGTGTTGACCGGTTTTGTCCTTGGGGATGTTGCAGTTGTGTTTGGCACCCGACTCCGGCCTCTGGTTGCCGCCATCGATGGTGCAGAACGGCGTGCTTTCGAACGTTGCCCGCTTGAGTGCTTCGTTCGGGTTCCAGCCGTTGCGGGTGATGAAATACTCATGTTTGGTGGCCGGGTGCACAGCCGTGTAGCGCCACTGGAAATCGATGTTGCGATCCTTGATTTCCGTCATCTGCCAACGGGTGGCCGATTGGGCGTCCAGAGCCGAGAACAGCGAGTGACCGCCACTCGGGATCTTGCCATCGACCGGCCCTTGCAGAGGCGCGCCGCCAACACCCGAAGGAAACCCCTTGAAGGTTTCACCGACACTTTGAGGTTCGTATTGGGCGCCACCGCAATTGGTATTCACGCCTTTTTGGCAAAGCAGTGCACGGGAAGGCGGTACTTCCAGATAGCCATGCGCGGAAACACTTTGTGACGCCAACATTGCCGATAACAGGATCATTGAAGAAGTGCAGGCGGCCGATGCACTTCCCTTGTAGTTAGTATTTTTCATCCAATAAATTCCAGACTGCTTATCGAAGATCAGGGCGCGTATTGCTTGCGCCGTTAAATGCAATTGAGCTCAACAATGGTGAGCACTGATCTGTAAATCTACTTGGATGAAAGCGATTTATATGTAGGGAAAATCGCTACTTACACGAGGACTTTTCCATTTAATTGTTTATCTGACACAAAATGAAAAAAATCTTACAAGAGGCAACCATTAGATTGGAGAGAAAAACTTAGTATAAAAAAGCCCGCCCGGCACCAGGCCGGACGGGCTATATACAATTTGAACGCAATTATTCGTGATACTGCGCCGACAACTCATGCACCGCGCGCAGGAAGGCGCCGGCGTGTTCCGGATCGACTTCCGGGGTGATCCCATGGCCGAGATTGAACACATGGCCGCTGCCCTTGCCGTAGCTGGCGAGGATGCGTCCGACTTCGGCGCGGATCGCTTCCGGCTTGGCGTAAAGCACGGTTGGGTCCATGTTGCCTTGCAGGGCAACTTTGCTGCCGACACGTTCACGGGCGCTGCCGATGTCGCAGGTCCAGTCCAGGCCCAGTGCATCCGCGCCAGCGTCGGCGATGCTTTCCAGCCACAGGCCACCATTCTTGGTGAACAGGATGACCGGCACCTTGCGGCCTTCGTGCTCGCGGATCAGGCCGCTGACGATTTTCTTCATGTAGGCCAGGGAGAATTCCTGGTACGCCGCCGCCGAGAGGCTGCCACCCCAGCTGTCGAAGATCTGCACCGCTTGCGCACCGGCCATGATCTGGCCGTTGAGGTAGCTGGTGACGGTCTGCGCGAGCTTGTCCAGCAGCAGGTGCAAGGCTTGCGGGTTGTCGTAGAGCATGGTTTTGGTCTTGCGGTAGTCTTTCGACGAGCCGCCTTCGACCATGTAGGTGGCCAGGGTCCACGGGCTGCCGGAGAAGCCGATCAGCGGCACGCGGCCGTTCAGTTCGCGGCGGATGGTGCTGACCGCGTCCATCACATAGCCCAGGTCCTTGTGCGGATCAGGAATCGGCAGGGCCTCGATGTCGGCCAAGGTGCTGACGACTTTCCTGAAGCGCGGACCTTCGCCGGTTTCAAAGTACAGGCCTTGGCCCATGGCATCGGGAATGGTCAGGATGTCGGAGAACAGGATCGCCGCGTCCAGCTGCGGATAGCGGTCGAGCGGTTGCATCGTGACTTCGCAAGCGAACGCCGGGTTCATGCACAGGCTCATGAAATCGCCGGCCTTGGCACGGCTGGCGCGGTATTCAGGCAGGTAGCGACCGGCCTGACGCATCATCCACACGGGGGTGACGTCTACGGGTTGCTTGAGCAGGGCGCGCAGGAAACGGTCGTTCTTCAGGGCAGTCATGTCGGCATCCGGAAAAAAAGTGCGGGCATTTTCTCAGAGCCGGACGTAAAAGGCACGGATGCAGGTCAGCCTTTTGTCTATCGGGTCAATTTGTCGCGCTGAAATGCAGGCTTTGCAGCACCCCAAAACACTGTGGGAGCTGGCCTGCCGGCGATGCAGACACCTCGGTTTGTCAGATAAACCGAGGTGCCTGCATCGCCGGCAGGCCAGCTCCCACAGGTATTGCATTCCAGGATTGGAAGTTGGTCAGACGCCCAGGTAATCCAGAATCCCTTCAGCCGCATTACGGCCTTCGAAGATCGCCGTCACCACCAGGTCGGAACCGCGCACCATATCGCCACCGGCGAAGATTTTCGGGTTGCTGGTCTGGTGCTTGTACTGACCGTGTTCCGGGGCGACGACGCGGCCCTGGCTGTCGGTCTGGATGCTGAACTGCTCGAACCACGGCGCCGGGCTTGGGCGGAAACCGAAGGCGATGACCACGGCGTCGGCCGGGATGATCTCTTCGGAGCCCGGGATCGGCTCGGGGCTGCGACGGCCACGGGCGTCCGGTTCGCCGAGACGGGTCTCGACCACTTTCACGCCTTCGACCTTGTCTTCGCCAACGATGGCGATCGGCTGGCGGTTGTAGAGGAATTTCACGCCTTCTTCCTTGGCGTTCTTCACCTCTTTGCGCGAGCCCGGCATGTTCGCTTCGTCACGACGATAGGCGCAGGTCACCGATTTGGCGCCCTGGCGGATCGAGGTTCGGTTGCAGTCCATCGCCGTGTCGCCACCGCCCAGTACCACGACCTTCTTGCCTTTCATGTCGACGAAATCTTCCGGCGACTTTTCAAAGCCCAGGTTGCGGTTGACGTTGGCGATCAGGAAGTCCAGCGCGTCGTACACGCCCGGCAGGTCTTCACCGGCGAAGCCGCCCTTCATGTAGGTGTAGGTGCCCATGCCCATGAATACGGCATCGTATTCTTCGAGCAGTTGCTCCATGGTCACGTCCTTGCCCACCTCGGTGTTGAGGCGGAACTGGATGCCCATGCCAGTGAAGACTTCGCGGCGATTGCTCAGCACGGTCTTTTCCAGCTTGAACTCGGGGATGCCGAAGGTCAGCAGACCGCCGATTTCCGGGTTCTTGTCGAACACCACCGGGGTCACGCCGCCGCGCACCAGCACGTCGGCACAGCCCAGGCCCGCCGGGCCCGCACCGATGATCGCGACACGCTTGCCGGTCGGCTTGACCTTGGACATGTCCGGGCGCCAGCCCATGGCGAACGCGGTGTCGGTGATGTACTTCTCGACCGAACCGATGGTCACCGCGCCGAAGCCGTCGTTGAGGGTGCAGGCACCCTCGCACAGACGGTCCTGCGGGCACACCCGGCCGCAGACTTCCGGCAGGGTATTGGTCTGGTGCGACAGTTCGGCGGCCTGGAGGATGTTGCCCTCGGCCACCAGCTTCAGCCAGTTGGGAATGAAGTTGTGCACCGGGCACTTCCATTCGCAATACGGGTTACCGCAACCCAGGCAGCGGTGGGCCTGGTCGGCCGACTGCTGGGGTTTGAACGGTTCGTAGATTTCCACGAACTCTTTCTTGCGTTGACGCAACAGTTTCTTCTTCGGATCCTTGCGCCCGACCTCGATGAACTGGAAGTCATTATTCAGACGTTCAGCCATTTTAAAACCTCATCAAACTCTTCAGGCGCATATCACTGCGGGTTGGCACGGGTGCTGGAAAGCAACGACTTCAGGTTGGCAGCCTTGGGCTTGACCAGCCAGAAACGACGCACGTAATCATCGAGGTTCTCGGCGAGCTCACGACCCCACTCGCTGTCGGTTTCCTCGACGTACTCGTTCAGCACGCGTTGCAGGTGGCTACGGTAGGCTTCCATCGCCTCGCCGCTGATCCGCTGGATTTCCACCAGTTCGTGGTTGACCCGGTCAACGAAGGTGTTGTCCTGGTCGAGCACGTAGGCGAAACCGCCGGTCATGCCAGAGCCGAAGTTATAACCGGTCTTGCCCAGGACGCAGACGAAACCACCGGTCATGTACTCGCAGCAGTGATCGCCAGTACCTTCCACGACGGTGTGGGCACCGGAGTTACGCACGGCAAAACGCTCACCCGCGGTACCGGCGGCGAACAGCTTGCCGCCGGTGGCGCCGTACAGGCAGGTGTTGCCGATGATGGCACTGTCCTGGGTCTTGTAGATGCTGCCCTTCGGCGGAACGATCACCAGCTTGCCGCCGGTCATGCCCTTGCCGACGTAGTCGTTGGCGTCGCCTTCCAGGTACATGTTCAGGCCGCCGGCGTTCCACACACCGAAGCTTTGACCGGCCGTGCCTTTGAAGCGGAAGGTGATCGGCGCGTTGGCCATGCCCTGGTTGCCGTGCTTGCGCGCGATGTCACCGGAGATCCGCGCGCCGATGGAACGGTCGCAGTTGCAGATATCCAGGGCGAATTCGGCGCCGCTCTTGTCGTTGATCGCCGAGGTGGCCATGTCGACCATTTTCTCGGCCAGCAGGCCCTTGTCGAACGGCGGGTTGCGCTCCACGCCGCAGAACTGAGGCTTGTCCGCCGGCACGTGGTCGCTGCCCAGCAACGGAGTCAGGTCGAGGTGATGCTGCTTGGCGGTCTGGCCTTCGAGGACTTCCAGCAGATCGGTACGGCCGATCAACTCTTCGAGGGAGCGCACGCCCAGCTTGGCCAGCCACTCACGGGTTTCTTCGGCGACGTAGGTGAAGAAGTTCACCACCATGTCGACGGTACCGATGTAGTGGTCCTTGCGCAGCTTCTCGTTCTGGGTCGCGACGCCGGTGGCGCAGTTGTTCAGGTGGCAGATGCGCAGGTATTTGCAGCCCAGGGCGATCATCGGCGCGGTGCCGAAGCCGAAGCTTTCAGCGCCGAGGATGGCCGCCTTGATCACGTCGAGGCCGGTTTTCAGGCCGCCGTCAGTTTGTACCCGGACTTTGCCGCGCAGGTCGTTGCCGCGCAGGGTCTGGTGGGTTTCGGCCAGGCCGAGTTCCCACGGAGCGCCCGCGTATTTGATCGAGGTCAGCGGCGATGCACCGGTACCGCCATCGTAGCCGGAGATGGTGATCAAGTCCGCATAGGCCTTGGCCACACCGGCGGCGATGGTGCCGACGCCCGCTTCCGCTACCAGCTTCACCGAGACCAGCGCCTTCGGGTTGACTTGTTTCAAGTCGAAAATCAGCTGCGACAAGTCTTCGATCGAGTAGATGTCGTGGTGCGGTGGCGGCGAGATCAGGGTCACGCCCGGCACTGCGTAACGCAGCTTGGCGATCAGACCGTTGACCTTGCCCCCTGGCAGCTGACCGCCCTCGCCTGGCTTGGCGCCCTGGGCGACCTTGATCTGCAGCACTTCAGCGTTGACCAGGTATTCCGGAGTCACACCGAAACGGCCGGTGGCAACCTGCTTGATTTTCGAGCTCTTGATGGTGCCGTAGCGCGCCGGGTCTTCGCCGCCTTCGCCGGAGTTGGAACGCGCACCAAGGCGGTTCATGGCTTCGGCCAGGGCTTCGTGAGCTTCAGGCGACAGGGCGCCCAGGGAGATACCGGCGGAGTCGAAGCGCTTGAGCACCGACTCCAGCGGTTCGATCTCGCTGATATCCAATGGCGTGTCGAGGGTTTTGACTTTCAGCAGGTCGCGGATCATCGACACCGGGCGGTTGTCCACCAGCGATGTGTATTCCTTGAACTTGCTGTAGTCGCCCTGCTGCACAGCGGCTTGCAGGGTGTTGACCACGTCCGGGTTGTAGGCGTGATATTCGCCACCGTGGACGAATTTCAGCAGGCCGCCCTGCTGGATCGGCTTGCGCGGGCTCCAGGCTTCGGTGGCCAGGGCTTTCTGCTCGGCTTCGATATCGACGAAACGCGCACCCTTGATGCGGCTCGGTACGCCCTTGAAGCTCAGGTTGCAGACTTCCTCGGACAGGCCGATGGCTTCGAACAGTTGAGCGCCACGGTACGACGTGATGGTCGAGATACCCATCTTCGACAGGATCTTCAGCAGGCCCTTGGTGATGCCTTTACGGTAGTTCTTGAACACCTCGTAGAGGTCGCCCAGCACTTCACCGGTACGGATCAGGTCGCCCAGCACTTCATACGCCAGGAACGGATAAACGGCAGAGGCGCCGAAACCGATCAGCACGGCGAAGTGGTGCGGGTCACGCGCGGTTGCGGTTTCCACCAGGATGTTGGAGTCGCAACGCAGGCCCTTCTCGGTCAGGCGGTGGTGTACCGCACCGGTGGCCAGGGAGGCGTGGATCGGCAACTTGCCCGGGGCAATGTGACGGTCACTCAGGACGATCTGCGTACGACCGGCGCGCACGGCTTCTTCAGCCTGATCGGCAACGTTGCGGATCGCAGCTTCCAGACCGATGCTTTCGTCGTAGTTGAGGTCGATTTTCTGGCGTTCGAAGCCCGGACGATCGAGGTTCATCAGCGAGCGCCACTTGGCCGGGGAAATGACCGGCGAGCTGAGGATCACGCGCGACGCGTGTTCCGGCGACTCCTGGAAGATGTTGCGCTCGGCACCGAGGCAGATCTCCAGCGACATGACGATGGCTTCACGCAGCGGGTCGATCGGCGGGTTGGTCACCTGCGCGAACTGCTGGCGGAAATAGTCGTACGGCGTGCGCACGCGCTGGGACAGCACGGCCATCGGCGTATCGTCGCCCATCGAGCCCACGGCTTCGTAGCCTTGCTCGCCCAGTGGACGCAGCACTTGGTCGCGCTCTTCGAACGTGACCTGGTACATCTTCATGTATTGCTTGAGCTGATCGACGTCGTAGAACGCCGAACCGTGGTCGTTGTCCTCCATGGTCGCCTGGATGCGCAGGGCATTCTTGCGCAGCCATTGCTTGTACGGATGACGGGACTTCAGGCGGTTGTCGATCGCATCGGTGTCGAGGATCTGACCGGTTTCGGTGTCCACGGCAAAGATCTGGCCCGGGCCAACGCGGCCCTTGGCGATCACGTCTTCAGGCTGGTAGTTCCAGACACCGATTTCCGACGCCAGGGTGATGAAACCGTTCTTGGTGGTGACCCAACGCGCCGGACGCAGACCGTTACGGTCGAGCAGGCACACCGCGTAGCGACCGTCGGTCATTACCACGCCGGCCGGGCCGTCCCACGGTTCCATGTGCATCGAGTTGTATTCGTAGAACGCACGCAGGTCCGGGTCCATCGTCTCGACGTTCTGCCACGCAGGCGGAATGATCATCCGCACGCCACGGAACAGGTCGATGCCACCGGTGACCATCAGCTCCAGCATGTTGTCCATACTCGAGGAGTCGGAGCCGACGCGGTTGACCAGCGGGCCGAGCTCTTCCAGGTCCATCAGGTCGTTGCTGAACTTGGTGCGACGGGCCACGGCCCAGTTGCGGTTGCCGGTGATGGTGTTGATTTCGCCGTTGTGCGCCAGGAAGCGGAACGGTTGAGCCAGCGGCCATTTCGGCAGGGTGTTGGTGGAGAAGCGCTGGTGGAACACGCAAATCGAAGTTTGCAGGCGCTCATCGCTCAGGTCTGGATAGAAGGCGGTCAGATCCGCCGGCATCATCAGGCCTTTGTAGATGATGGTCTTGTGCGAAAAGCTGCAGACGTAGTGGTCGGTATCGGCGGCGTTGGCCACCGATGAACGACGACGGGAGGTGAACAGCTTGACGGCCATGTCCTGGTCGCTCAGGCCTTCGCCACCGATGTACACCTGCTCGATCTGTGGCAGGCGCTCGAGGGCCAGGCGGCCGAGGACGCTGGTGTCGATCGGCACTTTGCGCCAGCCGACGAGGGACAGGCCGGCAGCCAGGATCTCGCGGTTCATGTTCTCGCGAGCAGCCTCGGCTTTGACCGGGTCCTGGTTGAAGAAGACCATGCCCACCGCGTATTGCTTGGGCAGTTCGACGCCGAACGTTTCCTGGGCGATGGCTCGCAGGAATACGTCCGGCTTTTGAATCAGCAGACCGCAACCGTCACCGGTCTTGCCGTCAGCATTAATCCCACCGCGGTGGGTCATGCAGGTCAGGGCCTCGATGGCCGTTTGCAAAAGGGTATGACTGGGCTCGCCCTGCATATGGGCAATCAGGCCGAAACCGCAGTTATCCTTGAATTCATCTGGTTGGTACAGACCTGCTTTCATAGACACTTTCTCACCAGGCTGCCTCTTGTCGAGGCAAATTTCTTTTCAATTCAACCACTTACCATCCGCGCCGAACGTACGCCAGCTTTGCGGGGGCAAAAGGGAGGTCATTGTACACACCGACACTTGGCCTCACAAATTTGGCGACGAAATGTCGCAAATCTATGTCGCATTTGCGAAAGGTTTAAAGCGATCCGCTGTGCTAGTCAAAACTTTTTTAATTTTGACCGCAACGACTCAAAGACTACTGTGACGCAGACACCACAAGGCACGCGGCCTGTAGAGGCGGCATGCCGTGCAGAAATATTGAGGTGCTTGGAGAGGCGGCCTGGGTAAGGCCGCCGAATCTTCAGCGAGCTGTTGCCAGTTCCTGTTGGACGCTGGCGACAGAGCGTGGCCAAGGTTTACCAGCCTGAACCTTCGCTGGCAAGGCCTTGATGGCGGAAACGGCTGCATCACGATTGGCGAAACTGCCGTAGGTGATCACGTAGAGCGGTTTGCCGTTGAGGACTTTCTTGAAGTAACGGTACTCGCCGCCCTGCTCCTTGACGAAGCTTTGCGCGGCCGTTTCGGAGCTGGTGCCGAGGATCTGCACCACGTAGTTACCCGGCGCTTGACCTGCGTACCAGGTGCCACCGGCTGCCTTGGCGACGGTCGCTGGTTTCTCGGCCGGTTTGGCGGCAGCGGCGGCTGGCTTGGCCGGCGCTGGGGCCGGAGCAGGCTTGGCAGCCGGTGCTGGCGCTGGCTTGGCGGTAGCGACCTGGGTCGGCGCTGGCGCCGGCTTGGCGGTTGGCGTTGGCGCAGGACCGGCCGGAACGCCTGCTGGCGGTGCAATGGTGGTCACGGTCGGCGGTGTCGCGCTGGAACCCTCGACCGGCACGCCGTCATCGCCCTCGGTGATGCCACCCGCCGCTTCGGCCAGCGGCTCACGCATGACCGGTTGCGAATTGCCGACCAACGGCAATGGCGTTGGCTGCGTGTTGCCGGCGAATTCAACGGCCGGAGCACCACCCGCTTGTGGCGAACCCTGGCCGAGCGGCAGTTGCGCCTGTTCGTTGGCAGGCGCCCCCGTGGTCGGTGCTTTGCTGCGACCCGGCATCAACCAGGCGGCAGCTACCGCGACCACAACGACGGCGGAAATCGCCAATACGTGTTTCTTCGGCATATTGAACCCCATACTTGGACGCTTTACCGCGGAGCGGCTGGCAATCATGGCTTCGATCATCGCATCGCGGGCAACCTGGTTGATGTTGCCAGGCCAACCCTCGGAGCTTTCGTGAATATCAGAGATCTGATTTGCGGTGAAAAGTTCGATACCCCGGCCAGCGCCTTCGAGCCGCTGGTCGAGGTATTCGCGGGTTTCCTCTTCGGTGTAAGGCTGCAGCTCGATGACGTGGAAGCGCTCTTCCTCGAGTTGCAAAGCCTCGAGCTGGGCGATCATCGACGACTCGCCGAACAGGAATACATGTGGACGGCCTTCCGGCGCACCCGCGGCCAGGGCCATCAAGGCTTCGAGCGCGGACTCGTCGAGCTGCTCGGCATCATCGACCAGCAGATAGACTTCCTGCCCGGTGAGAGCCAGCTGCACCACCTGCTTGAGGATTGCACCGATCTCGGCCTGGGCAACGTTCAGTGCCTGGGCGACCTGGTGCAACAGGCCAGCCGAATCACCGGCACCACGGGCGGAAACCACCACGCTCTGCACGGTCTGCTTGTTGGTGCTGGCCACCAGGGCCTGACGCAGCAGGGTCTTGCCGCTGCCATGTGGACCTGTAACCACCAATAGCAACTGGCTATACCGCGCCAGATGGTGCAACTGCCCCAGCACCGGCTTGCGCTGGGCTGGGAAAAATTTGAAGCCAGGGACCCGTGGAGCAAAAGGGTCATGACTCAACTGGTAGTGGCCGAGGAAAGCCTCGTCGGCATGCAAACTAGTCATCGCGTTCTTATTAACCTTTAAGCTGAGCCAGGGCGCGGTAATCCGCTCCCAGCGTGGCCTGTAGAACCTCTTTCGGATAATCGTCGGTCACCACCGCTTCGCCCATGTGGCGCAGCAGCACCAGGCGCAAACGACCGTCGATCACTTTCTTGTCAATTGCCATGTGTTCGAGAAAATCAGCTTCCGTCATTTCTTCCGGCGGGATGACCGGCAGGCCGGCGCGCTGGAACAGGCGAATGCCGCGATCGCGTTCCTGTTCGGTGATCCATCCCAGGCGCGCGGACATTTCCAGAGCCATTACAGTGCCAGCAGCCACTGCCTCTCCATGCAACCAGACACCATAGCCCATATGGGTTTCGATGGCGTGACCGAAGGTGTGACCCAAGTTGAGCGTTGCCCGCACGCCGGTCTCCTTCTCGTCGGCGCCGACCACGGCCGCCTTGGCCGCACAGGAGCGCTCGATGGCATAGGTCAGGGCTTGCTGATCCAGATTGCGCAGGCGGTCGACGTTTTCTTCGAGCCAGGTGAGGAACGGCTCGTCGCAAATCAGCCCGTACTTGATGACTTCGGCCAGGCCGGCGGACAGCTCGCGGGCCGGCAGGGTATTGAGGGAGGCGGTGTCGATCAGTACGACGTTCGGCTGATAGAAGGCACCGACCATGTTCTTGCCCAGCGGATGGTTGATCCCGGTCTTGCCACCCACCGAAGAGTCGACCTGCGACAGCAGCGTGGTCGGAACCTGGATGAAGTCGACACCGCGCTGGTAGCAAGCCGCCGCGAAACCGGCCATGTCGCCAATCACGCCGCCACCCAAGGCGATCACCGTGGTGCGTCGATCATGCCGCGCGGTCAGCAGGCCATCGAAGATCAGCTGCAGGGTTTCCCAGGTCTTGAAGGCTTCGCCGTCGGGCAGCACCACGGAAATCACCGAGAACTGCGCAAGGCTGCGGGTCAGACGTTCGAGGTAGAGCGGCGCGACGGTTTCATTGGAAATGATCGCCACTTGCCGTCCGCGAATATGCGGGGCCAGCAGCTCGGGCTGGTCCAACAAACCTTCGCCAATATGAATCGGGTAGCTGCGCTCGCCTAGATCGACCTTGAGTGTCTGCATGTGTCCCCACAGTGAAGATGGAATCAGGCAACCTGCCTTGAGTTAACGAATGTCTACGGCCACTGTTGTGTGACGCCGTTCGTCGGCCGTTCGCCACAACCTTGAGCGGTCATGGCTGGACGCCGAGGATAGCGCATTTCGGGCGGCGCTTTAACGGGGCGGCAATTGCTGCAGACGCTCCAGGATATCGAGCACGACCATTCGCGGCGGTCGTTCATCCGTTTCCACCACCAGATCGGCAATTTCCCGATACAGGGGGTCACGGATCGCCAACAGATCCCTCAGGGTCTTGGCCGGATCGGCCGTGCGCAGCAATGGCCGATTGCGGTCGCGGGACGTGCGGCCGACCTGCTGCTCGACAGAGGCATGCAGGTAGACCACCCGTCCGCCGGCGCGCAGCGCCCGACGATTGGCTTCGCGCATGACTGCCCCGCCGCCGGTCGCCAGCACCACGCCGTCGTAATCGCACAGCTCGGCGATCATTGCCTGCTCGCGCTCACGAAAGCCCGGTTCGCCTTCCTTGTCGAAGATCCATGGGATATTGGCGCCCGTGCGTAATTCAATTTCCTTATCGGAATCTTTGAATGGCAAGCGCAACTCTTTGGCCAGCAATCGGCCGATGGTGCTTTTTCCAGCCCCCATCGGTCCTACAAGTATCAAATTTCGCACAGAATCAACGACTCACAGCAATCGCCTGGTTATTCATGATACGCGGAGTGAGAAACACCAACAGCTCGGATTTTTTCTCCGAAACCACGTCGCGCCGGAAAAGGCGGCCAAGATACGGCACATCGCCAAGAAATGGCACCTTATCTACAACCTTGCTCTGAGTATTTGAGAAAACACCGCCAATGACGATGGTCTCGCCATCGTTGACCAGGACCTTGGCGTTGACCTCGTTTTTCTTGATCGGCGGCACATCCTGGACCTTGTTCAGGTAGTCCGGCTCATCCTTGGTGACCTTGACCTCCATGATGATCCGGTTGTCCGGCGTGATCTGCGGCGTCACCTCCAGCGACAGCGACGCCTCCTTGAACGAGACCGAGGTTGCGCCGCTGGAGCTGGCTTCCTGGTAGGGAATCTCGGTGCCCTTGAGGATCTTCGCGGTCTCCTTGTCGGAGGTGACCACCTTGGGTTGCGAGACGATTTCGCCGTTACCGGTCTTTTCCATGGCCGTCAATTCAAGGTCCAGCAAGACGTTGTCGGTGATGAAGGCAATGCCAATGCCCGAAGTGTTGTTGGCGACCCCCAGGTCGACGAACGGCGAGCTGGCGCTGCTGTCGTTGGCGCCGTTACCGACCCCGGAGGCATTCCAGTTGCCTTTCTTGATCGCGCCACCCCAGCGCACGCCGAGGCTCTTGTCATAATCTACGTTGGCTTCGACGATGCGCGCCTCGATCATCACCTGACGCACCGGGATATCCAGCTGCGCAACGATTCGCCGCAGTTCGTCGAGACGGTCCTGGGTCTGGTAGGCAATGATGTTGTTGGTGCGCTCATCGACGGTGATCGATCCCCGTTCGTCGGCTTTCGCCTCGGCACTGGTCACCGACTGGAATAGTTTGGCGATATCGGCCGCCTTGGCGTAATTGACCTGCAAAAGCTCCCGACGCAGCGGCGCCAGGTCGGCAATCTGCTTCTGCGACTCCAGCTCCTGACGTTCACGGGCCGCAATTTCGTCGGCTGGCGCGACGAGCAGCACATTACCCACCTTGCGCTTGTCCAGGCCCTTGGTTTTCAGCACCAGGTCCAGTGCCTGGTCCCAGGGTACATTTTGCAGGCGCAGGGTAATGCCCCCCTGCACCGTGTCACTGGCGACCAGATTGAGGTTGGTGAAATCGGCGATCAGTTGCAGCACTGAGCGCACGTCGATGTCCTGGAAATTCAGCGAGAGCTTTTCACCGGTGTAGGCATTGCGGTCGGTGTTGCGCTTTTGCAGGTCGTCGACCGTCATCGGGCGGACGCTGACGGTCAGCTTGTTGTCGGTCTGATAGGTTGAGTAATCGAAGGCGCCGCCGGGTTCAATGGTGATCGTCGCCTTATCCCCGCTGGCACTGGCATTGACGAACTGAACCGGGGTGGCGAAATCCTTGACGTCCAGGCGTACGCGCAATGGCTCGGGCAATCGGGTTCTGGCAAATCCGAGAATGATCTTGCCTTCGCGTTCCTGAATATCCGGTGCAATGGACGGGTCCGACAGATCGATCACGACATTGCCTTCGCCCTGGGTACCACGCTGGAAATCCACTGCACGAATGGCCTTGCTCGCCGGCGCAACCGCGCGCTTGGGCGCCGGAACCGGGACGGCGGTAGCGGCCGCCCGCGGGCTCGGGCTTTTGCCACCCTGCCCGACCACGACAAAGAGGTTGTTGCCTTCGACCCGGAAGTCATAGGGGCTCAGCTGGTTCAGATTGATGATCAGCCGCGCACGGTCCTTGGCCTCCACCACCGTCGCGCTGCGGGCATTGCCATTGCCCAGGTCGCGAGTCTTGCTCGCCAGCTGACTGACCACGCCGGGAAGATCCAGGGCAATCCTGGCGGGAGATTCCGTGGTGTAGCCACGGGGCGCCGGGGGTGGTTCGTCGAACACCAGCTTCAACTCGACGCGATCTCCCGGCAACGCGGCGACATCCAGCGTCTTGAGGGTGGCCGCTTGTACCATCGGCGACAGCAACGCTATCCATAGCGATACTCCGAGGGCGGAGAAAATCCTGTTCATCGTACGGGTTCCACTATGAATGCTCTTTCAAAGGTAGGGTCCGCGGTCGCTCCAGCCAGGCACCTTCGCCGTCGGGAACGATTTCCACCACATCGACTTGCGAACCGCTGATGGCGACAATCCGGCCATCGTTACGCCCCAGGTAATCACCGACTTTCAGCCGATGCACCCCACCGGCGCCGCGCAACAGGGCAAAGGAGCCCGTGGCATTGGAGAGGGTGCCGACCATTTCAAACTGCTCGATATTGAAGCCCTCGAGGTACTGCTTTACCCGGTTGGGGTCCGGCTGGACATAACGCGCCCCCTGCTTGAGTGCCAGATCGACTTTGATCTGCCGGGAAAACGGGCTGCGCAGGTTGGCGGCGTTATAGGTGAATGTGGGGTAAGACCGGAATGTCGGCGTTGGTTCAATCTTGCCCGGTGCCCGCAGGCGCATTTCGTTCATGTAGGCGTCCAGGTCACTGACATCATCGCCGCCGCCACAGCCCGCCAATACGACCATCAACATCACCGACGAAAAACCACGAAGCCGGCTCATCATTGCAGCCCCTTGTCGTTGTAACGGTAGGTCTTGGCCAGGATGCTCATGCGTAACTTCGGACCGGCGTCGGGATTGATCGGCGCCAGGTCGAAATCATGCAGGGTGACGATACGCGGCAATCCGGCCACGCCACTGACGAAAGTGGCCAGGTCGTGATAGGCGCCGGTGACCGTGATCTGGATCGGCAACTCGATGTAGAACGGCTGGGAGACCTCCGGCAGCAGCTTGATCTCTTCGAACTCCAGGCCACTGCCCAGCCCCGTTCGCGTGATGTCTTCCAGCAAGCCGGGGACTTCGGTGTCGCTGGGCAGTTGCCGTAACAGTACGCCGAAGGAGTTTTCCATCTCCTTCATCTGCTGGGTGTAGAGCTGCAGATTCGCCGCCATGTGGGATTTGCTGGCAAATTGCTCCTTGAGGGTAGATTCCTCCTCGCGCTTGAGTTCGAGCTGATGTTCCAGCTCGCTCGTGGAAAAGTTGTAGCCGATCGACAGCACAAGGATCGCGACCACAATGCCCATCAGGAATTTGATCGCGGGCGGCCAGGAACCCATGTTGCTGCTGTCCAGCTCGTTGATGTCGATCCGGCGCAACCCTTCGATCCATTCGGACGGACTCATTCGCTGTCCTCCCCAGCCGCAGGCTGGGTCTGACGAACGGTCAACTGAAAAACGTTGGTCTGGTCGACTTGCCCCGCGGTCGTCGCCTTGACTTCAGTGAGGCTGGGCGCATCGAACCAGTCGGACTGGTCCAAGTTACGCATCAGGTCTGAAACACGGTTGTTCGATTGCGCCGCACCGGTGATGGACAATGTCTTGCCGGCCATTTTGACTTCAGTGAAATACACGCCATCGGGCAAGGTCCGCGCCAGCTGATCAAAAATCCGCCCGCTGATCGGGCGATTGCCCTGCAGATCCTGGATGATGCGCATACGCTCGACCAATTGCTGACGACGAGCCTTGAGATCACTGATCTGCTTGATCCGCTCGTCGACCACGGCGATCTGCTTGCCGATGTAATCGTTACGCGCAATCTGCCGCTCGATAGCGCTGCTGATGACCTGGTTGGCCATGAGCAATGCACCTGCCGATCCCACCAGCACACCCACCAACACCAGGAGAAAGCGCTTGCGCCGCTGCTCACGCCGCTCTTCGCGCCAGGGTAATAGATTGATCCGGGCCATCAGTCGAAACTCCTGAGGGCCAGCCCGCAGGCAATCATCAGCGCGGGCGCATCGCTGGCCAGGGCCGCGGCGTTGACCTTGCTGCTCAAGGTCATGTCGGCAAACGGGTTGGCCACCCGGGTCGGCGTACCCAATTGCTGCTCGATCAACTGGTCCAGACCGGACACCGACGCGGTCCCGCCCACCAGCAGTATGTGGTCGACCGCGGTGTAATGGCCCGAAGCAAAGAAGAACTGCAACGAACGCGACACTTGCTGCACCAGGGCCTCACGAAACGGCTGCAACACAACGCTGACATAATCGTCCGGCAAACCGCCCTGCTTCTTCGCCAGGCCGGCCTGCTCGACGGTCAGGCCGTATCGGCGCTGAATGTCCTCGGTGAGCTGGCGGCCACCAAACAATTGCTCGCGGGTGTAGATGATCCGCCCGTCATGCAGCACGCTCAGGGTGGTCATGGTTGCTCCAACATCGACCACCGCCACCAGTCGCCCTTGCAAGCCCCCTCCCTGGCTCTTCAGCAAGCTGAACGATCGCTCCAGGGCATAGGCCTCGACGTCGACCACGCGCGCAGTCAGGCCCGCCAGGGCCAGGGCTGCCTCACGGATTTCGACGTTTTCCTTGCGACAGGCGGCCAGCAACACGTTGACCCGCTCAGGATTGCGCACTGACGCGCCCTGGACTTCGAAATCGATGGCCACTTCGTCCAGCGGATAAGGAATGTACTGATCGGCCTCGATCTTCAGCTGGTCTTCCATCTCGTCGTCGGAAAGGCCGGCATCCATCTCGATGGTCTTGGTGATCACCGCCGAACCGGCCACGGCCACGGCAACGCCCTTGAGACTGGTGCGAGCCTTGGCCAGCACACGCGTCAAGGCCTGGCCCACGCCATCGAGCTCGGCGATATTTTTCTCGATGACCACACTGGGGGGTAACGACTCGACCGCGTAGGCTTCGACACGATAGCCATTGCCCTGCCGGCTCAGCTCCAGCAGCTTCACCGATGTCGAGCTGATATCGATGCCCAGGAGCGACCTGGCCTTTTTATTGAAGAGTCCTGGCACTACCAATTTCCCTATGACTTTCCGTGTGTTACGGACTCCATAACGGGGGTTGCGTTCAAACCACCCGTCTTGACAGCAGCGCAAATAACGCCATGGACGGAAAAATGCTTATAATGCCCAGCGTTTTTTTCCGCTTTTTCTCAAGCGCGGGTCGTTCGCCTTTAGCCTGAACCCTGATGCCAAATTCATTTTTTACCCTGGATGTCCAAAAGCCTTGATTCGTCTGCTGAAATTTTTCGGTTGGTCCATCGTCGCCGTATTCTGCGGACTGCTTCTGGGTCTGAGTGGGGCGTTTCTTTACCTTAGTCCCGGATTACCGTCCGTAGAGGCACTGAGAAGCATCCAGTTGCAGATCCCTTTGCGGGTCTACAGCAGCGATAACAAGTTGATCGCAGAATTCGGCGAAATGCGCCGCACACCGATCCGTTTCGCCGACATTCCCCCCAACTTCATTAATGCGTTACTAAGTGCTGAAGACGACAACTTCGCCAACCATTACGGCGTCGATCCCAGCAGCCTGATGCGTGCCGCCACGCAACTGGTGAAAAGCGGCCATATCCAGTCCGGCGGCAGCACTATCACCATGCAGGTGGCAAAAAACTTCTTCCTGACCAGCGAACGCAGCTTCTCGCGCAAAACCACCGAGATCCTCCTGGCCCTGCAGATCGAACGACAGCTGACCAAGGACGAAATCCTCGAGCTCTACGTCAACAAGATCTATTTGGGCAACCGTGCCTACGGCATCGAAGCGGCGGCGCAGGTGTATTACGGCAAGTCGATTCGCGACATCAGCCTGGCGCAGATGGCGATGATCGCCGGCCTGCCCAAGGCTCCTTCACGCTTCAACCCGCTGGCCAATCCGGCCCGCAGCAAGGAGCGTCGCGACTGGATCCTGGGGCGCATGTACAAGCTGGGCAAGATCAGCGAAGCCGACTACACCACCGCCGTCAACGAGCCCCTGAACGCCAGCTATCACGTGCCGACGCCGGAAGTGAACGCGCCCTACATCGCCGAGATGGCCCGCGCCGAAATGGTCGGTCGCTATGGCAGCGATGCATACACCGAAGGTTTCCGCGTTACCACCACGGTGCCGAGCAACCTTCAGGAAATGGCCAACACCGCCGTCCACGAAGGCTTGATGACCTATGACCAGCGTCATGGCTATCGGGGCCCCGAGTCCCGCCTGCCGGGCAAGACGCGCGAGGCGTGGGCAACCGAACTGACCAAGCAACGCACCATCAGCGGCCTTGAACCGGCCATCGTCACCCAGGTCGACAAGAGCGGCCTGCAGGTGCTGACCCGCACCGGCAGCGAACACGTTGGCTGGGACAGCATGAAATGGGCTCGCCCGTTCCTGAACACCAACAGCATGGGCGCCAATCCGAAACAACCGTCGGACGTAGCCCAGGTCGGCGACCTGATTCGCGTGCAGCGCCAGGCGGACAACTCGCTGAAATTCAGCCAGATCCCCCAGGCCCAGGGCGCACTGGTCTCCCTTGACCCGCAAAACGGCGCCATCCGCTCACTGGTCGGCGGTTTCGCCTTTGAGCAGAGCAACTACAACCGCGCCCTTCAGGCCAAGCGCCAGCCGGGTTCGAGCTTCAAGCCGTTCGTCTACAGCGCGGCACTGGATAACGGCTACACCGCCTCCAGCCTGGTGAACGACGCACCGATCGTGTTTGTCGACGAGTACCTGGACAAGGTCTGGCGTCCGAAAAACGATACCAACACCTTCCTCGGCCCGATCCGCCTGCGCGAAGCGCTCTACAAGTCGCGCAACCTGGTTTCGATCCGCCTGCTACAGGCGATGGGCGTTGGCAAGACCATCGACTACATCAGCCGCTTTGGCTTCAACAAGCAGGACCTGCCGCCCAACCTGTCCCTGGCCCTGGGTACCGCGACCCTGACGCCGATGGAAATCGCCACGGGCTGGAGCACCTTCGCCAACGGCGGCTACAAGATCACCCCGTACATCATCGACAAGATCGAAAGCCGCAACGGCGACACGCTGTTCGTCGCCAACCCGCCCAGCGTGCCAAAAGGCGCTGTCGCGACCGACGGTATCGCCGCACCTGCCGCCGAAGCCTTTACGGTCAATGCAACACCTGGCCAGGCGCCGGGCGAGCAATCGGCAGCGCAAACGCCTGCCGTGGCTGAGCGCATTGTCGATGGACGGACAACCTACATCCTCAACAGCATGCTCGAAGACGTGATCAAGCTCGGTACTGGCCGTCGCGCGCTGGCCCTGGGTCGTGGCGACATCGCCGGCAAGACCGGCACCACCAACGAGTCCAAGGACGCCTGGTTCTCCGGCTACAACGCCGATTACGTCACCACCGTCTGGACCGGCTTCGACCAGCCCGAAAGCCTGGGTCGCAAGGAGTTTGGCGGTACCGTCGCCCTGCCGATCTGGATGAACTACATGGGGGCTGCGCTCAAAGACATGCCGCCACACACCCAGCCAGAGCCGGAAGGCATCCTCAGCCTGCGGGTAGACCCTGTCAGTGGCCGTGCAGCCACTCCAGGCACGCCAGGGGCCTACTTCGAACTGTTCAAGGTCGAAGATACGCCGCCGACGGGCAATGAGCTGGGCAACGGCAATGCGCCAGGCAGCCCGCTGCCGGCGGATGAAGCGGCACCGATCGATTTGTTCTGATCGCAGGACCAACAGAAAGCCCCGCTCTTCTTCAGAAAGCGGGGCTTCTTTTTACCCGGGCTTCCTGCCAGACCATCGCCAGCAGGCTGGCTCCCACAGGGAACGCATTCCAATGTGGGAGCTAGCCTGCTGGCGATGGCCTGACAGACAATACAAAACCATCAGGCATAAAAAAGCCCCGACTTTCACAAGCCGGGGCTTTTGGTTGAAGCGCTACAACGACTTAGCCGTTGAACACGTCATCCACGCTTTTCAGCGGGTAGTTCTTCGGATACGGCAGGGTTGCAACGCCGGTCTCGATTGCAGCCTTGGCCACGGCATCGGAGATCACGGTGATCAGGCGAGCGTCCATTGGTTTCGGAATGATGTACTCACGACCGAATTCCAGCGCGATGCCGCCGTACGCGTCGCACACTTCCTGAGGCACTGGCAGCTTGGCCAGTTCGCGCAGGGCGTTGGCCGCAGCCACTTTCATCTCTTCGTTGATGCGCTTGGCGCGAACGTCCAGGGCGCCACGGAAGATGAACGGGAAGCCCAGGACGTTGTTGACCTGGTTCGGGTAGTCCGAACGGCCGGTGGCCATGATCACGTCGTCACGGGTGGCGTGCGCCAGCTCCGGGGAGATTTCCGGATCCGGGTTCGAGCAAGCGAACACGATCGGGTTGGCTGCCATGGACTTCAGGCCTTCCGGGCTCAGCAGGTTCGGGCCAGACAGGCCGACGAACACGTCTGCGCCTTGCAGGGCGTCTGCCAGGGTGCGCTTGTCGGTCGCGTGAGCGAAGACGGCCTTGTACTGGTTCAGGTCGTCACGGCCGGAGTGAATCACGCCGGTACGGTCGACCATGTAGATGTTTTCGATGTTGGCGCCCATGCTCACCAGCAATTTCATGCAGGAGATGGCGGCCGCACCGGCACCCAGGCAGACGATCTTGGCGTCAGCCAGGGTTTTGCCGGCGATTTCCAGGGCGTTGATCATGCCGGCCGCGGTCACGATGGCGGTGCCGTGCTGGTCGTCGTGGAATACCGGGATGTCGCACTGCTCGATCAGGGCACGTTCGATCTCAAAGCACTCAGGTGCCTTGATGTCTTCCAGGTTAATGCCACCGAAGGTGATGGAGATGCGCTTGACGGTGTCGATGAAGGCTTGCGGGCTTTCGGAGTCGACTTCGATGTCGAAAACGTCGATGCCGGCGAAGCGCTTGAACAGCACGCCCTTACCTTCCATCACTGGCTTGGAAGCCAATGGGCCGAGGTTACCCAGGCCCAGAATCGCGGTGCCATCGGAAATGACTGCAACCAGGTTGCCTTTACCGGTGTACTTGTAGGCCAGCTCAGGATCGCGGGCGATCTCGCGTACTGGTTCAGCTACGCCGGGGCTGTAGGCCAGCGACAGGTCGCGGGCGGTAGCGGTGGCCTTGGTGAGCTCGACACTCAGCTTCCCTGGACGAGGATTGGCGTGATATTCGAGAGCGGCAGTTTTCAGATCAGACATTTTGGCATTCCGCTTTTACTGTTGGACAGACTGGTCAGCGAGGATACGCGCCTGGCAAAATCCCCACAAGACTGACCGGTCACCCCTGTCAAGCGCCCGCCCCTACGACTTTGGGCCAAGAGCCACGGAACACAAGGGATAGACTGTTCACAATCCCCTTAAAAAATGTCTACAATATTTTGAGATTGGCCCGTGCAGCCAAATCACAGACACAAAAAAGGCGTCCCGGGGGACGCCTTTTTCATCAGCATGGCAAAACAGTGACGTTTTCCCAGGTTGATCGGCCTTAGGCCTTTTTCGCACCGAAAGCACCGAAACGGTCTGCGAAGCGCTGAACGCGGCCGCCAGTGTCCAGAGTCTTCTGCTTACCGGTGTAGAACGGGTGGCATTCGTTGCAAACGTCGATCGCCAGGGCTTTGCCGAAGGTCGAACGGGTTTCGAACTTGTTGCCGCAGCTGCAGGTAACAGCAACTGCTGGGTATTCTGGATGGATATCAGCTTTCATGGTGTTTTCCTCAGGCTAGCGTGCCGCCACCCAACACTATTGTTGAATACCGCACGTAATTAGGCCGCGGATTCTACCAGACAATGCCAATCACGCAAGCTGTCCCTCAAACCGGTCGTCTGCTAGGCTCCCGACCCAAAGCGCGATCCTTGTGGTTATGTGTCAAACCCTTCATTGCCTGTTAATCGAGACTCCCCCGCGTGCCCGACGCCATTCTGCGCCTCGCCTTGCCTTCGCCCCTGCGCCGCCTGTTCGACTACCGGGCGCCGGCCGGCGTGCTGCGTGCGCAATTGCACCCCGGCATGCGCTTGCGGGTGCCGTTTGGCCGGCGGGAGATGATCGGGATCCTGGTGGAAGTCACCGACACCAGCGAAGTGCCGGCGGAAAAACTCAAGCCCGCCCTCGCACTGCTCGATGCCACGCCGCCGTTGCCGCCCGCGCTGTTCAAGCTGTGCCTGTGGACCTCGCAGTACTACCAGCACAGCCTCGGCGACACGTTGAGTTGGGCGCTGCCGGTATTGCTGCGCCAGGGCGAACTGGCCGAGGCGCGCCAGGAGCGCTTCTGGTCCGCCGCACCAGGCGCCAGCCTCGACGATCCGCGAATCGCCCGTGCCCCACGCCAGCGCGAAGCCCTGGCAACGCTGGCCCAGCACCCCCACGGCGTCGCCCATCAGTTGCTGAGCAAGCTGATGCTAAGCAAGGACAGCCTCGATCTGTTGCTGGCCAAGGAACTGGTCCAGGTCGAAATCCGCAGGCACGCCCCTGGCGCCCGCCACGAACACTGGCTGGCCCAACCCGAACTGCCACTCAATCCGGAACAGCGGGCAGCCTATGAAGCCATTCGCGCCGGGTTCGACAGTTACCACGCGTTCCTCCTCGCCGGCGTCACCGGCAGCGGCAAGACCGAAGTCTATCTGCAACTGATCCGCGAAACCCTGGAGGCCGGCAAGCAGGCGCTGGTGCTGATCCCGGAAATCAACCTCGGCCCGCAGACCCTGGCGCGCTTCGAGCAGCGTTTCAACGCGCGCATCGCGCTGATTCACTCGGCGGTCAATGATCGCGAACGCCTCGAAGCCTGGCTCGCCGCCCGCGACGGCGAAGCCGATATCATAATCGGCACCCGCTCGGCGCTGTTCACGCCGATGAAAAACCCGGGGCTGATCATCATCGACGAAGAGCACGACGGCTCCTATAAACAGCAGGAAGGCTTGCGTTACCACGCACGCGACCTGGCGCTGGTACGGGCTCGCCAGGAAAGCATCCCGATTGTCCTGGGCTCCGCCACGCCCTCCCTGGAAAGCCTGCACAACGCCTACACCGGCCGCTATGGCCTGCTGCGGCTGAACGAACGCGCGGGCGGCGCCAAGCAACCACGCTTCCTGCGCCTGGATGTGAAAAGCCGTCCACTGGACAGCGGCATCTCCGGGCCCATGCAACAAGCCATCGGCCAGACACTCGCTGCCGGCCAGCAGGTGCTGGTATTCCTCAACCGCCGCGGATTTGCGCCGACCCTGCTGTGTCACGACTGCGGCTGGATGTCCGAGTGCCAACGCTGCGATGCACGCATGACCGTCCACCAGCGCTACGGCGAGCTGCGCTGCCACCACTGCGGCTATGTCGAACGCGTGCCGCGCCAGTGCCCCAAGTGCAACAAGGTCGACTTGCGCCCCGTGGGGGCCGGTACCGAACGGGCCGAGGAACGCCTGGGGATCCTGTTCCCGGACTATCCGGTGCTGCGGGTCGACCGCGACAGCACTTCGCGCAAGGACGCGATGAACCAGTTGTTCGCGACCATCCAGAAAGGCCAGCCCTGCATTTTGGTCGGCACGCAGATGCTCGCCAAGGGCCACCACTTTCCACGGGTAACCCTGGTCTCGATCCTGGATGCCGATGGCGGGCTGTTCTCCGGCGACTTCCGCGCCAGCGAGCGCATGGCGCAACTGATTGTCCAGGTCGCCGGTCGAGCAGGCCGGGCGGAAGAGCCGGGCAAGGTGATCATCCAGACACACCTGGCCGACCATCCGCTGCTGGTGCAATTGACCGAACAGGGTTACTTCGCCTTTGCCGAGCAGGCCTTGAGCGAGCGGCGAGCGGCGGGATTGCCGCCGTTTGCGCATCTGGCGCTGCTGCGGGCCGAGGCGCACAAGCCGGGCCAGGCCGAAGGCTTTCTGGATGAAGCGTGCAGCGAGGCCGAACGCCTGCTGGCCGAACAGAATCTGACCGGCATCGAACTGCTGGGGCCGGTGCCGGCGCCGATGGAGCGTCGAGCCGGACGTTATCGTGCGCAGTTGTTGTTGCAGGCTACGGCAAGGGCGCCGCTGCATCGGTTGCTTGCCAGTTGGTTGCTGGTTTTGGAGCAAATGCCGAGTGGGCGGGCGGTGCGTTGGTCGCTCGATGTGGATCCCGTCGATTTGTATTGATTTTGAGATCGCATTCGCGAGCAAGCCCGCTCCCACATGGGTTTTGTGCCTGACACATAAGGTATGAACACCGCAGATTCATTGTGGGAGCGGGCTTGCTCGCGAAGGGGGCCTAATTGTTACCACATATCCACAACCTGCCTGCTAAGGTTGGCAAGCCCGCCCCGGCAACGGATAATGCCCAGTTTTTCCACCAGCGCACGATGCGCCGCCGCGCCAGCGGTCGAAAGAGAAGACCATGAAAGACACCATTCGCCAGCTGATCCAACAAGCCATCACCCAACTCGTCAACGAAGGTGTGTTGCCTGAAGGCCTGTCGCCGGCGATCCAGGTGGAGAACTCCCGCGACAAGAAGAACGGCGACTTCGCCAGCAACATCGCCATGATGCTGGCCAAACCGGCCGGCATGAAGCCGCGCGACCTGGCGGAAAAAATCATTGCCGCGCTGCCAGCTGACGAAAACGTCTCCAAGGCCGAAATCGCAGGTCCAGGCTTCCTGAACTTCTTCCAGAACACCGACGCCCTGGCTTCGCGCCTGGACGCCGCCCTGGCCGACGCCAACATCGGCGTGCGCAAGGCCGGCCCGGTCCAGCGCACCGTGGTCGACCTGTCGGCCCCTAACCTGGCCAAAGAAATGCACGTCGGCCACTTGCGCTCGACCATCATTGGCGACGGCGTGGCCCGCGTGCTCGAATTCCTCGGCGACGAAGTGATCCGACAGAACCACGTCGGCGACTGGGGCACCCAGTTCGGCATGCTGATGGCGTACCTGCAGGAAAACCCGATCACCAGCGACGAGCTGTCGGACCTGGAAAACTTCTACCGCGCCGCCAAGCAACGCTTCGATGAATCCGAAGAATTCGCCGACCGCGCCCGTGGCCTGGTGGTCAAGTTGCAGGCCGGCGATGCCGATTGCCTGGCACTGTGGACCAAGTTCAAGGACATCTCGCTGTCCCACTGCCAGAAGATCTACGAACTGCTGAACGTCAAGCTGACCATGGCCGACGTGATGGGCGAAAGCGCCTACAACGACGACCTGATCAACGTGGTCAACGACCTCAAGGCCGCCGGCATGCTGGTCGAGAGCAACGGCGCCCTGTGCGTGTTCCTCGACGAGTTCAAGAACGCCGATGGCGACCCGCTGCCGGTGATCATCGTCAAGGCCGACGGCGGCTACCTCTATGCCACCACCGACCTGGCTGCCGTGCGCTACCGCAGCGGCAAGCTCAAGGCCGACCGCGCGCTGTACTTCGTCGACCAGCGTCAGGCCCTGCACTTCCAGCAGGTGTTCGCCGTGGCCCGCAAGGCCGGTTTCGTGACCCATCCGATGGAAATGGAACACATGGGCTTCGGCACCATGAACGGCGCTGACGGCCGTCCGTTCAAGACCCGTGATGGCGGCACCGTGAAGCTGATCGACCTGCTGACCGAAGCCCAGGAACGCGCCTACACCCTGGTCAAGGACAAGAACCCTCAACTGGCTGAAGCAGAGCTGCGCAACATCGCCAGGGTTGTGGGCATAGGGGCGGTGAAATACGCCGACCTGTCCAAGCACCGCACCAGCGACTACAGCTTCAACTTCGACCTGATGCTGAACTTCGAAGGCAATACCGCGCCCTACCTGCTGTACGCCTACACCCGCGTGGCTGGCGTGTTCCGCAAACTCGGCAAGGACTTCAGCGAAGTCGAAGGCCAGATCGTGCTCGAAGCAGCGCACGAACACGAACTGGCGGCAAAACTCGCGCAGTTTGGCGAAGTGCTGAACAATGTGGCCGAGAAAGGCACGCCGCACATCCTCTGCACCTACCTGTATGACGTCGCCGGCCTGTTCTCCAGCTTCTACGAGAACTGCCCGATCCTCGCCGCCGACACCCCGGCGCAAATGCAGAGCCGCCTGCGCCTCGCCGCGCTGACCGGTCGCACTCTCAAGCAAGGCCTGGAACTCTTGGGCCTGGAAACTCTGGAGCGTATGTAAGTTGGCTGCCAAGAAAAAACCTGCACCCAAGCGTGGCGCCAGCCGTTACCAAGCTCCAGCGAAGCAACCGATCCCGGGTTGGCTGTGGATGGCCATCGGCCTGACGGTCGGTGCATTCATCGTGTTCCTGATGAAACTGGAGCCGGGCAAGGGCAGCGACACGGTCAAGCGCGAGAAGGTGGAACAGCAACAGAAAGCCACCAAGATCGCCGAGGCCAACAAGACCCCGCCGAGCCCGACGCAACCGGTGAAGCCGAAATACGACTTCTACACTTTGCTGCCGGAATCGGAAGTCATCGTGCCGCCGGACGCCGTACCGGAGAAAACCCTGCCGACGCCGCAAGTGCCTGCGATTCCGACGACACCGGTTACACCGGCGGAAGCGGCGAAGATCGATACGGCGCGCGCCCAGGCTGCTTTGTCCGGAATTACTCCGCCACCTGCGCCACCGGTCAAGGCTGCGCCGGTGACGAAGTTTTTCCTGCAGGCGGGCTCCTTCCGCAAAGAGACTGATGCGGACAAGGTTCGCGCGCAGATCATTCTGCTGGGGCAGGCTGTGGCGGTTGAATCCGGCACGGTGAAGGACGAGACCTGGTATCGGGTGCTGGTTGGACCGTTCAGCAATCGAGAGCAACTGACCACTGCGCAGAAACAATTGGCGGGCGCAGGCTTCAGCAATTTGTTGTTACAACAACGCCAGAGTCGCTGATTCCGTCAGAAACACCGCATCATCGTTCATCGCCAGCAGGCTGGCTCCCACAGGGTTGGCGCAGCCCTCTGTGGGAGCCAGCCTGCTGGCGATGGCATCATGTACAACACCACATGTCCCCGTTTGACAAACACCGCCCGTCCCCTCCCGCGCCCCACAGTTGAAATCCACTCCACCACCCCCATATGAATGGGCATAAGGCATTTTCGCCCCGCAGCGTGGAGACTCTTCCCTTGACCACCATCGTTTCAGTTCGCCGCCACGGCAAAGTCGTCATGGGCGGCGACGGCCAGGTTTCCCTTGGCAATACCGTGATGAAAGGCAACGCGAAAAAAGTTCGTCGCCTGTACCACGGCCAGGTCATTGCCGGTTTTGCCGGCGCCACCGCTGACGCCTTTACCCTCTTCGAACGCTTCGAGGGCCAGCTTGAAAAGCACCAGGGTCACCTGGTACGCGCCGCTGTCGAGCTCGCCAAGGAATGGCGCACCGACCGCACCCTGAGCCGCCTGGAAGCCATGCTCGCGGTCGCCAACAAAGACGCCTCCCTGATCATCACCGGCAACGGCGACGTGGTCGAGCCTGAAAACGGCCTGATCGCCATGGGTTCCGGTGGCGCCTACGCCCAGGCGGCCGCCAGCGCACTGCTGAAAAAAACCGACCTGTCGGCCCGGGAAATCGTCGAAACCGCCCTCGGCATTGCCGGCGACATCTGTGTATTCACCAACCACACCCAGACCATTGAGGAGCAGGACTGCGCCGAGCAAGCCTGATTCGGCCCCGTGCCACGGCTCATTCTTGCTTGAGGTCCTTTGAATATTATGTCCATGACTCCCCGTGAAATCGTCCACGAACTCAATCGCCACATCATCGGCCAGGACGATGCCAAGCGCGCCGTCGCCATTGCCCTGCGCAACCGCTGGCGCCGCATGCAGCTGCCAGAAGAGCTGCGCGTTGAAGTAACGCCAAAGAACATCCTGATGATCGGCCCGACCGGTGTCGGTAAAACCGAGATCGCCCGTCGCCTGGCCAAACTGGCCAACGCGCCGTTCATCAAGGTCGAAGCGACCAAGTTTACCGAAGTCGGCTATGTCGGCCGCGACGTCGAATCGATCATTCGTGACCTGGCCGATGCCGCGATCAAGCTGCTGCGCGAGCAGGAAATCGTCAAGGTTCGCCACCGCGCCGAAGACGCCGCCGAAGAGCGCATCCTTGATGCCCTGCTGCCACCGGCACGCATGGGCTTCAGCAACGACGATACCCCGTCTGCCGATTCCAACACCCGCCAGCTGTTCCGCAAGCGCCTGCGTGAAGGCCAGCTGGATGACAAGGAGATCGAGATCGAAGTCGCCGAAATGGCCGGCGTCGATATTTCCGCGCCACCGGGCATGGAAGAAATGACCAACCAGCTGCAAAGCCTGTTTGCCAACATGGGCAAGGGCAAGAAAAAAGCCCGCAAGCTCAAGGTCAAGGAAGCGCTCAAGCTGGTGCGCGACGAAGAAGCCGGCCGCCTGGTCAACGATGAAGAGTTGAAGGCCAAGGCCCTGGAAGCGGTCGAGCAGCACGGCATCGTGTTCATCGACGAAATCGACAAGGTCGCCAAGCGTGGTAATTCCGGCGGCGTCGATGTGTCCCGTGAAGGCGTGCAGCGCGACCTGCTGCCGCTGATCGAAGGCTGCACCGTCAACACCAAGCTGGGCATGGTCAAGACCGACCACATCCTGTTCATCGCCTCCGGTGCGTTCCATCTGAGCAAGCCGAGCGACCTGGTGCCCGAGCTGCAAGGCCGACTGCCGATCCGCGTCGAACTCAAGGCCCTGAGCCCTGAAGATTTCGAGCGCATCCTCAGCGAACCGCATGCCTCGCTCACCGAACAATATTGCGCGCTGCTGAAAACCGAAGGCCTGGGTATCGAGTTCCTGCCGAGCGGCATCAAGCGCATCGCCGAGATCGCCTGGCAGGTCAACGAGAAAACCGAAAACATCGGTGCCCGTCGCCTGCACACCTTGCTTGAACGCCTGCTGGAAGAAGTGTCTTTCAGTGCCGGCGACCTGGCCAGCGTGCATGACGACAAGGTGATCCAGATCGACGCCGACTACGTCAACAGCCACCTGGGCGAATTGGCACAGAACGAAGACCTGTCCCGTTATATCCTGTAAGTCATACTTGTAGGAGCGAGCTTGCTCGCGATGAACTTGAGAGCGACGCGTTTCTTCAGAGAAAACGCGTTATCGTTAACGTCCATCGCGAGCAAGCTTGCTCCTACAGGGTTCCATCCAAAACGGAACGGCGCTCATGACCCAACTCCCCACCGACATCAAGCTGCACAAAGCCTCGAAAACCCTCACGCTCAAATACGCGTCCGGCGAGGAATACACCCTGCCCGCCGAATTCCTGCGCGTGCACTCCCCTTCCGCCGAGGTCCAGGGCCACGGCAAACCCATCCTGCAATTTGGCAAGATCAACGTAGGACTGAGCAAGATAGAACCGGCCGGTCAGTACGCACTGAAACTGACCTTCGACGATGGCCACGACAGCGGCCTGTTCACCTGGGAATACCTCTACGAACTGGGGCGACGTCATGACGCGCTCTGGGAGGATTATCTTGCCGAGCTCAAAGCCGCAGGAAAAACCCGCGACCCGAACGAATCCGTCGTCAAGCTGATGCTCTAGCCCGAGCCTCTTGCTCTTTAGAGGGCATTTTCTAATTTCATCTGTTTGAATGCTCGGCTTCAGGGCCGACGCTTGGCCCGCTTGCGAAAAAAATTAAACTCGGGTAACCAATGGATTGGCAAGTTCCCTGCAGTGCTCTCTGAACTAAAAAGCAGTGATGCAGAATTAACGTCACCCGAGCAGTAGTACCTGGCCGTTGCTGTGTGACTACACAGCAGGACCAAGGTACTCGTCTCAGGGCAATGGAGCGTCGTAGATGAGTGACAAGAGTAACGATGAGTTGAAGTATCAAGCCTCGGAGAACACCTTGGGGCTCAATCCTGTCGTTGGGCTGCGTGGAAAGGATCTACTGGCTTCTGCTCGAATGGTGCTCAGGCAGGCCATCAGGCAACCGGTGCACAGCGTCAAGCATGTCGCGCATTTTGGTCTTGAACTCAAGAACGTGCTGTTTGGCAAATCCGGGCTGCAACCGACCAGCGATGACCGTCGCTTCGCCGATCCGGCCTGGAGTCAGAACCCGCTCTACAAACGTTATTTGCAAACCTACCTGGCGTGGCGCAAGGAGCTCCACGCCTGGATCGACGAGAGCACCCTCAGCCCCAGCGATGTGGCGCGCGGGCACTTCGTGATCAACCTCATGACCGAAGCCATGGCGCCGACCAACACCGCGGCCAACCCGGCGGCAGTCAAACGCTTTTTCGAAACCGGCGGCAAGAGCCTGCTCGATGGTCTCTCGCACCTGGCCAAGGATCTGGTGCACAACGGCGGCATGCCGAGCCAGGTCAACATGGGTGCGTTCGAAGTCGGCAAGAGCCTGGGCGTGACCGAAGGCGCGGTAGTATTCCGCAACGATGTACTGGAACTGATCCAGTACAAGCCGATCACCGAGCAGGTACACGAGCGACCATTGCTGGTGGTGCCGCCGCAGATCAACAAGTTCTACGTGTTCGACCTGAGCCCGGACAAGAGCCTGGCGCGGTTCTGCCTGCGCAACAACATGCAGACCTTCATCGTCAGCTGGCGCAACCCGACCAAGGAACAGCGCGAGTGGGGCCTGTCGACCTACATCGAAGCCCTCAAGGAAGCGGTTGACGTCGTCACTGCGATCACCGGCAGCAAAGACGTGAACATGCTCGGGGCCTGCTCCGGCGGCATCACCTGCACCGCGCTGCTGGGCCACTACGCGGCGATCGGCGAGAACAAGGTCAATGCCCTGACCTTGCTGGTGAGCGTGCTGGACACCACCCTGGACAGCGACGTTGCCCTGTTCGTCAATGAGCAGACCCTCGAAGCCGCCAAGCGCCACTCGTACCAGGCCGGCGTACTGGAAGGCCGCGACATGGCGAAAGTCTTCGCCTGGATGCGTCCCAACGACCTGATCTGGAACTACTGGGTCAACAATTACCTGCTGGGCAACGAACCGCCGGTGTTCGACATCCTGTTCTGGAACAACGACACCACCCGGTTGCCCGCCGCGTTCCACGGCGACCTGATCGAGCTGTTCAAAAACAACCCACTGATTCGCCCGAATGCACTGGAAGTGTGCGGTACCGCCATCGACCTCAAGCAAGTGACGGCCGACATCTTTTCCCTGGCCGGCACCAACGACCACATCACCCCGTGGCGGTCCTGCTACAAGTCGTCGCAACTGTTCGGCGGCAATGTTGAATTCGTGCTGTCGAGCAGCGGACATATCCAGAGCATCCTGAATCCGCCGGGTAATCCGAAATCCCGCTACATGACCAGCACCGAACCGGCGAGCAGTGCCGATGAATGGCAACAGAATGCCACCAAGCACACCGATTCCTGGTGGCTGCACTGGCAGGCCTGGCAGGCCCAGCGCTCGGGCGAGCTGAAAAAGTCCCCGGTAAAGCTGGGCAGCAAGGCTTACCCGGCAGGCGAGGCGGCGCCAGGCACTTACGTACACGAGCGTTAAACCCACAAACCTGTAGGAGCCGGCTTGCTGGCGATTGCATCACCACGGTGAGACTGGCAAACCGCGGTGATCGCATCGCCAGCAAGCCGGCTCCTACAGGATGTGTGTCAGGAACCAAGATCCACCCACAGGGCCAGAAGCATGCCGCAACCGTTCATATTCCGCACCGTCGACCTGGATGGCCAGACCCTCCGCACGGCGGTGCGCCCCGGCAAGCCTCACTTGACGCCCTTGCTGATTTTCAACGGCATCGGCGCCAACCTGGAGCTGGTGTTTCCATTCGTCGCAGCGCTGGACCCGGACCTGGAAGTCATCGCCTTCGACGTACCCGGTGTCGGCGGTTCGTCGACGCCGAATCTTCCCTATCGCTTTCCAAGCCTGGCGAAACTCACGGCACGCATGCTCGACTACCTCGATTACGGGCAAGTCAATGTGATCGGCGTGTCCTGGGGTGGTGCGCTTGCGCAACAGTTCGCCTTTGACTATCCGGAGCGTTGCAAGAAGCTTGTCCTGGCAGCGACGGCAGCGGGCGCGGTGATGGTGCCGGGCAAGCCGAAAGTCTTGTGGATGATGGCCAGCCCACGGCGCTACATCCAGCCCTCCCATGTGATCCGCATTGCGCCGATGATCTACGGCGGCGCGTTCCGTCGCGACCCGACGCTGGCCGCGAGCCATGCAGCGAAGGTCCGTTCGGCAGGCAAGCTCGGTTACTACTGGCAACTATTCGCCGGCTTCGGCTGGACCAGCATCCACTGGCTGCACAAGATCAATCAGCCGACCCTGGTCCTGGCCGGCGACGACGATCCGCTGATCCCGCTGATCAACATGCGCTTGCTCGCCTGGCGGATTCCCAATGCCCAGTTGCACATTATCGATGACGGCCATCTGTTCCTGATTACCCGGGCCGAAGCGGTGGCACCCATCATCATGAAGTTCCTCGAGGAGGAGCGCCTGCGTGCAGTGATGCACCCGCATCCGGCGCCACTGAGCTGATCGGCCCATTTTTTGTATAGGAAAGAGGGGGCGGCGGCACATCGCACCGCGCAACAACCCGTTACAGCGTCTATGGTGTTCTGGTTCGGTGTTTTGTATTTGGCCTGGAAGACGAAGGAGTGTTGAGTCATGCGCGATAAAACTGCGAGGGAGTCACTACCCACTCCCGCCGCGTTCATCAACGCACAAAGTGCGATTACCGGCCTGCGCGGCCGCGATCTGGTTTCGACTTTGCGCAGTGTGGCCGCCCATGGCCTGCGCAACCCCGTGCACACCGCTCGACACGCCTTGAAACTGGGCGGTCAACTGGGCCGCGTGCTGCTGGGCGACACCCTGCACCCGACCAACCCGCAAGACCGTCGTTTCGACGATCCGGCGTGGAGCCTCAACCCCTTTTACCGTCGCAGCCTGCAGGCCTACCTGAGCTGGCAGAAGCAGGTCAAAAGCTGGATCGACGACAGCAACATGAACCCGGACGATCGCGCCCGCGCGCACTTCGCGTTCGCCCTGCTCAACGATGCCGTGTCGCCGTCCAACAGCCTGCTCAATCCCCTGGCGATCAAGGAAATTTTCAACTCCGGCGGCAACAGCCTGGTGCGCGGGATCGGCCATCTGGTCGATGACCTCCTGCACAACGACGGGTTGCCCCGGCAGGTCACCAAGCACGCATTCGAGGTCGGCAAGACCGTCGCCTCCACCACCGGCGCCGTGGTGTTTCGCAACGAACTGCTGGAGCTGATCCAATACAAGCCGATGAGCGAAAAGCAGTATTCGAAACCGCTGCTGGTGGTGCCGCCACAGATCAACAAGTACTACATTTTCGACCTCAGCCCGCACAACAGCTTCGTCCAGTACGCGCTCAAGAACGGCCTGCAGACCTTCGTGATCAGCTGGCGCAATCCGGATGTGCGGCACCGCGAATGGGGCCTGTCGACTTACGTTGAAGCAGTGGAAGACGCCATGAACGTGTGCCGGGCGATCACCGGCGCGCGCGAAGTCAACCTGATGGGCGCCTGCGCTGGCGGGCTGACCATTGCCGCTTTGCAGGGTCACTTGCAAGCCAAGCGCCAGCTGCGCCGCGTTTCCAGCGCGACCTACCTGGTGAGTCTGCTCGACAGTCAACTGGACAGCCCGGCCACGCTCTTCGCCGACGAACAGACCCTGGAAGCCGCCAAGCGCCGCTCCTACCAGAAAGGCGTCCTGGACGGCCGCGACATGGCCAAGGTGTTCGCCTGGATGCGTCCCAACGATTTGATCTGGAGCTACTTCGTCAACAACTACCTGATGGGCAAGGAGCCGCCGGCGTTCGACATTCTCTACTGGAACAACGACAACACACGCCTGCCGGCCGCCCTGCATGGTGACTTGCTGGACTTCTTCAAGCACAACCCGCTGAGCCATCCCGGTGGCCTGGAAGTGTGCGGCACCCCGATCGATTTGCAGAAGGTCAATGTCGACAGTTTCAGCGTGGCCGGCATCAACGACCACATCACACCGTGGGACGCCGTGTATCGCTCGACCCTGCTGCTCGGTGGAGAGCGCCGCTTCGTCCTGTCCAACAGCGGTCATATACAGAGCATTCTCAACCCGCCGAACAATCCGAAAGCCAACTACGTCGAAGGCACAAAACTGAGCAGCGACCCCAGGGCCTGGTACTACGACGCCAAGCCCGTCGCCGGTAGCTGGTGGACGCAATGGCTGAGCTGGATTCAGGAGCGCTCGGGCGCGCAGAAAGAAACCCACATGGCCCTCGGCAACCAGAATTATCCACCGATGGAAGCGGCGCCCGGAACCTACGTGCGCGTGCGCTGATGTTCAACGACCACGGCCCCTGCCGGCCGTGGCATGACCCGATCATAAGAAGACTGGATGAAAACCCGCGACCGGATCCTCGAATGTGCCCTGCAATTGTTCAACGAGAAGGGCGAACCGAATGTTTCCACCATGGAAGTCGCCAACGAAATGGGCATCAGCCCGGGCAACCTGTACTACCACTTCCACGGCAAGGAACCACTGATTCTCGGCCTGTTCGAACGTTTCCAGGCCGAACTGTCGCCGTTGCTCGACCCACCGGCCGACGTCGAACTGGCCCCCGAGGATTACTGGCTGTTCCTGCACCTGATCGTCGAACGCCTGTCCCACTATCGCTTTCTGTTCCAGGACCTGTCGAACCTGGCCGGGCGCCTGCCGAAACTGGCCAAGGGCATTCGCAACCTGCTCAATGCACTCAAGCGCACCCTGGCGTCATTGCTGGCCCGGTTGAAGGCCTTGGGGCAGCTGGTCAGCGACACCCAGGCGCTGGGGCAACTGGTGGAGCAAATCACCCTGACGCTGCTGTTCTCACTGGACTACCAGCGGATTCTCGGCCGCGAAGGCGAAGTGCGATTGGTGGTCTACCAGATCATGATGCTGGTGGCGCCGCATTTGTTGCCGTCGATCAAGGCGGCGACCGAGCAGATGGCGATGCAGTACCTGGAAGATCACGACTAACAAATGTGAGGCCTGTGGTGCTCAGGGAATCTGCACAAACAAAAACGCCCGACCTTGGCAGGCCGGGCGTTTTTTTGAGCCCTGGAATCAGGACTGACTGGTTGGCGTCGATGGAGCTGGCGCGGCAGTCGGGGTCACAGCAGGGGTCGGCGCGGTAGCGGAGTTCGAGGTGCTTGCCGGCGTTACCGGGGTTGCCGGTTTGGCGGCAGCCACTGCTGGTTTGGGTGCGGCAGCTTTGGGAGCGGCCGGTTTTTTCGCTGCTGGTTTCTTCGCAGCAGCAGGTTTTGCCGCTGGCTTGGCTGCCGGTTTGGCGGCAGCGGTTTTCGCTGCAGGCTTGGCGGCGGTTTTAGCGGCTGCCGGTTTGGCCGCTGGTTTGGCGGCGGCTGGCTTGGCAGCGGCAGTTTTTGCAGCAGGTTTGGCGGCAGCGGTTTTAGCCGCAGGCTTGGCCAATGGCTTGGCTGCGGTTTTGGCGGCCGGCTTGGCTGCCGCGGTTTTCGCCGCAACAGGCGCAACCTTGGCACCGGTGAGTTTTTCGATTTGCTTGGTCAGGGTATCGACCTTGCTGTGCAGCGCCTTGACTTCATTGCGGCTTGGTACGCCCAGACGCGAAATGGCGCTGTTCAGGCGCTTGTCGAAAGCCCCTTCCAGCTCATCCCATTTGCCCATTGCGCGATCTTTCACGCCGCTGATGCGCGACTTGGCCGAAGAAGCGGAGTCCTTGGCGGCGTCGACAGTTTTGCCAACAGCGTTCTTGGTCAGCTTCTCGGCTTTCTCGCCGTCTTTAACCAGTGAGTCGAAGAGTTTGCTGCCGTCAGTGTCGATCTTCGAGTACACGCCTAAACCAGCCAGCCAGATTTTGCGGGAGTAGTCTTCGACTTTCCCGATCCACGAGCTGCCTTCTTTTTCGGTGTTCTTTTTACCAGCCATCCCGTTCTCCTTAAGATTTACGCGCGACGCGTTCGAGCAGTGCCGTCAGCTCATCGAGCTTGGCAGAGAGTGTCTCAACGTCATGTTTAGACGGAATGCCGATACGATTCAAGGTACTTGCGACACGCGAGTCAAACACTCTCTCGACTTTGTCGAGCTGAACTTCGACCTTGCCTTTGAAAGTGCTGACTTCAGTCTTGGCTTCATCGATCTCGGCATTGGCCGCTTCAAGCTTCTCGGCAACTACTTTTTTGCCTTTGGTTTCAACTGCTTGCCCAGCCTTGATCAACTCTTGAAAGTACTCGCTACCTTCTTGGCCGACCTTGGTGTAGGCACCCAGGCCTGCCAGCCAAATCCGGCGTGCATAGGATTTGACGTCACGCACAGCGGTCGCCGATGCGTCGATTTTTTTCTTCAAAATTACTTTGGCCATGGTGCACCTCACGCGCAGAAGGTTTGAGGAACTGCCCGCGAAAGTGTCGGGCTCAGGCACAAAGTAGGGAGAAAAATTAGAAACGGCACCCTAACAACTGACATGAAAGCTCAGGCGCACCTCAAAACAAATGTGGGAGCCAGCCTGCTGGCGATAGCGATTTATCCATCAACATCAATGTTGACTGATGCGCCGCTATCGCCAGCAGGCTGGCTCCCACAGGGGATGTGGTTCGACTTGGGAATCAGACGAGGGCTTTATCCAGCGCCTTCTCGATTTCCGCTTTGATCATGCCGCTCATGGCCGACATCATCAGGCCCAGTTCCACATCGACCTTGATCGAATCATCGGTGACATGCACCGCACCTTTCACACCCGAACGCTTGAGATTCAGGGTGTCACCCGACCACTGCGGCTCCAGGCCATACTGATCGTGAAGTTTCTGCGCCAGCTTGTCGGCCTTCTCGCGCGCCGCTTCCTTACCCAGGCCGTGGGCCCGTTCAACACTAATATGGGCCATCGAATGACTCCTGCTTTATGAATGCTTTCCCGAGGCATCTTGACCTCTGCTGCGTCAAAACGTCCCGATGGTTGCCCATCTTACCTTCAGCCTTGCCAAGACAAAGCATGCCTTGGGGATTAGAATGTCGCGCATTCTCTTTTGGTGACAGCGATATGACTGATCAGCGCAAAGGCAACGACGCCGAACCCACCACTCACTTCGGCTTCAAAAACGTTCCGGAAAGCCAGAAAGCGGAAAAAGTCGCTGAGGTTTTCCACTCGGTAGCCGCCAAGTACGACCTGATGAACGACCTCCTGTCGGGCGGCATGCACCGTCTGTGGAAGCGTTTCGCGATCGAACTGTCGGGCGTGCGCATCGGCAACCGGGTGCTGGACATCGCCGGCGGCACGGGCGACCTGACCCGCAAATTCTCGCACCTCGTGGGCCCGACCGGCCAGGTAGTGCTGGCCGACATCAACGAATCCATGCTCAAGGTCGGTCGTGATCGCCTGCTGGACCTGGGTGTGGCCGGCAACGTCGAATTCGTCCAGGCCGATGCGGAAAAACTGCCGTTCCCGGACAACCATTTCGACTGCGTGACCATCGCCTTCGGCCTGCGCAACGTGACGCACAAGGAAGATGCCCTGCGCTCCATGCTGCGCGTGCTCAAGCCAGGCGGTCGCCTGCTGGTGCTGGAATTCTCCAAGCCGACCAATGCGCTGATGTCCAAGGCCTACGACGCCTACTCGTTCGCCTTCATGCCGCTGATGGGCAAGCTGATCACCAACGACTCGGAAAGCTACCGCTACCTGGCCGAATCGATCCGCATGCACCCGAACCAGGAAACCCTGAAGTCGATGATGGTCGAGGCCGGTTTCGACCGCGTGACCTATCACAACATGACCGCAGGCATCGTCGCCCTGCACCGCGGCATCAAGCCCTGATGCTGCTCGCCGGCCTGCTCGCCAGCGTAGAACTCGGCCTGAACCGGGTGCTGCGTCTCGACAGCACGGCGCTGCCGCGGCTGGCGCATTTGAGCGGCAGGGTGATTGCCGTCGATTGCCGCAGCCCGGCGTTGCAGGTGTTCATCCTGCCCAGCGACGAAGGCCTGATGCTCGCCTCCCAGTGGGAAACCGGCGCCGACTGCACCCTGCGTGCACCGGCTTCGAGCCTGCTGAAACTGGCCATGAGCAAGGACAAGACTGCGATCCTGCACAGCCCTGAAGTCGAACTCGACGGCGACAGCGGCGTGCTGCTGGAACTGGCGGCGATCCTTCAGGACCTGGAGCTGGACTGGGAGTACGAACTCTCGCGCTGGCTGGGGCCGGTCGCCACGCAACTGCTCGGCGGTCACCTGCGCAGTCGTGCCCGCTGGTATCAGCAAGGGTTCGCCAGCCTGGGCCAGAACCTGGGCGAATACCTGGCCGAAGAGTCGCGCACCCTTGTCGGTCAGCGCGAAGCCGAAGCCCGTTTCAGTGAACTGGACCAGATCAAACTCGATCTGGAACGTCTCGAGGCGCGTTTCGAGCGCCTTTCCCGATCCCTCGACCCAAGCGATAACGCATGAAGCTGCTTGCCGTCCGCCGTTTGTTGCGCATCCAGCGCGTCGTGATCCGCTACCGCCTCGATGACCTGCTGTTCGCCCTGCCGCTGCCCTGGTTTCTGCGGGCCCTGCGTTATGCCCTGCCGTGGCGCTGGTTCCCGCGCAAGACGCTGGAGCTGAGCCGTGGCGCGCGCTTGCGCCTGGCGTTGCAGGACCTGGGACCGATCTTCATCAAGTTCGGGCAGATCCTGTCCACCCGCCGCGACCTGCTGCCGGAAGACATCGCCGACGAGCTGATGATGTTGCAGGACCGCGTGCCGCCGTTCGACTCGCAGCTGTCGGTCAAGCTGATCGAAGAACAGCTGGGCAAGAAAATCAGTGAAGTGTTCAGCCGCTTCGACGTCGAACCGCTGGCCTCGGCGTCGGTGGCCCAGGTGCACGCCGCGCAGCTGAAAGCCGGCGAAGAAGTGGTGGTCAAGGTGATCCGCCCGGGCCTCAAGCCGGTGATTGCCCAGGACCTGGCGTGGCTGTTCATCCTCGCCCGCGCCGCCGAAAAACTCTCGGCCGATGCGCGCCTGCTGCACCCGGTAGATGTGGTCCAGGACTACGAAAAAACCATCTACGATGAGCTCGACCTGCTGCGCGAAGCAGCCAACGCCAGCCAGCTGAAGCGCAACTTCGACGGTTCGCCACTGCTGTACGTGCCACAAGTCTATTGGGACTGGTGCCGGCCGAAAGTGCTGGTGATGGAGCGCATCTACGGCATCCAGGTCACTGAC
Source organism: Pseudomonas sp. IT-P218 (assembly GCF_949767605.1). NCBI lineage: Bacteria > Pseudomonadati > Pseudomonadota > Gammaproteobacteria > Pseudomonadales > Pseudomonadaceae > Pseudomonas > Pseudomonas sp. IT-P218. The sequence continues at coordinate 305,405 of NZ_CATKQQ010000044.1, forward strand.
CTCGCGACCCTGGCCGACCAGCGCACCGACATGAAAATGCTCGCCGAACGCGGCGTGGAGATCTTCTTCACCCAGGTGTTCCGCGACAGCTTTTTCCATGCCGACATGCACCCCGGCAACATCTTCGTCAGCACCGTCAATCCGTGGAGCCCGCAGTACATTGCGATCGACTGCGGCATCGTCGGCAGCCTGACCCCGGAAGACCAGGATTACCTGGCGCGCAACCTGTTCGCCTTCTTCAAGCGTGATTACCGGCGTGTGGCACAGCTGCACATTGATTCAGGCTGGGTGCCGGCGGAAACCAAACTCAACGAATTCGAAGCGGCAATCCGGACAGTTTGCGAACCGATCTTCGAAAAACCGTTAAAAGATATTTCATTCGGCCAGGTGCTGATGCGCCTGTTCCAGACGGCGCGCCGCTTCAACATGGAAGTGCAGCCGCAGCTTGTCCTGCTGCAGAAAACCCTGCTGAACATCGAAGGCCTGGGCCGTCAGCTGTACCCGGACCTCGACCTGTGGAACACCGCGCAACCCTTCCTCGAACGTTGGATGCGCGAACGCGTCAGCCCCAAAGCCCTGCTCGGCAACGTGCAGAGCCAGTTCGAGCAACTGCCGCACCTGGCCAACATGGCCCGCGACCTGCTCGAACGCATGTCCCAGCCGCACGCCTACGACCCGCCGCCACCCTGGCACCGTCGCCGCGACGACTGGTTCCTGCGCCTGCTCGGCACAGCGCATTTGGCCGGTGGCGCGATCCTCGCCGCGGGTGGGCCGCTGAACGATCTGGCCTACTGGCCGGCGGGCATCATGATGGCCGTCGGCTTGTATCTGGTCGTTCGTCGATAGCAGGATTGAGCTGCAAGTTATAAGCTGCAAGCCTCAAGCGATGTTCATAGCACTCACGTTTGATTCACCCTGTAGATACGTGTGTTACACATTACGAAAGACCGAAGCGCACTGGCTTTTACTAGCAGCTTGAAGCTTTAAGCTTAAAGCTGCTTCAGGAACTGAAGATGAACAACTGGCTGGACGAGATCAAATGGGATGCCGACGGCCTGGTGCCGGCGATTGCCCAGGACCACAAGACCGGGCGCGTCCTGATGATGGCCTGGATGAACCGCGAAGCACTGCAGCTGACAGCAGCCGAGAACCGCGCCATCTACTGGTCGCGCTCGCGTGGCAAGCTGTGGCGCAAGGGCGAAGAGTCCGGCCACGTGCAGACCCTGCATGAGATGCGCCTGGACTGCGACGCCGACGTGATCATCCTGATGGTCGAGCAGGTCGGCGACATCGCCTGTCATACCGGCCGCCAGAGCTGCTTCTACCGCGTCTATGAGAACGGCGACTGGACAACCGTCGACCCGGTACTGAAAGATCCGCACGCCATCTATAGCGCAGGACACAAACATGAGTGACACGTTGACCCGTCTGGCCCAGGTGCTGGAAGAGCGCAAAGGCGCCGCCGCCGACAGCTCGTACGTCGCCAGCCTGTACCACAAGGGCTTGAACAAGATTCTGGAAAAAGTCGGCGAAGAGTCGGTCGAGACCATCATAGCCGCCAAGGACGCCGCCATCAGCGGCGACTGCAGCGATGTCATCTACGAAACCGCCGATTTGTGGTTCCACAGTATGGTCATGCTCGCCCAGTTGGGGCAGCATCCCCAGGCTGTACTCGATGAACTGGACCGTCGCTTCGGTCTGTCCGGACACGCCGAGAAAGCCTCGCGCCCGTCCGCCTGAATAACGATTAGAGAGGAGCAGCAGCATGGGCATTTTTGACTGGAAACACTGGGTCGTCATCCTGGTCGTCGTGGTTCTGGTGTTCGGCACCAAGAAACTGAAAAACCTCGGCACCGACGTTGGCGAGTCGATCAAGGGCTTCAAGAAAGCCATGAACGACGACGAAAAACCCGCCGAGCCCACCGTGACCCCGGCCCAACCGGTGCCGCCGGTACAGCCTCAGGCTTCGGTGAACCAGCCGCACACCATCGACGTGCAGGCGCAGAAAGTCGAAGAGCCGATCCGCAAAGACGTGTGAGCACTGACTAATGTTTGGTATCAGCTTCTCTGAACTGCTGCTCGTCGGCCTCGTCGCCCTGCTCGTGCTGGGTCCCGAGCGCCTGCCGGGCGCTGCGCGCACCGCCGGCCTGTGGGTTGGGCGCCTCAAGCGCAGCTTCAATGCGATCAAACAGGAAGTTGAACGTGAAATCGGTGCCGACGAGATTCGTCGGCAACTGCACAACGAGCACATCCTGTCGCTTGAACAGGAGGCCCGAAAGATCTTCTCGCCGACCCAGCAGCAGCCGACGCCCGTCGAGCCTGTGGCGACGCAGACGGTTGATGCGCCTGCCGTTGAATCTGCGCCTGTGCAAGCTGCACCTGTCGCAGCGACGCCGGTCGCGCCCGTTGCACCCGCGGCTGCGCCCGTTGCGCCGGCCCCTCATGACCCAACACTGCCGCCGCGAGCCCCATGAGCGATCTTCCTGAAAACGACCAGCACATGCCGCTGGTTTCGCACCTCACCGAGTTGCGTACCCGCCTGCTGCGCTGCGTAGCGGCGATCTTCATCATCTTCGCCGGGTTGTTTGCATTCACCCAGCAGATCTACACCTTCGTCTCGACACCACTGCGCGCGTACCTGCCCGCCGGCGCGACGATGATTGCCACCGATGTGTCGTCGCCGTTCCTGACGCCACTGAAGCTGACCATGATGGTGTCGCTGTTCCTGGCGATCCCGGTGATCCTGCACCAGATCTGGGGTTTCATCGCACCGGGCCTGTACAAGCACGAGAAGCGCATCGCCGTGCCCTTGCTGTGCTCGAGCATCGTGCTGTTCTACGCCGGCATGGCGTTCGCCTATTTCCTGGTGTTCCCGCTGATCTTCAAGTTCTTCGCCGCCGCCACCCCGGCCGGCGTGGAAATGATGACCGACATCACCAGCTACCTCGATTTCGTCATGACGCTGTTCTTCGCCTTCGGCGTGGCGTTCGAGATCCCGGTGGCCGTGGTGCTGCTGGTGTGGATCGGCGTGGTCGACGTCAAGTACCTGAAGAAAATCCGCCCGTATGTGATCATCGGCTGCTTCGTGGTCGGCATGATCCTGACCCCGCCGGACATTTTCTCGCAGACCCTGCTGGCCGTACCGATGTGGCTGCTGTTCGAGATCGGCATCCTGTTTGGCAGCCTGATCAGCAAGCGTGGCGAACACCCGGACGACCAGCCTGTCGACGATCACAACGACCAGCCGCCAGCGACCCAACCGTGAACCTGCTGCTCCTTGAAGAGGCCGACTTCATTGCGGCCGACCGGGTCGTGCTGCGTGATCGCCGGTTGACCCACATGCAGGAAGTCCACCGCTGTGAAGTCGGTGACAGCATGCGTGTCGGCCGTATCGGTGGCCTGATGGGCTCGGCCGAGGTCCTGCGCCTGGACGCCAGCGAGGCGGAACTGCGCGTCACCCTCGACCAGCCACCGCCCGCCAAGCTACCGCTGACCCTGGTCCTGGCCCTGCCACGGCCCAAGATGCTCCGCAGGGTGTTCCAGACCGTTGCGGCCATGGGTGTTCCACGAATCGTGCTGGTGAACAGCTACCGCGTCGAGAAGAGCTTCTGGCAGACGCCGTTCCTGGAGCCTGAGGCCATTCGCGAGCAATTGATCCTTGGCCTCGAACAGGCCAGGGACAGTGTCTTGCCGCAAGTGGTGATCGAGAAGCGCTTCAAACCGTTCGTCGAAGATCGCCTGCCCGCCATCACCGAGGGCACCCTCGGCCTGGTTGGCCATCCGGGCCAATACCCGCCCTGCCCCCGCGCCCTGACCGAGCCGGTGACCCTGGCCATCGGCCCGGAAGGTGGCTGGATCCCCTACGAGATCGACTTGCTGGGCAAATCCGGCCTGCAACCGGTGCAATTGGGCGAGCGCATCCTGCGCGTGGAAACTGCCGTCACGGCACTGCTGGCACGACTCTTCTAAATCCAGACGCTCCCACAGGCTCATCATCTATCCGCCCATCGGGCAGCGCCTACAGAACCCAGCGCCTCTGCCGATACACCTCCCATGAAACCAATGTGTGGTCCAAGGGAGTTGCAGCATGTACCAATGGCTGGCCGATAAACTGGGTAACGTGAGCGTAAACCGCAAGCTGGGCGTCGGCTTCGGTCTTGTGCTGCTGCTTACGATGCTGATCACCTTCACCGGCTGGACCGGCCTGAGCGACGTCACCCGTCGCGGTGATGGGCTGGGGTTCATCTCCGAGATCAACGGGATGACCAAGGACCTGCGCATCGCCCGCCTGGATTACGAAATGCGTCGCGGCGAACAAGGCCCCGGCGCCGTCAGTGATTTGCTGGGCAAGCTCGACACCAGCCTGCAAGCGGCTCGCAAGATGATCGAGCAACCCGCCGACGTGGCCATGATCGACCAGCAACTGGCCGCTGTCAGCCAATACAAACAAGCCTTCGCCGCCATGACCCAGGCCGGCGTTAGCCGCGAAGACGCCCGCAGCAAACTGGGCTCCACCGCCGACAATGCCGTGGCCAAAGTGGCCGAAGTGGAAAAAGCCATGCTGCAAGGCGACAGCGTGGCGCAGTTCAACAGCGTGATCGACCTGAGCAAACTGATCCAGCAAGCGCGCTTCCAAGTGCGTGGCTACACCTACAGCGGCAAGGCCGAGGCCGAGCAGCCGGCGCTGGACGCCATCGACAACGCCCTGAAATACCTGCAAAGCCTGCCGTCGCAGCTGCCGGAACAACACATCGGCAACCTGCAGCAAGCGACCGACTCGCTCAAGGCCTACCGCGCCGCGGTCAGCCAGTACCGCGATTCCCAGACCGCCAGCGCCGACGCCTTCAAACGCATGGCCGCCCAGGGCGAGATCCTGCTCGAGGTCAGCAACAAGCTCACCGTCTCGCAAACCCTGGTACGCGATACCGACGTAGCGCACGCCAAGAACATGCTGCTGCTGGCCACCGTCCTGGCGCTGGTCTTTGGCTTGTTTGCGGCCTGGGCCATCACTCGGCAGATCGTGATTCCGCTGAACCAGACCCTCAAGGCGGCCGAGCGCATCGCTGCCGGCGACCTGACTCACAACCTGCTCTCCCAGCGCCAGGACGAACTTGGCCAACTGCAACGGGCCATCCAGCGCATGACCCAGGGCTTGCGTGAACTGATCGGCGGCATCAGCGACGGCGTTACGCAAATTGCCAGCGCCGCCGAAGAGCTGTCAGCCGTCACCGAGCAAACCAGCGCCGGCGTCACCAGCCAGAAGGTCGAGACCGACCAGGTGGCCACCGCCATGAATGAAATGACCGCCACGGTGCAAGAAGTCGCGCGTAACGCCGAGGAAGCCTCAGAGGCCGCCGTCGCCGCCGATCAACAGGCCCGCGAAGGCGACAAGGTGGTGGGTGAAGCCATCGCACAGATCGAGCGCCTGGCCAAGGAAGTGGGACACTCCACCGAAGCCATGGGCGAACTCAAGCGCGAAAGCGACAAGATCGGCAGCGTGCTCGACGTGATCAAGTCCGTCGCCCAGCAAACCAACCTGCTGGCGCTCAACGCGGCCATCGAAGCGGCCCGTGCCGGCGAGGCCGGGCGAGGTTTTGCCGTGGTCGCCGATGAAGTGCGCAGCCTGGCGCAACGCACGCAGAAATCCACCGAAGAAATCGAAGAGCTGATCGTCGGCCTGCAAAACGGCACCCAGCAAGTGGCGACCATCATGGACAACAGTCGCGCCCTGACCGACAGCAGCGTGGAACTGACCCGTCGCGCCGGCGGCTCACTGGAGAACATCACCCGCACGGTGTCGGCGATCCAGGCAATGAACCAGCAGATTGCCGCCGCCGCCGAACAGCAGAGCGCTGTGGCCGAAGAGATCAACCGCAGCGTGCTGAACGTGCGTGATGTGTCGGATCAGACGTCCGCAGCAAGTGAAGAGACGGCGGCGTCCAGCATTGAGCTGGCGCGCCTGGGGACGCATTTGCAGATGCTGGTGGGGCGGTTCAAGGTTTGAGGTGATTCACCTGCCTCGGTTCACTACGGACCGAGGTGATGCAATTTAGCCAGGCAGAGGTATTCCAGTACGGTCATGTGCGGGATTACCGAACTGCTCAAAAGCGCTCATGAAGTCCCATCATTACCTCGTTCGCTCGATGTAATGGTCGAAAGGGCGGCCGGCGACCCCAGGACGGGTGACGCCAATCACATTGATTTCGGGCACGTCATCGCCTCGGGCGACTTGCAGGCTGTTGCGCGCGACCTTGGCGATCAGGGAAATCGATAACACTAAAATCCGCCTAAAAAACTTTGGATACTAAATCATTATCAGGACTTTGACCGCCTATCAGAACTGATAGGTCTCAAACGACGCTACTTGTGCTCCACTTATTCCCGCCTACATTTGAGCGGTGACCAATATGACCATTCAGCAGCAGAGCCAAACCTCCGACGTTGACCTTTCAGATAACTTTCTACCCCGTCTTACCGTATCTGACACAGCAAACGATGTTTTAATCTACAACCACTTGGTGAAGGGCCCAACTATCAACGTCCAGTCGCTGACTGGCTTCAATAGCAAAACAAAGCTATGGCTGCATTGTGAATGCACTTACGCCAATGGATATCCTGGCTTTCTAACCCTGGCCGAAGCAGTATCCATTGGCGTTTCGACAGACGAAACAGCATTCACCTGCGAACTACCGCTTGAGCAACTTTCCAAGCTTGGTGACAACACCAAGATCACAATGATCTTGATGATAAGTACCGACGGCACTCTAAATGAACACTCACTCCACGTCGTTCGTCACCACTTGGAATTCCGACACAATGAAGCCTCGACAAATTACAGCCGATGGATGACAGATAGTGGCCCACTCATAGAACTTCTGAAAATACACGAACTGATACTGCCAGAGGCCCATAATGCTGGCGTGGACAAGGAAGGGTCAGAATTTCCAGGTGTTCGATGGGGCGCCTGTCAAGATAAAACATTCACCAATCAACTACAAGGCGGCATGCGAGTTCTGGACTTAAGAGTTTACAGACACATAGATCACGTGGGCACTATTCAAGAGTTTAGATTTCAACACGAGAGGTACCATGCCAGGCGCTATTTGCAAAACTGCATTCAAGAAGTTCGTCAATTTGCAATACAAAATCCTTTAGAAATCGTGATAATGGATTTTCATGAAAAGGTTCTCCCCGACGCGGTCAACCGCGTCAAAGACATGCTAGAAGCAGCTCTCAGTGATCGTTGTATTCCATGGGCCGCACGCGGCTTGACGATCGGGCAAATCCGGCAGCAACACCCTGGCAGGAATATTATTATTGCCTGGGATGATTGGCAACCATCGAGACTGTATCTTTGGGGGAAAGTTTATCAGACCTGGAACAGCCAAAACACTAATACACCGACCACACTAAAAAACCATATGATTGAAATCATGGCCGACCCACCAAAGAATCAGCTATGGTCGATGCTTGCTGCTGGCTACACTCCAATAGGAGGACCCACCCGCTTTACACCGAACGAAATACATTGGGACTATTTCTTTAGCAGCATTGGGTCTGGTCGTTATAGAACGCCAACTAAAGGCAACATGATCAACATTGATTTTTTTGCATCAACAGGCGTAGTCGACCGATGCATCAGCGCCACGCGAGCAAGGGCGTTGGCCGCTCATAAAAGCACCACCTTGAATTTTCGGGCTCGCGAGGTGACAGATACCTCGACAACGTTAGTCTGGAGTAACCCAGAGGATAGCGAGCAGGTTGAATACTACAATTTATTTATCGATGGATATGCTTTCAAAATTGAAAACAATGAACATACATTCCATGAGCTAACGCCCGGCAGGGAATACCATTATAAAGTAGTGGCTCACTTTAACTCTGGAGACGGCAACCCTTCCGAAATCAAAGTCAGAAATACAGACACTACCCCCCCCAGCAAACCTGGCAACCTTACAGCATCCGAAATCCTGGCCCGCTCCACCACCCTGAATTGGACTCCGTCAACTGATAACGGCGACATAGCCGGCTATAAAATCTACCGCAACACCACACCAATCGACACGACCTCCGCAACTTCATATGTTGACCGTTCCCTTACCCCACTTACGAACTACAGATACATCGTTCAGGCATTCGATTATGGAGGAAACGAAACCAACTCCGATCCACTCGATATCACCACGCCAGAAGGGATTGCTCCCTCCAAACCGAACAACCTTAAAGCAACTGCAGTTACGGCCAACTCTATTAATCTGCAGTGGGAGGCTTCTACTGATAACGTTAAAGTTACTGGCTATGACGTTCTCCGCAACGGCGACCCGATCGACAGAGTTACCAGCACTTCTTTTTTCGACAGAGGCCTCGACGGATCTACGACATACGCTCAGCAAATTCGCGCATTGGATGCCGCTGGAAACTTTACCAACTCTGAATTCCTGTTTACACGCACACTCGACGGAGGAGCCCCCAGCAAGCCAACCAACCTTAAAGTACTCTCCATGGGGGGCAAAGATTACCTGGTGTGGAACAGTTCAACTGACAACGTCAAGGTCGTAAAATATGAAATTCGTCGAGACGCCAGCCTATTAGGCTCGACAGATCATTTAGATCTTGATTTGCAGGGCTTCGTAACCGAAGACAGTGTCAGACCTTGTACATATATAGTAAGAGCGCTGGATAATAATTCAAACTACAGTGACTCCGACCCCCTGCGACTTGACGCCTTTGGTTCGGGCACATGACCAGAGCAGCGCGATAACCAGTAGTTCTACCGTCCTGGAGTGGAGGCGCTCGGAGGTACAGAGCGTCATCCGGACGACCAAAATTGTCCTGGCACGGATGCTGATGCAGGTTCGCATGTTCAAGGGTTTATGCGGGATTTAGTAGCTTAAAGCAAAAGATCGCAGCCGTTGGCAGCTTCTACGGGGGAAATCCGTAGGAACTGCCGAAGACTGCGATCTTTTCTTGAGCGACCGCTCCTTACGGAGCGGTTTTTTTCGTTATGCCAGCTGGGCCTGCACACTCAAAGGCTGCAGCGGCAACAGCGGTGCATGCGGATCGGCCTGGACCGATTTGCGCCATGCGCCCAGCCACTCCGGATGACCCTCGCTCCAGACCTGCTCATGCAAGCGAGCCAATGCCACCGGGTCGCTCAGCAGCTGCACACGCTCATCGTTGGTCAGGCCTTCAGGCCCGACTTTAATGGCGTGGCGGACACGCTCGACCCGCAGCCATTCGATCGGCTCGGCCTCACGGTGACGCGAGGTCGCCAGCGAGCACGCCAGGGCGTTCTGCTGTGGATCGACCACCGCACGGACAAAGCCGTCGTTCAACGCATGCCAGCGGTTTTCGTGGGTGTACTGGTCGGTGGCCAGCAGTGCCTGCGGTGGATTGTATTCCTCAGGAATCAGGAACAGGTTCTCGTCACGGGACTTGAGGCCCAGGCCGACACGGCTGGAAATCACCGACACCGGGATCGACAGCATCAACGATCCGACGATCGGCACCAGCCACCACAGGAAGCTCGGGTTCAACCAGATCACCAGCAACGCCCAGAAGAAGCCCAGCAAGGTCTGCGGCCCGTGACGCTTGACCGCTTCGCTCCACGGCGTGGAGTCGTCGTCACGTTGCGGCGAGTTCCAGGTCGCAGCCCAGCCGAGGAACGCGGCGAGCACGAAGCGGGTGTGGAAAATCATCCGCACCGGCGCCAGCAGCATGGAGAACAGCATTTCCAGGAACATCGACAGCGTCACCTTGAACTTGCCGCCGAACTCTTTTGCGCCCTTGGCCCAGATCAGGATGATGCTCAACAGTTTCGGCAGGAACAGCAGCACGACAGTGGTCGAGAACAGCGCAATCGCCTTGTCCGGGTGCCATTGTGGCCACAACGGATAAAGCTGGCGAGGTTCGAGGAAGTACTGCGGCTCCATCAGCGTGTTGACTGCCAACAGCGCGGTGGACAGCACCAGGAAGAAGAACCACAACGGCGCCGACAGGTAGGACATCACGCCCGTCAGGAACACCGCACGGTGCACCGGGTGCATGCCCTTTACCAGGAACAGGCGGAAGTTCATCAGGTTGCCGTGGCACCAGCGACGGTCACGCTTGAGTTCGTCCAGCAGGTTCGGAGGCAGTTCTTCGTAGCTGCCCGGCAGGTCATAGGCAATCCACACGCCCCAGCCGGCACGGCGCATCAGCGCAGCTTCGACGAAGTCGTGGGACAGGATCGCACCGGCGAACGCGCCTTTACCCGGCAACGGCGCCAGGGCGCAGTGCTCGATGAACGGCTTCATGCGGATGATCGCGTTGTGACCCCAGTAGTGGGATTCGCCCAACTGCCAGAAGTGCAGGCCGGCGGTGAACAGCGGACCGTACACACGAGTGGCGAACTGCTGCATGCGTGCATACAGGGTGTCCATGCCCGAGGCACGTGGCGCGGTCTGGATGATCCCGGCGTCCGGCGTGGCTTCCATCAGGCGTACCAGACTGGTCAGGCACTCGCCGCTCATCACCGAGTCGGCGTCGAGCACGACCATGTACTTGTAGTCACCACCCCAGCGACGGCAGAAGTCGTCGAGGTTGCCGCTCTTGCGCTTCACACGGCGACGGCGACGGCGATAGAAGATCTTGCCGAAGCCCTTGGCTTCGCGGCAGACGTCCAGCCAGGCCTGCTGTTCGGCGACGCAGATGTCGGCGTCGTTACTGTCGCTGAGGACAAAGAAGTCAAAGCGATCCAGGTCACCCGTGGCGGCTACCGACTCGAACGTTGCACGCAGACCAGCGAATACCCGAGGCACGTCTTCATTGCAGATCGGCATCACCAGTGCGGTGCGCGCGTCCTTCGGAATCGGCTCGTTGCCGGCGCTTTTACCGGAGATGCGGTATTTATCGTGACCGGTGAGCAACTCGAGGAAGCCCATCAGCGCGGTCCAGAACCCGGCCGAGACCCAGCAGAACAGAATCCCGAACAGGATCAGGATGCTGGTCTGCAAAGCATACGGCAGCACTTGCGTGGCGGTTTGCAGCAACGGTTGGTGCAGGACTTCTTCCAGGTCGACGAACGACCAGCCCTGGTACGGCATGAGGCCTTTCATGAACCAGCCGGCGACGATGGTCTGGCCGAGCATCAGTACCAACAGGATGTAGCGACGGATCGAACCGACCGTGCGCCAGCGCGCTGCCGGCAATACGTTCTCATCCTTCGGCGGCTTCGGCGGGTTGGTGCGGCCGGTCAGGCGTCGCCAGCCTCGCACCAGGATATTGGTCCGCCACGGTTCCGGCACGACCTTGGTCCGGCGAATTGGCGGGGTCGCCTTGAGGACGACCCGACCACTGACGTCGAGCGCCAGCATTTCGGCGTCCTGCAATTCTTCGGCGGTGCTCAGGGTCAGGCGCTTGCCGACCGATGCCTGGGCGGCCTCGGCCGGAGTGTCGAATGTGGAAGACGACAGACGCTCGTGCAATTCGCTGAAGGACCGGCAGCCCGCGAGTTCCGCGCGCTGCTGGTCGGTCATTGGCAGATGTGCCAGATACTCGGAAAGCGTCTCTGGCTGTACTTGAGAATTACTCATCGGCAGGCAACTGATAGCTCCAGGTCTCGGTCAGGACTTCTTCAGTCGATGCCGATTCCGGTGTGGCTTGGGCCGCGTCAGCAGCAGGCTGCTTGGCGTCTTTGTTGTTCGCCGCATCCTTGGCATCTGCAACTGGCTTGGCTTCGGCCTGCTTGGCTTCGGCGGCCTTCGCTTCCTTGTCGGCTTTCTCCGCTTGCTTGGCAGCAACCTTGTCTGCCTTGGCAACGGAAGAGTTAGACACTGGAAGCGAAGTCTTGGCCAGATCGGCTGGCACGATGTTCTGCACCAGTGCAGCACGCATCTCGGTGGACTTGCTCGGGTCCTTGATCTTCATCCGCAGGGTCAGGCGCCAGCCCTTGGTTTCAGGGTTGTAGCGCACGCTGTTCTCGACCAGTTCGGCGTTTTCGCCGACGCTGACCTGGCTGCGCACATCGGTATCCGGTGCCAGTGCCGCCAGGGAAGGACCTTCAAAGTCCACCAGATAGGCAACGCTGCCGTCCGGCTGACGAATCAGGTTCGACTGCTTGACGTCACCGGTGGATTTCAGGGTCTGGCTGACCCAGGCACTGTCCGGTGCGTGCAGCGCCGCTTCGTCCATGGTCCAGTGCATGCGATAGGCGAAGTCCAGCGGCTGGCCTGGCTCCGGCATCTTCTCCGGGCTCCAGAAAGCCACGATATTGTCGTTGGTTTCGTCGGCGGTCGGAATCTCTACCAGATCGACGGAGCCCTTGCCCCAGTCGCCCTTCGGTTCGATCCAGGCGCTTGGGCGCTTGTCGTAGCGGTCGTCGAGGTCTTCGTAGTGGCTGAAGTCACGGCCACGTTGCAGCAAGCCAAAGCCGCGCGGGTTCTCGACCGAGAAGTTGCTCACCGCCAGGTGTTTCGGGTTGTTCAGCGGACGCCAGATCCACTCGCCGTTGCCGGCATGGATTGCGAGGCCGCTGGAATCGTGCAATTCACGGCGATAGTTGAGCACTTTCGACGGCTGGTTGGCGCCGAACAGGAACATGCTGGTCAGTGGTGCGATGCCCAGTTTGCCGACCTTGTCACGCAGGAACATCTGCGCCTTGACGTCGACAATGGTGTCGCTGCCCGGACGCAGGGTCAGGCGATAGGCACCAGTGGCCCGTGGCGAATCCAGCAGGGCGAAGATCACCAGGTGCTTGTCGCCCGGTTTTGGCTGTTGAATCCAGAACTCGCGAAACCGCGGGAACTCTTCGCCGGACGGCAAGGCGGTATCGATCGCCATGCCGCGAGCGGACAAACCATAGACGTGACCCTTGCCGACAACGCGGAAGTAGCTCGCGCCAAGCATGGTCATGATTTCGTCTTGCTTGTCAGCCTTGTTGACCGGGTAGAGGACACGGAAACCGGCGTAACCGAGCTGTTCGGTGGCCTTTGGGTCGAACTTGACGTCGCCGAAATCGAAACGACTTGGGTCGTACTTGATCTCTTCGACGCTGTTCGCCGTGATTTCGTTGATTTTCACCGGCGTATCGAAATGCATGCCCTGGTGATAGAACGAAAGCTTGAACGGGGTCTTCTGATCGGCCCATTCGGCTTTTTCAGTCAGGAAGCGAATTTTCTGATAGTCGGCGAATTTCATCTCGCGAAATTCGTTCGGCAGGTTGCTGCGCGGCGCTTCGTACTTTTGCCCGGCCAGCTCTTTTGCCTTAACCGATACATCATCCAGATTGAATGCCCAAAGCTGGCCGGCGCTGAGCAGGCACAGGAGTGCCGAGCCCGCTACCAATGCGCTACGAAACCGTTTGGCAGTCAATTTTGGTGCGTTACAGGGACTAACAATCACGAGCAACCCTCGCCGAAAACAGATCAAAAAACCAACGGCCAGTTAAAGGGCCTGTAGGCATCCGGTGGGAAAAAACCGGTCCTGCAGACCACTCTTGCCAAGTTGGCGAGCATTGTTCCGACTCCGCTGGGGCAAAATGATTCCCCAATCGGATCCGGACAAGTCTCTACCTAAGTCAAAATGGACCAACGAACGCTGATCCCCGTAGCGCGCGATTATCTAGTAGGCCGCGTTACAACGCATCAGGGGTAACAAAGTATTTATCGGGGAAAACGCCTGTTTTCAGTCGAAAAGCGCTTAAAAAGATGTTTCAAACGCTTTCAGGTCTGTAACAGGAAGGTGACCGGGCCGTCATTGACCAGGTGCACCTGCATATCCGCGCCGAATCTACCTGATGCCACAGTGCCATGCACCTGTTTCGCTTTGCATAATAGATAGTCGAACAGCTCCTCGCCCAAGGCCGGAGGGGCCGCGGTCGAAAAACTCGGACGCAGCCCGCTCTTGGTGTCGGCGGCCAGGGTGAACTGCGAGACCAGCAGCAACCCGCCACCCACATCCGCCAGGGACAGGTTCATCTTGCCCTCAGCGTCGCTGAACACTCGATAGTTAAGCAGCTTATTGAGAAGTTTGTCGGCGCTGGCCCGCGTGTCGTCCGGCTCGACGGCTACCAGCACCAGCAAACCCTGGTCGACCGCGCCTACCACCTCCCCCGCCACCTCGACTCGCGCGCCGCGCACGCGTTGCAGCAGACCTTTCATGCTTCTTCGGGGGCGAGGTCGAGCAAGCGCCGCGCCATTTTATCGGCAGCACGCACCAATGCATCGGTAATGCCCGGTTCGGCAGCGGCATGGCCCGCGTCACGGATGATTTGCAGTTCGCTATTGGGCCAGGCCTGGTGCAGTTCCCAGGCGTTATCCAGCGGGCAGATCACGTCATAGCGACCGTGGACGATCACTCCTGGCAAATGAGCGATCTTGCCCATGTCGCGAATCAGCTGGTTCGGCTCAAGGAAGGCATTGTTGGTGAAATAGTGGCATTCGATACGGGCGATGGACAACGCACGCTGCGGCTCGGAGAAACGATCGACGACCATCGGGTTCGGACGCAGGGTGGCGGTGCGACCTTCCCAGGTGGACCAGGCCTTGGCCGCGTGCATCTGGGCGATCTGGTCGTTGCCGGTCAGGCGTTTGTGGAAGGCGTTGAGCAGGTCATGGCGCTCGTCCGCCGGGATCGGCGCAATGTAGTCCTGCCAGTAATCCGGGAACAGGCGACTGGCGCCCGCTTGATAGAACCATTCGATTTCCTGCGGGCGGCAGAGAAAAATCCCGCGCAGGATCAGCCCGTGCACGCGCTCCGGATGAGTTTGCGCGTAGGCCAGCGCCAGGGTCGACCCCCAGGAACCGCCGAACAGCACCCACTTGTCGATGCCCAGGTGCTGGCGGATCCGCTCGAGGTCGGCGACCAGGTCCCAGGTGGTGTTGTTTTCCAGACTCGCGTGGGGGGTGGAACGACCGCAACCGCGCTGGTCGAAGGTGACAATGCGGTACAGGTTGGGATCGAAGTAACACCGACTCGCGGCATCGCAACCGGCACCGGGGCCGCCGTGAATGAACACCACCGGCAAACCTTTCGGCGAACCGCTTTCGTCGACATACAGCGTGTGGGTCTCGTCGACGGCCAGATCGTGCCGGGCGTGGGGTTTGATCTGCGGGTACAAAGTCTGCATTGCGCGCTCCGTAAGGGGTCGAGGTCATCCCTGGGGGGACTTCTATTATTCTGCCGTTGGGCATCATAAACCCGAATTACGTCAATGAGCATGCCCCCTGTAGGAGCTGCCGCAGGCTGCGATCTTTTGATTCTGATTTTTCAAGATCAAAAGATCGCAGCCTGCGGCAGCTCCTACCGGGGGAATTGCGTTGGCATTCAGCGTTTGTAGCGTTCCTTACCCCACGCGAGCAAACCTTGTAACAACTCTTTCAATACCACCCGCGTCGGCTCCGCCAGGTCCGGGCGATAACGGAACGGCTCGAACTCTTCCATGTACGTGCACTGCCCCAGCTCCAGTTGCACGGCGTGAATGTTTTCTGCCGGATTACCGTAATGCCGGGTGATGTGGCCGCCTTTGAAGCGTCCGTTCAACACATGGCTGTAATCCGGATGACCGGCGCAGATGGCTTCCAGCTGCGAGGCCAGCTGCGGATCGCAACTGGCGCCATTGAAGGTACCGAGGTTGAAGTCCGGCAGCTTGCCGTCGAACAGGTGCGGGATGATCGAGCGGATCGAGTGCGCATCGAACAACAGCGCGTAGCCGAACTCGGCTTTCAGTCGCGCCAGCTCGTTCTGCAAGGTGCTGTGGTACGGCGTCCAGATCTGCTCCAGGTAGGTTGCACGTTCATCGGCAGAGGGCTCAAGGCCTTCGCGGAACAACGGGATGCCGTCGAACAGTGTCGCCGGGTACAGACCGGTGGTGGCGCCCACATACAAAGGCTTGTCGTCGGACGGCCGGTTCAGGTCGATGACGAATCGCGAATACTCGGCGGCCAGGGTGCTGGCACCCAGCTCGGCGGCGAAATCGTAAAGCTTCGGGATATGCCAGTCGGTGTCCGGCAGGCTTTTCGCGTCGGGGATCAATCCCGCTTCGACCGCCGGGGTCAGGCGCACGCCGGCGTGGGGCATGCTGATCAGCAGCGGTACGCGGCCTTGTTTGAAGTTCAGAACCTTATCCACAACAGATCTCCTACAGACTTGATTCGACGCCGTGGCGCACGACGCGTTTTTCCAGGTCTCCGCCCAGCCAGTAGCACAGGTCGGCCGGGCGATCGATGTGCCAGGCAACGAAATCCGCAACCTTGCCGGCCTCAAGCGAACCGTGGGTGTCAGCCATGCCCAACGCGGTCGCGGCATGGAGGGTCGCGCCAGCCAGGGCCTCTTCCGGGGTCATGCGGAAACAGGTGCAGGCCATGTTCAGCATCAAGCGCAACGACAGCGCCGGCGAGGTGCCGGGGTTGAGGTCGGTGGCGATGGCGATTTTCACGCCGTGCTTGCGCAAGGCCTCCATCGGCGGCAACTGGGTCTCGCGCAGGAAGTAGAAGGCGCCGGGCAGCAACACCGCCACTGTGCCGGACTTGGCCATGGCGATGGCGTCGTCTTCGGTCATGAATTCCAGATGATCGGCCGACAGCGCGTGGTAACGCGCCGCCAGGCTCGAACCGTGCAGGGACGAAAGTTGCTCGGCGTGCAGCTTCACCGGCAGGCCCAGTTCCTGGGCGGTGATGAATACGCGCTCGACCTGGGCAGGGGAAAACGCCAGGTATTCACAGAACGCATCCACCGCGTCCACCAGCCCTTCGGCGGCCAGGGCCGGGAGCATGTCGCTGCAGATGTGATCGATGTAATCGTCGGCGCGATCGGCATATTCCGGTGGCAAGGCGTGAGCCGCCAGGCAGGTGCTGCGCACGCTGACCGGCAGTTCGGCGCCAAGGCGACGCGCTACCCGCAGCATCTTGCGTTCGTTGGCGAGGTCGAGACCGTATCCGGATTTGATCTCGATGCTGGTGACGCCATCGCGCATCAGGCTTTTCAGACGCTTGGCGGCGCTGGCGAACAGCTCGTCTTCGCTGGCCGCGCGAGTGGCACGCACGGTGCTGGCGATGCCGCCGCCGCTGGCGGCGATTTCCGCGTAGCTGACGCCTTGCAGGCGCTGCTCGAATTCACCGCTGCGGTTACCGCCGAACACCGTGTGGGTGTGGCAGTCGATCAGGCCTGGCGTGACCCAGGCCCCATTCAAATCATTGACTGCCGGGTATTCGCCCGCCGGCAGTTCAGCGCGCGGGCCGACCCACTCGATGAGCGCACCGGACGTCACGATGGCCGCGTCCTCGATGATCGAGTAGACGCCTTGCGCCATGGTTGCGACGTGGCAGTGTTGCCAGAGGGTTTTCATCCCTTAGTCTCCACAGTATTCAAAATCGAATCGCCAGCAGGCTGGCTCCCACGGTTGGGTGGGAGCCAGCCTGCTGGCGATGAGTCCATCACAGGCTAGGCAAAAGCTTCGCCGATACCAGCTCGTTCAAGCAACGCGAAGCCAGCAACTCGCTCGCAGCGTTGATGTCCGGCGCAAAGAAACGGTCCTTCTCATAGAACGGCACTTCGTTACGCAGAATCGCCCGGGCCTTTTCCAGTTTCGGCGAGCTCTTCAGACCGTTGCGCAAGTCCAGGCCCTGCACTGCCGCCAGCCATTCAACGGCGAGAATCCCACGGGTGTTCTCGGCCATTTCCCACAGACGCTTGCCAGCCGCAGGAGCCATCGATACGTGGTCTTCCTGGTTGGCGGAAGTCGGCAGGCTGTCCACCGAATGCGGATGGGACAGCGCCTTGTTTTCGCTGGCCAGTGCCGCGGCGGTCACCTGGGCGATCATGAAGCCGGAGTTCACGCCACCGTTAGCCACCAGGAACGGCGGCAGTTGCGACATGTGCTTGTCCATCATCAGCGAGATACGGCGCTCGCTCAGGGAGCCGATTTCAGCGATGGCCAGGGCCATGTTGTCAGCAGCCATGGCCACCGGTTCGGCGTGGAAGTTACCGCCGGAGATCACGTCGCCTTCAGCGGCAAATACCAGCGGGTTGTCGGAAACGGCGTTGGCTTCGACGGCCAGCACTTCGGCGGCCTGACGGAACTGGGTCAGGCACGCGCCCATGACTTGCGGCTGGCAGCGCAGTGAGTACGGGTCCTGGACCTTCTCGCAGTTTTCATGAGAGTCGGAGACTTCACTGCGCTCGCCCAGCAGGTCGCGGTAAGCGGCAGCGGCGTCGATCTGGCCTTTCTGGCCACGGGCAGCATGGATACGTGCGTCGAACGGCGAGCGCGAGCCCAACACCGCTTCAACGGTCAGGCCACCCAGTGCCAAGGCACCGGCGAACAGGTCTTCGCCTTCGAACAGGCCACGCAGGGCAAACGCGGTGGAAACCTGAGTGCCGTTGAGCAGCGCCAGGCCTTCTTTCGCCGCCAGGGTCAGCGGGGTCAGACCAGCAACTTTCAGCGCTTCGGTGGCTTCCATCCACTCGCCTTTGTAACGCGCCTTGCCTTCGCCCAGCAGCACCAGCGACATGTGGGCCAGAGGCGCCAGGTCACCGGAGGCACCGACCGAACCTTTCAGCGGAATGTGCGGATAAACCTCGGCGTTGATCAGGGCGATCAGCGCATCGATCACTACCCGGCGGATACCGGAGAAACCACGGCTCAGGCTGTTGACCTTGAGCACCATGGTCAGGCGCACCAGGTCGTCGCTGATCGGCTGGCCGACACCGGCCGCGTGGGACAGCACCAGCGAGCGTTGCAGGTTTTCCAGATCTTCGCTGGCGATGCGGGTCGAGGCCAGCAGACCGAAACCGGTGTTGATGCCGTAGGCAGTGCGGTTCTCGGCGAGAATCTGTTCCACGCAGGCAACGCTGGCTTCGATCTGGGCCGCGGCGCTGTTGTCGAGGGTCAGTTTCACCGGTTGCTGGTACACGTCACGCAGTTGGGCGAGGGTCAGTTGGCCAGGGATCAAATTAAGCGCAGTCACATTCATTCTCCTTTTGAGAGTTTTTATTAACTAACCAGACGCTCCGGAGATGTCCGTT
Organism: Pseudomonas sp. IT-P218; assembly: GCF_949767605.1. NCBI lineage: Bacteria > Pseudomonadati > Pseudomonadota > Gammaproteobacteria > Pseudomonadales > Pseudomonadaceae > Pseudomonas > Pseudomonas sp. IT-P218. The sequence goes on from NZ_CATKQQ010000044.1 coordinate 324,407, forward strand.
GTCCGTCGCTTCCCACCTTTTGGGGGGCTGGCGCCTTGGCACGCTGGCTTATTTAGAAATCAGTTCAGGTTCGGCAAAGCCTTGCGCAGCAAATTCGGTTCTTTCAAAACCCCAGCAGCGGCAGCGATGTCCGGCGCCAGCCAACGGTCCTGATCGTAAGCCGGGACGCGCTGACGCAGCAGACGCCACGCCGCATCGGTGCCAGCACCGAAACGTTGTTCTTTCAGGAACTCGAACGCCTGGGCTGCCAGCAGGTACTCGATGGCGAGGATCTGTGTGCAGTTTTCCAGGGCACGATGCAGCTTCAGCGCGGCGTTGGTGCCCAGGCTCAGGTGATCTTCCTGCAGGCCAGAGGTGACGTAGTTGTCGAGTACCGCCGGTTGCGCCAATTGGCGGTTTTCCGCACACAGCGAGGCAGCGACGTATTGCACGATCATCATCCCGGAGTTCACGCCCGGGTTGGCCACCAGAAACGCCGGCAGACCGCTGACATGCGGGTTGATCAAACGGTCGAGACGACGCTCGGCGATGGAGCCGATTTCGGCCATGGCGATGGCCAGCAGGTCTGCCGCCAGCGCCACGGACTGGCCGTGCGGGTTAGCCTGGGAAACGACGCGGTAGTTGTCCGCGGTGCCCAGCACCAGCGGGTTGTCGGTGGCGCTGTTGAGTTCGGTTTCGATCTGCCGGGTCGCGTGCAGCAACTGGTCGCGAGCAGCACCGTGCACCTGCGGAATCGATCGAATGCTCAAGGCATCCTGCGTGCGAATGCCCTTGCTCTGGGCAATCACTTCGCTGCCGTCGAGCAACGCACGCAGGTTGATGCCGACCTGCTGCATGCCCGGGTGCGGCTTGAGCGCGATGATTTCGGCATCGAACGCGTCGATCTGCCCGCGCTGGGCCTCGAAGCTCATGGCACCGATCACATCGGCCCATTCCAGCAGGTGCGTGGCATCGGCAATGGCCAGGCAACTCAGGCCGGTCATGCAGGGCGTACCGTTGACCAGGCACAGACCATCCTTGGCACCCAGCTTGACCGGTTGCAGCCCTTCTTCGGCCAGGGCCTGCTGCGCGCAAATGATCTGCCCGCGATAGCTGACATTGCCGACACCCAGCAAAGCGATACCAATGTGGGCCATGTGGGTCAGGTAGCCCACGGAGCCCTGGGAGGGCACTTGCGGGGTGATGCCACGGTTGAGCAACGCCAGCAGCGCCTCGACTACCTGGCGGTGCAGGCCGGATTTGCCGTGGCTGTAGTTGACGACGGCGGCGCACATGATCGAGCGGGTCTGCTCGTTGCTCAGCGGCGCGCCGACGCCACAGGCGTGGCTGAGCAAGGTGTTGCGCGACAACTGGCTGAGCTGCTCGTCCTGCAACGAAACGTTGCACAGTGCGCCCAAACCGGTGTTGATGCCGTAGGCGCGCTCGCCGCTGCTGACGATGCGCTGGACGATGGCCTGGGCGTTTTCAATCCGCGCCCAGATCGGCGCCGACAGCTCGAGTTGCGCGCCATGACGGGCGACGGCGACCACGTCCTGCCAGGTGACCTGCTTCTCGGTGATAACGATTTTTTCAGCCTGGGACATCTTCAACCTCATCCAAATATTGATGCAGCTTCACCGCCGCCTTCGCTGGCAAGCCAGCTCCTACAGGGGATTGCGTACACCTTGTAGGAGCTGGCTTGCCAGCGAAGAGGCCAGCACATTCACCGCAAATCTTTAAACCACCGCTGCCCGACGCTGCACAAAGCGGTCGACATACTCATCCGCCGGCGAATGCAGGATCTCTTTCGGCGTGCCGACCTGGATCAGGCGGCCATCCTTGAGAATCGCGATGCGGTTGCCGATGCGCACGGCCTCGTCGAGGTCGTGGGTGATGAAGACGATGGTCTTGTGCAGGGTCTTTTGCAGTTCCAGCAACTGGTCCTGCATCTCGGCGCGAATCAGCGGGTCGAGGGCACTGAAGGCTTCGTCCATCAGGATGATGTCGGTGTCCGCCGCCAACGCACGGGCCAGGCCCACACGCTGGCGCATGCCGCCGGAAAGCTGGTGCGGGTATTTGTTTTCGTAGCCCTTGAGGCCCACGGTGTTGATCCAGTGCAGCGCGCGCTCGGCGCACATCTGCTTGCTCTCTCCGCGGATCTTCAAGCCGTAGGCGACGTTGTCCAGCACGCTCTTGTGCGGCAACAGGCCGAAGCTCTGGAACACCATGCTGATCTTGCGACGACGAAATTCGCGCAGGGCTTCCATGTCGTATTGCAGGATGTCCACGCCGTCCACCAGGATCGCGCCGCTGGTCGGGTCGATCAGGCGGTTGAAGTGGCGCACCAGAGTGGATTTGCCGGAACCCGACAGGCCCATGATCACGAAGATCTCGCCGCTGCCGATGCTCAGGGACAGATCGTTCACGCCGACCACGCAGCCGGTTTCGGCCAGCACCTGATCCTTGGTCTTGCCCTGGCCGACCATCGCCAGCGCTTCCTTGGAACGGTTGCCGAAAATCTTGAAGACGTTCTTGACTTCGATCTTGCTCACGGTTGCGTTGTTCATTTGCTCACCTCATGCCGTGCACGACCGTACGCCTGTGTAATGCGGTCGATCACGACGGCCAGAATCACGATCGCCAGACCGGCTTCGAGGCCGCGTCCGACGTTGAGGGTCTGAATCCCCACCAGCACGTCTTCGCCCAGGCCACGGGCACCGATCATCGAGGCGATCACCACCATCGACAGGGCCATCATGGTGGTCTGGTTGATCCCGGCCATGATGCTCGGCAGGGCCAGCGGCAATTGCACGCCGAACAGTTGCTGCCAACGGTTGGCACCGAAGGCGTTGATCGCTTCCATCACCTCGCCGTCAACCTGGCGAATCCCCAGGTCGGTCAGGCGGATCAGCGGTGGCGCCGCGTAGATCACGGTGGCGAAGATCGCCGGGACCTTGCCCAGGCCGAACAGCATCAGTACCGGGATCAGGTACACGAAGCTCGGCATGGTCTGCATGATGTCCAGCAACGGCATCAGCACCGAACGCAGGCGATTGCTGCGGGCCGAGAGAATGCCCAGCGGCACGCCGATCAGCACCGAGATGACCGTGGCCACCATCATCAGCGCCAGGGTCTGCATCAGCTTGTCCCAGAGGCCGACCGCGCCCACCAGGAACAGCAGGCCGACGATCACGGCGGTGGTCACGACCTTGCGGGTCGCGTGCCAGGCCACGCCCGCCACGATGGCCAGCATCAGCCACCAGGGCGCTGCGCGCAGCAGGCTTTCGAGATTGACGATGGCCCACAACAGGGTGTCGGAGATGTGCCGGAACACGTCGCCGTAGTTGGTGACCAGCGAATCGACCCAACCGTTGACCCAGTCGGCGATGGAAAAGGTAAAGCTTTCGGGAAACATAAGAGACTCTCAATCAAGGGGTTGCGATCAAGCATCCGACTGCCGTCGTCGGCAGCCGGAGAAGCCCAACCTACAAGGCCGCGTCGATTTTCTTGGCTGCGTCTTCGCTCACCCATGCGTGCCAGACTTCAGGATGTTCTTTCAAGAAGATCTTGGCCAGTTTTGGCGACTCGATCCGCTCTTTGGTCATGCGGGCCAGGTTCTGGTTCAGCAGGTCGATTGGCACGTTGACCTTTTCCAGCACGGCCACCAGTTCCGGCGCTTCGTCGTGGAAGGTCTTGGACAGGCCGACCTTGATGGTCACGGTCTTGTTCACGCCTGGTTTCTCTTCCAGCTTCACCACGTCGACCTGGCCCATCAGCGGCGTCGGCGACCAGTAGTAGAACAGGATCGGCTCGCCACGCTTGTAGCTCGACAGCACGGCGGCATCGAGTGCCGGGCCGGTTCCTGGGCGGAAGTTGGTGTAGGTGCTTTCCAGGCCGTAGCTTTTCAGCATTTCGCTGTTGTCCAGCTCACAGGTCCAGCCGGCCGGGCAGTTGTAGAAACGCCCTTTGGAGGGTTCTTCGGCGTCCTTGAACACCGCCGCGTATTTGCCCAGGTCGGCAATATTCTTCAGGTCCGGGGTCTTGGCTTCCAGCTTACGCTTGGCATCGCCTTCGATCACATAGCGCGGCACGTACCAGCCTTCGACCGCGCCGACGACCGGAGCACCGACACCGACGACCTTGCCGGCCTTCTCGGCCTTGTTCCAGACCTCGCTGCGGCCCACCCACTCTTCGGCAAACACCTGGATGTCGTTGCTGCCCAGGGCGTTTTCCATGGTGATGGAGTTGCCTGGCAGGCTGTCGGTCTTGCAGTCGTAGCCTTTTTCCAGAACCAGTTGCATCACGTCGGTCAGCAACATGGCGCTTTCCCAGTTCAGGCCGGCGAATTTCACCGGTTTGCCAGACTCGCACCAGCCCGCTGCCTGAGAGGCGCCGGCGCTGGCCAGCAGGCCCATGGATAGCAATGTGGTCAGCAGGGTCTTGTTCGATTTCATTGTAGTGACGCTCCTAATCATGAATTGGCTTACGGCAGTCAAGAGGCATCCAGCCCTGTCCACGTCCAATCAGGCCTGCGCCGCAGCGCGACCGACAGTCTGCTTTTGTTCTGTGACCACGTCCTGCTCGACCGGCAGGATCAAATGATCGGGCACTGAGCCGTGCCATTTTTTCGCACACACGTAATACAGGGCTGCGGGAACCACCAGGCCGATGATCCAGGAAATATCCACATCGCCCAGGGCCGCCACCAGCGGACCGGTGTAGAACTTGGTGGAGATGAACGGCAGCTGCACCAGCACACCGAAAACATAGACGCTGATACCGAGGGCGTTCCAACGGCCATAGCGACCGTTCGGATCGGACAGCGCTGGCACGTCATAGCGCTCGCGGGTGATGCAGTAGTAATCCACCAGGTTGATCGCGCTCCATGGCGTAAAGAACGCCAGCAGGAACAGGATGAAGGACTTGAACGCACCGAGGAACGAGTGCTGGCCAAGCAACGCCATCAGGGTCGCAGCACCGACGATGACCAGCACGAAGAGTAGGCGCTGCAAGCGCGATACTTTCAGGTCACCCTGGAAGCCGCTGATGATGGTCGCAATGCACATGAAGCTGCCGTAGGAGTTCAGCGTGGAAATGGTGACCTTGCCGAACGCGATGCTGAAGTACAGCAGCGCAGCGGTGGCACCGGTACCACCCAGGCCAACGATGTAGGCCACTTCGTGGCCGGCGAATTGGCCGTTGGCCGAAGCGGCAGCGAACACGCCGAGGACCATCGCCACCTGTGCACCAATCACCGAACCTGCGCCTGCGGCGAAAAAGGTTTTCACCGAGGAAACCTTGCTCGGCAGGTAGCGAGAGTAGTCAGCCACATAAGGGCCGAAGGCGATCTGCCAGGATGCCGCGAGCGACACCGCGAGCAGGAAACTGCTCCAGCTGAAGTGGCGGATCTGCAACAGCGCGCCAACATCAACCTGGCTGATCAGACGGCTGAACAGATACACAAAGGCAATCACGCCAACGACACTGGCAACACGGCCGATCCAATGGATCACCCGGTAACCGAGCACCGTGACCAGCACGATGACACTGGCGAAAAGAAGGATACCGACGGTGTCGCTGACGCCAAACAACTGGCCCAGCGCCTGGCCGGAAAGCACGGTCCCCGTTGCGGTGAAGCCCAGGTACATCAGGCACACCAGCACGATCGGGATCGCCGCGCCATACACGCCGAACTGCACACGGCTGGAGATCATCTGCGGCAGGCCCAGCTTGGGCCCTTGCGCCGCATGCAGCGCCATGACGCCGCCACCGATCAGTTGGCCGATCAACAGACCGATCAACGACCAGAACACATCACCGCCGAGCACCACGGCCAGGGCCCCGGTGACAATCGCGGTGATTTGCAGGTTGGCACCCATCCACAGGGTGAACTGGCTAAACAGACGACCGTGTCTTTCCGCCTCCGGGATGTAGTCGATCGAGCGCTTCTCGATCAACGGTTTGTTGCCTGCACGTTCGCTGCTGACAGCCATGATTCAACCTCTGTGGATTGTTATTCTGGGTTGGTGATCCCCTGTAGGAGCGAGCTTGCTCGCGAAGGCATCTTTCCTGACACACCTGGGTGCGTCATTCGCTGGCAAGCCAGCTCCTACAGGTTTGCGTCGGCCAAGGCCGGTTTTATTGACCGGTAATCATCGGCAGGTTCAGCCCCTGCTCCCTGGCGCAGTCGATCGCGATCTGGTAACCGGCATCCGCATGACGCATCACGCCGGTCGCCGGGTCGTTGTGCAACACGCGAGCGATACGCTCGGCCGCTTCATCGGTACCGTCGCAGACAATCACCATGCCCGAGTGCTGGGAGAAGCCCATGCCGACGCCGCCGCCGTGGTGCAGGGAAACCCAGGTCGCGCCGCTCGCGGTGTTGAGCAGGGCGTTGAGCAGTGGCCAGTCGGACACGGCATCGGAACCGTCCTGCATCGATTCGGTTTCGCGGTTCGGGCTCGCTACGGAACCTGAGTCCAAATGGTCGCGACCGATCACGATCGGCGCGGAGAGCTCACCGCTGCGCACCATTTCGTTGAACGCCAGGCCCAGCTTGGCGCGCAGGCCCAGGCCCACCCAGCAGATACGTGCCGGCAGACCCTGGAAGCTGATGCGCTCGCGGGCCATGTCCAGCCAGTTGTGCAGGTGGGCGTCGTCCGGGATCAGTTCCTTGACCTTGGCGTCGGTCTTGTAGATGTCTTCAGCGTTACCCGACAGTGCCGCCCAGCGGAACGGGCCGATGCCACGGCAGAACAGTGGGCGGATGTAGGCCGGTACGAAGCCCGGGAAGTCGAATGCGTTTTCCACGCCTTCTTCTTGCGCCATCTGGCGGATGTTGTTGCCGTAGTCGAAGGTCGGTACGCCCATTTTCTGGAAGTCCAACATCGCCTTGACGTGTACGGCCATCGATTGCTTGGCGGCCTTGATCACGGCAGCAGGTTCGGTCAGGGCGCGAGCGCGGTACTGCTCCCAGGTCCAGCCGGCTGGCAGGTAGCCGTTGAGCGGGTCGTGGGCGCTGGTCTGGTCGGTGACCATGTCCGGGCGCACACCGCGCTTGACCAGTTCCGGCAGGATTTCAGCGGCGTTACCCAGCAGTGCGATAGAGATCGCCTTGCCTTCTTTGGTGTATTTGGCGATGCGGGCCAGCGCGTCGTCGAGGTCTTTGGCTTGCTCGTCGACATAGCGGCTTTTCAGGCGGAAATCGATGCTGACCTGCTGGCATTCGATGTTCAGCGAGCAGGCACCGGCCAGGGTTGCTGCCAGAGGCTGCGCGCCGCCCATGCCACCCAGGCCTGCGGTCAGTACCCACTTGCCCTTGAGGTCATCGTTGTAGTGCTGGCGACCGGCTTCGACGAAGGTTTCGTAGGTGCCCTGGACGATGCCCTGGCTGCCGATGTAGATCCAGCTGCCGGCGGTCATCTGGCCGTACATGGCCAGGCCCTTGGCGTCGAGTTCGTTGAAGTGCTCCCAGCTCGCCCAGTGCGGTACCAGGTTGGAGTTGGCGATCAGTACGCGCGGGGCGTTGGCGTGGGTCTTGAACACGCCGACCGGCTTGCCGGATTGCACCAGCAGGGTTTCGTCGTCGTTCAGGTTGGTCAGGCTTTCGACGATCTTGTCGTAGCACTCCCAGTTACGTGCCGCACGACCGATACCACCGTAAACCACCAGTTCTTTAGGGTTCTCGGCGACTTCAGGGTCGAGGTTGTTCATCAGCATGCGCAGCGGCGCTTCGGTCAGCCAGCTCTTGGCGGTCAGCTTGTTACCGCGGGCAGCGCGGATTTCAACGTCACGAAATTTAGTCACGAAAAGAACTCCTCAGCAATCAATCCAAAAACCAACCCAGGCAGTGGGCGAGCAAGCCAATGGGCATCAGTGCACACCGGCAAATCAGTGGACGATGGTTGAGTCCTCGTGACTCATACGCATACGTCTTTACTTGTACATACAAGCATATGCAATCAAGCGGCCAACTTGTTGGATGAGCATTCAAGAAAAATTCTGAAAGGGCTGGAGAGCGCCTGGAATAAGGGTTCTGGCGTGGATGAAATTTTTCTGGGGGGATTTTTGTGGCGAGAGGATTTTGTTACTTAGGCGAGGTTTTGCGCCACGCTGGGGCGTTCGGTAACAAAGTGGTGCGCTGTGGGAAACGTAATCCGAGAGGGGAAACGACATCGCGAGCAAGCTCTCCCCCCTGTAGGAGCGAGCTTGCTCGCGATGGTCTTGAACGATAACGCGTAAAACCAGATGCTCCGCGGCGTCCTTGGGTTTTTCGCGAGCAAGCTCGCTCCTGCAAGGGGATCAGCGCGTTGTCAGTTCGATCACGCAGCAGGCGCTATTGCTGGATACTTCCAGCAGCCCGGCGTTACCGTCGAGCTGCAGACAATCATGCCGACCAAGCTGCGAGACGGTGTTACCGGTCTTCACTTCCAGCGCATCACTGACACTGAACACCAGCACAGTCCCAGCCTCGCTGAAAAACCGCTGCTCACCGCTCAACCACTGCAACCGCGCCGCGTAACGTTGCGGAGCATAAATGAGGTTGAAATCGCGAATCGGCCCACCCAGCAATGTGCAGGACACCTTGCTTTCACCACTGAAGGCAAACGGGTCCAGCGGTAACAGTGGCCGAGCATCCTGGCCATCCACCGTCAGGGTCATGCCGTCACCCTGCAAAACGGTGATCACCCGCTCGTAACCGGCAAAGGTGGAAAACCCGCCCGACTCGCCGATATCGGCAATCGACAAGCGCCAGCCGAACCCATCCAGGCCGGTACCGGCATCGCGGGTAATTTCTTCGGTGCTGCCGCCGCCGTTCTTCCACGGCATGCGCGGGTAATCTTTGGCGCGTAAAACTTTCAGATCATTCATTTGTGGAACCGACCTTCCAGACGATGACGGGAACCAGGGTGGATCAAGCGAGCGGCGGTCACCGGCTGACGACCAGACCAGGTGCGGCGACGGATCAGCAGGCACGGCTCGCCTTTTTCAATCTGCAGCAACTTGCATTCGGACGGCTCGGCCAGGATCGCCTCGACCACGTGCTCGCCTTCGGTCAGCGGCGCGACCTGGTTCAGGTAGGCGTAGGGCGTTTGCAGGGTGAAATCCTGCTTGAGGTACTCAGGCGCCACCAGCGCGTTGACGAAACGATCTTCGATTTGCACCGGAATGTCGTTTTCGAAATGCACGATCAGCGAGTGGAAAACCTTCTGGCCTTCGCGCATGTCCAGCGCCAGGGCGCGTTCGGAGCCCGCAGCTTCTTCTTCAAGGGTGATCACCTTGCAGGTGTGGCGATGGCCACGGGAGGCGATTTCGTCGGCGATGTTGTGCACTTCGAACAGGGCGGACTGGCTCTTCGGCTCGGCGACGAAGGTGCCGACACCCTGCATGCGCACCAACAGACCGTCGGCGGTCATTTCACGCAAGGCGCGGTTGATGGTCATGCGGCTGAAACCCAGCTGGCTGACCAGCTCGCTTTCCGACGGAACGCGGTAGTGCGGCGGCCAGTTACCGCTGTCGATTTGCTGGGTGATCATCTGTTTGACGCGAGCGTACAGGGGCGCCGGACTGTCGCCCATGTTCGCGGCCAACGGAGAGACTGGAGGCGGAGTCGGCACGGTTAATCCTTGGTCGTTTGGTTGATGTCGCTAGCTTGCCGGAGTTTACCGGGCAGGCAAACGTCTGTATATGTATATACAAATAACACACGATGGGGTGCTGAACCATGTCCGCCTTCTTTGCCGAACGCGCGCTGCTGCCTAACGGATGGGCCAACAATGTACGTCTTGAGGTCAGCGCCGACGGCGTCTTGACCCATATCCAGGCCGATTCTCATGCAGATGACGCCGAACGGTTGAGCGGTCCGCTGCTGCCGGGCATGCCGAATCTGCACTCCCATGCGTTCCAGCGGGCCATGGCCGGGCTGGCGGAAGTGGCAGGCAATCCGAACGACAGCTTCTGGACCTGGCGCGACTTGATGTATCGCCTCGTCGGAAAAATCAGCCCGGAGCAATTGGGCGTCATTGCCCGCCAGCTGTACATCGAAATGCTCAAGGCCGGTTACACCTCGGTGGCGGAATTTCACTATGTGCATCACGACATCGATGGCCAGCCTTACGCAGATCCAGCCGAACTGGCCCTGCGGATCAGCCAGGCGGCCAGTTCTGCGGGTATCGGTTTGACCCTGCTTCCCGTGCTCTACAGCCACGCCGGTTTCGGCGGTCAAACGCCAAATGACGGCCAGCGCCGTTTTATCAACAGCACTGAAAACTACCTCAAACTGCAATCGCGCCTGCAACCGTTGCTGGCGCAGCAACCGGCTCAGTCCCTGGGTTTGTGTTTCCACTCATTGCGCGCGGTCACGCCGCAACAGATCAGCGAAGTGCTGGCGGCCAGCGACAAGCAATGCCCGGTGCACATCCACATTGCCGAGCAGCAGAAAGAAGTCGACGACTGCCTGAGTTGGAGCGGTCGTCGTCCGCTGCAATGGCTGTACGAAAACGTCGAAGTCGACCAGCGCTGGTGCCTGGTGCACGCCACCCACGCCAACCCGGAAGAGGTCACGTCGATGGCCAAGAGTCGCGCCATCGCCGGCCTGTGCCTGACCACCGAAGCCAACCTCGGCGACGGAATTTTCCCGGCAGTGGATTTTCTCGCCCAGGGCGGGCGCATGGGCATCGGTTCCGACAGCCATGTGTCATTGAGCGTGGTGGAAGAGTTGCGCTGGCTGGAATACGGTCAGCGCCTGCGTGATCAACGGCGCAACCGCCTGTATGGCGCGGACCAGCCGATGGTCGGCCGCACGCTGTTTGATGCGGCGCTGGACGGCGGCGCCCAGGCACTCGGGCAACCGATCGGCGCACTGGAAGTCGGCAAGCGTGCCGATTGGCTGGTGCTGGACGGCAACGATCCGTACCTGGCGACCGCCAGTGGCGACGGGATTCTCAATCGTTGGTTGTTTGCCGGTGGCGATCGCCAGGTGCGCGATGTGCTGGTCAATGGCCAGTGGGTCGTGCGTGACGGGCGGCATGCCGGGGAAGAGGAAAGCAATCGCGCCTTCACCCAGGTCCTGCGCGATTTGCTCGGCTAAAAGCAAAAGATCGCAGCCTGCGGCAGCTCCTACATGGGCTTGATGTTTACCCTGTAGGAGCTGCCGCAGGCTGCGATCTTTTTAGTTCGAGGTCTTCGCCATCTGCGTATCCGACGCCCGCCAGATCAGCCGCGTGGTGTCATAACCCTGCTGACGCGCCTTGCTCAGCAATTCTTCACGCACTACGCCGTTGACGGTCGGGGTGCGCGACAACAGCCACAGGTAACGACGGCTCGGGTCGCCGACGATGGCGGTCTTGTAGTCATCGCTGACGTACAACACCCAGTATTGACCCTTCGCCACGCCCGGAATCAGCCTGGAAAACCAGGTATCGAACTCGACCCACAACTTGTCGCTCTTGCCTGGTACCTGCGGGTACGCCGTGCCCTTGACCTCTTCCCATTGCCACTGCGCCGTCAGGCAGCGATTCAACACCGCGACGTTACCGTCAGGCTTGAGCGTGTAATGGGCTTCGGATTGCGCGCAATCGCGCTGGAAGTACATCGGCATTCGCGCCAGCTCGTACCAGGTACCCTGGTAGCGCTTGAGATTGACACTGTTGACGGTCTTGGGCGCCAACGGATCCTGGCCAGAACTGGCACAGCCGGCCAACACCAGGCCGGCAAAAAGCATGATCAATAACCGCTTCATTGTTTTTCTCCCGTGGGCGCGTGGCCCCGGTTTACTTCAGGCCTTGGCCGGAAAACATCAACACTTTGTCACCGGCGAACTGCACGCTGATAAAGCTATTCTTGTCGCCCCATGTGCAACTGGACATGCCGAGCGCGCCTGAGCAATCGGCGGGTTTGCCCAACAGGGACTCAACCTCGGCCTTGGCCATTCCTGACGACAGCTTCGAGTAGTTTTCCTGGTTGACCTTGCTGCACGCAGCCAGCAACACGCAAAACGACAGCAGGGCGATGGATCGCAGCGACATGTAAAACTCCACGGACGAAGGGATTGGCATGACTGCCAAGCTGAACCTTAGAAGAGAAAACCCCTGTCTGGTTCCCTGCCCGACGGGCTATTTGTCAGGCCACTCGTCTACCTATGCACGAATTATCAGCCGCTTCGTATGGCTGTCGGGTATTTCGTCGTTTTTTGCTCAAAGTGCCTAATCTTTGGCGCCGCTCAGTCGACATACAAGCAACGCAAAGCCACGTCCGTGGCCTTTGCCCCCCTTTTGTCGACCCGATCTCCTGCGGTAGCCCATCCCATGACCAGAAACATGAAATTCAGCCACAAGATCCTGTTGGCTGCCGCCCTCGTGGTGGCCGTCGCATTCGCTTGTTTCATCCTGTTCAACGACTATCGCCAGCGCCAGACCTTGCGTAGCAGCACCGAAGCTTCGATGCAGGAACTGGGCAGCCTGACCACCAGCAACATCCAGACCTGGCTGGAAAGCCGCATGCAGTTGCTGCAATCAATGGCCCAGCAGGTCAGCGCCGACGGCAATGCCCCCGCCAGCCTGAAACGGGTCATCGACCTGCCCGCCTACACCGGCAACTTCCAGCTGAGCTACTTCGGTGGCGCCGACGGCGTGATGTTCTCCGTCCCTGCGGGCAATCGCGCGTCAGACTACGACCCGCGCACCCGCGGCTGGTACAAAGCGGCCAACACCGCGCAACAGACCATCGTCACTGAACCCTACATCGCCGCCTCCTCCGGCAAACTGGTGATCACGGTGGCAACGCCGGTCCAGCGCCAGGGCCAGATGATCGGCGTTGCTGGCGCCGACATCGACCTGTCCAGCGTCAGTGCAATCATCAACTCGCTGAACTTCGGCGGCCACGGCCATGCCTTCATCGTGGGCGCCGACGGCAAGATCCTGATTCACCCGGACAGCAAATGGGTGCTCAAGAACCTGAGCGATGCTTACCCCAACGGTGCGCCAAAAGTCAGCCCGGGCATGAAAGAGGTCGAGATCGACGGCAAAAGCCAGTTCATCTCCTTCACCCACGTCAACGGTGTGCCGTCGGCAGACTGGTACGTGGCACTGGTGCTGGATCAAAACACCGCGTTCTCGATGCTGAGCGAATTCCGCACCTCGGCGATCATCGCCATGGTGATTGCGGTGCTGTTCATCATCACCTTGCTGGGCATGCTGATCAGCTTCCTGATGCAGCCGCTGCTGACCATGGGCCGTGCCATGCACGACATCGCCGAAGGCGAAGGCGACCTGACCAAACGCCTGGCCATCCATGGCCATGACGAATTCGGCGCACTGGGGCTGTCGTTCAACCGTTTCGTCGAACGCATCCACACCTCGATCAGCGAAGTGTCTTCGGCCACGGGCCAGGTCAACGAAGTGGCCCTGCGCGTTGTCGCCGCCTCCAACTCGTCGATGTTCAACTCCGACCAGCAAGCCTCGCGCACCAGTAGTGTGGCTGCGGCGATCAACGAGCTCGGTGCCGCCGCCCAGGAAATCGCCCAGAACGCCGCCCTCGCCTCGCAGCATTCGAGCGATGCGCGCGCGTTGGCCGAAGAGGGTCAGCAGGTTGTGGATAAAACCATTTCGGCCATGCACCAGCTGTCGGCCAAGATCAGCGACTCGTGCGGCAACATCGAGACGCTCAACAGCAACACCGTCAACATCGGGCAGATTCTGGAAGTAATCACCAGCATCTCCCAGCAGACCAACCTGCTGGCGCTCAATGCGGCGATCGAAGCCGCTCGTGCCGGTGAGGCCGGACGTGGATTTGCGGTGGTTGCCGACGAAGTGCGCAACCTCGCCCACCGCACCCAGGACTCGGCACAGCAAGTGCAGAAGATGATCGAGGAACTGCAAGTCGGCGCCCGGGAAGCGGTCATCATCATGACCGACAGCCAGCGCCAGAGCGAAAACAGCGTCGGCATCGCCAACCAGGCTGGCGAGCGCCTGGGCAGCGTGACCCAGCGCATCGGCGAGATCGATGGCATGAACCAATCCGTGGCGACGGCGACGGAAGAGCAGACGGCCGTGGTGGAGTCGATCAACGTCGACATTACCGAGATCAATACGCTGAACCAGGAAGGCGTGGAGAACCTGCAGTCGACCTTGCGCGCGTGTGCCGATCTTGAGCAGCAGGCGGCGCGGCTTAAACAGTTGGTGGGTAGTTTCAGGATCTAAGTCACTATCACCGGCCCCTTCGCTGGCAAGCCAGCTCCTACAGTGATCGGCGGTGCAACAAAGATCCCTGTAGGAGCTGGCTTGCCAGCGAAGGCAACAGTCGATACCGGAAGAAATCGAGAAGCTGAATCTCAGCCAGTATCGACAGATCCTCTCAGGAATGAAAAGAGTCATTTATGAGGTTCGCGAACAGACAGTCTTCTTCCATATCATTGCCGATAGGCGAAAAAGTCTGTCAGCATTACTGATGAAGCGGCTGCTTCAAGACAATCCGTAGGCAGCGTTTAGAAGCGCGACCCGGGTTTCGAAAGAAACACCAATTCCTCAGCCGAACTCTCGCGCCCCAACACCGCATTGCGATGGGGAAACCGTCCAAACTGCGCAATCACCTTCTGATGCCGCTCGGCAAAATCCAGGTAATCGGCAAACAAGGCCCGATCAGTCTCAGGCTGCTGCGCCACCAGTTCGATGTAGCGCGAGACGCCTTCGTTCTGCACCGCGAGGTTCTCGCTGTGCTCGAACACCAAGTAGATGAACACTCGCTGAATGGGTGTTAACTGCCGATCAAAATCCGCGGCAATGCCTTGGGCGACCAGTTTCTGGGCCTGCAGGTCACCGGAAAAGGCTTTGGGGGAGTCGCGAAAGATCATGCGCGGGAGTTGATCGAGCAACAGCACCAGTGCCAGCCAACCTTCGGGACGTTGCATCCACTCGGTCAATCCGCCGGTCAGTGCCTGCTCGACCTGGGCCCCGAAACGCTCACGCGCCTCGAGGTCCTGGCTGTCACGCTTGCCGAACCACAACTTGCCCTTGTCAGCCGCGATTGCCCTGGCTGTTTCGGCTGTACCGAACCACCAATCGAGCAACGGCTGCCAGGGCGCGTCCATGGTTTATTCCTTGTGGTAGGCCGTCACGCGTGCGACTTCTTCTTTCGAGCCGAGGAACACCGCTACGCGCTGGTGCAGGCCTTCAGGCTGGATGTCGAGAATGCGCTGGTGGCCGTCGGTGGACGCGCCGCCCGCTTGTTCCACCAGGAACGACATCGGGTTAGCCTCGTACATCAGGCGCAGTTTGCCCGGCTTGGAGGGCTCGCGGCTGTCGCGTGGGTACATGAACAGACCGCCACGGGTCAGGATACGGTGCACGTCGGCCACCATCGCGGCGACCCAGCGCATGTTGTAGTTCTTTTTCAGCGGGCCTTCATCGCCTGCCAGCAATTCGCCGACATAGCGCTGAACCGGGGCTTCCCAGTGACGCTGGTTGGAGGCGTTGATGGCGAATTCCTGGGTGGCTTCAGGAATGGTGATGTTCTCGTGGGTCAGGACGAAACTGCCCATTTCACGGTCCAGGGTGAAACCTTTCACGCCGTCGCCCAGGGTCAGGATCAACATGGTCTGTGGACCGTAGATCGCGTAACCGGCGGCCACTTGCTGGGTGCCTGGCTGCAGGAAAGCCTTTTCATTCAAGGGCTCGTTCTGGCTCAGGTATTCGTTCGGGCAACGCAGTACCGAGAAGATGGTGCCGACCGGGGCGTTGATGTCGATGTTCGACGAACCGTCCAGCGGGTCGAATACCAGCAGGTAGGCGCCTTTCGGGTATTTGCCCGGGATCTGGTAGGCATTGTCCATTTCTTCGGACGCCATGCCGGCCAGGTGACCGCCCCATTCGTTGGCTTCGAGCAGGATCTCGTTGGAGATCACGTCGAGCTTCTTCTGCACTTCGCCCTGGACGTTTTCGGTGCCCATGCTGCCCAGAACGCCACCCAGGGCGCCTTTGGACACGGCGTGGTTGATCTCCTTGCAGGCACGCGCCACCACTTCGATCAGGAAGCGCAGATCGGCAGGAGTGTTGTTGCTGCGGGTCTGCTCAATCAAATAGCGACTCAAGGTAACGCGGGACATGGAAGGCTCCGGTGGAATGGGGGACTAAAAACCCGCGCAGTTTAACGCGAGTCGGGGCGCATTTCCTCCTATCAGACGTGATCGGCCGAAGAGAGTTCATGCGCGGGGTTCAGCGTAGTAGGAAATGGGATGAATGTGAGCCTTTGATGGGTCACAGGTTTCGCTATTTTTTGGCTGCTGGCAGACCGCATTCGCGAGCAAGCCCGCTCCCACATTTGATCTGTAGCGTACTCATTATCTATGTCATGAAGCAGATCCCGTGTGGGAGCGGGCTTGCTCGCGAACTGGCGCGCAGCGCCAGCCATTCTCAGGGATTGGCGGGCGGCTTGCGCAGCAGACTGAAGGCCATCGTCGCCAGAAACAAAACACTGAGCAGCAGCACCGCCCACAGGCCGAATTTCTTCCAGTCGGAGCCCGTCGATACCGGCCCTGTAGACACCGGGGTAACCGACACCCCGCCATCCACCGACGCCCGGCCCAACGTCGCCAGCTTTGCCGGGCTGTAATCGGGGATCAACGTCGACAACGGCAGACTCGCCGCCTTCACCGTCGCATTGCCCAGCACCAGCGTATAGGGCCCAGGTCCGCGCGCCAGAAACACCAATTGCGTCGCGCGCACGGCGAACTTCACCGTTGGCGCCTGCGCGCCGAGGCCACCGCCGCGCTCGTCCACCGTCAGTTTCAACAGCTGCACGGCCTGCCCCGGCAACTGCAATTCGTTTTGCACCACGTCCTCGCCACTCTGGTTCAGGCGATAAAGCAGGCCACTGCTCAACGGTTGCCACGGCAAGGTGCTGTCGCGACGCCCGGAAAGGATGACCGGCGCCAGGCTGTTGGGTTGGCTCAGTTCGATCTGCAAACGCTCGACGTTCAGCACCCTCGGCAGTTGCCAGGTGTATTCGCCCGCTTTCACGCTGCTGCCGGCCAACGCGTATGACCAGACCAACGGCAGCGGCAAGTTGCGCACACTTTGCAGTTGCGCCGATGTCAGTATCGGCGCCGATTGCGGCATATCCCACAGCAAACGCAGATAGCGTGCCGACTGCCCCGGGAGGCTGACCTCATGCTGCTCGACCCGCTCATCGGCAAACGTCAATCGCGCCAGTTGCCCCTCGCCCCACGACTGCCAATGCTGCAAATCGTCGCTGGCTTCGATGCTGAACCGCTGGAAGCCATCACGCTCACTGGTCCAGTCGAGAATCAGCTGCTGCAACGGGGCCTTGATGGCGCTGGCGTCCAGAAGCCAGCCACGCAAAGCTTCTTCGCCCACCTCCAGCTCAGTGGAGGGCTGCACCTGGACCAAAGTGCCATTGGCGCTCGATTGCACCTTAACGCTCGGGGCATGCCCGGTGGCGTCCGCCGAGTCGTACAGCGGGAACCATTTGACGTCGGTCAGCATGGGATCGTCGTCAGCTTGCGCGGTTGCCCGTGACAGGGCATAGGCTTGCGGTTCGCCAGCGGCGTTGAACACGCGCACATCACTGAGGTCGGTCTGCCGAGCACTCAGTTGCACGGCCAGGGGCAGCTCAAGGCGATACCATGGACCTTCACCACTCACGGACAACGACACTTGCGTGGCGAAGTCCGCCGGTGTTTCCTGAGCAGTAGCCGTCAGTACCACGCCCATTGCAACGACGCCCAACCAGACCAGGCTCAACTTCTGACTCAAGACGACACTCCTTCGGTTTGCGGTGCCGGTTTCTCGGTGTCCGCCACGGTTTCGACGCGCCTGGGCGGCAACGGGGCGAAATAGCCCACCACCAGCAGCAACACGCCAACTCCGATAAACGACACGATCCGCGCCAGCCCGCCACGGTTGCTCAATTCCACAAAGAACAGTTTCGCCACCACCACGCCGATCAGTGCCGCACCGATCAACCAGACCTCACGGCGATGACGCAAATGGCCGCCGATCATCAAACCCAGCGCCATCAGGGTCCAGACGATGGACAGGCCGGCCTGGACCAACATGGACTTGAGCAACGCGTCGAGCTCGAACGGCACACCGCCCCAATGGTGCGCCGCGCGCATCACCAGTGCGGTGAAAAATGCGAACAGGGACATGCCAGTGACCGCTTGCGTGGCGTATTCGGCGTAGGCCTTGGGAATCGCCAGTTGCGTCAAGGCGCTACGCGACCACACGTAAACGCCGAACAGTGCGAACAACAAACCCAACTCCAGAGGGTTGATCAGCGGCACGTAAGGCAGCGGCTCGGCGGTGCCGTCACTGACGCTGTTAGCCAGCCAGAACCAGCCGAGCATCAACAGTGCCAACGGCGCGGCGGCATATACACGGTACTCGTGCGGATAAGCCGATACCGGCCAAGGCCAGGCACGCGGGGACGCCATCAACAACAGATACAAGCCCGGCAGAATCGCCCAACCCAACCAGCGCCAGGCGTTGTACTGCTCGGACAACTGCAGCAGGCCGTAACGCAGCTCCAGGGCCAGCACACCGATCAGCAACCAGCAACCGACTACATGCGCGGCACCCAGCGCGAGCGCCGGCAGCATCGGCGCCAGGCGCCGCAGGGAAATGAAATGCACCACAAACACCGTCGGCCACAGCAGCCAACCGAAATGGGCCGCCGGGTGATACCGCGAGTGCCAGGCCGCCAGCAACACCAGCGCGGCAGCGGGCATCAGCAAGGTGCAGAGCAGCCCGAGCGACGGCCATTTCAAGCGCAATGCCAACACCGCCCACAACGCAACACTCGTGGCCGCGACAGCCAGCAGTAATGTCGCTTGCAGCGTCAAGGGTGCAAAGCGCAGTACTTCGCTGAGCCACGCCAGCGCCCACCAACCCGCGCCCCACGCTAGCCCGACCCGGGACAAACGCTGCACGTTCAATCCGTCTGGCGCCTTGGTGGAGTTACCGAGCTGTAATCGCCAGGCTCCGACCAACGCAGACAGCCCCAACACCAGCGGCGCCCAGAATCCGCCATGGGCCAACGGCCGCAGCTCATCACTGAGGGGTGGCCCGGTAAACAGGAATAACCCACCTGCCAGCAGCTGTACGGCAACCGCGGTGAACAGGAACGTGCGTGATGGCAGGCGCAGGCCGACCCACAACGTCACCAATCCGGCCAATGCCCAACTGATCGTCGTGCCATGGCTGAAGAAGAACAGCGGCGCCAGCAGATACAGGAACGTCAGGCCGAGACAGGCGAGCACCGGCAAGCCCTTGCGCTCCCACGCCTGCGTTTGCTCGGGCGACGCTTTGCGCAACTGGTAGAAACTGAACAGCAGCGCGCCGCCGAGCAACAACGCGCCCAAAGGCACGCCGCTGATCAGACTGGTTTCTGCGCGACCCAACTCGCTTAGAAATGCCAGCGCCGCACCCAGTTGCAGCAGCAAGGCAAAGGCCCGGGCCACTGGCCGTTGCTGACGCAGGCCGAGCCAGCAGATACCCGCGCCTTCCACCGCCCACGCGGCTGTGGTCCAGCGCGCATCGAGCCCCAACGGAATCGCCAGGCTGGTGAAAATCACGCCCAGGGCCAGACAGGTTTCCCCCAGCAGCAACGCTCGACCAGGCATCAGCAGTCGTGCCAGGCCCATATAGATCAGGCCCAAGGCCAAGGCGCTGAACGCGGCGGCGAATTCCAGATGCTGAACCAGGGCGAACTGCAGCCCAAAGCCCATCAACGGCGGACCGAACAGCAGCGTGCCGTCAACGTAGTCACCCTTGCGCGCAGACCAGAGCAACAGCGCTTCACGGCCGTCATCCTCGGGCGCGTCGCTCATTTGCAGCAGTTTTCGCCGAGTGAACAACAAGCCGATGGCCAGGTACATCACGAAGAACAGAATCAGGAACGGCTCGGTGCTCCAGAGCAACTCTGGCGTATAAGAGCGCAAGCCCCAGGCGACCCCGATACTGAAGGTGCCGGTGAAGCCGATGACATTCAGCAAGCGCCAGGCCTTGAACCAGGCGATGACAAGGATGCCGGCGTTGAGCAAGGCGAAATAGCTGAACAGCGCGACGTGGCTACCGGCACCCGTGGACACCAGCAGGGGCGCGGCGAATCCACCCAGCGCCGCGGCGGCAGCCAGGCCCAGGGCATCCTGGGTAATGGCGAGAATCGCCGAAAACACCGTCACCGCCACCAACAGGCCGAACGCTGCCGAGGGGTCGAGCAACGGATGCAGGCGCATGGCGGCAAATACTGTCAGGTACAGCACGGCGATGCCGGCGCCTTGCAAAATCAAGGCGTAAGCGCTGTTACGCGTTCGCAGCCACCAGCCGAGGCCGAGCAAGCCCAATGCAGCAGCCGCGACACCGGCGTAGCGCAACTCAATCGGTACCACGATTCCCTCGGTGGCGTAGCGCAGCAGGAAGGCCAGGCCGAGGAACAACAGCAGCACACCGACCCGCAGCACGGTATTGCCGCCCAACAGCCACGCACGTGTAGCGTTGACGGCGCGCTCGATGAGGTTGGTTTCAGAGGGCTTGGCGGGCGCTGATTTCCAGGCGTCGAAGGGCTGCGCTGTCGCGACCGGTTCAAGGTCAGGCGGCAGCTCCCAGATCAGCTCCGGGGTTTCGGCGGGGGCTTGAGCGACAACAATGTCGGGAGCTGGAACGGCTGCGCTGGATTCAGGCGCCTTGACCCCAGTGGATTCCAGCATGGCCAAGCGTTGCTCGACCGCCTGCAGTGCAAGTTGCGCCTGCTCAAATAGACGGCGTTGCTCGTTGGCCTGCGATCCCAGCCTGCCGATGTGAACGGCCTGGCCGATACCCAGTCCGAGCAGCGCGCCCAGCAACGCATCGCTGAACGACTCGTCGAGTATCCAGCCGAGCACCAGGCCCACAAGCATGAACATCCATTGCATGGTCGATATCCCTAAGCGCAATCCAGGAAGATTAGCGCAGCCAGCTCCAAAAAAGATCGCAGCCCCCGGCAACCCCTAGCTGTAGGAGCTGCCGAAGGCTGCGATCTTTTGCAGCCGTCAGTATATCGAACCGCTGGCAGCGTTACTCCAAGGCCTTCCAGATTTCCGTGGCGTACTCGCGAATCGTCCGGTCGGACGAAAACCAGCCCATGCGCGAGGTGTTCAACACCGCCGAGCGCCACCATTCCTGGGAATCGTGCCAAAGGGCTTCGACGCGCATTTGCGCATTCCAGTAGGAATCGAAATCGGCACAGACCAGGAAGCGGTCATACTCAACCAGCGAATCGATCAACCCGGTGTAACGGGACAGATCGTCCGGCGAGAACACCCCGCCGCGAATGGCTTGCAGCACATCGTTGAGTCGATGGGACCCGGCAATGTCCGGCACCGCGCTGAATTCGTGGTTCTGCTTGCGCGCTTCAACCTGCTGGGCGCTAAGACCAAAGATGAACATGTTCTCGACGCCGATACGCTCGGACATCTCCACGTTGGCACCGTCCAGCGTGCCGATGGTCAATGCACCGTTGAGGCCGAATTTCATGTTGCTGGTGCCCGAGGCCTCAAAGCCGGCGGTAGATATCTGCTCGGACAGGTCAGCGGCCGGAATGATGCTCTCCGCCAGGCTGACGTTGTAGTTGGGCAGGAACACGACCTTGAGCAACCCGCGTACGGTCGGGTCGTTGTTCACCACCCGGGCGATGTCGTTGGTCAGCTTGATGATCAGCTTGGCCTGGTGATAACTGGCCGCCGCTTTACCGGCGAAGATCTTCACCCGCGGTACCCAGTCGATTTCCGGTTCCGCACGGATCGCCTGGTACAACGCCACGGTGTGCATCAGGTTGAGCAGCTGGCGCTTGTATTCGTGGATCCGCTTGACCTGCACGTCGAACATCGCCGCCGGGTTGACCGCCACCCCCAAGCGTTCATGAATCAGGTAGGCCAGGGCCTTTTTGCTGTGCAAGCGCTGTTCGGCAAACGCCTTGCGGAACGCCGGCTTGTCGGCGAACGGCTGCAGCTCGAGCAAGCGCTCCTCGGGATTGTCCAGCAGGTCCGGGCCGAGGGCATCGACCAGCATCGAGGTCAGTTCCGGGTTGGCCTGGTACAGCCAGCGGCGGAACGTGATGCCGTTGGTCTTGTTGTTGATCCGCTGCGGATAGAGCTTGTGCAGCTCGGAGAACACCGTCTTGCGCATCAGTTGCGTGTGCAAGGCCGATACGCCGTTGACACTGTGGGAGCCGAGGAACGCCAGGTTGCCCATGCGCACGCGGCGGCCGTTGTCTTCCTCGATCAGACTCACCGCGCGCAGCACGTCGAAATCGTGGATGCCCTTGGCCCGCAACGAGTCGATATGCTGGGCGTTGATCAGATAAATGATCTGCATGTGCCGTGGCAGCATGCGCTCCATCAAACCCACCGGCCAGGTTTCCAGCGCTTCGGGCAGCAAGGTGTGGTTGGTGTAGGACAGCGTGTCGACCGTGACCTGCCACGCCGCATCCCATGCCACGTCGTAGACATCGACCAATTGGCGCATCAACTCGGCCACGGCGATCGAGGGGTGGGTGTCGTTGAGCTGGATCGCCGCGTGATCGCCCAGGGTCAGCACCGAGGTGTGCATGTTGCGATGGCGACGCAGCAAATCCTGCAGGGACGCGGCGACGAAGAAGTATTCCTGGCGCAACCGCAGTTCCTGCCCCGCCTCGGTGCTGTCCGCCGGGTAGAGTACCCGCGAGATACTTTCGGCCCGGGCCACTTCGGCCACCGCACCCAGGTGGTCACCGGCATTGAAGCGTTCCAGGTGCAAATCCTCCATGGCCCGTGCGCGCCACAGCCGCAACGTGTTCACGCTCGCCCCGCGCCAACCGACCACCGGCGTGTCATAGGCAATGGCTCGCACGGTTTCCGCCGGGTGCCAGACCTGCTTGGACTTGCCGGCTTCATCGGTCACGGTCTCGACACCGCCGCCAAAGCCGATCGTGTAAACCACTTCCGGCCGCTCGAACTCCCAGGGGTTGCCGAAATCCAGCCAGTGTTCGGTCTGCTCCTGTTGCCAGCCGTCGACGACGGCCTGACGGAACAAGCCGTGTTCGTAACGAATGCCGTAACCGTGACCGGCGATGCCCAGGGTCGACATGCTTTCCATGAAGCACGCTGCCAGTCGCCCGAGGCCACCGTTACCCAAAGCCGCATCGGGCTCCAGCAAGCGAATGCGTTCAAGGTCGACGCCGAGTTCGGTCAGGGCTTCGCGCGCGACGTCGAGCAGGCCGAGATTGCTCAGGCTGTCGTAGAGCAGCCGGCCGATGAGGAATTCCAGGGAGAGGTAATAAACCCGCTTCTGTCCTTTGCGGTAGATCTGCCGAGTGTGGTCCATCCAGTGCTCGACCATGTGATCACGCGCTGCCAGGGCAATGGCTTCGAACCAGTCATGGTCGAAGGCGTGATCCGGGTCTTTGCCCACCGCGTAGGTGAGTTTGGTCAAGACGGCGTCGCGGAATGCGGCCACCTCTGCTTCGCGAACAAGTGGTTCTTGAGTCATCGATAGGACCTCGAGCGAGCTTGGAATTGTCTGAGACTAGACGGTCTGACAGACGGTATAGACTCTGGTTCGGCAGTTTTTCCTGTTAATGCGCGTCAAGCCGGCAATACATTGTCATGTGCCTGAATCAATGCAGGGGCCGTGCCGGATTAACGGTGCAACTGGATGCTCGCGAAAAAAAACTGGCGAAAGGTTGTTCAAAAATCCACCAGTCCCGGTATGATCGCGCGCCCTGATGCACACGCTGGTAACAACCGATGATGAAGCCCAACCTGATCGCCGCCGCGGAGATCGACCGACTCGATACCTGGGCCAAGTACTCTGCCCCGATGTGCGGCTCGTGCATGTCCAGCTGCTGCACCCTGCCCGTCGAGGTCAAGATCAAGGATCTGATCCGCATCGGCGTGGTCGATGAGTTCGAGCTGGGTGATCCACCGAAGAACATCGCCAAACGCCTGCAAAAGGAAGGTCTGGTCGAGCGCTTCAATCAGAAGTCAGGAATCTTCACCCTCCAGCGCATGAGCAACAACGATTGCCTGTACCTGGATCGTAAGAGTCGTCTGTGCACTATTTATGATAAGCGCCCGGATACTTGCCGTAACCACCCGAAAATCGGCCCGCGGCCGGGGTATTGCGCTTACAAGCCGAAAGAAGTGGTGCGTGAAACCAGTTCACGGTCGATTGAGCGGTTCTGATCATCTCTGATTTTGGCGGTGGCTGATCGGCCGCCTTCGCTGGCAAGCCAGCTCCTACAAAGCGCACGACACGAAACCCTGTAGGAGCTGGCTTGCCAGCGAAGGGGCCAGCACAAACACCCCCTAAATTGCAGACAAATAAAAACGCCCCCGATCTCTCGACCGGGGGCGTTTTCGTTCAGCCTGGGCTAAATCTTATGCCTTGGCTTTCTTGGCAGCGCGGGTACGCTCGCTTTCGTCCAGGATCTTCTTGCGAAGACGGATGGACTTAGGCGTTACTTCGCACAGCTCGTCTTCCTGGATGTATTCCAGAGCCTGTTCCAGGGTGAAGCGAACAGGTGGAACCAGAGCGATGGTTTCGTCTTTACCCGAAGCACGCATGTTGTCGAGCTTCTTGCCTTTGGTTGGGTTTACACCCAGGTCGTTGTCGCGGCTGTTCTGACCAACGATTTGACCGTTGTAGATCTCCTGGCCGTGTTCTACGAACAGCTTGCCACGAGCCTGCAGGGTTTCCAGCGAGTAGGTCAGTGCCTTGCCGGTTTCAACCGAAACCAGAACGCCGTTCTGACGGCCGGACATGTGGCCCGACTTGACGGTGTCGTAGCGATCGAAGATCGAGGTCAGGATGCCGGCACCGTTGGTCAGGGTCAGGAACTGGTTACGGAAACCGATCAGACCACGAGCAGGGATGTTGTATTCCAGGCGAACACGGCCTTTGCCATCCGGCACCATGTTGCTCAGGTCACCCTTACGCAGACCCATCTCTTCCATGACCTTGCCCTGGGATTCTTCAGGGATGTCGATGGTCACGTTTTCGAACGGTTCCTGCTTCACGCCGTCGACTTCACGGATGATCACTTCCGGACGGCCCAGGGCCAGCTCGAAGCCTTCGCGACGCATGGTTTCGATCAGTACCGAGAGGTGCAGCTCACCACGGCCGGAAACCTTGAACTTGTCAGCGGTGTCGCCTTCTTCAACTTTCAGGGCAACGTTGTACAGCAGCTCTTTGTCCAGACGATCCTTGATGTTACGGGAGGTCACGAACTTGCCTTCTTTACCGCAGAATGGCGAGTCGTTTACCTGGAAGGTCATGGAAACGGTTGGCTCGTCAACGGTCAGAGGCTTCATCGCTTCTGGGGTGTCCAGCTGGCACAGGGTGTCGGAGATGAACAACTCGTCCATACCGCTGATGCACACGATGTCGCCGGCAGCCGCTTCTTCAACGTCGATACGGTGCAAACCGTGGTGACCCATCAGCTTCAGGATGCGACCGTTACGCTTCTTGCCGTCGGCGCTGATAGCGACAACCGGGGTGTTCGGCTTGACGCGACCACGAGCGATACGGCCAACACCGATAACACCCAGGAAGCTGTTGTAGTCCAGTGCGGAGATCTGCATCTGGAACGGACCGTCACGGTCGACTTTCGGCGGCGGAACGTGGTCGACGACCGCTTGGTACAGCGGGGTCATGTCTTCAGCCATTGCGGTGTGGTCCAGACCGGCAATACCGTTCAGGGCCGAGGCGTAGACGACTTGGAAGTCCAGCTGTTCTTCGGTGGCACCCAGGTTGTCGAACAGGTCGAAGATCTGGTCCAGAACCCAGTCCGGACGCGCGCCTGGACGGTCAACCTTGTTGATGACCACGATTGGACGCAGGCCGGCTTCGAAAGCCTTCTTGGTCACGAAACGGGTTTGCGGCATAGGGCCGTCTTGAGCGTCAACCAGCAGCAGAACGGAGTCGACCATCGACATTACGCGTTCAACTTCGCCGCCGAAGTCGGCGTGGCCCGGGGTGTCCACGATGTTGATGTGGTAGCCGTTCCAGTTGATGGCGGTGTTTTTCGCCAGAATGGTAATACCGCGCTCTTTTTCCTGGTCGTTGGAGTCCATCACGCGCTCGTCGTTGAGCTCGTTGCGCTCCAGGGTGCCGGATTGACGCAGGAGTTTGTCTACCAGGGTGGTTTTACCATGGTCAACGTGAGCAATGATGGCGATGTTGCGTAGATTTTCGATCACTTGTGTATCTCGATCAGAGGATTCGGTGCGCTGACAAGTCTTGGCAGCGATTTACAGTAGAGTCAGGCCTTGCCGTTACAGCTTGACGGCGGCGTCGGGGGGCCGGTGACGCAAGCCACAGGCAAACAGCCCCGGGCACTTAGCTCGGTCGATAAACGCGCACATTGGCATGCCCCTCACTGAGCAAATGGTGGGCATGCAGGCGACTCATCACGCCTTTGTCGCAATAAAGCAGGTACTGGCGAGTAGGGTCCAGTTCCTTGAAACGAGCGTTCAGTGCATAAAACGGCATCGTTTGTACCTCGATGCCAGCGAGGTCCAGCGGGTCGTCTTCAGCGGCATCCGGGTGACGGATATCGATGACGATCTGACCGGCCAGCGCTTCGCTGACTTCTTCAATTTGCAGATCCTGGCCCAATTCGTCGATCACGCGATCGATCGGTACCAGTTTGGCGTTCTCGAGTGCACGCTCGAGGACTGCCATGTCGAACTCTTTCTCTTCGTGCTCCACGCGATAGCGCTTGGCAGCGGTCTTGGGGTTCACCGAGATGACCCCGCAGTATTCCGGCATGTGCCTGGCGAAGTCGGCGGTGCCGATTTCGTTGGCCAGGTCGATGATGTCCTGCTTGTGACTGGCGATCAGCGGACGCAAGACCAGCTTGTCGGTTACGCAGTCGATCACGGACAGGTTCGGCAGCGTCTGGCTCGATACCTGGGAGATCGCCTCACCGGTGACCAGTGCCTCGATGTGCAATCGGTCGGCAATCTGCGAGGAAGCGCGCAACATCATACGCTTCAATACTACGCCCATATGACTGTTATCGACTTTTCCGAGAATTTCTCCCAGCACTTCCTCGAACGGCACACTGACAAATAACACGCGTTGCGAGCTGCCGTACTTCTTCCAGATGAAATGCGCGACTTCCATGACGCCCAATTCGTGGGCACGGCCGCCCAGGTTGAAGAAGCAGAAATGCGCCATCAGGCCGCGGCGCATGATCTGGTAGGCCGCGACGGTGGAGTCGAAACCACCGGACATCAGCACCAGCGTCTGCTCCAGCGCACCCAGCGGATAACCGCCGATGCCATTGTGCTGGCTGTGGATCACGAACAACCGTTGGTCGCGAACTTCGATACGAACTTCGATTTCAGGCTTTTTCAGGTCGATTCCGGCGGCACCGCACTGGCGGCGTAACTGGCTGCCGACATATTTCTCGATATCGATCGAGCTGAATGGATGCTTGCCGGCGCGCTTGCAACGTACCGAAAAAATCTTGCCAGCCAGTGCATCGCCGTAGTGCTGCTTGCACTTCTCGACGATGTCATCGAAGTCACCCAGCGGGTACTCGTCGATCTGCAGGAAATGCGCGATGCCCGGCATGCAGCTCAGGCGCTCGCCCATCTCCTTCAGGGCCTTGGGCTCGCTGACGCGGGTTTCCAGCTCGAGATTGTCCCACACACCGTTCACCACCACAGCCGGGTCCAGGTCACGGAGCACGGCACGGATGTTCTTGGCCAACTGACGGATGAAACGCATCCGTACCGGGCGGCTCTTGATGGTGATCTCGGGAAAGACTTTTACGATTAATTTCATGGAAACAGCGCGCGCAGGGCCTGCCGAAAAAGGGGGGCGCGGATTATAGCGGAAATTGCTCAAGGTTTAACCAGTTAATGTGCAGAAGGTTTTTAGCGCACCAAAACAGGTCATTTATTGAAATGAACGCCACATTGTAGGGCGCATTATTACGCTTTAATGTGCTTTTCCGCCTGACAGGCGTGAATTTGGGGCAAAAAACCCATGGTGGGGCACTGGCATGCAATTTGCTCCCTTGTGAGGCAGGTTGCCTTGGCAGAGTATTCGCGCCGGCATCACCAACTATTAAGGGCATCCACTACCAGCCCTAAGCCACCCGGAGGACACTATGTCGAAGTCGGTTCAACTCATTAAAGATCATGACGTCAAGTGGATTGATCTGCGCTTCACGGACACCAAAGGCACTCAGCACCACGTGACCATGCCGGCTCGCGACGCGCTGGATGATGACTTCTTCGAAGTCGGCAAGATGTTCGACGGTTCGTCCATCGCTGGCTGGAAAGGCATCGAAGCCTCCGACATGATCCTGATGCCAGACGACTCCACCGCTGTCCTGGACCCGTTCACCGAAGAGCCGACCCTGATCCTGGTCTGCGACATCATCGAGCCTTCGAGCATGCAAGGCTACGACCGCGACCCACGCGCGATCGCCAAGCGCGCCGAAGAGCACCTGAAATCCACCGGTATCGGTGACACCGTGTTCGCCGGTCCAGAGCCAGAGTTCTTCATCTTCGACCAGGTGAAGTTCAAGTCCGACATTTCCGGCTCCATGTTCAAGATCTACTCCGAACAAGGTTCCTGGATGTCCGACCAGGACATCGAAGGCGGCAACAAGGGCCACCGTCCAGGCGTCAAAGGCGGCTACTTCCCGGTTCCACCGTTCGACCACGACCACGAAATCCGTACCTCCATGTGCAACGCACTGGAAGAAATGGGCCTGACCGTCGAAGTTCACCACCACGAAGTGGCAACTGCCGGCCAGAACGAAATCGGCGTCAAATTCAACACCCTGGTGAAGAAAGCCGACGAAACCCAAACCCTGAAGTACGTCGTGCACAACGTTGCCGACGCCTACGGTCGCACCGCTACCTTCATGCCTAAGCCGCTGTACGGCGACAACGGCTCGGGCATGCACGTGCACATGTCCATCTGGAAAGAAGGCAAGAACACTTTCGCTGGCGAAGGTTATGCCGGCCTGTCCGATACCGCCCTGTACTTCATTGGCGGCATCATCAAGCACGGTAAGGCCCTGAACGGCTTCACCAACCCGGCTACCAACTCCTACAAGCGTCTGGTTCCAGGCTTCGAAGCACCGGTAATGCTGGCCTACTCGGCTCGCAACCGTTCCGCTTCGATCCGTATTCCTTACGTGTCGAGCCCGAAAGCCCGCCGTATCGAAGCTCGCTTCCCGGATCCGGCTGCCAACCCGTACCTGTGCTTCGCCGCACTGCTGATGGCCGGCCTGGACGGCATCCAGAACAAGATCCACCCTGGCGATGCAGCTGACAAAAACCTGTATGACCTGCCGCCTGAAGAGGCGAAAGAGATCCCACAAGTTTGCGGCAGCCTGAAAGAAGCCCTGGAAGAGCTGGACAAAGGTCGTGCGTTCCTGACCAAAGGCGGCGTTTTCAGCGACGACTTCATCGACGCTTACATCGCCCTGAAAAGCGAAGAAGAAATCAAGGTACGTACCTTCGTACACCCACTGGAATACGAGCTGTACTACAGCTGCTGATCCGGTAGCGCTGCGACACGCGGCGTGACAAAAAAGAGGCCTCCTTCGGGAGGCCTTTTTCATGAGTCAAAAGATCGCAGCCTGCGGCAGCTCCTACAGGGTGCACGCCATTCCCATAGTAGGAGCTGCCGAAGGCTGCGATCTTTTGATCTTGATTCACTTGGGACAACCACCCCCCTGACCTATGCTGCACTCCAACGCTTTCGCTTCCGGTCGATTTCATGCCTCGTGGCTTTCTCCTAATCCTGCTGCTGATCGCCCTGCCCGCCACAGCGCAGATCTACAAGTACACCGACGCCCAGGGCAACACGGCGTATAGCAATCAACCACCCGATGGCGTCACCGCGCAGCCGGTCGAACTGCCACCGCTCAATCGCGCTCAGCCCCAGCCCACGCAAGCACCTCCCACCCCCACCCAGTCGCAAGATCAGCCCAGGATCGCCTACAACGTACTGGAACTCACGGGCCTGCCCACCACCGAAGCCCTGCGCGCCAACAACGGCACCTTCACCGTCAACGTACTGATCGAACCGCGCCTGCAAGGCCCGCATCTACTGCAGCTGTTGCTGGATAACCAGCCTTATGGCCAACCCAGCAACGTACCGAGCCTGCAACTGGTGAACATCGACCGTGGCCTGCACAGCCTCGCCGTGCAGGTCGTCAGCGGCGAAACCATCGTGCAGCAAAGCCCTACCGTCACCTTCACCGTGCAGCGGGTGCACAAGCGCTGAAGGACTTCTTACCTTGTCCCGGCTTGCGCACTATATTGGTGCGAATGGTTGCACCCCGCGCACATTGCAGCCCATTTTGGTTCGAAATTACCCGCTGAAGCTGGCAGAACGCCACGCAATCGAGCGTTAAACACCCGTTTCAGGGGTTAAACGCTTCTTTTCGGAGCCTTGGTTTGGTTTTTGCATTTTCCTCGTATCAGCGCTTTATTCATGCGCGCGCCCTGCTCCAAAAGAGGTCCTGAATGACCATCAGTGACGCACTGCATCGCTTGCTTCTCGACAACCTGACCACCGCCACCATTCTGCTCAACGCCGAACTGCGCCTTGAGTACATGAACCCCGCGGCGGAAATGCTCCTGGCCATCAGCGGCCAGCGCAGCCATGGGCAGTTCATCAGCGAGCTGTTCACCGAATCCACCGAGGCGCTCAATTCATTGCGCCAGGCGGTGCAGCAGGCGCATCCGTTCACCAAGCGCGAAGCCATGCTCACCGCCCTCACCGGCCAGACCCTGACGGTCGATTACGCGGTAACGCCGATCCTGAGCAATGGCGATACCCTGCTCCTGCTCGAAGTCCATCCCCGCGACCGCTTGCTGCGCATCACCAAGGAAGAAGCCCAGCTGTCGAAGCAGGAAACCAGCAAGATGCTGGTGCGCGGCCTGGCCCATGAAATCAAGAATCCGCTGGGTGGTATCCGCGGCGCGGCGCAGCTGCTGGCCCGCGAGCTGCCGGAAGAAAGCCTGCGCGACTACACCAATGTCATCATTGAAGAGGCCGATCGCCTGCGCAACCTGGTCGATCGCATGCTCGGCTCGAACAAATTGCCATCGCTGGCCATGTGCAACATTCACGAGGTGCTGGAGCGTGTTTGCCATCTGGTCGAGGCCGAAAGCCAGGGCTGCATCACGCTGGTGCGCGACTACGACCCGAGCATTCCTGACGTCCTGATCGATCGTGAACAAATGATCCAGGCCGTGCTGAATATCGTGCGCAATGCGATGCAGGCCATCAGCAGCCAGAACGAGTTGCGTCTGGGCCGCATCACACTGCGCACCAGGGCCATGCGCCAGTTCACCATTGGTCATGTGCGCCACCGCCTGGTGACCAAGATCGAAATCATCGACAACGGTCCGGGCATTCCTGCGGATCTTCAGGAAACCATCTTCTTCCCCATGGTCAGCGGCCGTCCGGACGGTACCGGACTCGGCCTGGCCATTACCCAGAACATCATCAGCCAGCACCAGGGCTTGATCGAATGTGACAGCCACCCCGGCCACACCACGTTCTCGATCTTTCTGCCACTGGAACAAGGAGCCACATCGACATGAGCCGTAGTGAAACCGTGTGGATCGTCGATGACGACCGTTCTATCCGTTGGGTCCTGGAAAAAGCCTTGCAGCAGGAAGGCATGACCACGCAAAGCTTCGACAGCGCCGATGGCGTGATGAGCCGCCTGGCGCGCCAGCAGCCGGACGTGATCATCTCCGACATCCGCATGCCCGGTGCCAGCGGCCTGGACCTCCTGGCGCGGATTCGCGAGCAACACCCACGGCTGCCAGTGATCATCATGACCGCGCACTCCGATCTGGACAGCGCTGTCGCGTCCTATCAGGGCGGCGCATTCGAATACCTGCCCAAGCCGTTCGATGTCGACGAGGCGGTCTCGCTGGTCAAGCGCGCCAACCAGCACGCCCAGGAACAGCAAGGCCTGGAAGTCCCGGTCGCATTGACCCGCACCCCGGAAATCATCGGCGAAGCGCCGGCGATGCAGGAAGTGTTTCGCGCCATCGGGCGCCTGAGCCATTCCAACATCACCGTGCTGATCAACGGCGAATCGGGTACCGGTAAAGAACTGGTGGCCCACGCCCTGCACCGCCACAGTCCACGCGCGGCTTCGCCGTTCATTGCACTGAACATGGCGGCGATCCCAAAAGACCTGATGGAATCCGAGCTGTTCGGCCATGAGAAAGGCGCCTTCACTGGCGCGGCCAACCTGCGTCGCGGGCGTTTCGAGCAGGCCGATGGCGGTACGCTGTTTCTTGATGAAATCGGCGACATGCCGGCCGACACCCAGACCCGTTTGCTGCGCGTACTGGCCGACGGCGAGTTCTACCGTGTCGGGGGTCACGTCCCGGTCAAAGTCGATGTGCGGATCATCGCCGCGACGCACCAGAACCTGGAAACCCTGGTGCATGCCGGGAAATTCCGTGAAGACCTGTTCCACCGCCTCAACGTGATCCGCATCCACATACCGCGCCTGTCGGACCGTCGCGAAGACATCCCGACCCTGGCCAAGCATTTCCTCAGCCGCGCCGCGCAGGAACTGGCCGTCGAGCCGAAACTGCTGAAGAGCGAAACCGAGGAATACCTGAAGAACCTGCCGTGGCCGGGCAACGTTCGCCAGCTGGAGAACACCTGCCGCTGGATCACCGTGATGGCTTCGGGTCGCGAAGTGCACATCGGCGACCTGCCACCGGAGCTGCTGAGCCTTCCGCAGGATTCGGCGCCGGTGACCAACTGGGAACAGGCGCTGCGCCAATGGGCCGACCAGGCCCTGGCTCGCGGTCAGTCCAGCCTGCTGGACAGTGCGGTGCCGACCTTCGAGCGGATCATGATCGAAACCGCCCTCAAGCACACCGCCGGCCGCCGCCGGGATGCCGCCGTGCTGCTGGGCTGGGGGCGCAACACCCTGACTCGCAAGATCAAGGAGCTGGGGATGAAGGTTGATGGTGGGGATGATGATGAGGGGGATGAGGGTTAAGCAGGGCCGATGGTTTACACCGAACAATGTGGGAGCGGGCTTGCTCGCGAAGGGGCCATCAGATTCAACATCAATGTGGACTGACACACCGCTTTCGCGAGCAAGCCCGCTCCCACATTCAGATCCGCGCGCACCGACTGAATGCACAGTGACCCGCAATCGCGCACGGCAACTGATCTGAAATCACGCCTGCGTTCGCAATCGAACCCCTATCGAAAAAACACGAAAGCCCCGGATTGCGGGGCTTTCGACGCTTGCGGGCAACTTTCTGTTTCAACTTGTTAAAAGCTGGCACGCCCCCTGCAATAGTCTCATCAGTGATTCAGATCACTACCCAGTTTCGGGGACCTTGGTACAGGCAGGCCGGGGATTCCCCTCTTTACACCGGGCTCACACCGCACAAGCGACGAGCCCCCCCAGTTTTGGGGTCCTTGGTACAGGCAGGCCGGGGATTCCCTCTTTACACCGGGTTCAGGCGCGATGCGCGAACCCTCCCGTTTTGGGGACCTTGGTACAGGCAGGCCGGGGATTCCCCTCTTTTATTGCTCACGGAGATGGATCTCCAACCGCCAGCGGTCATCGACCTCGCTACCGGTCCACTCCCCCTGCAGGGGCCGGGCCGCCACCAGCGTCAGCAACAATCCCCCATCACTTTTACGCACGCGCCAGTTCACGTTCTTGTCATGGAGCTTGAGCTGGCCCTTCTGCGCCGTGCCCTCAGCCTCGAACAGCAGCGCAACGCTGCCATCGACGATCTCACCGTGGGTCTTGGGTTCGTTGTTGAACCACACCACCAGCCCGTCACCGGTCACCTCGACCTGCTGCAATTGACTGGGGTCGGGAGTGGTCAGGCGACCGATCATCAGCCCCACCATGACCCCGACGATTGCCAGTGAAGCCATCACACGCGGGAATAGTTTCGAACGAGGGTCGGCTTGCGGCGTAGAATGCCGCTCATCTTTACCTTCGGAGCCGTGCATGTTTCACGTCATCCTTTTCCAACCAGAAATTCCGCCGAACACCGGCAACGTTATCAGGCTGTGCGCCAACAGTGGCTGCCACCTGCATTTGATCGAACCGCTGGGCTTCGAGATGGACGACAAGCGCCTGCGCCGGGCCGGCCTCGATTACCACGAGTATGCCACCCTGCAACGCCACGCGGACTTGGCCAGCTGCCTGGAAAGCCTCGGTCATCCGCGGGTGTTTGCCTTCACCACCAAGGGCTCGCGACCGTTCCACGACGCCAGCTTCGAACCGGGCGATGCGTTCCTGTTCGGCCCGGAAAGCCGTGGCCTGCCCTCCGATGTGCTCGACGCCCTGCCCGCAGAACAACGCTTGCGTCTGCCGATGCGTGAAGGCTGCCGCAGCCTGAACCTGTCCAACACTGTCGCGGTGGCCGTGTACGAGGCCTGGCGCCAAAACGATTTCAAATAACACCCCGAAACAAATGTGGGAGCGGGCTTGCTCGCGAAGGGGTCATCAGATTCAACATCAATGTCGACTGATAGACCGCTTTCGCGAGCAAGCCCGCTCCCACATTGGACTTGCTTCGACTTCAGGAACGCTTATTGAACGGTCGGCGTCTCGCCCGCTGCCTGCATGCGTTGCAGTTCTTGCGCGTACAGCGCGTCGAAGTTCACCGGAGCCAGCATCAGGGCCGGGAACGAACCACGGGTCACCAGGCTGTCCAGCGCTTCGCGAGCGTACGGGAACAGGATGTTCGGGCAGAATGCACCCAGGGTGTGGCTCATCGAAGCGTCGTCGAGGTTCTTGATCAGGAAGATACCGGCCTGTTGCACTTCGGCGATGAATGCCACTTCGTCACCGTTCTTCACGGTGACCGACAGGGTCAGCACGACCTCGTGGAAGTCGCCTTCCAGAGCCTTTTGACGGGTATTGAGATCCAGACCGACACTCGGCTCCCACTGCTGGCGGAAGATCGCCGGGCTTTTCGGGGCTTCGAAGGACAAGTCACGTACGTAGATGCGCTGCAAGGAGAATTGCGGTGCGGTTTCTTCTTCGCTGGCTGCAGTGTTCTGTTGGTCAGTCATCTCAGATCCTTTCTGATCTTGGGCTTTTATAGGGTATGGAATTTCAGGCCTTGAGCAGCGCGTCGAGCTTGCCGGCGCGCTCCAGGGCAAACAAATCATCACAACCGCCAACGTGGGTGCTGCCGATCCAGATCTGCGGCACGGACGTGCGTCCGGCTTTCTGAGCCATCGCGGCGCGCACCTGCGGCTTGCCATCGACCTTGATCTCTTCGAAGGCCACGCCTTTGTTCTCGAGCAGGTACTTGGCTCGGGAGCAATAAGGGCAGTAATCGCTGGAATAGACGACGACGTTGCTCATATCACTTCACCAGCGGCAGATTGTCGGCTTTCCAGCTGGACACACCACCGGACAGCTTGGCGGCGGTGAAACCTGCCTTCACCAGCTCGCGAGCGTGGGTACCGGCCGTCTGGCCCATGGCGTCGACCAGGATGATGGTCTTGGCCTTGTGTTTTTCCAGCTCGCCGACGCGTGCAGCCAGTTTGTCGTGAGGAATGCTCAGCGCGCCTACAATATGACCGGCGGCGAAGTCCTTGGTCGGACGAATGTCGATCACCACGCCGGCATCCTTGTTGACAAGGCCAGTCAGTTCGCCAGTGCTCAGGCTACGGCCGCCGCCCTGCATCTGGTAGGCGATCAGCAACGCCAGCAGTACGACGAAGATACCGACGAGGATGTAGTGGTTAGTGGCAAATTCAATCAGGTGAGCAACCATCGAAGGAGGTTCCAGGGCGTTAAAATGTCGGCCAGTATACACAGCCACTATGGTGGGCCAAACCCCGTCCGGCGGTGACGTGGCCGGAACTTCGCTTTAAACTGCCACTCCCTTTTCCATCGCCCTCTTTTAATTCAGCCACGAGCGGACTCCATGACTACCACGCCTAAACCTTTGGTCCTGATTATTCTCGACGGCTTCGGTCACAGTGAGAGCCCTGAATCCAACGCCATCTTTGCGGCGAAGAAGCCGGTACTGGATCGTTTGTGGGCCACCGTGCCCAACGGCCTGATTTCCGGCAGCGGCATGGACGTTGGCCTGCCGGATGGCCAGATGGGCAACTCCGAAGTTGGCCACATGAACCTCGGCGCCGGCCGCGTGGTGTACCAGGACTTCACCCGCGTGACCAAATCGATCCGCGACGGCGAGTTCTTCGAGAACCCGACCATCTGCGCCGCCGTGGACAAAGCCGTCGCCGCCGGTAAAGCCGTGCACTTCATGGGCCTGCTGTCCGATGGCGGCGTGCACAGCCACCAGGATCACCTGGTTGCCATGGCCGAACTGGCCGCCAAGCGCGGCGCTGAAAAAATCTACCTGCACGCCTTCCTCGACGGCCGCGATACCCCGCCGAAAAGCGCGCAATCGTCGATCGAACTGCTGGACGCCACCTTCCAGGCCCTGGGCAAAGGCCGGATCGCCAGCCTCATCGGCCGTTATTTCGCCATGGATCGCGACAACCGTTGGGACCGTGTGTCCCAGGCCTACAACCTGATCGTCGACGGCAATGGCGAATTCAACGCCGCCACCGCCCAGGAAGGCCTGCAGGCCGCGTACGCGCGTGGCGAGAGCGACGAGTTCGTCAAAGCCACCTCTATCGGTGAGCCGGTGAAGGTCGAAGACGGCGACGCCGTGGTGTTCATGAACTTCCGCGCCGACCGCGCCCGAGAACTGACCCGCGTGTTCGTCGAAGACGATTTCAAGGAATTCGAGCGTGCCCGTCAGCCAAAACTGGCCGGCTTCGTCATGCTGACCCAATACGCCGCCAGCATTCCTGCACCTTCGGCCTTCGCTGCCGGCAGCCTGGAAAACGTGCTGGGCGACTACCTGGCGAAAAACGGCAAGACCCAGCTGCGCATCGCCGAAACCGAAAAATACGCCCACGTGACCTTCTTCTTCTCCGGCGGTCGTGAAGAACCTTTCCCGGGCGAAGAGCGCATCCTGATCCCGTCGCCGAAAGTCGCCACCTACGACCTGCAGCCGGAGATGAGCGCACCGGAAGTCACCGACCGCATCGTCGACGCCATCGAAAACCAGCGTTACGACGTGATCGTGGTCAACTACGCCAACGGCGACATGGTTGGCCACAGCGGCGTGTTCGAAGCGGCGGTCAAGGCGGTCGAGTGCCTGGACCTTTGCGTCGGCCGCATCGTCGAAGCGCTGGATAAAGTCGGCGGCGAAGCCCTGATCACCGCCGACCATGGCAACGTCGAGCAAATGTCCGACGAGGCCACCGGCCAGGCCCATACCGCGCACACCACCGAGCCGGTGCCCTTCATCTATGTCGGAAAGCGCGACCTGAAAGTCCGCGAAGGCGGCGTGCTGGCGGACGTGGCACCGACCATGCTGAAACTGCTGGGCCTGGAACAACCGGCGGAAATGACCGGGACTTCGATTCTGGTCTGACCAGGATATCCCGAACACCATAAAACCCTGTGGGAGCGGGCTTGCTCGCGAATGCGCAGTATCAGTCGACATCGTCGTCGCCTGACCCATCGCATTCGCGAGCAAGCCCGCTCCCACATTGGTTTTAGGGTGTTTTTGGGTCCAGTCATCACACAGTCAGAAATGGGCATTTTTTTTGCTGCGCTTGGCGGGCATACTAGGACGTCCCTTTCCCTGGTGTCGCCCGCCTCTATGCTCCGCGTCCTGATAGCCCTTGCCCTGACTTGCCTGCTCCAACCGGCCTTCGCCGACGAGCGCGCGCAAACCCAGCAACAGTTGGACGCCACGCGTCAGGACATTGCCGAGCTGAAAAAACTGCTGGGCAAGCTGCAGCAAGAAAAGTCCGGCGTACAGAAAGACCTCAAGGGCACCGAGACCGAGATGGGCAAGCTCGAAAAGCAGGTCGAAGCCCTGCAAAAAGAGCTGCAGAAAAGCGAATCCGAGTTGCAGCGACTCGATGCGGAGAAAAAAAAACTCCAGAGCGCGCGCACTGAACAGCAGCGACTGATCGCCATCCAGGCCCGCGCGGCTTATCAGAACGGCCGCCAGGAGTACTTGAAACTGCTGCTCAACCAGCAGAACCCCGAGAAGTTCGCCCGCACACTCACTTATTACGACTACCTGAGCCAGGCCCGCCTGGAGCAGCTGAAGAATTTCAACGAAACCCTGCGCCAGCTGGCCAATGTCGAAAAAGACATCGGCCTGCAGCAAGCGCAATTGCTGGTGCAGCAGAGCAGCCTCGAAACCCAGCGTGGCGAACTCGAGAAGGTTCGCCAGGAGCGCCAGCAAGTCCTGGCCAAGCTCAACGAAGACGTGAAGGCTCGCGACCAGAAACTGGCAGCCCGTGAGCAGGATCAGGCAGACCTGTCTAAAGTCCTTAAAACCATTGAGGAAACCCTGGCCCGCCAGGCTCGTGAGGCAGAAGAGGCGCGACAGAAAGCGCTGATTGCCCAGCAGGAAGCCGAAAAAAAGCGTTTACGTGAGGCCCAGGCGCAGGCAGATGCCAGCGATGACGCCCCACGCAAACCCGTTAAATCAACACCCGGCGCATTGGTTTCAAGCTCAGGCGAAACTTTTGGCGGTGCATTTGCGTCTACCCGCGGCAAACTTCCGTGGCCGGTTGATGGTCGACTGTTGGCACGCTTCGGTGAAAGCCGTGGCGACGATACCCGGACCAAGTGGGACGGCGTGATGATCGGCGCTTCTGCCGGCAGCACCGTGCACGCGGTGCATGGCGGTCGCGTGGTGTTCGCCGACTGGTTGCGCGGTGCCGGGCTGCTGGTGATTCTCGACCACGGTAACGGTTTTTTGAGTCTTTATGGTCACAACCAGACACTGCTCAAGTCTGCGGGTGACGTGGTAAAAGCCGGTGAATCCATCTCCACTGTCGGTAACAGTGGCGGGCAGGACACACCAGCGTTGTATTTTGCGATTCGTCAGCAGGGTCACCCGA
The DNA here is from genome assembly GCF_949767605.1 of Pseudomonas sp. IT-P218. Lineage (NCBI taxonomy): Bacteria > Pseudomonadati > Pseudomonadota > Gammaproteobacteria > Pseudomonadales > Pseudomonadaceae > Pseudomonas > Pseudomonas sp. IT-P218. The sequence goes on from NZ_CATKQQ010000044.1 coordinate 363,376, forward strand.
GTGATCCGGCGCAATGGTGCCGCGCGCAAGGATAGGCGCTGAGTCACCTACATTAGGAGTTCGTTCGACATGCTGTATTTGTCCCGCCTTACCTCGTTGGCCCTGGCGATCGCCCTGGTGATCGGCGCGCCTCTGGCGTTTGCCGCTCAGCCGGCCCCCGCAGTCGCGCCTGCGGGCACTGCCGCGACCACCAAGGCGCCATTGCCGCTGGAAGAGTTGCGCACCTTTGCCGAGGTCATGGATCGGATCAAGGCCGCGTATGTCGAACCGGTAGACGACAAGACCCTGCTGGAAAACGCGATCAAGGGCATGCTCAGCAACCTTGACCCGCACTCCGCCTACCTGGGCCCTGAAGATTTCGCTGAACTGCAGGAAAGCACCAGCGGCGAGTTTGGCGGCCTGGGCATCGAAGTCGGCGCCGAGGACGGCTTCATCAAGGTGGTGTCGCCGATCGATGACACGCCGGCCTCCAAGGCTGGCATCCAGGCGGGCGACTTCATCGTCAAGATCAACGGCCAGCCCACTCGCGGCCAGACCATGACCGAAGCCGTGGACAAGATGCGCGGCAAGATCGGCCAGAAAATCACCCTGACCCTGGTCCGCGACGGCGGCACCCCGTTCGATGTGACCCTGGCCCGCGCCATCATTCAGGTGAAGAGCGTGAAGAGCCAGTTGCTCGAGTCGGGCTATGGCTACATCCGCATCACCCAGTTCCAGGTCAAGACCGGCGAAGAAGTGTCCAAGGCCCTGGCCAAGCTGCGCAAAGACAACGGCAAGAAACTCAACGGCATCATCCTCGACCTGCGCAACAACCCGGGCGGCGTGCTGCAAGCGGCGGTGGAAGTGGTCGACCACTTCATCACCAAGGGCCTGATCGTCTACACCAAGGGCCGCATCGCCAACTCCGAACTGCGCTTCTCCGCCACCGGCAAGGACGAAAGCGAAGCCGTGCCGATGGTCACGCTGATCAACGGCGGCAGCGCCTCGGCCTCGGAAATCGTCGCCGGCGCCCTGCAGGACCAGAAACGTGCGGTGGTCATGGGTACGCCGAGTTTCGGCAAAGGCTCGGTGCAAACCGTGCTGCCTCTGAACAACGAGCGCGCCCTGAAGATCACCACGGCGCTGTACTACACGCCAAACGGCCGCTCGATCCAGGCCCAGGGCATCATCCCGGACATCGAAGTGCGCAGGGCCAAGATCACCAACGAGCAAGACGGCGACTACTTCAAGGAAGCCGATCTGCAGGGTCACCTGGGCAATGGCAACGGCGGCGCCGACAAGCCGAGCAGTTCCGGCGGCAAGGCCAAGCCGATGCCGCAGGACGACGATTACCAACTGGCCCAGGCCCTGAGCCTGCTCAAAGGGCTGAGCATCACGTCCGGCCGCTGAGATGCTACTGCGGTTAGCCTTGGGGCTGTTGTGTTGCCTGGCGAGTGTTGCTCACGCAGCGCCCGCCCCGCAAAAGGCCTATATCACGCTGATCATCGATGACCTGGGGCAGAGCCTGCCCCGGGATCGCCAGGTACTGGCCCTGCCGGGCCCTGTGACCGCGGCGATCATGCCTGACACTCCCCACGCCACCGAATTCGCCCGCGAAGCCCATCGCGCCGGCAAGATCGTCATCCTGCACATGCCCATGGACCCGGCCACCGGGCCGTTCGCCTGGCGTCCTGACTTGCCCATCGACGAGCTTGAGAAACGCCTGAACGCAGCCCTTGAGGTGGTGCCCTACACCGCCGGCATCAATAACCATATGGGCAGCCGCATGACCGCCCAACGACCGGCCATGGCCTGGTTGATGGCTGACTTGCAGCGTCGACACAAGCTATTCCTGGATAGCCGCACCAGCGCACAGACGGTGGCCGCCGCCGAGGCGCAGAAGATCGGATTGGCGAGCGTTTCGCGTGATGTGTTCCTGGATGATGAGCGCACTGAAGCGGCAATTTACACCCAGTTGCAGACAGCGATCAGCCTGGCTCACAAGCAGGGATCAGCGGTGATGATCGGGCATCCGTATCCGCAGACCCTGGCGGTGCTGGAGCGCGAGTTGCCGAAGCTGAAAGCTCAAGGGATCGAGTGGATTGATATCAAGCAGATGATCAGCGTGCGCGGTAATCGCGCGACGGCTGCGCATGGAAAGGATGGGGTTTACCGCTGAAAAGATCGCAGCCTGCCGCAGCTACAACAGGCGGCGATCTTTTGATCTACCTTACAGATACTGCGCCATGATCTCGTCCACCTTGCCTTCCTTGCGCATCTGATCCAGCGCCGCCTGCAGTTTGGCCACCGTATCGTCCGGCACATCCTTGTTCAACGCCAGATAGAGCTCGGCGCTGTTGAAGCGCAGCACTGTCTTTAGCCCGCTCACGCCTTCCAGACGCGCCAGGTAGCGTCCAGCCGGATCACCGGTGGCCCACAGGTCGATCTGGCCGTTGACCAGTTTCTTCGCGTTGTCCTGGTCGCGCAGCACCACCACCGGCTTCAAGCCTTGCTTGGCCAGCGTCATGGCAATGGCGTCGCCCTTGTACGCGCCAATCCTGTACTTGCGCGCGTCTTCCAGCGTTTCGAGGGAGATTTTGCTGTCGGCCTTGGCCAGCATGATCCAGTCATCCGGACCGATCGGCCCGACCCACTTGAAGAGCCGCTCGCGGTCCGGCAAACGCGCCATCACGAATGCACCGTAGCCGGGATTTTCCAGTGCCAGCTTGTAGACCCGCTCCCACGGAAAACGCAGGGTCAGGCTATAGCTGATATCGGCGCGCTTGAAAATCTCACGAACGATGTCCACGGCGATGCCATTGATGTTCTCGTCCTGAGCGAAGTTCTTGCCGTTCCTGGCCATGTTGTAGGGCGGGAAGTTTTCCGTCAGCAACACCAGCTCTGTGGCGGAGCTGTCTGCCGCGCGCGCACTACCTAGGAGCAACAAGGAAGCGCTGGCGAGGACAAGAAGAATGGTTTTAAACATGTCTGGCTACCGAAATCCATGGCGTGCCCAAGAGTGCCCTGAGCCCGCCATGATGTCCACTGGCCTGCAGCGGTTTGTTCAGCGCATCACAATCCCGCGGTGTGCCATGTATGCCTTGGCTTCCTGAACGGTGTATTCACCGAAGTGGAAAATGCTCGCTGCCAATACTGCGCTGGCGTGGCCTTCGAGAATGCCGTCGGCCAGGTGCTGCAGGTTGCCGACACCACCGGAAGCGATCACCGGAATGCCCAACGCATCGCTGATGGCGCGGGTGACGCCCAGATCGAAGCCATTTTTCATACCGTCCTGGTCCATGCTGGTCAGCAGGATCTCACCGGCCCCCAGGCCTTCCATCTTCTTCGCCCACTCAACGGCGTCGAGGCCGGTTGGCTTGCGACCGCCATGGGTGAAGATTTCCCAGCGCGGGGTTTCGCCAGGTCCCGAGACCTTCTTCGCATCGATCGCGACCACGATGCATTGCGAACCAAAATGCTGCGCCGCTTCGCCGACGAATTCCGGGTTGAAAACGGCTGCGGTGTTGATCGAGACCTTGTCCGCACCGGCATTCAGCAGGTTGCGAATGTCCTGCACGGTGCGCACGCCACCGCCCACGGTCAGCGGAATGAACACCTGGCTGGCCATGCGCTCGACGGTATGCAGCGTGGTGTCTCGACCGTCAACGCTGGCGGTGATGTCGAGAAAGGTAATCTCGTCGGCACCCTGCTCGTCATAGCGACGGGCGATTTCCACCGGGTCACCGGCATCGCGGATGTTCTCGAACTTCACACCTTTGACGACCCGGCCGTTGTCCACGTCCAGGCAAGGGATGATGCGTTTGGCCAGCGCCATGGTCAGTCCTCAGCCTTTGTACGAATCGCAGAAAGCTTGCGCTTCAGCGACGTCGAGGGTGCCTTCGTAGATCGCGCGGCCGGTGATCGCGCCGATGATGCCTGGCGCCTTGGCGTCGAGCAGGGTCTTGATGTCACCCAGGTTGTGGATGCCGCCGGAAGCGATCACCGGAATCTTCGTGGCAGCGGCCAGCGCGGCGGTGAACGGCACGTTGCAACCCTGCATCATGCCGTCTTTGGCGATGTCGGTATAAACGATCGAGGACACGCCGTCGGCTTCGAACTGCTTGGCCAGATCGATCACCTGGATGGTGCTGATTTCGGCCCAGCCGTCAGTGGCGACGAAACCGTCCTTGGCATCCAGACCCACGATGATTTTGCCCGGGAACGCACGGCAGGCTTCGGCAACGAAGGCCGGATCCTTCACGGCTTTGGTGCCGATGATCACGTAGCTCACGCCCGCTTTCACGTAGTGCTCGATGGTTTCCAGGGAGCGGATACCGCCGCCGATCTGGATCGGCAGGTTCGGGTAGCGCTTGGCAATCGCCGTGACCACTTCGCCGTTGACCGGCTGGCCTTCGAACGCGCCGTTCAGGTCGACCAGATGCAGACGACGGCAACCGCCCTCCACCCACTTGGCAGCCATGCTCACCGGGTCATCGGAGAACACTGTGGAATCTTCCATGCGGCCCTGGCGCAGACGAACACAGGCACCGTCTTTGAGATCGATAGCGGGAATAATCAGCATCTGGCAAACCTTCAAATTCGAATGTTCAGCTTGGCTCGGAAATCAGTTTTTCTCGAGCGCCCACAGGTCGCTTTCGATGCTTTCGAACCTCTCTTTGAGGTGCGTCTGCACATCGAAAATCGCCCTGTTGTAATAGTGCGGAGCAATTTCACGGGTAAACAGCTCAAGAATCTCGGCCGCCTCGAACGAACCGAGGTCGAGCTCGAAGCGATCTTCCATGAAACGCTTGATCTTGCGATTGGCCTCGCTCTCCTGCTCGGGAGTGAGGGTCAGGATCGGCGGCTTCTTCTTGACGGCCATTTACCAGCGACCATCCCACGCGGCGAAGTTCTGCAGCAACTGCAGGCCATGGGTATGGCTTTTCTCCGGGTGGAACTGCACGGCGAATCGCGAGCCTTCGGCCAGCGCTGCGGCAAAGTCGACCCCGTAGTGACCGCCACCGACCACCTGCCGGGCATTGCCGGCGGCGATGTAGTAGCTGTGCACGAAGTAGAAACGCGCCAGGTCCGGAATGTCATGCCACAGCGGATGACTGACCTTCTGCTTCACTTCGTTCCAGCCCATGTGCGGGACTTTCAGGTGCTCGCCATCCTCGACCAGATCCTTGCCGAAGAACTTCACCTGGCCCGGGAACAAGCCAATGCAGTCGACGCCGTCGTTCTCTTCACTGCGCTCGAGCAAGGCTTGCATGCCCACGCAGATGCCGAGGAACGGACGGTCCTGGCTGACTTCACGCACCAGCGAATCGAAACCCAGGCGACGGATCTCCGCCATGCAGTCGCGAATCGCGCCAACGCCGGGGAAAACCACCCGGTCGGCTTCGCGAATCACGTTGGCATCGCTGGTGATCAGGACCTTGCCGGCACCGACGTGCTCGAGGGCCTTGGCCACCGAGTGCAGGTTGCCCATGCCGTAATCGATAACCGCGACTGTCTGCATTACAGGACGCCCTTGGTCGAAGGCATTTGCCCGGCCATGCGGTCATCGAGCTCCACAGCCATGCGCAGCGCGCGGCCGAAAGCCTTGAACACGGTTTCGATCTGGTGGTGGGTGTTGTGGCCACGCAGGTTGTCGATGTGCAGGGTGACGTTGGCGTGGTTGACGAAGCCCTGGAAGAATTCCTGGAACAGGTCAACGTCGAAGCCGCCGACGGTGGCACGGGTGTACGGAACATGCATCTGCAGGCCTGGGCGGCCGGAGAAGTCGATCACCACGCGCGACAGCGCTTCATCGAGCGGCACGTAGGCGTGGCCGTAGCGACGGATGCCTTTCTTGTCGCCGATGGCTTTGGTGAATGCCTGGCCCAGGGTGATACCGACGTCTTCCACGGTGTGGTGGTCATCGATATGCAGGTCGCCTTTGCTGACGATATCCAGGTCGATCAGCCCGTGACGGGCGATCTGGTCCAGCATGTGCTCAAGAAAAGGGACACCGATATCAAATCGGGCCTTTCCGGTGCCATCCAGGTTGATCGAGGCTTTGATCTGGGTTTCCAGAGTGTCGCGCTCGACTGACGCCATACGTTCGGCCATCACCAGCTCCGCAAAATCATTGGGCGAAAAAGGCAACCATTATAGGGGCGCGGGCGCGAAACAGAAACACGGGAGGTGATATCGCTGACGGAGTGAATCCACTACGGCCAATGGTGTACATGTCAGTACAAGCAGTCGAAACGCAGTATTTGCGTCCAGTGGAGATCAAATGTGGGAGCGGGCTTGCTCGCGAAAGCGGATTTTCAGACACATGAATGTTGACTGACACACCGCTTGCGCGAGCAAGCCCGCTCCCACATGGTTGGGTGTTAGTGGAAGAGTACCGCCGTCTTCTGCAGCGTCACCCAAACACCCCACGCCAACGGAATGCCCACCACCAACCACGCAGCAAGCGCCAGAGGCTTGGTACCCGCCGCCGCTTTCCACTCCAGCGACGTACTGCTGTCAGCCCCTTTGTCGTGACCCAGCGCCTGTTCGGCAGCCAGTTCGGCGTCGGTCATGAAGTACTTGTCGGCCACCGGACGAACCAGCAGGTTGCACAGGAAGCCCAACACCAGCAGGCCCGCGAGGATGTACAGGGTGATGTCGTAAGCCGCGGCCCGTTCAACGCCGATGCTCAGCTGATACTCACGCAGGTAGTTCACCAGCACCGGACCCAGCACGCCGGCAGCAGCCCAGGCCGTCAGCAGACGACCATGGATCGCGCCGACCATTTGCGTACCGAACAGGTCCGCGAGGTACGCCGGGACAGTCGCGAAACCACCGCCGTACATCGACAGGATGATGCAGAACGCCGCCACGAACAGCGCAACGTTGCCCAGATGACCGAGGTTCGGGATCAATGCATACAGCCCGAAACCCAGGGCAAAGAACACGAAATAGGTGTTTTTACGGCCCAGGTAATCCGAGAACGATGCCCAGAAGAACCGGCCACCGATGTTGAACAGGCTCAGCAAACCGGTGAAACCAGCGGCGATCGCCGCAATCGAGGCCAATTGCGAGGCATCCAGCTGGCCAAATGCCAGGCCGTTACCCAGCAACTTGCCGGCAAACACCTCCTGCAACAGAGGCGAAGCCATGCCGAGGATTCCGATGCCCGCCGATACGTTCAGGCACAGCACCAGCCATACCAGGCGGAATTGTGGCGTTTTCCACGCCACATTCACATGCACATGACGGTGGGTGATCATCGCGTTCGAGGCTTTTTTCGCAGGTGCCGTCCAGCCTTCAGGTTTCCAGCCGGTAGGCGGTACACGATAGGACAGCGCACCGCCGATCATGAACACGAAATAGATCGCGGCCATGACCAGGAAGCTCTGCCACACGCCGACACTGGTCGGTGAAGCGAAATGGCTCATCAACGCCGCCGCCAGGGGGGCACCGACCATCGCGCCCCCGCCGAAGCCCATGATCGCCATGCCGGTCGCCATGCCGCGTTTGTCCGGGAACCACTTGATCAGGGTCGACACCGGCGAGATGTAACCCAGGCCCAGGCCGATACCGCCAATGACCCCCGAGCCGATCCACATCAGCCAGATCTGGTGGGTATAGACCCCCAGCGCGGAAATCAGCAGACCGCCGCACCAGCACAGGGCCGAGACAACACCCGCCTTGCGCGGCCCGGCGTGTTCCAGCCAGCCACCCCAGATGGCTGCCGAGCAGCCCAGGAAGATGAAGAACAGGGTGTAGATCCAGCCGAGCATCGAAATCGGCCAGTCGCATTGCGAAGAAAAGACCTGGGCGATGAAGCCCATGTCCGGTGCACAAGCCACTGGCGCGGTGATGCCCAGCGCCTTGGACAGCGGCAACCAGAACACCGAGAAGCCATAGGCCATGCCGATGCACAGGTGGATGGCCAGCGCGGCCGGTGGCACCAGCCACCGGTTGAAACCGGGCCTGGCGATGATGCGTTCCTTGGACAGGAACGCGGGCTGGCCGACTTGAAGGCCGTCCGCCGTGATGCTCGTGGTCATTGTGTATCCCCCAATTATTATTCAGGTTCGCCAGCCACTCTTCTCCCTCAGTCTCAATGCACGCAGACATGACCGTTTTTTCAGGGAAAAGCTGTTTTTTTGTGCGACATCATGCCGCGCAGGGACGGACGAACGGGTGAAGAGTAGCATTTGCCAGCGAGCGAAAAACCAAACTGACATCATGATTTCTATGTTGTCTGTTTTCCTGCCACTGAAGGAACCTCCCTTCCGGGCATTGTCGAACGGCTGAACAACTTCTTCGGTACTGCGCCGAATTTGTAGGAAAAAATTACTTTTTGCCTGGATGCTCGACGCTCTGTCATGTGATCTGCCCGGTCGCTCGCGGCGGAGCGCTATACTCCCCGGCTAAATTTCGAATTCGACTAACTACAAGGACTCGCCCATGAAAGCGTTCGGCAAAATCCTGGGTCTGGTACTTCTCGGGCTGTTGCTGATCGTAGTGGCGCTGGGCTTTGCCCTGACCCACCTCTTCGATCCCAACGACTACAAAGACGAGATACGCCAGATAGCCCGCGACAAGGCCCACATCGAGCTGACGCTCAATGGCGATATCGGCTGGAGCCTGTTCCCGTGGCTGGGCCTGGAGCTGCACGATGCGGCGGTCGCCACCCTGGCCAAGCCCGCCGATCCGTTCGCCGACCTGCAGATGCTCGGCCTGTCGGTGCGCGTGCTGCCGTTGCTGCGCCGTGAGGTGCAGATGAGCGACGTGCGCGTTGAAGGCTTGAACCTGCGCCTGAACCGCGACAAGGATGGCCACGGCAACTGGGAAGACATCGGCAAGGTGCCCAAGCCTGCAACCACGGGCACACCTGCCGAGACCACCGGCGAACCTGAATCGCCTACCACCGCCCAGGTGGAAAAACCGGCCCAGCCGATTCGCCTGGACATCGACAGCCTGACCGTCAACAACGCCCGCGTTGAATACAGCGACGAGAAAACCGGCAAGCAATTCAGCGCCGAAAGCATCCAGCTCAGTACCGGCCCGGTGCACGATTCCACCAATATACCGGTCAAGCTCACAGCATTCCTGGGCACCAACCAGCCGGTTCTGCGGGTGCGCACCGAGCTCGCCGGCGAACTGCGTTTCGAGCGTGCGCTACAGCGCTACAAGCTCGAAGACATGAAGCTGTCCGGCGAAGTCGCCGGCGATCCGCTGCAAGGCAAGACCATGACCTTCGCCGCCCAGGGTCAGTTGCTGCTGGACAAGGCCGCCAACGTCGCCGAATGGACCGGGATCAAGGTCTCCGCCAACCAACTGCGAGCGCTGGGTGAGCTGAAGGTCAATGACCTGGACAAGACCCCACAGGTCAGCGGCGGGCTGTCAATTGCCCAGTTCGACCTGGCGAAATTCGTCGACAGCATCGGCCAGAAACTCCCGGCCATGGCTGAAGGCAGCCTGAGCAAGGTCGAAGTGGCCACGCGCCTGGCCGGCACGCCTTCCAGCCTCACGCTGGATGACCTCAACCTGAAAGTCGACGACAGCACCTTCACTGGTCGCATCGCCGTCGAGGACTTTGCCAAGCAATCCCTGCGCGCAACCCTCAAGGCCGACACCTTCAACGTCGACCGTTACCTGCCGCCGAAATCGGCCGAGGCCAACAGCGCCAAGCAAGTGCGCCAGGCCGAAGTCGCCAGCACCGAAGCCGATGCCATGGCCGGGGCCGGCAGCACACCGCTGCCGCAATCCCCGACCAAGGAAGCATGGAGTAACGAACGCCTGTTGCCGGTGGAGCGCCTGGCCAAGCTGGATGTAGACGCCGACCTGACCTTCGGCCAGTTGACCCTGGAAAAGCTGCCGATCAAAAACGCCGTACTCAAGGCCAACGGCCAGGACGGACTGTTGACCCTGACGAGCCTGCGCGGTGACCTGTACGAGGGCAACTTCGATGCCAAAGGCACCCTCGATGTGCGCCAGCAGGCACCTGTGTTGAACATGCAGACGCAAATCAGCCGGGTGCCCGCGGAAAAAATCCTCGAAAGCCAGGGCAAGGAACCACCGGTCAAGGGCCTGGTAACGCTCAACAGCACCCTCACCGGTAGCGGCAACAGCCAGAAAGCGCTGATCGAGACCCTCAACGGCAACGCCAGTTTCGTCATCAACAACGGCGTGCTGCTCAATGCCAACCTCGAACAGCAGTTGTGCAAAGGCATCGCCACACTCAACCGCAAGTCCCTCAGCGGCGAGCCGCGGGGCAAGGACACACCGTTCCAGGAGCTCAAGGGCAACCTGACCTTCCGTAACGGCGTCGCCAGCAACCCGGACCTGAAAGTGCGTATCCCGGGCATGACCGTCAACGGCGACGGCGACGTCGACCTGCGCGTCCTGGGCATGGATTACCGCGTGGGCATCATCGTCGAAGGCGACAAGAGCGACATGCCGGACCCGGCTTGCCAGGTGAACGAGAAGTTTGTCGGCATCCAGTGGCCGCTGCGTTGCCGCGGCCCGCTGGAGCTTGGCGCCAAGGCCTGTCGCCTGGACAACGAACGCATGGGTCAGGTCGCGAGCAAACTGGCGGGCGAGCGCATTGGCGAAAAAATCGACGAGAAACTGGGCGACAAGGTCAGCCCGGAACTCAAGGACGCACTCAAGGGGCTGTTCAAGCGATGAGAGCCGAGCAGTTTTCATCGGCGGTACTGGAATGGTTCGACCGCCACGGCCGTCACGACTTGCCCTGGCAACAGGGCATCACCCCGTATCGGGTGTGGGTCTCGGAAATCATGTTGCAGCAAACCCAGGTCAGCACCGTGCTGAATTACTTCGACCGGTTCATGGCGTCGCTGCCGACGGTCGAGGCCTTGGCCGCGGCGCCCGAGGACGAAGTGCTGCACCTGTGGACGGGCCTGGGGTACTACACCCGCGCACGCAATCTGCAGAAGACCGCGAAGATCGTCGTCGAGCAGTACGGCGGTGAGTTTCCACGTGATGTTGAAAAACTCACCGACCTGCCCGGCATCGGCCTGTCCACGGCCGGCGCGATCGCCAGCATCAGCATGGGCCTGCGCGCGCCCATCCTCGACGGCAACGTCAAACGGGTGCTGGCGCGCTTTACCGCACAAGAGGGCTACCCGGGCGAGCCCAAGGTGGCCAAACAGCTCTGGGCAAACGCTGAGCGCTTTACGCCGCACGATCGGGTCAACGCCTACACCCAGGCGATGATGGACCTGGGCGCCACGCTCTGCACTCGCAGCAAGCCGAGCTGCCTGCTCTGCCCGCTGGAAAAGGGTTGTGAAGCGCACATGCTCGGCCTGGAAACCCGCTACCCGATTCCCAAACCACGCAAAGCCATCCCGCAGAAACGCACGCTGATGCCGATGCTCGCCAATGCCGAAGGTGCGATCCTGCTTTACCGTCGCCCCTCCACGGGCCTGTGGGGCGGTTTATGGAGCTTGCCGGAACTCGATGACCTCGACGACCTGCAACACCTCGCCACGCAGCACTCGCTGGCGCTGGGCAACCAGCAGGCACTGCCGAACCTGGTGCACACCTTCAGCCATTTCCAGTTATCCATCGAACCCTGGCTGGTTCAGGTCCAGGAGGCCGGCCATCACGTGGCCGAGGCCGACTGGCTCTGGTATAACCTCGCCACCCCGCCGCGCCTGGGCCTTGCCGCCCCGGTCAAGACCTTGCTCGAACGCGCGGCCGTCGTATTGAACGCAGGAGAGTCGTCATGACCCGCACCATCATGTGCCGCAAGTACAAAGAAGAATTGCCCGCCCTGGAGCGTGCTCCATTCCCGGGTGCCAAAGGCCAGGACATTTTTGACCACGTCTCGGCCAAGGCCTGGGCCGACTGGCAAAAACACCAGACTCTGCTGATCAACGAAAAGCGCCTGAACATGATGAACGCCGAAGACCGCAAATATCTTCAGGGCGAGATGGACAAGTACTTCTCCGGCGAGGAATACGCCAAGGCCGAAGGCTACGTTCCGCCTGCGGAGTAAGCCCTTGAAATCGGGGGCCGGATCGTAAGCGACGGTAATAATTAAATATTTCTTGATAACTTGCTTGACGACCCCCTGAAAAACCAGTTTAATGCGCCCCGTTGCCCAGATAGCTCAGTCGGTAGAGCAGGGGATTGAAAATCCCCGTGTCGGCGGTTCGATTCCGTCTCTGGGCACCACCTTCCGTTTTCAGGTGATGCCAAGCACACCTGAAAGCACACAAAAAACCCGCCTGGTGCGGGTTTTTTGCTTTCTATGGTTTGCTCCCCTGTAAGCCCCCCGTGAAAGCCTGGTCGGCGATCACGAGGGACGGCGGGCGCAGTCCGGCCTCTGCGCTCCGATCACTCCGCCATCTGCAACTCCGGCAGCTTCACCCGGAACCCACGCGTTACGCCCAGCAAACAAAGCAGCCCCAACCCCATCCAGCACAGCCCAATCATGAACGACATGCTGGACAGGCTGGTCCACAGCCAAATAGTGCTGAGGAACCCCAGGGCCGGTACTACGCCGTATAGCAGGCAGTTGCGGGTGCCGCGCAGCTTCTGGTCGACCAGATAATGCTTGATGACCGCCAGGTTCACCGCCGAGAACGCGAAGAGCGCGCCGAAGCTGATCATGTTGGCCACGGTATCGAGGGTGATGAACAGGGCAATCAGGGAGAACAGGCTGACCAGCATGATCGCGGTGGCCGGCACGCGCTTCTTCGAGACCAGCCTGCCGAACACCCGAGGCAGCGCGCCATCGCGGCCCATGGCGAACAGCACCCGGGAGACGCTGGCCTGGGAGACCATCGCCGAGGCAAAACAGCCGGCCACATAGGTGGCGGTAAAGGCGGTCACCAGCAGTTCTCCACCCACGCGGCGCATGACGTCCAGCGACGCCGAGTCCGGGTCGGCAAAGGTGTTCCATTGCGGATAGACCATTTGCGCGAAATACGAAACCAGGACAAACAGCAGGCCACCGAGCAGGCTCACCACCATGATCGCGAGGGGGATCAGGCGCCGTGGGTTGGGTGTCTCCTCGGCCATTGTCGACACGGCGTCGAAGCCGAGAAAGGACAGGCACAGGACCGCTGCGCCGGTCATGATCAACGGAACGCTGAAGCCTTCATGATGGAAGGGTGCGAGCAGCGAAACCGGCTCTGTTTGATCCCCCAGGTTGTGGATCGACAACGCAACGAACACCACGATGAAGACCAACTGGACAACCACGAGCAACAGGTTGACCCGGGTGATGGATTCGATGCCGATCAGGTTGAGGAAGGTCACCAGGGCAATGGAGCCGAGCACCCACACCGCAGCGGGAACCGCGGGGAAGTATTCGGACATGTAGATGCCGATCAGCAGATAACTGAGCAACGGCAGGAAGATGTAGTCCAGCAACAAGGTCCAGCCGGCCATGAAGCCAAAGTAGCTGCCGAACGCCTTGCGCGTATAGGAGTACACGGACCCCGAATACGGATGCGCCTGCACCATGCGTCCGTAGCTGTAGGCGGTCAGCAGCATGGCGGCGAGGGTCAGCAGGTAGGCGGTGGGCAAGTGGCCCTTGGTCATCTGGGTCACCAGGCCATAGGTGGTGAACACCGCCAGCGGGACCATGTACGCCAAGCCGAAGAGGACCAGGGCGGTAAGACCCAGGGATTGTCGAAATCTGACGGGCGAAACCGATTCCGACGGGGAATGATGGGAAGGAGTATCGGCCACGCTTGTTATTGTATTCATTGCTGACTCCTGAAAATTTGAATGCAGGACGCTGCGGTATCCGAAGAACGGATATCGTGAGTGATTGGTCTGCTGAAGGGTGGGCTGCCCAGTGTCGGGCAGCCTCTTGTTCAATCGATAGGCACGCAGGGTGATTTAACGCTGTCGATCACCAACCCGCTCACAGATGACTTCAGAGCTTTCCCGCGATCCGTGCGGTGCGGTCTACCGCGATGCGGGTCTTTTCCACCAGCTCGTCCAGCTCTGTGCGCGTTGCCACGAGTGCCGGCGCCATGATCATGCGGCCAAGCGTCGAGCGAATGATCACGCCCTCTTCAAAACCAAAGGTGCGACATTGCCAGGCCAGGTCGTTTTCGTTGGCGAAGCGCTTGCGTGTCGCCTTGTCCTCGGCGAACTGCAAGGCCGCGACGAGGCCCGCGCCCTGGATCTCGCCGACCATCGGGTGGTTGCCGAACACCTCGCGCAGAATCTGCTGCAAGTACGGCCCGGTATCTTCCTTCACCTGGCGAACGATGCCTTCATCACGCAGTGCCTTGAGGTTGGCAAGCGCCACCGCGGCCGCGACCGGGTGTCCGGAATAGGTCAGGCCGTGGGCGAAGACACCGCCCTGCTCCACCAGCGCGTCGGCAATGCGCTTGCCCAGCACCAGGCCACCCATCGGCACGTAGCCGGAGGTCAGGCCCTTGGCGATCGACAGGGTGTCCGGCTCGAAACCGAAGTGCTCGTGGGCGAACCACTCGCCCGTGCGACCAAAGCCACCGATCACTTCATCGGCACACAGCAGCACATCGTATTGACGGCAGATGCGCTGGATTTCCGGCCAGTAGCTCTCGGGCGGGAAGATCATGCCGCCAGCGCCCTGGAAGGGCTCGGCGATAAAGCCCGCGACATTTTCGGCGCCCAGCTCAAGAATCTTCTCTTCCAGCTGCAAGGCACAGCGACGACCGAACTCGGTCGGGGTCAGCTCGCCGCCCTGGGCGTACCAGTAAGGCTCATCGATGTGCGCGATATCCGGAATCAGGCCGCCCATCTCGTGCATGAACTTCATCCCGCCCAGCGCAGTGGCCGCCAGGGTCGAGCCGTGATAACCGTTCCAGCGGCCGATCATGATCTTCTTCTGCGGCTTGCCGACGACCTGCCAGTAACGGCGTACGGTACGGATCAGCACCTCGTTCGCTTCGGAGCCGGAGTTGGTGTAGATGACGTGGCTGTAGTGGCCCGGCAGGAGACTGAACAGCAGCTCGGACAGCTCGATCACCGCTGGGTGGGTGGTGTGGAAGAACATGTTGTAGTACGACAACTGGTTCATCTGCGCAGCCGCTGCGGCGCTCAGGTCCTTGCGACCATAACCGAGCTGGGTGCACCACAGGCCCGACATGCCGTCCAGGTAACGCTTGTCGTCGTTGTCCCAGAGATACAGGCCCTCGCCGCGGACCATCACCCGAGGACCTTCGGCATTGAGCGCCTTTTGATCCACAAACGCATGGATGTGGTGGGCGGCATCGGACTTCTGGTAATCCTCAGTCTGCCGTTTCGGTTCGAAGGGTGCATTCATGGCTTTTTTCTCTTTTGTTGGTAGTCACGCGAGGGGTAGCAAGTCCGCTCAGCGGGTCTTGCTCATGTAGCTTTCAAGAGGGTCTTTGCTGAGCACGCCCTGGGCTTCGGCCAACGAATCGATAAACAGTGAAAACAGCTCCGATTGCGTGCCGATGTCGAGCTTGCAGTAGACGTTCTTGCGATGAGACTTGATGGTGTCCTCCGACACCCCGAGGCGCTCGGCCAGTGAGCGGGTCGAATGGCCACGCAGGATCAGTTGGGCGATGCGGCATTCGCGCTCGGTCAGGATCGACGAACCGAAGTTGTTCAGTGCCGAGTGGATGCGCTGCTCCAATTGGTTTTCAAATCGAGCGCCGCGCGTGTCCAGGCCGACAAAATGCTTGCCCAGCAAGGTCAGGATCCAGGGCGTAATGCACTTGAACTGCTGCGTCGTAGCCGCGTCGAGCTTTTCCGTGAACGCCAGTGAGACAGCCAGGCTCAGCCCGGGAGCAGACTGCAGGATGTAGTTCAACTCATCCTGCAGGTGCGAGTGCCGATAGAACGACTGGTAGTACTCGCTGAGTTCGAAGTGGTCGGGAGCGACGTCAGCGAGGTCGTAGCAACCGGAGCTGACGCCTTCCACACAGGCACCGTAGAACGGATCAAGCAGATAGAATCCGGACAGGTACTGGCGCACATTGCCTTGCGGCAGCCAGGGACCGTCCAGTTCGAACAGCGCGCTGGGCATACCGCCATGGGGATACAGGTACAGCGTCGTCGCCTGAATGGGCCAGATACAGCCCAGGGTTTCGAACAGCGTCGCGGCGAATCCCGGTTGGCCGATACTCTCGGTCACCTTGGCCATCTGTTCGAACCATTGCGCAGAAAAAAACCGATCGTTTTCCACTTCAAAGACTCGCCGAAAGTACGATTGGGAGCGACACGAGGTGACTGGTGCCGGGGTTGAAATGATGTTCCCACGCTCGCAAAACTGCCGATATCACCCGTTAGGGTGAGTCGACCAATGGGTGCTGAATGACCGCTCCAGCGGCCCCACAAGCATGAAAAGCACGCCACCCCGAGGGGTGCGTGCAGATGGGTTTTCCCTGCCACGCCTTGCGACGTGGTCGGTCTCAACGAAGCTGGAACCAGGTGGTTTTGAGTTGCGTGTACTTGTCGAACGAATGGAGGGAAAGATCGCGCCCGAAACCGGACTGCTTGCCGCCACCAAAAGGAATGGCGACATCCAGTGCATCCATGGTGTTGACCGAAACAGTCCCGGCCTTCAATGCCCGGGCCACCCGATGAGCGCGGTTCAGGTCATCGCTCCAGACTGAAGCGGCCAGCCCGTAGATGCTGTCGTTGGCCAACTCAATCGCCTCTTCTTCGGAGTCGAAGGCACTGATGGCCAGCACCGGACCGAACACTTCATCACGCGCCAGGCTCATGTTTCTACCCACGTCAGCGAAGATCGTCGGCTGGATGAAGTTCGAAGACCCATTGATCGTCAGGCGATCGCCGCCTGCCAGGAGCTTCGCGCCTTCACCCCGTGCCTGCTCGATCGCCTTCATGATGCGGGTGGCTTGCTCGCTATCGACGATCGCACCGGCCCGGCTTTCAGGGTCCAACGGATCACCGGGCATCCAGGTCCGAGCCTTGGCGATCAGGCGCTCGACGAACTCATCGTAGATAGAGCGTTGCACGTAAAGCCGGGAGTTGGCCGAGCAGACTTCGCCCTGATTGAAGAAAATGCCGAACGCGGCTTTTTCCGCGGCCAGATCCAGGTCCTGGCAGTCTTCGAAGACCAGGTTCGGGCTCTTGCCGCCGCACTCCAGCCAGACCTGCTTGAGGTTGGACTGCGCCGAGTACTGCATGAAGTACTTGCCGACCTGGGTCGAGCCGGTGAACACCAGGCAGTCCACATCAGGATGCAGCCCCAGGGCCTTGCCGGCGCTTTCGCCCAGGCCCGGGACAACATTCAATACCCCTTCCGGTATGCCGGCCTCGAGCGCCAACTGACCCAGGCGCAAGGCAGAGAATGGCGACTGCTCGGCGGGTTTGAGGACCACGCTATTACCGGCGGCCAATGCCGGGGCGAGCTTCCAGGCCGCCATGTCCAGCGGGAAATTCCATGGCACCACGGCAGCAACCACCCCCAGGGCCTCGCGAGTGATGGTGGCGAGGGCATTGCGCGCGGTCGGCGCAACCTGGTCGTAGAGCTTGTCCAGGGCTTCACCGTACCAGGCGAACACATGGGCCGCGCCAGGTACATCGATGTTGTAGGCATCCATGACCGGCTTGCCCATGCTCAGCGAGTCGAGCAGTGCCAGCTCCTCGCGGTTGGCCAGCAGCAGTTCGGAGAGCCGGATCAGGATCTTCTTGCGTTCCACCGGGGCCATACGGGCCCACGGCCCCTCTTCGAACGCCCGGCGAGCCGAGCGTACGGCGAGGTTCACTTCGTCCTCGCCGCAGGCGGTAACACAGGCCAGCAGCTGGTTGGTCGCCGGGTTGATCACCTCGAAAGTCGCACCCGAAGCGCACGCAACCTGCTGCCCTGCGATCAAGGCATTTGAAATGAATGTTTGGCGGGCAGCCCGCTGCTGCCAGTAGTTGAGATCGAGCACACGCTACTCCCATGCCGACCGCTGAAACGGTCAGTTATTATTGGTTTCGCTGGATCATGCTCGACTCTGGCGGCGAGGAAAAATAGTAAAAATATGCTCGGTTCCCAAGAAAAAGCTCGGTAGTGCCGGGGGGTGTGGAGCAGTAGGCCACGCGTCGTAGCGTCCGAACGAAACTCATAAGTCAGTAACCCCCACCTCCCTATCGCCACGCCAGCAAGCGCCTTAACGCTTGCGAGGCCGAGAAGTGTCAGGTGCGGTCATCGGCCATTTTTGCCAGTCTCACGAGTCTGTCTGAACTCTCCGTCCGATTTAACGGAAATGGACGACATACCCTGATCATGAAGCTGAGCAGAATCGGAAGCGGAGCTGCCTGAACGAACAGTCATGTGATTAATGGGCAATAACTACAAGGAGGGAATGTAATGTCCTGGGATGTAATTGGCATGTTGGCGCTCGTTGCTTTTTGCGCCGGCTTTTTTGATGCAATTGCCGGTGGTGGCGGGCTGATTACTTTGCCTGCCTTGCTTTTAGCCAGTGTCGATCCCATCAGTGCAATAGCCACCAACAAATTCCAGGCGGCTTCGGCGACCATATCGGCAACAGTTACCTTTGCCCGCAAGGGAATGATCGAATGGAGAGAAGGCCGCTTCCTGGTTATCTGCGGATTCGTTGGCGGTGCCAGTGGTGCCTTGCTCGTCAGCTCTATCGATAAGCGCTATCTGGAAGTTTGCGTACCGATCATGCTGATTCTGGTGGCCATCTATTTTGCGCTATCTCCAAAGCTGGCCAACGAAGATCGACGCAAGAGAATTGGCATTCTGCTTTTTTCGTTTACCGTGGCGCCGATACTGGGCTTTTACGACGGCATATTTGGTCCCGGCGTGGGCTCGTTCTTTATCGTCGGGTTCGTTCTTCTCTGCGGCTTGGGCATGATGCGAGCCATGAGCTTTACCAAACTTGCCAATGCCTCCTGCAACTTGGGTTCGCTGTCGGTATTCATTACCAAAGGGGTGATCATCTGGCCGATCGCAATCGCCATGGCCCTGGCGGCCTTTATCGGCGCGCAATTGGGTGCGCGCGCCGCTGTTCGGGTCGGCCCACGGCTAATCAAGCCCATGTTGATCGTGGTCTGCTGTGCGCTGGCTATCAAGCTTCTGAGCGTGGAAACCAATCCCTTGCGCGTTGCCTTCACGCACTTGGTAGCCTCGCTCTGATCGCCAGCCGTCACTGAGTGAACGAAACCCTGAATTGCGAGATTCAGGTTTTTTTATGCCCGGGATTTAACCAAATCCATCGCAAACGAAAATTCCTACGCCTACAAGACACTCCTTCCCTAGATTTGTGCCAACTCTTCATACAGCGCTCTAGGATCCCTCTCATAGAGGGCACACGCTTACCCGGTGAAAATACTGCAGCAGCCAATCTGCCTGCATGCATTCACGTTTAAACGTAAGGAAGCAGCTATTGAACACGCTTTTGAAGTTCCTCGCCCTATCGACAATCATTGCCACCGCCAGCGGCTGCGTCAGCTACAACAACAGCCAGCCGTCCTCGCCAATCGACAGCACTGTCAAAGCCGACCTGAAAGCGGACATCGCTGTCGGTGACGCGATCTCCGGCCAGTCTTCGGTCAACGTTCTGTTCGGTTTCCTCAAATTCGGCGGCGATTCCCAATTTGCCGACGGCGTCAGCTATGGCGGTCAGAGCGGCGCCTTGAGCGGCCTTGGTCTGGATCCCGTCAGCGCGGTTAAATCTGCTGCGGCCTACAAAGCGGTCAAATCTTCCGGCGCCGACCTGATCGTCGCCCCTCGCTATGAAGTGAACGAAGAAAACTACTTCATCTTCAAGAAAGTATCCGTCACCGTAAAAGGCAACAAAGGCAACATCCGCAGTATCCGCTAACTCCATCCCCCAGGTGTTTGTTCAGCAAACCATCCATCGCACGCCGGCAAACCGAAAACTCTAGCGCGCGATGTTCCGCAAACAGCAGTGAAAGCTGCTGTTTGCGGATTTGAACGCTGACGAAATCGCCTCACGCCTACACTCGGCTAGACATCACCATTCCAGTGAAATACCAGATTGCGCGCGGTTCCCGTGCCAACATCCGTGGTATCACGCCGCTGTTCACCAGCACGGGTCGCAACCACCGTGTACTTGCCAGGAGGCAGCTGGACGTAAACCAGCGGACCCGCTTGAGTCAGGGTCAACACGCTCTGTCCCTGCGCGTTATGAATGACTACATCGACGTCCGGAATATATTTGTTCTCGACGCCGACAGAGAACGTCATATGCAGGTTGTAACCGGTGGTTTGCTGTATCGCTTTCGCCTCATCCTCACCGATACCACCAGACAGGTAGGTAATTCCGTTTTGTTCCTGCCGTTGAACCTGCACGCCCGAATTGTCGATCGGCTCGAGGCTGGCAGCGTGCGGTGCAATCGGAAACATCAACACACCGATGGCGACAAAGGGCAGGAACAGTGACTTCACAGATTTCATGATGACGACTCCCGGGCTCCATGGAACCCAATCGTTACTCAATTTTGATTTCCGGCGCCGTCGTCGTGTTCTAGAACGATTTGTACTTGGAGCCACTACGAAACGTACTACGTGAATCGCTCCGTCACCCTTCACGCCTATCAGTCCGGTCCTTCGGTCTTTTCAGCTGCGCCCTGCAGCATCGACCCATGCTCTCTTGCCATTCTCTTCTGCCTGTTCAGCTTATTGCGGAAGACTCCATGAGCGCCCTCGTCCCCGATGACACACAAGACCCAAAAATCACCTCACTGCTTGGCAATCTTGGTGAGCTGATCCGCCAGGCACGAAAGAAGGTGTTGCGCGCGGTCGATACCATTCAAGTGCAAAGCTGCTGGCAAATCGGTCGGCATATTGTCGAATTCGAGCAGGAAGGAGCCCGGCGGGCGGGGTATGGAAAACAATTGCTTTCGACCTTGGCCAAGGTACTTACAGCGGAATTCGGCAAGGGCTTCGACGCCTCCAACCTTCGGTATATGCGCCTGTTCTACCAAGCGTTCCCAATTTGTGACGCACTGCGTCACGAATTGAGCTGGACCCACTATCGCAGGCTGCTAAGAGTCGACAACGAAAACGCCCGCCTCTGGTACATGAACGAGTCTGCCACCCAAAACTGGTCAAGCCGAGCGCTGGAGCGCCAGATCAATACCCTGTACTACGAACGTCTTTTGGCGAGCCGCGATCGCTGCCCCGTCATTCAGGAAGCAACCACCAATATTCAGCAAATGAAGGCCAGCCCTCGGGACTTCATCCGCGATCCGGTTGTGCTGGAATTCCTTGGCCTGCCCAGTGCCGGCAGGCTTCAGGAAAGCGAGATCGAACAGGCTCTGATCGAACAGTTGCAGGATTTCCTGCTCGAACTGGGCAAGGGCTTTGCTTTCATCGCCCGGCAACAGCGCATCAGCACCGAGAGCAAGGACTTCTACATCGATCTGGTTTTTTACAACTACCTACTCAAGTGCTTCGTCATCTTCGATATCAAGCGTGGTGAACTGACCCATCAGGATGTAGGCCAGATGGACATGTACGTGCGCATGTACGACGACCTCAAGCGGGGAGAAGAAGACGGCCCCACTGTCGGCATCATTCTCTGCGCGCAAAAGGATGAGTCCGTAGTGCGCTACTCAGTGCTGGAGGGCAACGAACAATTATTTGCCAGCAAATACCAACTGGTACTGCCGAGCGAGGAAGAGTTACGCGCGGAACTGGATCGAGAGCGGGCAGTGCTTGAAGAGCGCCTTCATCAGGAACCGTGATGGATTGTTCATACGCGGCGTGAAGACTATTGTTGTCAGCTACCCGCAAAGGTCCGACGCCAATGAATGTGCAGGACATGGCATCCCTCGCCCCCACTCAAATCGAGCTGCCGCTAACGACTGGCGCTTCGGGCGAACCGTTCAAGCAACCCGCCGCCGACGGTTTCGTCCTTGGCGGCTTCACCTGGCGGCATGCGGAGCCGGACGCTTCCCGGGCAGTCGTCATCATCAACGCCGCCACATCGGTGCGCTGCCGACACTACTCGCGCTTCGCCGATTACCTGTTTGCCAACGGCTTCGATGTCATCACCTACGACTACCGCGGCATCGGCGAATCACGGCCCGCATCGATGAAAGGACTGAAGGCGTCCTGGTCCGACTGGGGCGCCCTGGACTTCGAGGCGATGCTCAAGCGCGCACAGCGTGAGTTTCCAGGTCAGCCGATCGATGTGGTCGGTCACAGCTTTGGTGGCTGTGCAGCGGGGCTGGGAGCGTCCGGACAGCTAATCCGTCGCCTGGTGACGGTCGGCGCGCAATTCGCTTACTGGCGCGACTATGAACCCGCTCATCGCTGGCGGATGTTTGGCAAGTGGCATGTGGTGATGCCGCTGGTGACGATGCTCTGCGGCTACTTTCCCGGCAAACGCCTCGGCTGGCTGGAAGACACGCCAGCCGGTGTAGTGCGCGACTGGAGCACGCCCACCGCGCGTTACGAGAAGCGTCCCAGCGGCCAGGACATTCATGTCAGACACTTCGCTGCCGTCACCGCGAAAACCCTGGCGATCAGCCTCAGCGACGATCCCTACGGCACAATCCCGGCCATCGAACGCCTGCTCGGCTACTTCACCGCCAGCACCAACACTCACCTGCGCATTACCCCCCAAGACATCGGCGAGCAGGAAGTTGGTCATTTCGCCTTTTTTCGCAGCGCATACCAAGCCACACTATGGCCCATTGCACTGTCCTGGCTGCAAAACGGCGAGCTGGCCCCCGACACACCCGGGCGGACAGTGCCTCTCCGCTGAGTCACCTGCCCTTTTAATCGAATTACGGAACGACGCCCATGGCCTCCGCCAACAAGCAACATAAACGCGCCTCCCGCGCCAAGGCCAAGGCCAAGCAGAACCGCACCCAGCGAGCTGCTGCGCCGGTCGAGCTGGACCCGAACGACGATCGCATCGACTTCGAGTCGGTGGACCTGACCGAACTGTTCAAGAAAATGATCGACGCCGAGAAGCTCAGCCAGCAGGCCATGTGCACGGCTTTCCTCGAAGACCCGCTGCTGGAGCTGGTGTACGAGCAGGAAGGTGAAGAAGGCGCGATGGACTTCATCCTCGCCGCGCTGATCGAATATCGCCAATGGTCCACCGAAACCGACGAAGCCGGCGCTTTGGCGTGGATCGAATCCCCAGCCTTCCAGGCTGACTACGTGGCGGCGTCCGACGCCATTGCTGCGCAAACCCAACAGAAACCGAACTGAGTTCCCATGGCCTCCCTGAACAAGCAACAGAAACGCGCCAAGCGCGCAAAAGCCAAAGCCAAGCAGATCAACATCCACGGCCGCAAACCCGCCGCGCTGGACGATGACCTTGGCCACCTCGCCGAGCCGATCCCGGAATACACCCTGGCGATGTTCAGCAAAATGCGCGACGCGGAAGCCGTCAGCCGCAGCGAAATGCTCTCGGTGTTGCTGACGAACCTGGCCTTTATCATCATCGACCATCCAGAACTGCTGGACATGGAAAACGCCGACGACGAAGGCATGGCCGCCACCCATCTGGCCGCCGACATGCTGATCGACTACCGCATGTGGGCCGACGGCATGGACCGCGAGACCGCCCAGGCATGGTTGAGCGAGCCACAGTTCATCACCGATTTCAGCGCTGCACTGGATGTCTACCGCGAGTCGCTGGAAGCGCCGGAAGAAAAAGCCGAATAAAGGTTACGACTCAAACAAAAACGGCCGCTTGTCATCACTGACAGCGGCCGTTTTTGGTCCTGAATCGAGCGCACTCCTTCCGCCAGCCACAACGTATATCCCATTGACATATCCAAAACAAAACCTATCCTTTGGACTTATTGCGCCAGCAAAAGCGCAGGAGGCCCAGATGGAACAGACAACTCTTTTCATGAGCAATCGAAGCCAGGCGGTTCGCCTGCCGAAAGCTGTAGCCATGCCGAACGACGTGAAACGAGTCGACGTCGTCGCCGTCGGTCGAAGCCGCATCATCACGCCCGCTGGTGAAACCTGGGACAGTTGGTTCGATGGCGAAAGCATTACGGCAGACTTCATGGCCGATCGCGAGCAACCCGCCGATCAGGAGCGTGATTCGTTCTGATGATCAAGTACATGCTCGATACCAACATTTGCATCTTCACCATCAAGAACAAGCCACAAATGGTACGGGAGGCGTTCAACCGTCATCACGGCCAACTGTGCATTAGTGCGGTCACGTTGATGGAGCTGATTTACGGCGCGGAAAAATCGGCAGCCCCCGAAAGAAACCTGGCGGTCATCGAGGGATTCGCCGCCCGACTTGAAGTCCTTCCCTTCGACAAGGAAGCAGCAGCACACAATGGAATGATTCGATCCGAACTTGCAAAGGCCGGCAAACCCATAGGTCCGTACGACCAGATGATTGCCGGGCACGCACGCTCGCGCGGGTTTATCGTGGTCACCAACAACTTGCGGGAGTTTGAGCGCGTTTCGGGATTACGCGTAGAAGACTGGGTTCATGCCAAATGAACACAAAGCAATCGACACAAACAAAAACGGCCGCTTGTCATCACTGACAGCGGCCGTTTTGCATTACGCGGTACGAATCAGCTCAGCACTACCGCGCCACGCTTCTCCAGTTTGCGACGACGCGCTACCAGCAAGCCGGCAGCGACGACCATAACGGCCAGCAGGCCGGTCGCGAGGATCTCCACGCGGTGAGCTTCCTGGAACAGCATGATGGTCAGGGCCGCGACGATGAACACGATCACCGCGTAGGTCAGGCCCGGGAACAGCCACATGCTGAACACGATTTTCTCACCGCGAGCCATGCGCTGCTTGCGCATGCGCAGTTGCGAGATCGCAATCACCAGGTACACCAGCAGCGCAATGGCGCCGGAGCTGGCCAGCAGGAATTCGAACACTGCAGCCGGAGCCACGTAGTTGGCGAATGTGGCCAGGAACGCTGCGCCAGTAGACAGCATGACTGCCCAGTATGGCGTGCCGCTCTTGTTGGTGCGGGTGGACATGGCCGGTGCATCACCACGCTTGCCCAGGGAGAACAGCATGCGCGACGAGGTGTAGAGCGCCGAGTTCAGGCAGCTGGTCACGGCGACCAGAACCACGATGTCAACGATCATCTTGGCGTTCGGAATGCCCACGCGCTCAAGCACGGTCTGGTAGGAGCCGAGGCTGGCCAGGACCGGGTCGTTCCATGGCACCAGGGCCACGACGATGAAGATCGAGACGAGGTAGAACAAGCCGATCCGCCAGATCACCGAGTTGGTGGCCTTGGAGATTTGCTTGCCTGGGTTCTTCGATTCCGCGGCCGCGATGGTCACGATCTCGGTACCCATGAAGGAGAACATGGTGGTCAAAATGGCACCCAGTACCGCGCCCATGCCGTTTGGCAGGAAGCCTTGGGTATCGAACAGGTGTGAAACGCCGCTGACCTGGCTGCCAGGCAGAAAACCGAAGATCGCCATGACGCCGAGTACAATGAAACCGATGATCGCCAGGACCTTGATCAGGGCGAACCAGAACTCGAACTCGCCGTAGTTCTTCACGCTGAACAGGTTGGTCACGGTCAGCAGCATGGTGATGACCAGGGCGAAGGCCCAGATGTCCACGCCAGGGAACCAGGCATGCAGGATGGTGGCGGCGGCGTTGGCTTCCAACGGGATGACGAGCACCCAGAACCACCAGTACAGCCAGCCGATAGTGAAGCCGGCCCAGTGACCGATCGCGCGATCGGCATATGTCGAGAAGGAGCCCGTGTCCGGCGAGGCGACAGCCATTTCACCGAGCATGCGCATCACCAACACCACCAGCATGCCCGCGGCCGCGTAAGCCAGGAGCACGGCCGGGCCTGCTGCAGCGATGGCGTGGCCCGAGCCAACGAACAGGCCGGCACCGATAACCCCGGCAATCGACAGCATGGTGACATGCCGCGGTTTGAGCCCCTGTTCGAGGCCGTTAGAGCTTTGGGTACTGCTCATTGAAACTACCTTTGTAAGGAAAAGCGAATGCGTGCATCCCGCTTGTGTTCCTTCTTGTAAAAAGAAACAAACGGGGCGTTCCGGAATCTGCACGCAATATTTGCGCCAAAATGTTTCAAACCCTTCTAACCCGGCAATTTCGCCCGGACCGGACAGTCATCGCAAGCCATTGATATTAATGGCACTTTGCCAGAACGTTACCCTGCGACTCACTTTATGGACGAACCAGCGCACCGGAAACACACCCCAAAATCCCTCGACGCACAATAAAAGGGCAGATCCGCCACCTTTGGCCGGTTAGCGCTTCCAACCCCCCGCCAAAGCTGGCAACATCGCGCCCTTTTTTACGCGACAGCCACCACGCTTTTATCTGAAAGCAGGGTTCAAACGGCTGTTCGGTTGTTGATGGGGCGACAGTCTGCTGCGCCGATGCGACAACCTGCCACATGCCACCCGTTTACTGCCCGTAGCGCTGTTGGCTGCCTTTGAAACGCTATGCTAGCTTGGCCGCCTCGCCAGGAAGGCGACCAACAGCAGGAGCGAATACACAATGAGGAACGCACATGGCTGAGGCCACGCCCGCGCTTGAAATCCGCAACTTGCACAAACGCTACGGCTCGCTGGAGGTGCTCAAGGGCATCTCGCTGACCGCCCGCGACGGCGACGTGATCTCGATCCTCGGCTCCTCCGGCTCCGGCAAGTCCACGTTCCTGCGCTGCATCAACCTGCTGGAAAACCCGCACCAGGGCCAGATCCTGGTGGCCGGCGAAGAACTCAAGCTCAAGGCCGCGAAGAACGGCGAACTGGTCGCTGCCGACGGCAAGCAGATCAACCGCCTGCGCAGCGAAATAGGTTTTGTGTTTCAAAACTTTAACCTGTGGCCGCACATGAGCGTGCTCGACAACATCATCGAGGCCCCGCGCCGCGTGCTCGGCCAGAGCAAGGCCGAAGCCATCGAAGTCGCCGAAGCCCTGCTGGCCAAGGTCGGCATCGCCGACAAGCGCCACGCCTACCCGGCGCAGTTGTCCGGCGGCCAGCAACAGCGCGCGGCTATCGCCCGCACCCTGGCCATGCAGCCCAAGGTCATCCTGTTCGACGAGCCCACCTCCGCGCTTGACCCGGAAATGGTCCAGGAAGTACTTAATGTCATCCGCGCACTGGCCGAAGAAGGCCGCACCATGCTGCTGGTCACCCATGAGATGGGCTTTGCCCGTCAGGTCTCCAGCGAAGTGGTGTTCCTCCACCAGGGCCTGGTAGAAGAGCAAGGATCGCCACAGCAGGTATTTGAAAACCCGCTTTCGGCGCGCTGCAAACAATTCATGTCCAGCAACCGCTAACGGAGCTAACCGCATGCAGAATTTCAAGAAGGTCTTCCTGGCCGCCGCCGTTACCCTGGCGTTCAGCGCCGGTGCCATGGCTGAAACCCTGAAGATGGGCATCGAAGCGGCCTACCCGCCGTTCAACAACAAAGATGCCAGCGGCAACGTCGTCGGCTTCGACAAGGAAATCGGCGACGCCCTGTGCGCCAAGATGAAAGTCGAGTGCACCGTCGTGACCTCCGACTGGGACGGCATCATCCCGGCCCTGAACGCCAAGAAGTTCGACTTCCTGATCTCCTCGATGTCGATCACCGACGAGCGCAAGCAAGCGGTGGACTTCACCGACCCGTACTACTCCAACAAACTGCAATTCATCGCGCCTAAAAGCGTCGACTTCAAGACCGACAAGGACTCGCTGAAAGGCAAAGTGATCGGCGCACAGCGCGCGACGCTGGCGGGTACCTG
This sequence comes from Pseudomonas sp. IT-P218, assembly GCF_949767605.1. Lineage (NCBI taxonomy): Bacteria > Pseudomonadati > Pseudomonadota > Gammaproteobacteria > Pseudomonadales > Pseudomonadaceae > Pseudomonas > Pseudomonas sp. IT-P218. The sequence goes on from NZ_CATKQQ010000044.1 coordinate 391,035, forward strand.
GCTGGAAGACAACATGGAAGGCGTTGAAGTCAAACTCTACGACACCCAGGAAAACGCTTACCTGGACCTGACTTCCGGTCGTTTGGACGGCATCCTGGCCGACAAGTACGTCAACTACGAGTGGCTCAAGAGCGACGCCGGCAAATCCTACGAGTTCAAAGGCGACCCGGTGGAAGAAAGCGACAAGATCGGTATTGCTGTCCGCAAGAACGACCCGATCCGCGCGAAGCTGAACCTCGCACTGAAAGAAATCGTTGCTGACGGCACCTACAAGAAGATCAACGACAAGTACTTCCCGTTCAGCATCTATTGATCCTGACCTGCCTGACCGGCGCCTGATGGCGCCGGTTCACGGTATTGCCTGCCGCGATTTGAAAAGAAATCCATGATTATCGACCTCTACGGATTCGGCCCGGCGCTCGCCGCTGGCGCGCTGATGACTGTGAAACTGGCACTCTCGGCCCTGTGCCTGGGGCTGGTGCTCGGTCTGCTCGGCGCCTTGGCCAAGACTTCCCCGTACAAGCCGTTGCAATGGCTTGGCGGCACCTATTCGACACTGGTTCGCGGCATCCCGGAACTGCTCTGGGTACTGTTGATCTACTTCGGCACGGTCAACCTGATGCGCGCCCTGGGCGAGTTTTTCGGCAACCCTGACCTTGAGCTCAATGCCTTCGCTGCCGGTGTGATCGCACTGGGCCTGTGCTTTGGCGCCTACGCCACGGAAGTGTTTCGCGGCGCGATCCTTGCCATCCCCAAAGGCCACCGTGAAGCCGGTGTGGCCCTGGGCCTGTCGAAATTTCGCATCTTCACCAAATTGATCATGCCGCAGATGTGGCGCATCGCCCTGCCGGGCCTGGGCAACCTGTTCATGATCCTGATGAAGGACACCGCGCTGGTCTCGGTGATCGGCCTGGAAGAAATCATGCGTCACGCGCAAATCGGCGTGACCGTGTCCAAGCAACCGTTCACCTTCTATATGGTTGCTGCGTTCATGTACCTGAGCCTGACCATCCTGGCCATGACCGGCATGCACTTCCTGGAAAAACGCGCCGCTCGCGGCTTCGCGAGGAGCACTCAATGAACTGGGAAGTCATCATCAAGTGGCTGCCGAAACTGGCCCAGGGCGCAACCCTGACCCTGGAACTGGTGGCCATTGCCGTCATCGCCGGCCTGCTGCTGGCGATTCCCCTGGGTATCGCGCGTTCCTCGCGCCTGTGGTGGGTGCGGGCGTTTCCCTACGGCTACATCTTCTTTTTCCGTGGTACGCCGTTGCTGGTGCAACTGTTCCTGGTCTATTACGGGCTGGCGCAGTTCGACGCGATCCGTACCAGCGCCATGTGGCCTTACTTGCGCGATCCGTTCTGGTGCGCCACGGCGACCATGACCCTGCACACCGCGGCCTACATCGCCGAGATCCTGCGCGGGGCCATCCAGGCGATTCCACCGGGCGAGATCGAAGCGGCGCGCGCCCTGGGCATGTCCAAAACCAAGGCGCTGATCTTCATCATGCTGCCCCGTGCCGCGCGCATCGGCCTGCCGGCCTACAGCAACGAAGTGATCCTGATGCTCAAGGCCAGCGCCCTGGCCAGCACCGTGACCCTGCTGGAACTGACGGGCATGGCCCGCACCATCATCGCCCGGACCTACCTGCCGGTGGAGATCTTCTTCGCCGCCGGCATGTTCTATCTGTTGATGGCCTACGTGCTGGTACGCGGCTTCAAGCTGCTGGAGCGCTGGTTGCGCGTCGATGCCTGCCAAGGGCGTTGATCCCCAAGTGCTGACGGGCGAGGAACTGCTCGCCCGTTTCACTGCGCTGGATACTTTTCTGACAGCGCATCAGGCGCTGTGGAAACCACGGCCGTTCACTCATCTGCAGCTGCCATGGGAAACCTCCTACCCCGAACTGGCCACCTGGCTACGCGGGCGGTCGCTGGACGAGGCGGAAGGCGCTCACAACCACCCTGCCCTTGTGGATGCGCCGCAGCCTTTTGCTTCGCTGGCGGCCATGTCACTGGCGCTGTGTGTGGTGGATGAATTGCCTGCTTATGCGCTCGAAGCGCCAGCTCATCGACTGAATGTGGATGTGCCGGGGCGCAAGTGGCAGCAAATCGAAGCCTTTGCCAGCCGACTGCACTTTGACGATACCGCCACGCACTGGCTGGACTGGTGCTCGGGCAAGGGACACCTGGGTCGACGCCTTCTGCAAACTGGGCAGCAACTGACCTGCCTGGAATACGATCCGGCGCTGGTAACCAGCGGCCAGGCGCTCAGCCTGCGGCATCGCCTGCACGCGTTGCATGTCGAACAGGACGTACTGGCGGCCGATGCGGCGTTGCTGTTGGAAGATCAGCACACACCCGTCGCTCTGCACGCCTGCGGCGATTTGCATGTGCGACTGATCCGGCTTGCCAGCGCAGCCGGTTGCAAGCAACTCGCCATCGCCCCTTGTTGCTACAACCGGACCAGCCTTGGCCGGTACTCACCGATGTCCTCAGCCGCCGAACGCTCTGACCTACAGCTGTCCCTCGACGATCTGGGGCTGCCGATGAGTGAAACCGTCACCGCCGGCGCTCGCGTAAGACGCCAACGCGACACCTCGATGGCCCGACGCCTGGGTTTCGACTTGCTGCAAAGACAGCTGCGAGGCGTTGACGAGTACCTGCCGACCCCATCCCTGGCCAGCGCCTGGCTGGAAAAACCCTTTGCCGAATACTGCCAACACCTGGGCGATCACAAGGAGTTATCCACAATCGGCGCCCAGGATTGGCCCGCACTCGAAGCCGCCGGTTGGCAGCGCCTGGCCCAGGTCCGCAATCTAGAGCTTGTGCGCGGGCTTTTCCGACGCCCGCTGGAGCTTTGGCTGGTGCTGGATCGGGCATTATTCCTACAAGAGCAAGATTACACCGTTCGCCTCGGCACCTTCTGCGAAACCTCGCTCACACCGCGCAACATTCTTCTGCTGGCGGAACGTTCTTAACGCCACACAGCCTGTGGATAACTCTGTTGATGAAATATTCATGGATCCAATCTTTACAGCTGTTTCAGCCCTGATACGGCACTGTTCAGATTTCATACAAAGAATAAAAAACCAGAAAAACAGGCATTTGCGAGCTAATGAGAACGGATCCACAAAAACACTGTTAACCGGGTGAAGCGCAAATCCCGTTGTGCATAAGCATTCGAACAAAAGACATAACTCATCGACGGATAGGCAACAGCACACGCATGAAACAGCGGCTCTGGCACATCGTTTTGCACCCCGTGATGACGCTCGGCAAGCATTGGAAACACTCGATCAAGCACCGCGCAAAAATAGTCTGAATTCAGGGGTTTACAGAACCTTCCCAATCGCTATAATCGTCGCCCTGACATGCCGGTATAGCTCAGATGGTAGAGCAACTGACTTGTAATCAGTAGGTCCCGGGTTCGATTCCTGGTGCCGGCACCATACAAAACAAAGCCCTCGTAGAAATACGAGGGCTTTGTTGTTTCTGGGGTTTGGCAACTCCACTGACCAAAACGTTGCCCGTGCGCCTGCCCGTTACAATTTCACGTCAACGCAACGTTGACGGGGTCGAACACCTACCTATAATGCACCCCAACACACCCGCCAAGCCTAGGTTGACCCAGTCAGCAAGCTCAAATCGCGCGGGTTTTTTTTGCCCGGAGAAAACTACATGAGGCCCTTCGACAAGCCGGCCCTCAGCGTAGAACAGCAATTGGAACTGCTTAAACAACGAGGCCTGCGTGTCGCCAACGACGATCGGGCCGTGCGTTTTCTCGAAGTGGTCACGCTGTTTCGCCTGAGCCCCTACATGCGCCCCTTCCAGGAGTCGGATCCCGAACACACCTTCAAGCCCGGTAGCACTCTGGGAGCAGTGGTCGAAATCTACCGCTTCGATGGTTCGTTGCGACGCATAACCATGGATGCCATCGAACGTGTCGAAGTCGCCATACGAGCGGCTATCAGCAATCACATGTGCCCTAAGTATGGGCCTGACTGGATAGCTGACGCGTCAGTCTTCTCCTCGTCATATTCGCATTCTGATCTATTGCGCCCCCTGCGAGATCAGTTGAACAAGGAGCGAAACAAGCTTGGACGTGAAATTGATCGCATAAAGAAGAGTCGTCAGGCTGCCGACGTCCAGCAAAAACGGATTGAAAATCGCATGCGCGATAACTATTTCCGATTCTACGGGTCAACTTACACCCGTCCTGAATTCCCGCCCGCCTGGGCTGTTCTGGAAGAGCTCAGCCTTGGAACGGTATCCACCCTCTTCAATGCCATCGGCAAAAGCGCCGACAAGAAAGCGATCGCTAGCAGATTCAGTCTGCCCTTCGAAGTATTGGCCTCCTGGCTCCATACCCTGACTTTCATCCGAAACTGTTGCGCCCACCATTCACGGTTATGGAACCGAGAGCTCTCGATTCGGCCATCCTTACCAAAAGAATGGGTCGTTCCGAATGCACCTGGCGACCAAGCACAGCCTAAGCAGCGGCTATACATCGTATTGACGATGCTAGCCCATCTAACCGATTTGATCAGTCCAGACAGCCATTGGAAACTTCGCCTCGCCGAAATCATTGATCAGCAGGAACCAGGTTATTTGAGACTAATGGGATTTCCTAATGATTGGAAACGTCAGCCGCAATGGTGGCCTGGAGTAAGGGGCCAAGACTAAACACATCGTTCGTCTGCGGCACCATACAAAACAAAGCCCTCGTAGAAATACGAGGGCTTTGTTGTTTCTGCCGTCTGGAAACCCAGGACTCAGTGACCCGCGCTCTGCCCACCATCTACATGGAGGATCTCGCCAGTAACAAACTTGGCGCCGTCCAGATACACCACTGCCTGCGCAATATCATCGATCTCGCCCATGTGCCCGACCGGGTGCAGTGCGCCCAATGCGGCGTGGGTTTCTTCGCCGTGCATCGGGGTCTTGATGATGCCAGGCGATACCGCGTTTACCCGAATGCCGCGCTTGGCGTATTCGATGGCCAGGGAACGGGTTGCCGCGTTCAGGCCGCCTTTGGTCAGCGAGGCCAGTACCGATGGCACGCCGTCGATGGCGTGGTCGACCAGGCTGGTGGTGATGTTGACCACGTGGCCGCTGCCCTGTTTTTCCATCTCGGCGATGGCCAGTTGGGTGATGTAGAAGAAACCGTTGACGTTCACCGACAAAACATTGGCGTAATCTTCAGCGGTGTACGCGGTGAACGGCTTGGCGATGAAGATCCCGGCGTTGTTGACCAGGGTATCGACACGGCCGAAACGGGCGATCGCTTCACGAATCACGCGCTGTGCAGTTTCTGGCTCGCCGATGTCACCGGCCACGGTGAGGATGTCCGGATCGGTGGATGGCTTGATCGAGCGCGAGGTGGCGACGATCTGGTAACCGAGCTCGCGGAAGGCCTTGACCATGCCGTCGCCGAGACCTTGGGATGCGCCAGTGATGACAACGACTTTTTTCGAATTGCTCATGATGAACCTCTACTGATAAATGATGATTTAAAAATTTGGTAATCAGGCTTGTGCCATTTGTCTCAACATCTGTTCGTAGTACTCGACCGATTGCGAGCCGGACACCAGGTGACGACCGTTGAGCACCAGGGCCGGGACCGAATTGATGCCGTGCTGCCGATAAAACGCTTCAAGCTCACGCACCTCTTCGGCAAAGGCGCCTGACGCCAGCACCTTGTGTGCACGGGCCTCGTCCAACCCGGCTTCACCCGCCAGGCGCACCAGCGTCTGCTGATCACTCGGGTTCTGGCCTTCGCTGAAGTAAGCGCGCAGCAGGATCTTCTTCAGCGCCACCTGGCGGCCTTCTTCCAGCGCCCAGAACAACAACCGGTGAGCGTCGAAGGTGTTGTAGAAGTGCGTGCGCTTTTCCAGATCGAACTTGAAGCCGATGGCCTCGCCGCGAGCGATCTGCATCGCCTTGCCAGAGGCGACGTCCTCGGCGGTGCGCCCGTATTTGCGCATCAAGTGCTCGACGGCTTTCTCGCCTTCAACCGGCATGTCCGGGTTCAGCTCGAAAGGCTTGTAGGTCAGCTCGACCGCCACCTCACCCGCCACGTTCTCGATCGCCTGCTCCAGCGCCGTCGCCCCCAGAGCACACCATGGGCACACCACGTCGGAAACGAAATCGATGGTCACCGACGCCGTCATGACTTCCCCTCCTCCGCCAGTTGTTTGCGGTACTGGGTGGTGGTGATACCGGCATAGCCCCAGTTATCGGTGTCGACTTCCTCGATCACGATGTGGGTCAGGTCAGGGCGTTTGTTGAGGACGCGTTCCAGTGTTTCAGTGATCTCGGCAATCACCTGAGCTTTCTGCTCGGTGGTAACGCCATCGCGGGTGATGCGTACGCTTACAAAAGGCATGATCGAAACTCCAGTGACCTTCCCGTCGGAATGATGGGAGAGGCGTTGGAGCTCAATGTATGGAGTTAGCTGGAGGGGATAAAGGTGGGGGCGGGAACATCATTAGTTACGTGAGGTAATAAGCCAAGTCAAACTTCAGCGTATCGAGATGCGGTGTTTATCCAGTCTCGGAACATGTCGCCGCGGACGACGTTCTCAAGACGTGTTCCCGATATCGCCTTTTGACGACATGAGCCAACAAGCACTCACAAAAAAACCCCGAACCAGTCGGGGCTTCTTCTTTTTCTCAGCCTTGCATCAGGCCTCGATACCGCAACCCATCATCAGAAAATGTTGATCGGGTAGTCCACGAACACACGCACTTCGTTACCGCTGACGTTGTACTCGCTCGACTTCTGCGACACGCGCAGGATCGAGCTGCGCAGCTTCACGCTCAGGTCTTTGGCCGGGCCGCTTTGTACGACGTATTTGAACTGGTTGAAGATCTCGCGCTCGGTGCCGCCTTCGCTGGTGGAGGTGGTGATGTTGTCACCGCGTACATAGGCGAAGTTGTAGCTCAGGCCCGGCACACCGAAGGTGCTGAAGTCCAGGCCGTAGCCCAGTTGCCAGCTGCGTTCGTCTTCGGCGTTGAAGTCGGACCAGTAGGAGTTGGCCAGGTAGATGGTGTTGCCACCGTCGCCGACGCGGTTTTGATCTTTCTGGTAGCCGCCGTAGGCGTAGCCCAGGTTGCTGTCGCCGGTGCTGCGCTGGTGAGCGAGGGTGAACGAGTGCGGGCCGGTGGCGAAGGTGGCTGCCAGGCTCCAGATCTTGTTGTCGTCGCCGGTAATACCGTTGTCACGGACGTAAGAGTCGTCCAGTTTGGTACGGTAGCCGTTGAAGTCCAGGGTCAGGGACTGATCCTTGTCGAACGGGAACACGTAGTTGGCGTTCACGTATTGCTTCTTCAGCACGTCTTCGACGTCGGAGGCATATAACGCGGCCTTGAATTGTTCGGTGAACTGGTAGCTACCGCCCAACACGTTGATCGACTTCAAGCCACCGCTGTCATGGCCTTCAGCGCTTTTGCGCGATTCGGCGGTGAAGCGACCGGCGTTCAGTTCCAGGCCCTTGATCTCCTTGGAGGTGATCAGGGTACCGGTGTAGCTTTCCGGCAGCAGACGACCGTTGTCGTAACTCAGTACCGGCAGCACCGGCATCTGGTCGCCGTAGGTCAGCGTTGTGCTGGACAGACGGAATTTGACGGCTGCGCCAGCTTTGGCCAGGTCGTCAGCCGGTTCGCCGCTGGCACCCTGTTTGAAAAAGTCGATGCCCTGGGCGCCGCTGCGGTCTTCGTTGCGCTCCAGATTGAGCGCGTACAGCCCAAAGGCATCCACACCCACGCCGATGGTGCCTTGGGTGAAGCCCGACGAGAACGTACCGATGGCCGCTTGGCCCCACTCGGATTTATCCGGGTTGCCGTCTTTATAGTCACGGTTCATGTAGGCATTGCGCAGCAGCACTTTGAGGCTGCTGTCTTCAACAAATCCCTTGGATTCGGCTTGGTCGTTAGCCATGGCCTGTGTAGCGCTCAAAATCCCCAGAGCGATCAGGCTGATTCGCTTGTTCAACATGTTGTTTTCCTTATTACGGGTTGAAACGCGCTGTGTTCAACGGCCGAAACGGCGCTATCGCGCTCTTATTTCATTCCGCAAACAAAAAGGCCCGCCCACGATCACTCGCGGCGGGCCTTTTAATTATTTTTCGGTCATGGCGGTCTGCCACAGGCGTTGGACCGGATCGTAGCCGCGGCCTTAACGATGTGTCAATTTCATGAATCGTCCATAACCCGGCGAAATTCGTCTAACAAATGAGTTTGCTTGGCAGAAAACCTCAACGGACGCGCAGTTTTATCGACTTCAAATAACGTTAAAAAGGCAAAAGTAACAATTGCGACACAATTGGAAACAATCAATCAGAGGAGCTTCTCAGGAATAATTAACACAAGTAAATAGCAAGCATTATCATTCGCGCCGCTCTTGTTACACCCCTAAAAATCCTACGGATGCGTTCTTCAATGCCTGCCCCTTTTCGCCTTACGCCCTTCAGCCTTGGGCTTTCTGCTCTGATATCTGCCGGTTTTTCCTACGCTGCGCCTACCACCTTACCTGCCACCTCCATCAGCGCCGAAGCCGAGGCCGATGACCCTCGTGTGAAGGAAACGAATACGGCGACCCGCACCAACACGCCGGTGCGCTACGTGCCTCAAGCCATCGACTCGATCAAGACCGCCAACGTTGTCGATTACGGCACCAACGACCTGGGCAACGCACTCAGTGGCATCCCCAACGTCAGCAGCGGCGCCGACACCCGCTTCGACAGCCTGCGCATCCGTGGTTTTGACGCAAGCAACGACTTTTATCTCGATGGCATCCGTGACGACAGCCAATACGTGCGCGACCTGCACAACATCGAACGCATCGACGTGCTCAAAGGTCCGGCCGCCGTGTTGTACGGCCGCGGCAGCCAGGGCGGGATCGTCAACCGGGTGAGCAAACTTCCGGAGTTCGGCCGCCGCTCGACCCTCGAAGCCCAGGGCGGCAGCGATGATCTTCGCAGCCTGTATGCCGACCTTAGCAGCGATCCATCCGAGAACATCAGCCTGCGCCTGAATATGGGCAACATGGACCAGAACAGTTTCCGCGATGGCGTGAGTGGTAATCGCCAGTTGTTTGCACCCTCGATGAGCTGGCAGCTGACGCCGGACCTGAACTGGCTGGTGCAGTACGAATACAGCCGTTACAACCGTACGCCGGATCGCGGTGTCCCCGGGGTCAACGGCCGCCCGGCAGACGTCGGACGCGACACGACCTACGGCAGCGAGCACGATTTCATCGACGACAAGTCGCAATCGCTGCGCTCCAAGCTCACCTACGAGCTCAGCGACAACTGGCAACTGCGCCAGACCCTGGGCGTGTTCAAGCTCAACAGCGATTTCGACAACACCTACCTGACCGGCTACAACCCGACCACCAACCAGGTCACGCGCCAGCACTGGCAACAGGACCTGACCACCCGCAACGTCTACAACAACGTTGAACTGGAAGGCGGGTTCGATACCTTCGGCCTGGAACATCGCCTGCTGACCGGCATCGAGATCGGCAGCCAGCGGCGCGATCCGACCTTGTACACCGCCGCCACCTCAGGCCCGGGCAGTTCACCGGTGCCGCCGCTGGACCTGAACAACCCCAATCGGGATTTACGCCACACCGGTCGCATGCAGGTCTCCAGCAGCTCGCACACCGAGGTCGAAAGCCGTGCGGTGTATGTGCAGGATCAGCTGCAACTGAACGATCAATGGCAACTGCTCGCCGGCTTGCGTTACGACACGTTCGACATCGAGTCGACCAACAAGCTGCGGGACATTTCCGAAGACCGTGACAGCCACAGCACCAGCCCTCGCGTAGGGCTGGTGTGGACGCCGCTGCAGAATCATTCTTTCTATGCCTCCTGGTCGAAGACGTTTTCGCCGGTCGGCGGTGGTTTGATCGGCATCACTCCGGGTGCGGCCGGCAATACCAACGACCTGAGCCCGGAGCTGACCAGGCAGAAAGAAATCGGCGTGAAAAGCGACTGGCTCGACGATCGCCTGAGCACCACGCTGGCGATCTACGAACTGGAACTCTACAACCGCCGCACCAGTGATCCGAACAACCCGACCATTACCTTGCTGACCGGTAAACAACGTTCGCGTGGGATAGAGCTGACCGCCACCGGCAAGATCACCGGCAACTGGTATGTGCGCGGTGGCGTAGGTCTTCAGGACGCGACCATCGAGGAAGACAACAATGGCTTTGAAGGAAATCGCATCAGCAACGTGGCCAAGCGTAACGGCAGCCTGTTCGTGACCTGGAAACCTGAAATGGGCTGGTATGCCGAAACCGGGTTGACCCTGGTTGGCGATCGTTATGCCGACAACCTCAACACCACCGTGCTGCCGGGTTATGGCCGCTGGGATGCGTTGGCCGGGTTCAGGCAGAAGGATTGGGATCTGCGCGCGGCGCTGAACAACATCAGTGACAAGACGTATTACTCGTCGGCCACCAGTGCGGCGCAGATTCAGCCGGGTGAGCCGCGCAGCGTTGTGGTGACCGGGACTTACAGTTTCTAACACCATCACCCTGTAGGAGCTGGCTTGCCAGCGATGGGGCCATCACATTCAACATTGATGTTGAATGACCTACCGCTATCGCTGGCAAGCCAGCTCCTACAGGGGGGCGGGGTAATTTTCTACAACTTGCGCACCATAAAAAAAAGCGCTGCCATCCCGGCAGCGCTTTTGTTTTTTCAATCCGTTGTTTTTCTTCTTATCCTTCCATCACATCCCACAACGCATCCAGTTCCGCTTCGCTGAACAAGCCAGCGGGGTAGCGCTCGATCATCGTCCGGCGCGGATCACTTTGTGTGATCTGACGCGTTCCATTGGACTTTAACCAGTGCGCCAGGATCTGCAGCGACTCGCCATTAACTGCCAGGGGATGCAACGCCCGCTCACTTGCCACATTCACTTCGGCGTTCATTTCAACGCTCTCTCCCGGTTTTTGAGCGGCTAACTTATCCAAGGTTTATGACAGAACAACTAAGTTCTCCCCTCCCGGCATTACACCTTCGCAGATACAAGAGCTATGCCAAGGCGTGCGCGCTGTCGACAAGCGGATACAAAAAAGCCCGCATTCCTTAAGGGCTGCGGGCTTCCCACAAAGTTGCGCGCGAAAACGTTTGCCTCTCTGATTTCGCCACTAACTCAAGCTGTTACAACTGCACTCACTCTTTGTGCGGTGCTGGCTGTTGTTGGGTAAGGCAGTGAATGTTGCCGCCTCCCAGTAACAGTTCACGGCCAGGCACCATGACCACTTCATGCTGGGGGAACAGGTTCTGCAAAATTTCTTTTGCAGGACCATCGAGCGGGTCGTCGAAACTCGGGGCGATGATGCCGCCGTTGACGATCAGGAAGTTCACATACGAACCGGCCAGACGCACGCTCGGATTGCGTTCCTGGGTGCCATCCACCGGGTCGACACCTGCGCATTCTTCCTCGGTCGCATACAGCGGCCCTGGAATTGGCATCTTGTGCACCGTAAATGGGCGACCTTTGGCGTCGGTGCTGTTTTGCAGCACTTTCATCGCGGCCTGGCAGCGTGGGTAGTTCGGGTCCTGTGGATCGTCGGTCCACGCCAGCAGCACCTCTCCCGGACGCACGTAGCAGCAGAAGTTATCCACATGGCCGTCGGTTTCGTCGTTGAACAAGCCGTCCGGCAACCAGATGATCTTATCCACAGCCAGATGCGCGCTGAGCACCGCTTCGATTTCCGCACGGTTCAGGTGCGGGTTGCGGTTGCGGTTGAGCAGGCACTCTTCGGTGGTGATCAGCGTGCCTTCGCCATCGACATGGATCGAGCCGCCTTCAAGCACGAAGCCCTCGGTGCGGTAGCGTTGGCTGCGCTCGATCTCGAGGATCTTGCCGCCCACCTGCGAGTCGCGGTTCCACGGCGAATACAGGCCACCGTCAAAACCGCCCCACGAGTTGAAGTCCCAGTTCACGCCGCGGACTTCGCCGTTGTTGTTGATGACGAACGTCGGTCCTGTGTCCCGGACCCAGGCATCGTCGCTGGACATTTCGACCACGCGGATATTGGGTACGTCAAGGCGGGCACGGGCGTTTTCGTACTGGCCGGCGGACACCGCCACGGTGACCGGTTCGAAACGGGCGATGGCCTTGGCCACCGCCATGTGCGCGGCTTGCGCCGGCTTGCCGCCCAGGCGCCAGTTGTCCGGACGCTCGGGCCAGATCATCCAGGTCTGGGTTTGTGGTGCCCACTCGGCCGGCATGTAGAAGCCGTCTGCGCGAGGGGTGCTGCTCAAAGTGGTCATGTCGATCAGGACTCCAGGGAACCGTCGAGGGTTTTCAGCGCGCTGTACAGGTTCGGACGACGGTCACGGAACGAGCCCCACGCGCTACGGATGTGTTCCAGTTGGTCGAGGTCGAAGGTGTGAACCAGGATGCCTTCTTCGGTTTCGTTGAGTTCCTGCACCTTCTCGCCGAACTGGTTGGCGATGAACGACGAACCATAGAAGGTAATGTCGTAGCCGTCTTGTTCTTCGTTGCCGATGCGGTTACTGGCGATCAGCGGCATCAGGTTAGCGCCGGCGTGGCCCTGTTGCACGCGTTGCCAGTGATCACGGGACGAAATGGTCTTGTCGTGCGGCTCGCTGCCGATGGCGGTCGGGTAGAACAGGATTTCCGCGCCTTGCAACGCCATGCTGCGCGCAGCCTCGGGGAACCACTGGTCCCAGCAGATGCCCACGCCGATTTTCGCGTAGCGGGTGTTCCACACCTTGAAGCCGGTATCGCCCGGGTTGAAGTAGTACTTCTCGTGGTAGCCAGGGCCATCTGGAATGTGGCTTTTACGATAAATCCCGAGATTGCTGCCGTCGGCGTCGATGATCGCGATGCTGTTGAAACGCGCACGGCCTGCCAGTTCGTAGAAGCTGATCGGCAGCACTACTTGCAGTTCCCTGGCGACTTTCTGGAAGTGCTTGATGGCGACGTTGTCTTCGACCGTCGTCGCCAGTTGCAGGTAATCCGGGTTCGGCTTCTGGCAGAAGTACGGCGCTTCGAACAGTTCCTGGATCAGGATGATCTGCGCGCCCTTGGCGGCGGCTTCGCGGACCAGCCTTTCTGCGACCTCGATATTGCCTTCAAGGTCCCAGGAACAGGCCATCTGGGTGGCGGCGACGGTAACGTTACGGCTCATGAATCATCTCCGGGCAAGTGCGTGACGGTCGGGCATGGTTGCTCCACACCCTGGCATTGGCGACTTTATAGCCGATAAATATCGGCTTTAGAAGCGACAGATAAGCCATGCGTCTAAAATTTCACACTTAAACCCGATAACAATCGAATTAACACCACCACTCCCTGAAGGAGCGAGCTTGCTCGCGAAAGCGGTCAATCAGACAAGAATTCGTGGCTGACACGGCCTCTTCGCGAGCAAGCTCGCTCCTACAGTGAGTATGTGTTTACAGACCCTCCGCGAGCACCTTCGAGAGCATATCCACGAAGAAATCCACGCTCCGGCGCGTAGTGACCATCGGCGGCTTGATCTTCAGCACATTCAGGTAATCGCCAGTCGGTTGCATGAAGATCCCCAGCTCGCGCAAACGGTCGCACAACGCCGTGGTTTCCTCGGTGGCCGGCTCCAGGGTTTCACGGTTGCGGATCAACTCCACCCCCAGATAAAACCCGGAGCCATGCACCGCGCCGACCAACGGATGAATATCGATCAGCGCTTCAAGACGCTCCTTGAAATACCCGCCGACCACCTGGGCGTTTTCCCAGAGCTTTTCCTCTTCCATCACATCCAGCACCGCCATGCCGATCTGGCAACTGACCGGGCTGCCACCGGCGGACGAGAAGAAATAGCCCTCGGCCTCCAGCGCTTCGGCAATTTCCCGGCGGGTGATCACTGCACCCAGGGGCTGGCCGTTACCCATGCCCTTGGCCATGGTGATGATGTCCGGCACCACGCCCTGCTCTTCGAACCCCCAGAAGAAATCGCCCATGCGCCCGTAACCCACTTGCACTTCGTCGGCGATGCACACGCCGCCTTGGGCGCGGACCATTGCGTAAACCTGCTGCAAGTACCCCGGCGGCAGTGAAATACCACCGGCATTGCCGTACACAGGCTCGCAAATGAAACCGGCCAGTTGACGCTTTTGCTCGGCGATTTTCGCCAGGTTGTGTTCGACGCTGCGCACGTAGTCCGGCGTGCTGTCAGGGCCGCGGAATTCGCCGCGATAGGTATTCGGCGCGATCACCGGGTGCACCCAGTCCGGACGGCTGCTCAAGGCCTTGGGGTTGTCGGCGATCGAAGTCGAGACCGCATCCGCGCCTACCGTCCAGCCGTGATAGGCCTCCAGCACGCTGAGCATGTCGCGCCCGCCGCTGTAGGCCCACGCCAGGCGAATGGCCAGGTCGTTGGCCTCGCTGCCGCTGTTGACCAGGAACACCCTATCCATGCCCTCTGGCGACAGTTTCAGCAAACGCTCGGAGAATTCGGCCACCGCCGCATAGTTGAACCGCGAGTTGGTGTTGAGCAACGACCACTGACGGCTGGCAACCGCCGCCATGCGCGGGTGGCCGTGGCCGAGTACCGCGACGTTGTTGAGCATGTCGAGGTAGGAGCGGCCCTGCATGTCGATCAGGTGGTTGCGCCAGCCGCGTTCGATACGCGGCGGGTCGACGTAATAGTGTTTTTGCGTACGGGCGAAACTGGCGTCGCGCCGAGCCAGCAAGGTCTGCGAATCGAGTTCTTCCTGCGCATCGCAAGCCAGCCCCAGCAGCGTCGCCGGCGACGGGCAAAGCGCTTGCCAGGCGGCGGCGCGCGAAGGTGTGCAGAACAGTGGCGCACTGATCGACGCACCTCGGCACAACTGCACGATCAACGGCCCGCTGACCGAGCCCAGCACCTGGCCTTTTACCAGCGCCGCACCGCTGTGCAGCGATGGCATTACGCCCCACAACCGCACACTCAGTTGCGGACCATCCAGTTGCAGCACCCCGGCCATCGGCTGGTGCACCACCCCGGCAAACGGCGCTTCGACTGCCGTGCCATGGGGCACGCGCAACTCGACGTGCAAGGGACAAGTGTCCGGTTCGCCGGCAGTGTCCGGGCGCGTGCGCGACAACCGATATTGCCCATAACGACTGGCCGCCAGGCCGTGGGCAGCGGAGGCTTCGTCCAACAGGCGCTGATCGATGCCTTCCTGCTCCCAGTTACCGACCTCGAAATGCGGGCTGAGCACGCCCAGGTCGATCAACGCAAACTCGCGCCCCACCAGGCTCGGCAGCAGCGGTGCGAAACCGTCGCTGCCAATGTCCGGCAGGCGCTGTCCGACGGCCGACAGGATGGCCGCTTCCATCAGCGCCAACGGCACCGAGGTGGCCACACGGAAAATTTCCCACTCGTGGACCAGGTTGTCGCGGCTATAGGCATTGCCCGGATCGATGCTGACCTGCTGTTCGCCACTGAGCACCAGTACTGCCGCGCGGGCGACGATCAGCGGCCACAGCGCCAGCAGTTCTTCGTGTTGCAGCGGATTGACCGCGTGATAGGCCTGCACCGCCGGCAAAATGCAGAAGGGATCGCCTCCGCCATGATGCAGCAACGCGGCACAGGTCACCGACAGGTCGGTAATACGCCAGGTGCGGATCAGGTCGCCGAAATCGATCACGCCTTGCAACTGCCAATGGCGTTGCGCATCCCGCTGCCAGACCACGTTGTCGTCGGTGATGTCCATGTGAATGGCTTGCACGGGCAACTTGTCTTGCAGTGGCAACAAATGGCGCTCTGCCTGTTCGGACGCTTCAACGATCAGGCGGCGCTGGGTTTCATCCTTGATCACCGGCAGCAAATGGGCGATCAGCGCATGGGCGTGGCGCGCGTCCCACTGCAGGGTGCGCACCAGCCCCGGATGGTCAAAATCCGCCAGTGCGAGGTCCATTTCACCGCACAGCCGCCCGAAACCGGCCACCACCGTGCGATTGAAATGTTCGAGGTGCGTCAGCGATTGTCCTTCGATGTAATCCAGCAGACGCACATGCACCGCTTGGCCTGCGACCTCCAGGGACAACAGGTCCGCACCGTTTTTCGCCGCAATCACCCGCGGCACATGGACGTCAGGATGCTCAGCCAGGTGCTTGAGCCCGGCATGCTGGGCTTGCAGCTCGAGCGCCGAATAGTCGCCCCGGCAGATTTTCAGGACAAACCGCCCCTGATCGCTGTCGACGCGAAAATTCAGATCCTGCTGGCTGCCCAGGGGCTGTAATCTTGCGTTCAGCCCGTAATGCGCCTGCAGCAGCTCTAGCGCTTGCTCCGCTGACACTTGCGGGCTGGGCAAACTGGCGCGATGAATCAACGTGGCGAGCGGCATACAACGACCCCTGAAATTTTATTAGGCGCCTATATCGCCACTGCTCAAGGCGATACGCAACCCCCTTGAAACGGCTGGCAAGCGGCTGGATCGGTCAACTACCAAGAAAAAAACCACATGACACTCGCCCTTGCAGGCACTCTAGGCAAGAATGGCGACCATCAATGCCCATCGTTGGAGAAACCCATGAATGTTGTGACCACCGACCTGCCCGGTGTTTTGATCATCGAGCCCAAGGTTTTCGGTGACGAACGGGGGTTTTTCTACGAAAGTTTCAACGCCAAGGCTTTCAAGGAAGCCACTGGCCTGAATACGCAATTCATTCAGGACAACCATTCGCGCTCGCAACAAGGCGTGCTGCGCGGGCTGCATTACCAACTGGAGAACACCCAGGACAAGCTGGTTCGGGCCTGCGCCGGGGAAATTCTTGATGTCGCCGTCGACGTGCGGCGCAGCTCGCCGCATTTCGGCAAATGGGTGGCCGTACGCCTTTCTGCGCAGAACAATCGCCAGCTGTGGATCCCCAAGGGTTTCGCCCACGGTTTCCTGGTGTTGAGTGATTTCGCCGAGGTTCTCTACAAAACCACCGAGTACTACAACCCGGTGGCCGAGCGCAGCATTCGTTGGGACGATCCGGACCTGGCCATCGAGTGGCCGCCGCTGGATACAGCGCCGCAACTGTCGGCCAGGGATCAGGCCGCCGCATTCTTCAAGGACGCCGACGTCTTCGACTGAAACGGCGGCGCCCGTTTCAGCGCGCAGACTGCGTCGGCAAGCCTAGGCATAATGCACCTGTACCCACAGGCGCTCGATGCTCATGACTCCGACCCTTCCCCGCAGACCCCGCTGGCGCAGCCTGGCCCTGCTCGCGTTGTGCCTGGCGCCCTTGCTGTGGCCGCTGGAGCATCTGGCCGAGCGCTATTACCGCAGCGAACTGGCCGGGCAGAATCGCCAGACCCTCGATCTCTACGTCGCCAACCTGCTGGGCACCCTGCATCGTTATGAAGTATTGCCGCAGATCCTCGGCGACCTGCCAGCCCTGCGCGCCGTGCTTGGCGCGCCGGACGATGGCGTCACCCAGGGCAACGCCAACCGTCTGCTGAAAAACATCAGCACCCAGACCGGCGCCGAAGTCATGTACCTGATGGACACCTCGGGCAAGACCCTGGCCGCCTCCAACTGGGATAAGCACGACAGCTTCGTCGGTCGTAACTTTGCCTTCCGGCCGTACTTCAGCGAAGCCATGGCCGGTCGACTCGGACGTTTTTTCGGCCTGGGCACCACGTCCGCCAAACGTGGCTACTTCTTCGCCGCTGCCGTGCGCGAGGGCGAGAAAATCACCGGCGTGCTGGTGGTCAAGGTCGACCTCGACCACACCGAAAGCCTGTGGGGCAAAACCCCGGAGCAACTGCTGCTGACCGATCACAACGGCGTGGTCATCCTCACCTCGCGGCCCGAATGGCGCTTTCGTTCGACCCGTGAGTTGAGCGAAGAAGAGCGCAAGGCAATCACCGCGATCCAGCCCTACCCCACCCGCGAACCCAAGCCGCTGAAGCTCAATCCCAACGCCTGGTTGACCCAGACCCAGGCGATCGCGGAAACCGGCTGGAACGTCAGCATCCTCGCCCCGCGCACCCTGATAGATCGCCCGGTGCGCACGGTGCTCGCCATCGGTGGCGCGACGCTGCTGGTGTTGATGCTGTTGCTCGGCCTGATGATGCAACGCCGCCGCCACTACCTGGAACGGATCGCCTTCGAAGCCAAGGCCCGGCGCGAACTGGAAGGCCGGGTGGCCGAGCGCACCAGTGATCTTGAGGGCCTCAACCGTCGACTCAAACAGGAAGTGCTGGAACGCGAACAGGCCCAGCAAGAACTGGTTCGCGCCCAGGATGACCTGGTGCAGGCCGGCAAGCTGTCGGCCCTGGGCACGATGTCGGCAAGCATCAGCCACGAACTCAACCAACCCTTGGCGGCCATCCGCAGCTACGCGGAAAACGCCGAAGTGCTGCTCGACCACCAGCGCACCGACGATGCCCGCGGCAATCTCAAGCTGATCAGCGAATTGACCGGACGCATGGCGTCGATCATTGCTCACCTGCGCGCCTTTGCCCGGCGCGATCGCCATGCCCCGGAGAGCGTCGCCCTGCAACCGGCGCTGGACGATGCCCTGGCCTTGCTGGCCAAGCGTCGGCGCAGCATGGAAGTCGAACTGATCCGCGACTTGCCCGCCGCCACTTTGTGGGTAGAGGCCGGAGAAACCCGCCTGCGCCAGGTGCTGGGCAACCTGCTGGCCAACGCCCTGGATGCCCTGACGGAAAAAGGCCCGCCGCGAAAACTCTGGTTGAGTGCCCAATCCACGGCCGATGGCGTCAACCTGTACATTCGCGACAACGGCCCCGGTTTCTGCCTGGAGGCCCTCGGCCGCGCCAGCGAGCCCTTCTACACCACCAAGACCCGCACCCAGGGCCTTGGATTGGGGCTGGCGATCTGCGAGACCCTGATGCGCGCCTTCGGCGGCGAACTGTCGTTCGCCAACCACAAGGAAGGCGGCGCCCTGATTACCCTGAAACTGCGCGCAGGCGCACCGGGTGTGAGCCTGCAACCGTCCGAGGACCGAAGTGCATGACCATCGACAACCGCATCCAGGTCGTGTTGATCGACGACGATCCCCATCTGCGCCAGGCCTTGAGCCAGACCCTTGACCTGGCCGGCCTGAAGATTCTGCCGCTGGCAGAAGCCAAGGGCCTGGCCGCGCAACTGGAGCGCGACTGGCCGGGCGTGGTCGTCAGCGATATCCGCATGCCGGGCATGGACGGCATCGAACTGCTGACCGAACTCCACGCCCAGGACCCGGAACTGCCGGTGCTGCTGATCACCGGCCACGGCGATGTGCCGCTGGCGGTGCAAGCCATGCGAGCCGGGGCTTATGACTTTCTGGAAAAACCCTTCGCCAGCGACGCCCTGCTCGACAGCGTTCGCCGCGCCCTGGCCCTGCGCCGACTGGTGCTGGACAACCGCAGCCTGCGCCTGGCCCTGAGCGATCGCAATGAATTGAGCACACGCCTGGTCGGACACTCGCCCTCGATGCTGCGCCTGCGCGAGCAAATCGGCGCCTTGGCGGCGACCCGGGCAGACGTGTTGATCCTCGGTGAGACCGGGGCCGGCAAAGAAGTGGTGGCCCGCGCGCTGCATGACCTGTCGAATCGGCGCAATGGTCCGTTCGTGGCGATCAACGCCGGGGCGCTGGCCGAGTCGGTGGTCGAAAGCGAGTTGTTCGGCCACGAGCCAGGCGCTTTCACCGGTGCGCAGAAACGCCGCATCGGCAAGTTCGAGTTTGCCAACGGCGGCACGCTGTTTCTCGATGAGATCGAAAGCATGAGCCTGGACGTCCAGGTGAAATTGCTGCGCTTGCTGCAGGAGCGGGTGGTCGAACGTCTGGGCGGCAATCAACTGATCCCGCTGGACATCCGCATCATCGCCGCCACCAAGGAAGACCTGCGTCAGGCCGCCGATCAGGGGCGCTTCCGCGCCGACCTGTACTATCGCCTGAACGTCGCGCCCCTGCGCATTCCGCCACTGCGCGAACGCGGTGAAGATGCGCTGATGCTGTTCCAGCATTTCGCCGATGAAGCCAGCGCCCGCCACGGCTTGCCGCCGCATGAACTGCAACCC
Organism: Pseudomonas sp. IT-P218; assembly: GCF_949767605.1. Classification (NCBI taxonomy): domain Bacteria; kingdom Pseudomonadati; phylum Pseudomonadota; class Gammaproteobacteria; order Pseudomonadales; family Pseudomonadaceae; genus Pseudomonas; species Pseudomonas sp. IT-P218. Next base: position 411,060 of record NZ_CATKQQ010000044.1, read on the forward strand.
GGGCAACGCGCCCTGCTGTTGCGCCACACTTGGCCTGGCAACGTGCGCGAACTGCAAAATGCGGCCGAACGCTTCGCCCTGGGCCTGGAACTGGCGCTGGATAACAACGAGGTGCAAGGCTCGGTTGGCACGACGGTAGACATGGTCAGCGGCGGGTTGAGCGAGCAGGTGGAAAACTTCGAAAAAACCCTGATTGCCGCGGAACTGGCGCGCTCGCACAGCTCGGTACGCAGCGTCGCCGAGGCGCTTGGCATTCCACGCAAGACCTTGCATGACAAATTGCGCAAGCACGGCCTGAGCTTTGCCGACAGCGGCACCTCCACCCATGGCGACGACCTCGATTGAGCTGCCGCCCACTCATCCACTACAAACAAGAGGCCCCTGAATGAGCCGCGACAGTCGTCAACTGGAATCCGTCCTCCACCACGACATTCCCCTCACCCGGGACATGGGCCTCAAGGTGCTCGACTGGCACGATCAGCAACTGCGCCTGTACTTGCCGCTGGACGCCAACGTCAACCACAAGAGCACCATGTTCGGCGGCAGCCTGTATTGCGGCGCGGTACTGGCCGGTTGGGGCTGGCTGCATTTACGCCTGAAAGAAGAAGGGATAAGCGACGGGCACATCGTTATTCAGGAAGGGCAGATCAACTACCCGCTGCCAGTGACAGGCGATGCACACGCCATTTGCCAGGCGCCGAGTGCGCAGGTGTGGAAGAAATTCCTGGCGATGTATCAGCGGTACGGACGGGCGCGATTGAGCCTGCATACGCGAGTGGTGAATGCGGGTAGCGATGAGGATGCGGTGAAGTTTGTCGGGCAGTACGTTTTGCACCGTTGATGCGCCGATCGATGCAATGCGGTGAGTCAGACACACCGCGTTGCATGGATCGCCAGCAAGCCGGCTCCTACAGGTTGGCCAGCGCCAACAATTGTTCCCGCCACGCTGCCTTGGCCGGCAGTGCCAGGAAAAATTCGTTTAGCAGCGATTCTCGCGCCGGATAACAGAACGGCGCACCCTTCAAGTCGAGCACCTCGCCACCCGCCCCTTCAAGCACGCCTTGAGCCGCTGCTGTATCCCACTGCGAAGTCGGCGCCAGGCGTGGATAACAATCCGCCGCCCCCTCGGCCAACAGGCAGAACTTCAGAGAACTGCCGATGTTGGCCAGTTCCAGTTCTCCCAGGCTGGCGCTCAACCCAGCCAGCAAGCGTTCCTGCTCTGGACTGGAATGGCGACGGCTGGCAACCACGGTGAACGGCTGACCGGGGGCCGGAACATCACGCACCGCAATCGCCACGGGCGTGCCACCTTGATCGCCACGCCACGCGCCGAACCCGGCACCACCGACATAGAAACGCCCGTTGGTCGGCATCGACACCACGCCAAATACCACGCGCCCCTGCTCGATCAACGCGATGTTGACGGTGAACTCTTCGCTGCCGGAAATGAATTCCTTGGTGCCGTCCAGCGGGTCCACCAGCCACCAGCGCTGCCATCCGGCGCGTACGCTCTGGGGGATGTTGGCGTCTTCCTCGGACAGCACCGGGATGCTCGGATCGAGTGCCGTCAGCCCGGCCAGGATCAGATGGTGAGCGGCCAGGTCTGCGGCCGTCACGGGTGAATCATCCGCCTTGGCGGTCACCTGCGTGCCGGTGCGCCAAAATGGCAGGATCGCATCGCCGGCCTGCAACGCCAGCTCGACCACCGGCGCCATCAATGGGTGGGGAAAATTCATGGCTGGAACACCCCGCGCTGGGTCAACAGGTCACGGGCCAGGTACAAGGCTGCCAAGGCCCGGCCTTCGGTGAACTTCGGGTTCTGCGCCAGCGCCGACAACTCGCGCAGGTTGACCTTGTCCACGCCCATCGGCTCAGGTTCGTCACCTTCCAGGCGTTCTTCGTACAGGTCAGTGGCCAAGACCACCTGGATTTTCTGGCTCATGTAACCGGGGGACAGCGACAGCTCGGTCAAATGCTCAAGCTGTCGCGCGCCAAAACCGGCTTCTTCCTTGAGCTCGCGCTCGGCTGCCGCCAGAACGTCCTCACCTGGCTCGATCAAGCCTTTGGGCAGCGAGAATTCGTATTCATCGGTACCACCGCAGTATTCCTCGACCAGGACAGCATGGTCCGCATCGAGCATCGCCACGATCATCACGGCGCCATAACCTGCACCCTTGCCGACCAGCCGCTCATAGGTGCGCTCCACGCCATTGGAAAAACGCAGCTTCAGTTCCTCGACGCAGAACAAACGGCTGGTGGCGACAATCTCGCGGGCGAGGATGGTGGGTTTCTGGCGCATGAGCGGCTCCTGGGCGATAGCGGGTTACTATACCCGGCCTATCCTGTTTGTTGTCCCCGGATACCTTTTTTTACCGCTGGAGAAGTTTTTATGTCCCTGCTGCCCTGGCGCGATATCGATACCGTTCTGCTGGACATGGACGGCACGCTGCTGGACCTGCACTTCGACAACCATTTCTGGCTGGAGCACCTGCCAAAGCGCTATGCCGAATGGCACGGAGTGAGTCGGGCCATGGCCGATATGGAACTGCAGCCCCTGTTTGAACGCAATGCCGGCCAGCTGCAGTGGTACTGCCTGGATTTCTGGAGTGCCGAACTGAAGCTGCCGGTGCGCGAGCTGAAACTGGAAACCGCTCATCTGATCGCCCTGCGCCCGGATGCGGACACCTTCCTGGCAGCGATCAAGCGTGCAGGCAAACGCGTGGTGCTGATCACCAACGCACACCGCGATTCGCTGTCCTTGAAGCTGGAAAGAATCGAACTGGCACCCTATTTCGAGCGCCTGATCAGCTCCCACGATTACGGTTTCCCCAAGGAAAACCCGCAGTTCTGGGATGCCTTGCAGGCCGACATCGACTTCGACCCGGCGCGCAGCCTGTTTATCGACGATACCTTGCCGATCCTGCGCAGTGCGCGAGATTTTGGTGTGGGGCATTTGCTGGCCGTGAAAGAGCCGGACAGCCAAAAGGGGCCCAAGGACACCGCTGAATTTGCCGCAGTGGGTGATTATCGGGATTTGATAACCGGCCTTTGATTCCCTGTAGGAGCTGCCGAAGGCTGCGATCTTTTGACTGTGATCTTTAAAAACAAGATCAAAAGATCGCAGCCTGCGGCAGCTCCTACAGAGCCTCACATTATTCGGGAATCCGCAACGATTGCCCCGGATAGATCTTGTTCACATCCTTGAGCATGGGTTTGTTGGCCTCGAAGATTTTGTTGTACAGGTTGGCATTGCCATACACGCGCAAGGAAATGGCACTCAGGGTGTCGCCCTTCTCGACCACGACAAACTTCGCCGCCACGACCACAGGTCCAGTAACAGTGATCTCGTCTTCAACACCGCTGACACCTGCCACATTGCCCAGGGCCAGGAGGATTTTCTCCTTCTCTTCCTGCGTATTCGCTTCGCCGCTGGCGATGACCTTATCGCCCTCGACCTTGACCTGAATCTTGGAAGTGTCGATCCCCGTCAACGCACTCTGCACATGCTTGGTCAACGCCTCGCTGTTGGCTTCGGCTTTGTCCGGCGTCAACGCATCGAGGATTTTTTCACCGGCTTCTTTTAGAAAACTGAACAGGCTCATTGTTTCGCTCTCCTTGGGTTTCGGGTTCCAGACGCAAAAGCCTAGACCACGGCAGTCATTTGCCAATCCAAACCGACCAATGACGCCGCTTGCGATAGAATCGCCCCTTCCCGCCTCCAGGAACGAAGATGGACATCAAGCAGCTGAAATTCCTCATCGCTCTGGACGAAACCCGCCATTTCGGCCAGGCCGCCGCGCGCTGCCACATTACCCAGCCGACCCTGTCCATGCGCCTGCGCAGCCTCGAAGAAGAACTCGACCTGCCGCTGGTCAATCGCGGCCAGCGCTTCGAAGGCTTCACTGCACCTGGCGAGCGGGTGCTGGCTTGGGCGCGCACCGTTCTGGCGGCCTATGATGGCCTGTACGCCGAGGCGGCCGCCTGTCGCGGTAACCTGGTCGGCACCCTGCGCCTGGGCGTGGTGCCGCTGTCGAGCTTCGATCCCTTGCCGCTGCTGCAACGCCTGCACACGGAACACCCGAACCTGCGCTTCGAACTCTCGGCACTGAGTTCCGAGCAGATCCTCGAACAACTGGCGAACAATCGCCTGGACCTCGGCGTGTCCTACCTCGAACGCCTGGATGCCGAGCGCTTCGATTCCCTGACCTTCAGTGAAACCCGCATGGGCCTGCTCTACGATCAGCGTTTCTTTACCTTTGGCGATACACCGCTGAGTTGGGAGTCGCTGATCGAATTACCGCTGGGCATGCTCACCAGCGGCATGCACTTTCGCCAGTCCATCGACCACAACTTCCATAGTCGAGGGCTCAACCCGCAGCCTTTGTTGCAAACCGATGCCGTTCATCAACTGTTACAAGCTGTGCACGGTGGCTTGTGCTGCGCGGTGATGCCGTTGGACGGAGGCCTGGAAGGACTGACCGATCATTTGCGCCTGCAACCGATCGAAAACGCCCAGACCCTTGGCCGGCTGGGGCTGATCATGCGTCGCAGCGCGCCACGCTCGGCTCTGGCGGAGGCCTGTTTTGCGCTTTATCAGCAATCGTTGATCGGCGCTTGATCGACGGCATCTATCGGCAGATCAGTAATAGCGATTAGACGTGACAAGTTGCCGCGCCTAGTCTTAAAGCTGATCAAACCCTCGGTGATGCCATGAACGCCAAGCGCCCAGCCTGCGCGGCGCCTGCCCTCGAAACGCCCGCGCCCGACGCCAGCCAAACGTACAGCTACAGCAACCTCGAACATTCGGAGTCGGCCAGCACCGCGCTGGCCGAGGAAGTCGCACTGGCGATTGCCTATAACGGCATCAGCCAGGCGGTGATGCTGGTAACGCCCACGGACCTTGAAGACTTCATCGTCGGCTTCAGCCTGGGCAGCGGCATCATCCAGGACGCCACGGACATCTATGACCTGCAACTCAGCGGCTCGGGCTCGGCGCAGTACGCGCAAGTGACCATCGCCAATCGCGCGTTCTGGAACCTCAAGCAACAGCGTCGGCAACTGGCCGGTACCAGCGGTTGCGGGCTGTGCGGCGTGGAAGCGGTCGAGCAGGCATTGCCGGACCTCCAGGTATTGCCCGGCGCCCCGCTGCCACCCATTGAATGGCTCGATGGCCTGCGCCAGCGCATTGGCGCGTTCCAGCCGCTTGGCCAGCACTGTGGGGCGGTGCACGCGGCTGTGTTCATGAACGACCAGGGCCAACTGTTGCTGGGCCGTGAAGATATCGGCCGGCACAACGCCCTCGACAAATTGATTGGTGGCTTGATCCGGCAAAACATTCCGACGGCAGGCGGGCTGGCGATCGTCACCAGTCGCTGCAGCCTCGAATTGATCCAGAAAGTCTTGCGCGCCGGCATCCAGACTCTGGTCAGCCTGTCATCTCCGACAGGGCTCGCCGTGCAATGGGCCCGTCGCCACAACCTCAATCTCATCCATCTGCCACAAAAGAATGCGCCGCGGGTCTACAGCCCAGCGTTGGAGAACCAAGCGTGAGTCAACACCGTCAAGCCGACCAGAAACCTGTCCCTCGCTACAAACCCTACACAGGCCCGGCCGGAGGTTGGGGCGCACTGATCAGCGTCGCCCAAGCCTGGTTGACCAGCGACAACGCGCTGAAAAACCTGCGCATGATGCTCAAGACCAACAAGAACGGCGGCTTCGACTGTCCCGGCTGCGCCTGGGGTGACTCCAACGAAGCCGGCATGGTGATGTTCTGTGAGAACGGCGCCAAGGCGGTGAACTGGGAAGCGACCAAACGCCGCGTCGACGCCAGTTTTTTCGCCAAACACAGCGTCACTTCGCTGCTGGAGCAAAGCGACTACTGGCTTGAATATCAGGGCCGGCTGACCGAGCCGATGAGCTACGACGCCGAGACCGATCGCTACAAGCCGATCAGTTGGGACGCTGCCTTTGCGCTGATCGCCAAACACCTGAACGGCTTGGCGAGCCCGGACCAGGCCGAGTTCTATACTTCCGGCCGGGCCAGTAACGAAGCGGCTTTCTTGTACCAACTGTTCGTGCGCGCCTATGGCACCAACAACTTCCCCGACTGTTCGAACATGTGCCACGAAGCCAGCGGCGTTGCGTTGTCACAAAGTGTCGGCGTCGGCAAAGGCACCGTGACCTTCGACGACTTCGAACACGCCGATGCGATTTTCGTCTGGGGCCAGAACCCCGGCACCAACCATCCTCGGATGCTCGAACCGTTGCGTGAAGCGGTCAAACGCGGCGCGCAAGTGGTGTGCATCAACCCACTGAAAGAGCGCGGCCTGGAGCGCTTCCAGCACCCGCAACACCCGATCGAAATGCTCACCAATGGCGACAAACCGACCAACACCGCGTACTTCCGTCCGGCGCTGGGCGGCGACATGGCGATCATGCGGGGTATGGCGAAATTCCTGCTGCAATGGGAGCGTGATGCACAGAATGCGGGCGAGCCTGCGGTGTTCGATCACGCCTTCCTCAATGAACACAGCGTCAATGTACTGGACTACCTGGCCGCCATCGACGAAACCCCATGGGAGCAGATCGTCGAGCAGTCCGGCCTGCCCCTGGTGGAAATCGAGCGAGCGGCGCGCATGTACGCCAAGGGCAAGAACGTCATCATGTGCTGGGCCATGGGCATCACCCAGCATCGCCATTCGGTCGCGACCATCCAGGAAATCGCCAACCTGATGTTGCTGCGCGGCAACATCGGACGGCCAGGCGCCGGCCTGTGCCCGGTGCGTGGCCACAGCAACGTGCAGGGCGACCGGACCATGGGCATCAACGAACGGCCACCCGTGGCGTTCCTTGATGCCCTGGAGCGTCGCTTCCAGATCAAGGTTCCGCGGGAAAACGGCCACAACGTGGTCGAGGCGATTCATGCCATGGCCGAAGGCCGGGCCAAAGTCTTCATCGGCCTGGGTGGCAACTTCGCTCAAGCCACCCCGGACAGCCCGCGCACCTTCCAGGCCCTGCGCAACTGCGACCTGACCGTGCAGATCAGCACCAAGCTTAACCGCAGCCATCTGACTCACGGCAAAGACGCCCTGATCCTGCCGTGCCTGGGCCGTACCGACATCGACATCCAGACTGAAGGCGCGCAAGCGGTGACTGTCGAAGATTCGTTCAGCATGGTCCACGCCTCCAACGGACAGTTGCAGCCACTGTCGAACCAGATGCGCTCGGAACCGGCGATCCTGGCCGGCATCGCCGCCGCGACCCTGGGCAGCCATCCGGTCGACTGGAACTGGCTGGTGGCCGACTACAGGCGCATCCGCGACTTGATTGCCGATACCATCCCAGGCTTCAAGGATTTCAACGAAAGGGTCAAGCACCCAGGCGGCTTCTACCTGGGCAACAGCGCCGGCGCGCGCAAGTGGAATACCGCATCCGGCCGGGCCAACTTCCGCCCGAACGCGCTGCCCAGGGATCTGGTTCACGAACGTACCCGCGCCACCGGTGTGTTGCCGGACCTGATCATGCAATCGATGCGCTCCCACGATCAGTACAACACCACGATCTATGGTCTCAATGACCGTTACCGCGGGGTTAAAGGCCAACGTGATGTGCTGTTCGTCAACGAAGCTGACATCATTCGCCTGGGCTTCAAGCCGGGGCAGAAGGCGGACATCGTGTCGATCTGGGATGATGGCGTTGTACGACGGGTGAAGGGCTTCACGCTGCTGGCATTTGATATTCCTGCAGGACAAGCGGCGGCGTACTATCCGGAAGTGAATCCGCTGGTGCCGCTGGAGAGCACCGGGGATGGCAGCCATACACCAACGTCGAAGTTCGTGGCGATCCGGTTGGAAGCGGCGAGTGAGACTGGGTTGATCATGGCCAGGTCGGCCTGATTCGGCGCCTGGATTGGCGTCTTCGCGAGCAGGCCCGCTCCCACATTTGATCTTCAGCGAACACAGATTTTATGTACGCCTGGTATTCAATGTGGGAGCGGGCTTGCTCGCGAAAGCGGTGGATCATCCAACGAATAATCCGGATGAAACAGTTTCCAAACGCCCACAAAAAAGGCCGTTTTTCACAAAAACGGCCTATCCGAAGTAACTAAAGACCGGCGAAAAACCATTAAGTTCCGCCCAAAAAACAGCAACTTATAGAAATGTGCTCAAGTCGTGTTACTCGTCGGATTTCGATTGTCACGCCCATGACACAGCCTCAGGATCGCGTCGTCATCCCCTTGAGGTTCCTCCATGAAGTTCTCCTCGATTCTCTTGTTGTCCCTTGGCCTGGTCAGTGGCATGGCCTCTGCTGGCGGCACCACCGAAGCAGGTGTGGGCGGCGCATTGGGCGGGGTTTTGGGCTCGGTCGTCGGCCAATCGCTGGGCGGCAATACAGGTTCCACCATCGGCGCAGCCCTGGGCGGCGCGGGTGGTAGCGCAGTCGGCGCAGACAAACGCAGCCGTGGCGAAGCCGCCATTGGCGGTGCGTTGGGCGCAGCAGGCGGTAACGTGGTTGGCCGCAGCGTTGGCGGCACCACCGGCAGCCTGATCGGCTCCGCAGCAGGCGGCGGTGCCGGTGGCGCGCTGGGTAACTATATGGGCAACAAAGCCGATGATGATGACGATGATCATGACGGTCGTCGATATCGCGGTCATGATGATCGTCGTTACTACCGTGACGGCCATCCAGGTCGCGGTCATGCGTATGGCCACCGCAAGCATCACAAGTACTATCGCCATCGTGACTGATCCCGGAATACCAGGCGGTTCACTGATAGATAAAATCGCAGCCCAAGGGCTGCGATTTTTTTTGCCCGTTTTAAACTACCAGGCGCTCCATCGCTCTGCGCAACCCGAGCGGAATCGCCACCGGCTGATTCGATGCCCGGTCGACGAACACATGCACGAAGCGCCCCGCCGCACAGGCCTCGTCTTCCCCTTGCTTGAACACCGCCAATTCGTACTGCACCGAGCTGCTGCCCAACTTGCCGACCCGCAAGCCGATCTCGATCCGATCCGGGAAGGCGATGGAAGCAAAGTAATCACAGGCCGAACTCACCACGAAACCCACCACCTCGCCATCGTGGATGTCCAGCCCACCGACTTCGATAAGGTAGGTGTTCACCGCCGTGTCGAAGTAGCTGTAGTAGGTGACGTTGTTGACATGACCGTAGGCATCGTTGTCGTGCCAACGGGTGGTGATGGGTTGCAAGTGCGGGTAGTCGGAGCGTTGGGGCATCAGCGTTGATTCCTGGGGTTGGATGACCAATTTAAGGCGAAAAACCGCGTTATCGTTCTTCGCGAGCAAGCCCGCTCCCACAGTGGAACGCCTTCAACTGTGGGAGCGGGCTTGCTCGCGAAGGCGCCGGAACAGGCGCCATATCAATTACTTGTCGGCAAACCCTTTCCGCGCCGCCGCCAACTCACCAATCAACCGCGCCGGGCTCCAGTGATCGCCCTGGCGGGTCTCCAGTGCCAACAGCCGCTGATGAATATCCGCCAACCCCTGCTGATCCGCCCAGGCCATCGGCCCGCCCTTGTCCGCCGGGAACCCGTATCCGTTGAGGTAAACCAGATCGATGTCATGGGCCGATCCGGCGATGCCTTCCTGAAGAATCTTCGCGCCCTCATTGACCAGCGCCAGCAGGCAGCGCTCCAGGATTTCTTCCTGGCTTATCTCGCGACGATGGAACCCCAGCCCTTCGCTGACTTCCAGTACCAGCACATCGACCTGCGGGTCGTGCTCAGCCTGACGACTACCCGGTTCATAGTGGTAGAAGCCATCGCCGCTCTTCTGACCAAAACGGCCCAATTCACACAGACGGTTATCCACCTGCACCTCTGGCGCATCCTGCCCAACGCCGGACAGTTGCCGGGCACGCCATTGCAAATCGACGCCAACCACGTCGAACATGCGGAATGGCCCCATGGCGAAACCGAAACCTTGCAGCGCCGCATCCACCTGGTAAGGGTAAGCACCCTCCAGCAGCATTTTGCGCGCCTCCAGCACGTAGGTATTGAGCATGCGATTGCCGATGAAGCCGTCGCAATTGCCCGACACCACGCTGACCTTGCCCATGCGTTTGCCCAACACCAGTGCAGCCTCAAGCACCGCTGGTGCAGTCTGGGCACCACGGACAATTTCCAGCAGCTTCATGATGTGCGCCGGACTGAAAAAGTGCAGGCCAAGGACTTGTTGCGGACGGCGTGTAACGGCAGCGATGGCATCAATGTCCAGTGCTGAAGTATTGCTCGCCAGAATGGCTTCAGGTTTGAGCAGGCCATCCAGTTCGCGGAAGATTGACTGCTTGAGCTCGAGGTTTTCGTAAACGGCTTCGATCACCAGGTCGACGTCACGGATGGCCGCATAATTGGCCGCTGCCGTGACCCGCGCGATACGGGCATCGGCCTCGGCCTGATCGATGCGTTCTTGCCGAACACTATGGGCGTAGGTGTCCGCCACGGTGACCAGTGCCTGTTCAAGCATCTGCGGATTGTTATCGACCCATTGCACCGCCACCCCGGCGTTGGCCAGGCACATGACAATGCCACGGCCCATGGTGCCCGCGCCGATCACGGCTGCGCGCTGAATATCGAACGGTGTCTGGCTCATGTTCTGTTCTCTTGTTGGCGATCCGAAGACAGCCCTCACCATAGTCAGCCGCTGCGCTTTTTTGAAATTTATTCCTGTGATGAGCAACATTCAGCGGATGGATGCGCCCACACACGGGTTAGAGGTGTGCCTCGGCCCACCCTCGAACCTCGGCATACGGATAATCTTCCAACACCGCAAACCCCGAAATCGTCCGCACCTTGAGCTTGGTAAACAAGGGCACACTGATCCCGCACAGAAACCGCGTCACACGCTCGGCCGACGGCAAACTCCCCGTGTGTTGTTCATGCTTGTGGATAAAATCGCTACACAGCGCCTCGAAATTCTTATCCTCAAGCGCAGGCAACTCCGGGGGTGCTGGCAGTCGTGCGACTTGCCCGTGACAAACCGAACAATGCCCACACTGACGGGGCACATTTTCGTCGCCGAAATACTCGGCCAGGCGATAACCCAGGCAGCGATCAGTGGCGAACAAATCGAGCATGGCATGTATCCGCGCAACCTCGGTCTGTTCATGCCGAGTGAAGCCGGCGTGCAGCTCTGCACTCAACTCGGCACTGTCGAAATCGGTTTGCAGCAGGCTGTAGACCTCGGTCATCAGCTTGCTTTCAAGCTCGACCCAGCCCTTTTCCTGGAAATAATCCAGCGCCTTGACCACCCGACTGCGCTCGGCCTGATGCTGTTCGTACAGCGCATCGAAATTCACCGTGGCCCAGGTACGCGCGCGCGGGGACGTCTGGATGATCGCCGCGACGAAATCCCTGCGTTCACCCTCGAAGCGCGCCAGCAATTGCTCGGGCTCCTGCAGATACTTGAACCGGTATTCGGCGTAGTAGGCATAACGCGGAGCGATCAGACCACGAAGCTCCAGCTGAACCAGCAAGGTCTTGAGCGGCAGCTGGCGGATGTTGCTCTGGTCCGCCAGTGGCCCCAGCAGAAACTCCCATTGCCCCTCGGGCGCGGCGGCCTGCATCTCGTCGAGCACGCAGCGGATACCGTCCAGTTCAGGCGTGTCGCCGTAGACGAAGTTTTCCAGCACGTTGAGGCTGTCGCGGTTGGCCAGCACCAGACAGTCCGATGGCAGCCCGTCACGTCCGGCACGGCCGATTTCCTGGCTGTAGTTTTCGATCGATTTGGGCAGGTCGAAATGCACGACGTTATGGATATCGCTCTTGTCGATGCCCATGCCGAAGGCGATGGTGGCGACGATGCAATTGGACTGCCCGCCCATGAAACGCCTCTGGATGCCCTCGCGCTGCTCGTGAGGCAGACCGGCGTGATAGGCCTCGGCCTGAATGCCATGGCGCTGCAGATGTTCGGCAATGTGCTCGGCGGTTTTCTGCAGGGTGACGTAGACAATGCTCGGCTGGCCGGGTCGTTGACTCATCCATTCAACCAGGCGTCGGCGCTTGTCCGGGCCGCGGACCGGCTCCACCCACAGATTGAGGTTCGGCCGATAGAAACCGGTGGTCACCACGTCGCCAGGTTCGATGGCGAATTTCGCCTGCATGTCGGCGATCACTTTCGGGGTCGCGGTGGCGGTCAGCAACAACGCCTGGGGGATATTGAACTGGCGCTGATAGTCCGGAAGCTTGAGGTAATCCGGGCGAAAGTTATGCCCCCATTCGGAGATGCAGTGCGCCTCGTCCACCACCAGCAACGAGATTGGCACCTGCTGCAGGAAATTACGAAAGCGCTCGTTTTTCAAGCGCTCCACGGAGACCATCAGGATTTTCAGTTCGCCGGACTTGGCGCGGGCCATGACATCGCTGGCGTCATCGCGGCTCTGGGCCGAATCGATACTGCCCGCCGCAATGCCGTGGCGTTGCAGGAACGCCAACTGATCCTGCATCAACGCCAGCAATGGCGAGACCACCAACGTCAGGTGCGGCAGCAATACGGCCGACAGCTGATAGCAAAGGGACTTGCCGGAGCCAGTGGGGAAAATTGCCGCCGCCGATCGCCCCGCCAGCACTGCGCTGATCGTTGCCTCCTGGCCGGGCCGAAACTGTGGATAACCGAAAACCTGTTCCAGGGTGTTGTGCATAAGCTGTCATTCCGTTGACTGCTGCGATGAGCAAAGCCTAGCCGGCGATCGCAGCGAGTCGAGAAAAGGTCGGGGGCAAAAACGATACGGGATGATACAGCGGATGGCTTGGGAGTGCGGCGCCTGGCAAATCGCCTTCGCGGGCAGCGAAATTCGAAATGCCCTACAGCTTCTGCGGCGTCTGTAGTCCCTTTCCTCAATAACCGCGCAAAACCCTACAACACCTGTCGATCTCCGCCGTCTTGTCGCACAACACCACGCCCTTCTATAGTTTCCGGCAAGGCTGAAAAACCGTGTCTGGGCTTACCGGGCGCACTTGCCGATTTCGCACAGGACCCACCTCGATGATCCGCCCCGACCCACTGACCGACCGCTATCGCCCGCTCAAATCCAGCAACAGCGAATCCCCGGTACTGGTGATCGACACCGAGGCCGATCCCCTGGAAATCCTCGACGCCGCCCGCCAGCGCATCCGCGCCGCGAGCGACCTGCTGGAGACCTTGTATTGCATGTGCTTCAAACAGGCCGACACCCGCGATATCCCCAACATCGTCAATGCGCTGTACCTGCTGACCCAGGACGGCAACGACCTGCTCGACATCGCCCGGCAACGCCTGCCGAAACTGACCGGCTGAATAACAATAATGGTCGCAACTGAAAAAGCGGAGGTCATTCAGGAACGCCGGCACTGCCAAAAAGTAAGCCAATGGCGTACATTACTGATGATTTTTATTGAAACCTCAATCTTCACTCGTCGAGCCAAAGAATTATTGGATGACGATGCCTACGCGATATTACAGAAGCTGCTGGTGTCGAACCCTTCAGCCGGCGACGTTATCGAAGGGACAGGCGGGATCCGCAAAATGCGGGTCGCAGCGAAGGGACATGGTAAACGAGGCGGAGCTCGAGTGATTTACTATCATTTCATCTCGGCATCGCAAATCGCTTTATTGATGATCTACCCTAAAAATGAACAACAAGATTTGACCGCCGATGAGCGCAAAGCGTTGAAAGCAGTCATTGAACACTGGAGATAACCATGAGCAAATTTTTTGATGAGCTGATGGAAAGCGTACAACAGATGGACGAGATTGTACGGGGTGAGCGGCGACCTTCCCGCGAATTTCAAGTAGTTGCGTTGCACGTCAAAGAAATCCGTAAGGCCACTGGTTTAACTCAAGCCAAATTCGCAGCATTGATCGACGTCCAACTTGGCACTTTGCGAAATTGGGAGCAGGGCCGTCGCGAGCCAACGGGGCCGGCTAAGGCTTTGCTGAAAGCTATTCATAATGACCCTGTCCATGTATTGAATGCATTAGCCACCTGAAGCAACGTTATAGCAAGCTAACGCTCAAACAAAAACAGTCGTATTACGAAAAGGTCAGCCGCTCAAACATCTAGCAAGCTTGCGTTTTGCAGGATTCAACACGTCGCCGGCAGATCTCGAAAAACCACTGTCCACTCGAGAAAAAACCATCGCCAAGTACATGCAAAATGCTTCGCCGCAATCTGCTCCCGCCCTTCCCATCCTCTCTGACGAACAATAAGATTTGCCCAAGTCAAACCCTGGAAGACCACTTCGCCATCGATTTCGTGGATTACGACAGCTATCGCTATTTCCAGCCTGACGGCTACGATGTATTCCTTAAGCGCAAAGCCAAGGGTCGCGGCGACAAGGTGCCTTTGACCATCGGCATGCTCTACCGGGCCATCAAGGCCCAACGCTGGGACACGGATGAACTTGAAAGCCTGTAGCGTCCCCGGCGAATAACGATAAGGACATTGCGTGGACGTTCTGATGGGCTTGTTGGCCGCCGTGCTGTGGGGCGGCACGGATTTTCTGGTGGGCTTGAACGCCCGCGCGGTTGGCGTCAAACGTGCCGTGTATTTCGGTCAGGCGCTGGGCTTTACCATCATGAGCCTGCTGTTGGTCGCCTTCCCGGTATTCATTCTGCGGTCCTTGGCCGCCCCGCTGGAAACCTGGCTATTCGGCCTCGCCGCCGCCGTGTTGACGGTGTCCGGCGCCTTGGCCTTGTCCAAGGCCTTCGCCCTGGGCAAAGCCTCCATCGTCGCCCCGCTGGTGACATCCTATGGCGTGGTGACCACGCTGTTGTCCTGGGCCGGCGGCGAACACATCAGCCTGATCCAGTTGCTGTGCATCGGCCTTTGTGTGCTCGGTGTGGTTCTGTCCAGCATTCACTCCGACCCGAAGGTACCCCACACCACACAAGCCAGCAGTTCCATCGCCTACGCGTTGCTGGCGGCAGTGTTCTACGGCACCAGTTTCTGGCTGCAAGGCCGCTTCGTCCTGCAGACACTCGGGCCGGTCACCATGCTCTGGCTCGCGTATCTGGTGGGCCTGATAGTGCTTGTGGTGATCGTGCTCAGGATCGACGACGGCTTGAAAATCCCGCCGCTGAAAAACTGCGTGACGCTGACCGGCGCCAGCCTGATGAACCTCGGCGGGTTTTCGTCATTCGCCTGGGGCGCAGTGGCCGGGTCGGTTTCGGTGGTGACGGTGATCAGCACGTTGTCGGGGGGGATAGCGGCTATTCTGGGGTATGTGTTTTTCAAGGAACGGCTGGGGAAGGTGCAGGTACTGGGGGTAGTACTGGTGTTGGTCGGCGCGTTTGTCTTGCACCTGAAAACCTGAAACGTCGCCCACAAAAAAGCCGCCCCGAAGGGCGGCTTTTTCATTGCATCAAACCAACACTTACAACTGAGGACCGGCAGCCTTGATCGCGTCGCTCACTTCGAACTTCTTGAAGTTCTCGATGAACAGGCCGGCCAGTGCTTTGGCGGCTTCGTCGTAGGCGGCTTTGTCGGCCCAGGTATTGCGTGGGTTCAGCAGGCCAGTCTCAACGCCCGGTACGGCCAGTGGCACGTCGAGGTTGATGGTGTCCAGGTGCTCGGTTTCGGTACCGATCAGCGCGCCGCTCTGGATCGCTGCGATCACCGCACGGGTGGTCGGGATGTTGAAGCGCTTGCCGACGCCGTAGCCACCACCGGTCCAACCAGTGTTGACCAGGTAAACCTTGGAACCGAAGCCGCGGATGCGCTTGATCAGCAGCTCTGCGTATTCGCCAGCTGGACGCGGGAAGAACGGTGCGCCGAAGCAGGTGGAGAAGGTCGACTTGATGCCGCTGCCCGAACCCATTTCGGTCGAGCCCACCAGAGCGGTGTAGCCGGACAGGAAGTGGTAGGCCGCTTGCTCTTCGTTGAGGATCGACACTGGCGGCAGTACGCCGGTCAGGTCGCAGGTCAGGAAGATCACAGCGTTCGGCTCGCCACCGAGGTTCTTCTCGGAACGCTTGGCAACGTGCTCCAGCGGGTAGGCGGCACGGCTGTTCTGGGTCAGGCTGACATCGGCGTAGTCGGCGTGCTTGGCATCGTCGATAACGACGTTTTCCAGGACCGCGCCGTGCTTGATGGCTTTCCAGATGACCGGCTCGTTCTTCTCGGACAAGTCGATGCACTTGGCATAGCAACCGCCTTCGATGTTGAACACCACGCCCTCGCCCCAGCCGTGTTCGTCGTCACCGATCAGGTAACGGCTTTCGTCGGCGGACAGGGTGGTCTTACCAGTGCCGGACAGACCGAAGAACAGGGTCACGTCGCCTTCTTCGCCGATGTTGGCAGCGCAGTGCATTGGCAGCACGTCGGCGGCCGGCAGCAGGAAGTTCTGCACCGAGAACATGGCTTTCTTCATTTCACCGGCGTAGCGCATGCCAGCGATCAGCACTTTCTTCTGCGCGAAGTTGAGGATCACGCAACCGTCGGAGTTGGTGCCGTCACGCTCAGGCACGCACTCGAAGTTGGCAACGTTGAGCACTTGCCACTCTTCACGGCCAGCCGGGTTGTACTGAGCCGGGTTGATGAACAGGCAACGGCCAAACAGGTTCTGCCAGGCAGTCTGAGTGGTCATCTTCACGGCCAGGTAGTGATCTTCGGCCGCGCCTACATGCACGTGGGAAACGAAGTGCTCTTGCGCGTTGTTGAACGCCTCGACGCGATCCCACAGGGCATCGAACTTGTCGGCCGGGAACTTGCGGTTGATCGGGCCCCAGGCGATGGCGGCCGAGGTGGACGGCTCTTCAACGATGAAACGATCGACTGGCGAACGGCCGGTACGGTGACCGGTGCGAACAACCAGTGCGCCGGTATCGGCAAGCTCGCCTTCACCGCGGTTGAGGGCTTCTTTAACCAGATCATCAACACTCAGATCGGTGTACACGGCGTTATTGGCTTGCGTCATGAGGTTCCCCGTCGGCCAGTGGCCGAGTGCTCCAAACGTTTTGTAGTAGAAAGTCGTGCACTACTACCGCGAAAAAAGTGGGCCGGATTATGCCAGAAAAGCCCAAAAAGAGTAGGGCCCTCCCGTCGTAACGGCGCTATTACGCCACTTTCCAGTGAATTTACCTGCGCTGAACCGTTTTAGTGCCGGGTATCTGACGGCGTCTCGACACCCGCTCCGGCGAACAATTGGGTGACATCGGCGGCGTCGAACAGGTACTGCTGGTTGCAGAATTGGCAATCGATCTCGATTTTTCCACCGTGTTCGACCACCAGGTTTTGCGCGTCTTCCATACCCAGACTGACCAACGCATTGGCCGAACGTTCGCGCGAGCAGCTGCAGCGGAAGCGCAGTTTCTGCACATCGAACAGACGCACCTGCTCTTCGTGATAGAGACGATGGAGCACGGTTTCGTTGTCCAGGCCCAGCAGCTCATCGGCCGTCAGGGTGGTCGCCAGCGCAGTGAGGTGTTGCCAGCTGGCGGCGCGTTCTTCTTCGTCTTTCAGGCGATCGGCGGGCAGTTGCTGCAACAACAGGCCACGGGCGCGGCGGCCATCGGCGCAGAGCTTGATGCGCGTACCGATCTGCTGGGACATGACGAAGTAGTTGGTGAAGCAGTCGGACAAGGTTTCACCGTCCAGATCGACGACGCCCTGGTAGCGCTGGCCTTGCTTCGGATCGATGGTCAACGTCAGCGAACCATCCGGCATCAAGTCGGCCAGGGTGGCATCGGGGGCGATCCGGTCCGCTTCGTAACGGGCCAGGCCACGGATGTCGCGCTCACTGGAGCACTCGATCATCAGCAGCGGAATCGGGCCTTCGGAGCGGGCCTGAAGAATCAGCAGGCCATCGAACTTCAAGGTGCCGACCAGCAACGCCGCAGCCGCCATCAGCTCGCCGAGCAGTTGCGCAACCGGCTCCGGATAGGCGTGTTTGGCCAGGACTTCAGCGTAGCTGAGCTCCAGCGAAACCATCTCGCCGCGGGTGTCGCTGTCATCGAAGATGAAGCGTTGGGTGAAGTCGTTATCCGGTAAGTCGGTCATAAGTCTGGTATCTGAATAGGTGACAAAAGTGTTTACAGAACGAGGTTACGCCTTGGCTATAGCGTATGGCTGCCTGGTTATGGCCTGCAGGCCAGTGGCTGTGCGCGCTTTACGACGAATGGCACAAACACGGCAGACTAATTACCTCATATGGCTACGCACAGGCGCAATTACAAGTCCTGGCCTGATTGACGCGATCGGTGGCTCCGGTCAATCACTCGTTGCTGCTGCCGCGAAACTTGAACAGATCGCGCCGCTGTTTCTTGCTCGGCTTGCCATCGGTACTCACGCCCAAGGCACCTGCCTTGCGCTCGGCCGCAGCATCCTCGCGCTTGGCGATGCTGGCTTCGGTCTCGGCATACAGCGTCTGTGCTTCGGGCGCACCACGGCGCACGATCGACAACGCCTGGACCACCACCGTGCGCTCCTCGAAACCGGTACGGATCACGAATTCGTCGCCAATACGCGGCTCCTTGCCCGGTTTGCAGCGCTCGCCCCGGCAGTGCACCTTGCCGCTTTCGATCGCCGCCTTGGCCAAGGCACGGGTTTTATAGAACCGCGCTGCCCACAGCCATTTATCGAGCCGGACTTTGTCATCCTCTTCGTTTTTTTGTGCCATGGAATTTCCTCATCCTGAAATATTGATGAACTGTACTACCGTTTCCTCGTACCAAGAATTAAGCCGTCTCGGATTACAATGCAGTCATTCCAGAACTGCCTCGCGGGGCTGGAAATCCGGGCCGTAGATATCTGTCGCCTTTTAACCATTATTCTGCGTGAATACCGCGAATTCTGCCGCTTGCGGCCAGAGCGGTTTCTACCGGTTGAGCAAATTTGAAGACATTTGACCATTTGACCGTTGTCGGTCTGCGCGAGTGGGTGGCGCTCCCGGATTTGGGAGTCGCGGGCCTTCGGGCAAAAATCGACACCGGCGCCAGCACCTCCAGCCTGCATGCCACCGACATCGAAACATTCGAACGCGACGGCGAGCAATGGGTGCGCTTTACCGCGCACCTGGGCACGGTGGTGCAGTTGCGTCACCGCCGCTGCGAAGCGCCCCTGGTGACGAGAAAAACCATTAAAAGCTCCAACGGTCATGCGCAGGTGCGATACGTGATCAGCACCACCCTGGCCCTCGGCGACCGGGTCTGGCGGGTCGAGTTCACGCTCGCCTGCCGCAAATCCATGCGTTATCGCCTGTTGCTCGGCTCCAAAGCCCTGATTGATGGCCAGTTGGTCGTCAATCCGGGCATCAAATATGTACAAGACAAGCCGGTGTTCCCGGTATCTACCTCTTCCACAGGTGTTGCATGAAGATCGCTGTGCTGTCGCGGAACCCGCGTCTGTATTCCACCCGCCGCCTGGTCGAAGCCGGTACCGAACGCGGCCATGAAATGGTGGTGGTCGATACCCTGCGCGCCTACATGAACATTGCCAGCCACAAGCCGCAGATCCACTACCGCGGCAAGCCGCTGGAAGGCTTTGACGCGGTGATCCCGCGGATCGGCGCGTCGGTCACGTTTTATGGTTGCGCGGTGTTGCGCCAGTTCGAAATGATGGGGGTGTTTCCCCTCAACGAATCGGTAGCCATTGCTCGCTCGCGGGACAAGTTGCGGTCGCTGCAATTGCTGTCACGCCGGGGTATCGGTTTGCCGGTCACCGGCTTTGCCCACTCGCCGGACGATATTCCCGACCTGATCGCAATGGTCAACGGTGCCCCCCTGGTGATCAAGGTGCTGGAAGGCACCCAGGGTATCGGCGTGGTGCTGTGCGAAACCGCCACGGCGGCGGAGTCGGTGATCGAGGCATTCATGGGCCTCAAGCAGAACATCATGGTCCAGGAGTACATCAAGGAGGCCGGCGGCGCCGACATTCGCTGCTTCGTGGTGGGCGACAAAGTCATTGCAGCCATGAAGCGCCAGGCCAAACCCGGGGAGTTCCGCTCCAATCTGCATCGCGGTGGCAGCGCCAGCCTGATCAAGATCACCCCGGAAGAACGCATGACCGCTTTGCGTGCGGCGAAGGTCATGGGCCTGGCCGTGGCGGGGGTGGACATCCTGCGTTCCAATCACGGGCCGCTGGTGATGGAGGTGAACTCATCGCCGGGGCTTGAAGGGATCGAGACCACCACCGGCAAGAACGTGGCGGGGATCATCATTGAGCATCTTGAGAAGAATGGTGGGCCGAATATGACTCGGACCAAAGGAAAGGGTTAAACGCCGAATCTGTTGGTGGCAAGGAAGCCGCCTTCGCGGGCAAGCCCGCTCCCACAGTGATTTCCAGTGAATACAGACTTTGGATACACCCCAGATCACTGTGGGAGCGGGCTTGCTCGCGAAGGGGCCATCAGCTCCACTGAAAAATCGGGTTTTAAACAGCGTCCCGCGGCAACATCAGCCCCAACGGCAAGCGCACCCGCGCTTCCAGGCCGCCCCCCGAACGGTTGCGCAACTCAACATTGCCACCATGCATCGAAGCGATCCGCTTCACGATCGCCAGTCCCAAACCAGTACCCTTGCCGCCCCGAGCGCGGTCACCCCGGGTGAACGGGTTGAAAATGGCTTCCAGCTCGGATGGATCTATCCCGGCGCCACGGTCCATGACGCTCAGGACGACATAAGGCGCACTGGTATCCCCGGACACATAAGCCGCCACCTCGACCCCGCTGCCCGCATGATTCAAGGCGTTGCCAATCAGGTTGTTCAACAGCCGCTTCATCGACACCCGCCGCAACGGGAACGGCTGGATCGGCTCCAGGCGCAGTTGTACTTTCTCTTCGTTCTGGTTGTACGGTGCGGCGACCTCGCGGACGAGATCGCTCAGGTCCACCTCCTCCACCGACTCGTCACGACCATCGCGAATGAACGCCAGGAACTGATCGAGAATGGCGTCCATGTCCTCGATATCGCGCACCATGGCGTCCGTCAGGTCGTTATGGTCGCCCATCAGCTCCAGCGACAGGCGCAACCGGGTCAACGGCGTGCGCAGGTCATGGGAAACCCCGGCCAGCATCAGTTCGCGCTCGCGACCGGCCTGCTCGACGTCTTCGGCCATCTGGTTGAAGGCGCGATAGACCTCGGTCATTTCACTGGGCGTATCACTGATCGGCAGGCGCACGCTGCGCCCCTGGCCGAGTTGCCGCGCGGCATACACCAGGCGTTTGAGGGGCTGATTGAGCTGGCTGACGAAGATCCACGCCGAGGCCGTGGAAAGCAGGCCGATGGCGAGGAACCAGCCAAGCACATTCCAGATTTTCTGGCCGCGCAACGGGTGCGGATACAGCGGCACTTTCAGCCAGCCATCGCCCAGGCTGGGCGCCCGAACCCACAGCGCCGGTGGCGAGTGCATGCGCAAGCGCACCTCGGTATCGGCCCCCAGTTCGTCTTGCATCTGCCGCTGATAGATCTCGCTGTAGGGCCAGTGTTGTTCGCCCTCCGGCACACCGGCGCCCACCACCCGGATCAGGGTTGCAGCATCGGCGATCTTTTCGCGATTTTCTTCATCGGCGGCCCAGTAGGCGCGCAGCGTCAGGGCGACGCCATGGCTGTACTGGCGGTCCACCAGCACGTCTTCGTTCATCAGCAGATAAACCAGGGTCAGCGCCTTGGAAAACAGCACGACGATCAGCACCAGCCAAAGGGTGCGGGAGAAGAAACTCTGGGGGAACCAAACCGGGGTTTTCATGGGTAACCGTTAAACACGTGCAGGAGCGAGCGATGCTCGCACATTGCCGGTCGCGAGTCTGCGGGCAAGGCCATCTTGCCCGTTGCCCGCACAAACCCGCGCCTACAAATCGTCGATCACTTGGTGGCGGCGCCATCCGGAACGAACACGTAACCCACACCCCAGACGGTCTGGATGTAGCGCGGCTTGGACGGATCGGGTTCGATCATCCGGCGCAGGCGGGAAATCTGCACGTCGATGGAGCGCTCCAGGGCATCCCACTCACGCCCACGGGCCAGGTTCATCAGCTTGTCGCGGGTCAATGGCTGGCGGGCATTCATCACCAATGCCTTGAGCACCGCGAATTCGCCGGTGGTGAGCATGTGCACTTCTTCACCACGCTTGAGTTCGCGGGTGGCCAGGGACAGCTCGTAGTCACCGAAGGTCACGCTTTCGTCTTCGCTGCCCGGCGCGCCCGGCACCGGAGCCGACTGACGACGCAGGACGGCTTTTACGCGGGCCATCAGCTCGTCCGGGTTGAACGGCTTGGCCAGGTAATCGTCGGCGCCCAGTTCCAGGCCCTTGATCCGGCTCAGCTCATCGCCCTTGGCGGTCAGCATGATGATCGGGATTTGATTGTTCGCGCCGCGCAGGCGGCGGCAGGCGGTCAGGCCGTCTTCGCCGGGCAACATCAGGTCGAGGACGACCAGGTTGAACACTTCGCGCGCCAGCAGGCGATCCATTTGCTCAGTGTTCGGTACGGCGCGAGCGCGGTAGCCCTTGCTGACGAAAAAACGTTCCAACAGGCTGCTCAGCCCTGGATCGTCGTCAACGATAAGAATTTTTTCGCCTTCAGCAGTTTGTGCAGTGCTGCTCATTGGATGCTCCTTTGATCTCGGCGCGCATTATGGCGTAGCTGCCGTTATACGCACCGTGTGCATTGTTAGCAGATTTTTCCTTTATCGCCAGAAATCCGGCGATTATGCCTACAACCTGCGATGTCCCCGAAGGACGCAACGCTGGTTATAATGCGCGGCCTTTTGTGTCAGGCAACGTCTGATCGTTACGCCGGCCTGCTGCTTTTTATTTTCATGGCGCCGGCAGTAATTGTTCGATTTCACGGGTCAACGGGATACCTTTGATCCAGGTAGCGGCGCAGGCCAGGCCGCTCAACCAGACTCGCCAGGCCTTTATCTGCGCGCCTGCGAGCCTGCTTTCACAATTTGTCAGGTGGTTTTATGGACAGCATCAACAGCCGCATCGCCGAGGAACTCGGCGTACGCCCACAACAGGTCGAAGCGGCCGTCGCGCTACTCGATGAAGGCTCCACGGTGCCCTTCATCGCCCGTTACCGGAAAGAAGTGACCGGCAGCCTCGATGACACCCAGCTGCGTCATCTGGAAGAGCGTCTGCGCTACCTGCGAGAACTCGACGAACGGCGCATCAGCATCCTTGCCAGCATCCAGGAGCAAGGCAAGCTGACCCCGCAACTCGAACGCGACATCAAGCTCGCCGACACCAAGACCCGTCTCGAAGACCTTTACCTGCCGTACAAGCAGAAGCGCCGCACCAAGGGCCAGATCGCCCTGGAAGCCGGTCTCGGCGAATTGGCTGACGGTCTGTTCAACGACCCGACCCTGAGCCCGGAAACCGAAGCCTCGCGCTTCATCGACGCCGAAAAAGGCGTGGCCGACGTGAAGGCAGCCCTCGAAGGCGCCAAGTACATCCTCATGGAGCGCTTCGCCGAAGACGCCGGCTTGCTCGACAAGTTGCGCAGCTACCTGAAGCAGGAAGCCACCCTCAGTGCCCGCGTGATCGCCGGCAAGGAAGAGGAAGGCGCCAAGTTCCGCGACTACTTCGAACACGACGAACCGCTGAAAAGCATGCCGTCGCACCGCGCCCTGGCGATTTTCCGTGGTCGCAACGAAGGCATCCTCAGCTCCGCGCTGAAGGTCGGCGACGAACTGCCGGGCACCATGCACCCGTGCGAGGGCATGATCGGCCAGCAGTTCGGCATCCAGAACCAGAACCGCGCCGCCGACAAATGGCTGGGCGAAGTGGTGCGCTGGACCTGGAAGGTCAAGCTCTACACCCACCTGGAAACCGACCTGCTGGGCGAGCTGCGCGACGGCGCGGAAACCGAGGCGATCAACGTGTTCGCCCACAACCTGCACGACTTGCTGCTGTCGGCACCGGCCGGCCCGCGCGCAACCCTGGGCCTCGACCCGGGCCTGCGTACCGGCTGCAAGGTTGCGGTGGTCGACTCCACCGGCAAGCTGCTCGACCACGCCACGGTTTACCCGCACGTGCCGCACAACAAGTGGGACCAGACCATCGCGATTCTTGCCGCCCTGTGCGCCAAGCATTCCGTGGACCTGATCGCCATCGGCAACGGCACCGCCAGCCGTGAGACCGACAAGCTGGCCGCCGAGCTGATCAAAAAATACCCAGCCATGAAGATGACCAAGGTCATGGTTTCCGAGGCGGGCGCTTCGGTGTACTCGGCGTCTGAACTGGCCTCGAAGGAATTCCCGGATCTGGACGTTTCGATCCGTGGTGCCGTTTCGATTGCCCGCCGCCTGCAAGACCCGCTGGCGGAGCTTGTGAAGATCGATCCGAAATCCATCGGGGTCGGCCAGTACCAGCACGATGTGTCGCAGCTGAAACTGGCCCGTGGCCTGGATGCCGTGGTCGAAGACTGCGTGAACGCCGTGGGCGTCGACGTCAACACCGCCTCCGTGGCGCTGCTGGCGCGGATCTCCGGCCTCAACGCGACCCTGGCGCAGAACATCGTCAGCCACCGCGACGAGCACGGCGCATTCAAGACCCGCGCGGCGCTGAAGAAAGTCGCGCGCCTGGGCGAAAAAACCTTCGAACAGGCCGCTGGTTTCCTGCGCGTCATGAACGGCGAGAACCCGCTGGATTCGTCCGCCGTGCACCCGGAAGCCTATCCGCTGGTACAGCGCATCGCCGCCGAGACCGACCGCGATATCCGCTCGCTGATCGGCGATGCCGCGTTCCTCAAGCGCCTCGATCCGAAGAAGTACACCGATGAAACCTTCGGCCTGCCGACGGTTACCGACATCCTGCAAGAGCTTGAAAAACCTGGTCGCGACCCGCGTCCCGAGTTCAAGACCGCCGAGTTCCAGGAAGGCGTCGAAGACCTCAAGGACCTGCAGCTGGGCATGATTCTCGAAGGCGTGGTCACCAACGTGACAAACTTCGGCGCATTCGTCGATATCGGCGTGCATCAGGACGGTTTGGTGCACATCTCCGCACTTTCGGAGAAGTTCATCAAGGATCCACGGGAAGCGGTCAAGGCCGGTGATGTGGTCAAGGTCAAGGTCATGGAAGTCGACATCCCGCGTAAACGCGTGGGCCTGTCGATGCGCATGAGCGACACCCCGGGCGAGAAAATCGACGGCGCCCGTGGTGCGCGTCCGGGTTCGGCGCCACGCCAATCCCAGAACACCGCACCGCGCAAGGAAACCACGGCCGCAGCGCCGAGCAACAACGCCATGGCGTCGCTGTTCGCCAACGCCAAACAGTTGAAGAAGCGCTGATGGACGTCCCTGCCGGGTACACCGAAAGCGCATTTTTCAAGCTGCTGGGCTGCCGTTTGCACAGCCTGGAAACCGGGGTGGCGCAAGTCGCCCTGGTGCTTGAGCCACAACTGCGCAATCGCGCCAACAAGCTGCACGGCGGGGCCTTGTTCAGCCTGGTGGACATTGCCATGGGGCTGGCCTGCTCCAGCACCCACGGCTTTGACCAGCAGAGCGCGACCATCGAGTGCAAGATCAACTACATCCGCGCCGTCGCTGACGGCGAGGTGATGTGCACGGCCCGGGTGATCCACCCGGGTCGGCGCACGCTGGTGGTCGAAGCCGATGTGATGCAAGGCGACAAACTGGTCGCTAAAGCACAAGGCACGTTCGCTGTCCTGTAGCTAGATGTCATCGATTTGAGTTAATTTCGGCGCTGTGACCACAGCGTCGGAATTTCCTGTGGGAGCGCGCTTGCCCGCGAAGGCGGTGTGTCAGGCAATTATCTGTTGGCTGACACAACTTCTTCGCGAGCAAGCCCGCTCCCACATCGATTGCGGCGAGTTCCAAAACCAGGCGAAAACGCCAGTTTTAACTTCACCCTTGTAGACCGTCTTGCCCACCCCCATATTGGGGCGACTGACGCGTGAAGGAATCCAACTTGAGCGAACTTCTCAACCGCCGCCTGGCTCTGCTCGGCGAGCGCGCAAACCTCTCTCTGCTCGAACAGTGCCTTCACGGCATCGAACGTGAATGCCTGCGCGTGACCGATGAAGGTCGCCTGGCGCAAACGCCGCACCCGGAAGAATTGGGTTCCGCGCTGACCAACGAACAGATCACCACCGATTATTCCGAGTCGCTGCTGGAGTTCATCACCCCGGCCCTGCCCGACCCGGCCGATACGCTGGCGAGCCTGGACAGCATTCACCGTTTTGCCTACAGCAAGCTCGGCAACGAGTACCTGTGGAGCCCCTCGATGCCGTGTCCGCTGCCGGCCGAGGAAGATATCCCGATCGCCTACTACGGCACGTCCAATATCGGTCAGCTCAAGTACGTCTATCGCAAGGGCCTGGCCCTGCGCTACGGCAAGACCATGCAGTGCATCGCCGGCATTCACTACAACTTTTCCCTGCCGGAAAAACTCTGGCCGCTGCTCAAGCAGGCCGAAGGCTTTGTCGGCACCGACCGCGACTATCAGTCGTCGGCCTATATCGCGCTGATCCGTAACTTCCGCAGCTACAGCTGGCTGCTGATGTACCTGTTCGGCGCCTCACCTGCGCTGGACGCCGGGTTCCTGCGTGGTCGCTCGCACCAGTTGGAACAGCTGGACCCGGATACCCTGTACCTGCCGTACGCCACCAGCCTGCGCATGAGCGACCTGGGTTACCAGAGCAACGCCCAGGCCGGCCTGACGCCGTGCTACAACGACCTGAACAGCTACACCGACAGCCTGCGCAAAGCGGTGGCGACACCCTATCCGCCTTATGTCGAAGTCGGCACCCATAAGGACGGTGAGTGGGTCCAGCTCAACACCAACATCCTGCAGATCGAGAACGAGTACTACTCCAACATCCGCCCGAAACGCGTGACCTACACCGGCGAGCGGCCGATCCAGGCGTTGGTGGCCCGCGGCATCCAGTACGTCGAAGTGCGCTGCCTGGACATCAACCCCTTCCTGCCGATGGGCATCGACCTCACCGAGTCGCGTTTCCTCGACGCGTTCCTGCTGTACTGCGCGCTGAACGACAGTCCGTTGCTGACCAACACCAGCTGCGGGAATGCGACCTCCAACTTCCTCAGCGTGGTCAAGGAAGGTCGTCGCCCGGGCCTGCAATTGCAACGCGACGGGCAACCGGTCGACCTGAAGGAGTGGGCCGGCCAATTGCTGGAGCGCATTGCCCCGCTGGCCGCGCTGCTGGATCAGAGCCACGGCGGCGATGCCCACAGCAAGGCGCTGGACGCGCAGATGGCCAAGGTCCAGAACCCTGCCCTGACGCCATCGGCCCAGGTACTGGCGGCCATGGCTGAGCACAAGGAAAGCTTTGCCCAGTTCTCCCTGCGCCAGAGCCGGGTCCACGCGGAGTTTTTCCGCAGCGAGCCGTTGCCGGCCGAGCAACAGGCGAAGTTTGAAGAGCGGGCGCGTTCGTCGCTGGCTCAGCAAGCGGAGCTGGAGCAGAACGAAGTCGGTGATTTCGATGTGTTTGTCGGCTCGTACCAGGCGAGTATTCTGGCGATCAGCAATTAATCGAAAATCACGCAAAACCTGTAGGAGCTGGCTTGCCAGCGAAGGCGGTGCAACCGTCACACCGCGCCGCCTGGTTCGCCAGCAAGCCGGCTCCTACAAAGAGACTCTTAGAATTTTCCGCTCATAAGCTCATTCGAAAAAGTTATTTATTTTCGGATTCTTATATCATTTAGTCTCCTTTTCACGCCGACTCTCGGTCGCCTGACAAGGAGCTTCTCGATGAAACTGAATTTCCCTCTTCGCTTGCTGGCGGCCGCCTCCCTGGCTGCGGCGAGTCTGTTTGCCCAGGCGGCTGACGTGACCGTCGCTTACCAGACCACGGTAGACCCGGCAAAAGTCGCCCAGGCCGACGGCGCGTATGAAAAAGCCACCAAGGCCGACATCAACTGGCGCAAATTCGATAACGGTGCCGACATCATCGCCGCCATCGCCTCGGGTGACGTGCAGATCGGCTACCTCGGTTCCAGCCCGCTGACAGCCGCCATCACCCGCAAGGTGCCGGTGGAGACCTTCCTGATCGCCACCCAGATCGGCGCCGCCGAAGCCCTGGTGGCCCGCGACGGTTCCGGGATCAAGACCCCGCAGGACCTGATCGGCAAGAAAATCGCCGTACCGTTCGTGTCCACCGGCCACTACAGCCTGCTGGCCGCGCTGAAGCACTGGAACATCGACCCCTCGAAAGTCACCGTGCTCAACCTCGCTCCACCAGCCATCATTGCCGCGTGGAAACGCGGTGACATCGACGCCACTTACGTGTGGGACCCGGCCCTCGGTGTAGCCAAGGAAAACGGCAAGGTGCTGATCACCTCCGGCGAACTGGCCAAGTTCGGTGCGCCGACCTTCGATGCCTGGATCGTGCGCAAGGACTTCGCCGAGAAGCACCCGGAAATCGTCACCGCGTTCGCCAAAGTCACCCTGGATGCCTACGCCGATTACCGCAAGGACCCACAAGCCTGGCTGGCCAATCAAGGCAACGTCGACAAGCTGGTAAAACTCTCCGGTGCCAAGGCCAGCGACATTCCGCTGCTGCTGCAAGGCAACGTCTACCCACTGGCGGCTGACCAGGTGATCACCCTCGGCGCGCCGACCACCAAGGCCATCACCGACACCGCCGCGTTCCTCAAGGAACAAGGCAAGGTCGACGCTGTGCTGCCGGACTACGCGCCGTACGTCAGCGCCAAGTTCATCACGGATTGATCGGGAGTTAATGACGATGGCTTTGCTACAGCTGGAGCGCATCAGCGCACAGTACCCCGGCAGCCCTGCACCAGTGCTGGCGGATATTTCCCTGACCCTCGGCCCCCAGCAGTTGCTGGTGGCCCTCGGTCCGTCCGGCAGTGGCAAGACTTCGCTGTTGAACCTGATTGCCGGTTTCGTCGAGCCCAGTGCCGGGCGCATCACCCTTGACGGCGTGCCGGTCAAAGGACCGAGCGCCGAACGCGGCGTGGTGTTCCAGGACGACGCTCTGCTGCCCTGGCAGGACGTGCTGGCCAACGTCGGTTTCGGCCTGGAATTGGCCGGCGTTGCCCGGGACCAACGCGAAGCCCGCGCAAGGGAAATGCTTTCGCTGGTGGACCTTTCAGGCTTCGAAAGCCGCCGTATCTGGCAACTCTCCGGCGGCCAGAAGCAACGTGTCGGCCTGGCCCGCGCGCTCGCTGCCGACCCGCGTGTGTTGCTGATGGACGAACCCTTCGGCGCCCTCGACGCCTTCACCCGCGAACAGATGCAGGGGCTGCTGCTGCAAGTCTGGCGGCGCACCACCAAGCCGGTGTTCCTGATTACCCACGACATTGAAGAAGCGGTGTTTCTCGCCACGGATCTGATTCTGTTGGCGCCGAATCCTGGGCAGATCGTCGAGCGACTGCAGCTGGATTTCGGCCAGCGCTACGCCGCGGGGGAATCGGCCCGGTCGATCAAGTCCGATCCACGCTTTATCGAAACCCGCGAACACGTACTCGCCAAAGTGTTCTCCCAACGCAGCGCCGCCCAGCGGCAGGAGCGCGCATGAGCAGCTACGAAATTCCCGTTGCAGCGGTCAAGCCAGGTTCCACGGTCACGCCCCTGCGCCGCAGTTTGAGCACTCGCTGGATCAGCGTGCTGACCCTGGTCGCGCTCGTTGCCATCTGGTGGGCGGTCACCGCCACTGGAATGATCGAGCCGCTGTTTCTGCCGCCGCCGTCCGCCGTGCTGCAAAAAGGCTGGCTGCTGGTCACCAGCGGCTACATGGATTCGACCTTGTGGCAGCACCTGGGCGCAAGCCTCAGCCGCATCGGCCTGGGCCTCGGCTTCGCGGTGCTGACCGCCGTGCCAGTAGGCATCGCCATCGGTGCCAACCGCATTGCCCGGGGCGTGCTGGATCCTTTGATCGAGTTCTACCGCCCTATTCCTCCGCTGGCTTACCTGCCGCTGATCGTGATCTGGTGCGGCATCGGTGAGTTGTCGAAAGTGCTGCTGATCTACCTGGCGATTTTCGCTCCGATCGCTATCGCGACAGCGACCGGCGTGCGCACGGTAGACCCGGCGAAATTGCGCGCCGCGCAGTCACTGGGTGCGACCCGCGTGCAGTTGATTCGCCATGTGATCCTGCCCAGTGCCTTGCCGGATATCTTGACTGGCGTGCGCATTGGCCTCGGAGTTGGTTGGTCGACACTGGTGGCCGCCGAACTGATCGCCGCCACCAGCGGCCTGGGTTTCATGGTGCAGTCGGCTGCGCAGTTCCTGGTCACCGATGTGGTGGTGCTGGGGATTCTGGTGATCGCGCTGATTGCCTTCGCCATGGAGATGGGCCTGCGCGCCTTGCAACGCAAACTGGTGCCATGGCACGGCCAGGCTCACTGATTTTTAAATGTGGGAGCGGGCTTGCTCGCGAAAGCGGTGTGACAGTCACTTTTTGTTGCCTGACAGTTTGCATTCGCGAGCAAGCCCGCTCCCACAAAAAGCACGCCCCGGATTGAAGAGAACCACCATGAGCCACCTGACCATCGTCCCTCTAAGCTCGGCCCTCGGCGCGCAAATCAGCGGCGTCGACGTCAGCCAGCCGCTGAACCTGGAACAACGCGACGCCATAGAGCAGGCGCTGCTCAAGCATCAGGTGCTGTTCTTCCGTGATCAGCCGATCACGCCGCAGCAGCAGGCGCGATTCGCCGCCAATTTCGGCGACCTGCACATTCATCCGATCTACCCGAACGTGCCGGATCAACCTGAGGTACTGATCCTCGACACCGCCGTCACAGACGTGCGCGACAACGCGATCTGGCACACCGACGTGACCTTCCTGCCGACCCCGGCCATGGGCGCGGTGCTCAGCGCCAAGCTGCTGCCGGAGTTTGGCGGCGATACCCTGTGGGCCAGCGGTATCGCGGCGTATGAAGCCCTGTCGGCGCCGATGAAAACCCTGCTCGAAGGGCTGACCGCCACCCATGACTTCACCCGTTCGTTTCCGCTGGAGCGCTATGGCAACACGCCCGAAGCGCTGGCCCAATGGGAAGAGGCACGGCGCAAGAATCCGCCGCTGTCGCACCCGGTGATCCGCACGCATCCGGTGAGCGGGCGTCGCTCACTGTTCGTCAACGAGGGCTTCACCTCGAAGATCAACGAGCTATCGGACACCGAGAGCGAGGCGATCCTGAAGTTCCTGTTCGCCCATTCGACCCGGCCGGAATTCACCATTCGCTGGCGCTGGCAGAAAGACGACATCGCGTTCTGGGACAACCGCGTGACCCAGCATTACGCGGTGGATGACTATCGCCCGGCGCGGCGGTTGATGCAGCGGGCGACGGTGTTGGGAGATGTGCCGTTTTTTTAAGATCAAAAGATCGCAGCCTGCGGCAGCTCCTACAAGGAAATGCGTTCCCCTGTAGGAGCTGCCGCAGGCTGCGATCTTTTGCTTTACAGCTTACTCAGCGGTAGAAGGCTTCTCCCAAAGATTGATCCCACCCTCCTGGGCAAACCGGTCAATCTCCGCCAGCTCCTCAGCACTGAAACTCAGGTTCTTCAACGCCCCGACGTTCTCGATGATCTGCTCCGGCCGGCTGGCACCGATCAGCGCCGAGGTCACCCGCGGGTCACGCAGGGTCCAGGCCAGCGCCAGTTGCGCCAGGCTCTGGCCACGACGCCTGGCGATCTCGTTGAGTGCACGCACATGCGCAATGTTGGCCTCGGACAAGTGCGAGGCCTGCAACGAACCACCGCCAGGACGGTTGACCCGCGCATCCGCCGGCACGCCGTTGAGGTACTTGTCCGTCAGCAAACCCTGGGCCAGCGGTGTGAATGCAATGACACCGGTGCCGAGTTCATCGGTGGTGTCCAGCAGGTCCTTTTCCACCCAACGATTAAGCAGGTTGTAAGCCGGTTGGTGAATCAACAGCGGTACTTTCCACTCTTTGAGCAACGCCGCCATTTCACGGGTTTTCACCCCGGAATAAGACGAGATGCCGATGTACAGCGCCTTGCCCTGTTGCACCGCCGTGGCCAGCGCGCTGGCGGTTTCCTCCAGCGGGGTGTCGGGGTCGAAACGGTGGGAGTAGAAAATATCCACGTAGTCCAGGCCCAGGCGCTGCAGGCTCTGGTCGAGACTGGCAAGCACGTACTTGCGCGAGCCGCCGCCCTGACCGTAAGGGCCGGGCCACATGTCCCAACCGGCCTTGCTGGAAATGATCAGCTCGTCGCGGTACTGCTTGAAGTCTTCACGCAGCAAACGGCCGAAATTGATCTCGGCACTGCCGTACGGAGGGCCGTAGTTGTTTGCCAGGTCAAAATGGTTGATCCCAAGGTCGAAAGCCGTGCGCAACAACGCGCGCTGGGTATCGATCGGCGTGCTGTCGCCGAAGTTGTGCCACAGGCCCAGGGACAGCGCCGGCAGTACCAGACCGCTGCGGCCAACGCGGCGGTAGGGGATGGAGTCGTAGCGGTTTTCGGCAGCGGTGTAAGTCATCGAATCCTCTCTTGTCTGTCTTGAATCTGGTCTCGACTGCTTTGCAAGTCGCCCAGCATACGCCCAGACAAACGCCAGAAAACCTGAGACTCGAAAAATGGCTGAAACGTTTCACATTTTTCCATTCAAACGGCCCCCGCAAACACCTCCCCCAACCAATCCACAAACACCCGAACCCGTGGCGACATGTGCCGGTTGTGCGGGCACTGGATCAGGCCCAGTCCGGCGATCGCTGAGGCGACATAAATTTCCGCGGCCGGATTCGGCTTGGGTCAACGGGCAGATTCTGCGGGTGAACGGTGGGTTGGTTTAACTATGCTCAAACCGATATCGAGGTGACCCATTCGCGAGCAAGCCCGCTCCCACATTGATCCCGGTTGCTCACAAGATTAATGTTCAAAGGAGATACCCTGTGGGAGCGGGCTTGCTCGCGAAGGCGGCCGACCAGTCAATACACATCCGGCAGGCAAAACACACCATGCACACCACCATCATCATCACTTTTGGCCTGATCCTGCTCGCCCTGATGCTGTACATCGGCGAAAAGATCGGCTTTCCCCGCCAGGTCCTCGCCTACAGCTTCATCGTGCTGTGGCTGGCCCTGACGCTGATCAATGGCGCGGTGGGCATGGTGCATGCCGGCCAGCCGTTGGGCACGGAGCTGGTGGTGGGCAGCGCCGTGTTCGGTATCCCCGTGGCGGCGCTGGTGTTGTTCATGGTGATGACCACCGAGGCCTAGACCCGCTCAACGCACCAGGTGCAAGAACTGCATGTGCCGTTCGTACTGGTCAAGGATGTCGTTGATGATCTGTTCCTTGGTGTATCCCACCAGATCGTAGTTCTGACTGCCCTCGCTCAAATGCACTTCGGCCCGGTAATAGCGCCGGTTGTTGAGTTCCTTGGAGCCCATGCCGCCGCGGGCGAATGACGGCGTAAAGTAGCCGCGCATCTGTACCTGATAGATGAACGGGTGTTCGTCGCCGTGACCGATTTCCAGGCTGACGCTGTCATTGACCGGCTCAGGGTGAGTCACGACCTTCAGGCCCTTTTCGATAAACACCGCCGACACCTCTTCGATGGCCGGGCGTATCGTCGAATCGAGGAAGCGATAGACCTCGTCCCGCGACGGGAAATGCACCGCCTGACTCAAGCGCTGGCGCCAACCACCGCGCCGCGAACCGGACACCGGCGCCAGGGAATGCATCTGCGCAATCTGCTTCTGCGATTCCAGATAAAACGCTTTATGCAGGCCCCACATCATCAACAGCAAAATCAGCGAGAACGGCAGCGAAGTCAGGACCACGGCGGACTTCAACGCATCGATGCTGCCGGAAAACAGCAGCGCACTGGTCACCAGCGCAGTCATTGCGCCCCAGAACACCCGCAGCCATTTCGGCCCGTCTTCATCCGGGTTGCCACCCTTGGCGGACAGCGTCGACAACACCACGGTGCCGGAATCGGCAGAGGTGACGAAGAACACGAAGCTGATGAACACCGTGACCGCGATCACGGTCTTGCTCCACGGGTAGGTTTCCAGCAGCAGGTAGAGGGTCATCGACGGGTTGTCGATGGCCGACATGCCCAGCGCCGTCATGCCGTGGTTGAGCACCTGGTCGATGGCGCTGTTGCCGAAGATCGACATCCACGCCAGGGTGAAGCCCAGCGGAATCAGGAGCACGCCGAAGACGAACTCGCGGATGGTGCGGCCACGGGAAATCCGTGCAATGAACAGGCCCACGAACGGCGACCAGGCGATCCACCAGGCCCAGTAGAACACCGTCCAGCCACCCAGCCAGTCGCTAGGCTTGTCGTAGGCGTAGAGGTCGAAACTCTTCATCGGCAAGGCGCCGAGGTAGTCGCCGACGTTCTGGATCAGGGTATTGAGCAGGTGCTGGGTGGGCCCGGCGAACAACACGAACAGCAGCAGCGCACAGGCCAGCAGCATGTTGATGTCGGACATGACCCGCACGCCCTTGTCGACGCCGGACACCGCGACGATGATCGCCGCGCCCATCATCAGCGTGATCAGGCCGACCTGGATCCACTGGGTGTGAGCAATGCCGAACAGGTAGTCCAGGCCCGAGTTGAGGTGCAACACGCCAAAGCCCATGTCGGCACCGAGACCGAACACCGTGGCAATGATGCCGAAGCCGTCCACCGCGTAACCGATGGGGCCATTGATGCGCTTGCCGATCAGCGGGTACAGCGCCGAGCGCAAGGCCAGCGGCAGGTTATGCCGGTAGGCGAAGTAGGCCAGCGCCATGCCGACAAAGGCGAACACGCCCCAACCATGCAGGCCCCAGTGCAGGAACAGGATCTGCATCGCCTGCCGCGCCGCATCCGCCGTGCCGGCCTCACCCTGGGGCGGTTGCAGCATATGGGTCAGGGGCTCGGACACGCAGAAGAAAAACAGCGTGATGCTGATCCCGGCGGCGAACAGCATGCCGGCCCAGGACAGATAACTGAATTCGGGCTCGTCGTGGTCGGCACCGAGTTTTATCTTGCCGTAGCCCGATAACGCGGTGACCACCACGAAGACCAGATACAGGGTCATCGCCAGCATGTAGTACCAGCCAACCGTGTTGGCCGCCCAGTTTTGCGCCGCCAGCAGCCAGGCGCCGGCCTGTTCGGGCATGGCAATGACCACGATGCCGAACAGCAGAATGAAGGTCGCCGCGAAGTAGAACACCGGCGGATTCATGCGGACCAGGCCGCTTGGGGGAATGGACGATGCACTCATTGCAGGTGCACCTCGAAGGGGTCAATCGTGGCTGTAGAAATCGGACTCAGCAAAGGCAAGCCTCCTGTTGTGAGCGGGCAGCGAACCACCGGTTTAACTTGAATGAACGTTCAAGTTAAACATGAATAGGGGGCTAAGGACTAATTCCAGGGCTCGGCGGTCATGCTTTTGTAGGAGCTGCCGTAGGTTGCGATCTTTTGATTTTTGCTTTTGCGGTGCTTCTGAAAAGATCGCAGCCTCGTTGCACGAGACAGCTCCTACAGGGGGTTGCTGACAGCTTCTTACTTCTGAGCCCCGTCATCCAGTTGCAGATTGGCCTGGGTCAGGTTACTGCCCGCTGGCACACTGCGGGTCAGCCAGACATTGCCGCCAATGGTCGAGCCCTTGCCGATGGTGATCCGCCCCAGAATCGTCGCCCCGGCGTAAATCACCACGTCATCCTCGACGATCGGATGCCGCGCCTGGCCCTTCTGCAACTGGCCGTCTTCATCCGCCGGAAAGCGCTTGGCACCCAAGGTTACCGCCTGATAAATCCGCACCCGCTCGCCGATGATCGCGGTCTCGCCGATCACCACACCGGTCCCGTGGTCGATGAAGAAACTGCGGCCAATCTGCGCGCCCGGGTGAATGTCGATACCGGTGGCCGAGTGGGCGATTTCCGCGCTGATGCGAGCCAGCAATGGCAAGCCGGCGCGATATAGATGGTGGGCCAGGCGATGGTGAATCACCGCCAGGATGCCCGGATAGCACAGCAGCACTTCGTCGACGCTGCGTGCCGCCGGATCGCCGTGATAAGCCGCCAGAACGTCGGTGTCCAACAGACTGCGCAGCCCCGGCAACGCGAGGGCGAAGTCCTGGATGATCTGAATGGTTTTCGCCTCGACCTCAGTGTCGGCCTGGGCGCTGTGACGGGCGGCATAGCGCAATTCGAGCCGTGCCTGCGCCAGCAACGCATTCAACGCCACATCGAGGGTGTGGCCGACGTAGAAATCCTCACTCTCTTCGCGCAAGTCTACCGGCCCCAGGCGCATCGGGAACAGTGCCCCGCAGAGTGCCTCGAGAATCTCCGCCATGGCGGCCCGTGACGGCAACTCGCGACCACCCTGCTCACCGCTGGCGCGGCCGTTTTGTGCACGCCACTGCTCACGTGCCGTACGCAGTTGGCTAACGATGGTTT
Source organism: Pseudomonas sp. IT-P218 (assembly GCF_949767605.1). Classification (NCBI taxonomy): domain Bacteria; kingdom Pseudomonadati; phylum Pseudomonadota; class Gammaproteobacteria; order Pseudomonadales; family Pseudomonadaceae; genus Pseudomonas; species Pseudomonas sp. IT-P218. The sequence continues at coordinate 447,355 of NZ_CATKQQ010000044.1, forward strand.
GCAACTGCCAATGACTGGAACGCTCACTCACGGTAAAAACTCCTCACGGGCGGCCGGACAGTCTGGCCGCACTGACGGCGATTACTTTACGGCAAGGCTCGCAAGCGAAATTAAGAACCAATTGTGCTGTCGTAATTACAATCGGCTATAAGCGATTCACGGTTGCCCCGACAAAGTGGCGTGCCTATAGTCCAGAGACCTTCCACCGCCAGTACGGACCCATGATCAAACAACAGCTTGCCCGCTTCAACCGTCTAGACCTGCTGGGCCAACCGACCGCCCTCGAAAAACTCGAACGCTTGTCGGCCTGGCTGGGGCGCGACGTCTACGTCAAACGCGATGACCTGACCCCACTGGCGATGGGCGGCAACAAGCTGCGCAAACTCGAATATTTGGCGGCCGATGCCCTGGCCCAGGGCGCAGATACCTTGATCACGGCGGGAGCGCTGCAGTCCAACCATGTACGCCAGACCGCTGCCATTGCGGCCAAGCTGGGTCTGGGCTGCGTGGCCCTGCTGGAAAACCCCCTGGGCACCGACGACGCCAATTATGTCGGCAACGGCAATCGGCTGTTGCTGGATCTGTTCGATGCCAAGGTCGAGCTGGTCGAAAATCTGGATAACGCCGACGAGCAATTGCAATCCCTGGCTGCTCGCCTGCGCAGCAACGGCAAGAAGCCGTATCTGGTGCCGATCGGTGGCTCCAATGCGCTGGGCGCCCTGGGTTACGTGCGAGCCGGTCTGGAACTGGCCGAACAGATCAAGGACACCGGGCTGAATTTTGCCGCCGTCGTCCTCGCCTCGGGCAGCGCCGGAACCCACAGCGGCCTGGCATTGGCGTTGAGCGAAGTATTGCCGGAATTGCCAGTCATCGGCGTCACGGTTTCGCGCAGCGATGAAGACCAGCGGCCAAAGGTCCAGGGCCTGGCCGAGCGTACCGCCGAGTTGCTGGGGGTGACGTTGCCTGAGAGTTTCAAGGTCGAGTTGTGGGACGAGTATTTCTCGCCACGTTACGGCGAGCCCAATGCCGGGACGCTGGCAGCGGTGAAGCTGCTGGCCGGCCAGGAAGGCCTGTTACTGGACCCGGTCTACACTGGCAAGGCCATGGCGGGTTTGTTGGACGGGATCGGACGTTCACGTTTCGATGAGGGCCCGATCATCTTCCTGCACACCGGCGGGGCGCCGGCGTTGTTTGCCTATACGAGCTTCTTGTAAGAACCAAGATCAAAAGATCGCAGCCTTCGGCAGCTCCTACAGATGTACGCAATCCCCTGTAGGAGCTGCCGAAGGCTGCGATCTTTTCATCAGGCAACTCATATTCCTTTAAGAAATAAGAAAAATAGAATTTATTATTTTCTAATCTAAAAGCACCATCATATAGTCACGCCGCAGGCGAATTTGCAGCGAGACGCATACGCTGCTTTAGGGCAGGATATCGCAGTCGTCCAAATCCCGAATTTGCCAACTTTCCTTAAGCGTCTTCCATAAGAAAACACAGGGGCTTGTCATGAATTTTTCCGCACTACGTCGAAATCTGCTGGTGGGTTCGCTGGGCCTTGCCCTCAGTGCCGGCCTGATTGGCCAGGCAGTGGCCGGTGAGCAACTGCAACAAATCAAGGACAAAGGCGTGATCAACGTCGGCCTGGAAGGCACCTACCCACCGTTCAGCTTCGTCGACGCCGACGGCAAACTGACCGGCTTCGAAGTCGAGTTCTCCGAAGCCCTGGCCAAAGAGCTGGGTGTGAAGGTCAAGCTGCAACCGACCAAATGGGACGGCATCCTCGCGGCACTGGAATCCAAGCGCCTGGACGCGGTGATCAACCAGGTGACCATCTCCGAAGAGCGCAAGAAGAAGTATGACTTCTCCGAGCCCTACACCGTTTCCGGGATCCAGGCGCTGGTACTGACCAAGAAAGCCGCCGAGCTGAACATCAAGTCCGCGGCCGACCTGGGTGGCAAGAAAGTCGGCGTGGGCCTGGGCACCAACTACGAGCAGTGGGTCAAGGCCAACGTGCCGACCGCTGACGTGCGCACCTATGAAGACGATCCGACCAAGTTCCAGGACCTGCGTGTCGGCCGTATCGACGCCATCCTGATCGACCGTCTGGCCGCGCTGGAATACGCCAAGAAAGCCAAGGACACCACCGCTGCCGGTGAAGCGTTCTCCCGCCAGGAGGCCGGCATTGCCCTGCGCAAAGGCGAGCCTGAACTGCTGGCAGCCGTGAACAAGGCGATCGACAAGCTGCGCGCCGACGGCACGCTGAAAAAGCTTTCGGAAAAATACTTCAGCGCTGACGTCACTCAATAATGGAAGAAGCTTTTCAACTCGCACTGGACTCCCTGCCCTTCCTGCTCAAGGGGGCCTACTACACGGTCATCTTGAGCCTGGGCGGGATGTTCTTCGGCCTGGTGATGGGCTTCGGCCTGGCACTGATGCGCCTGTCGCGCTTCAAGCTGATCAGCTGGATCGCCCGCATCTACGTGTCGTTCTTTCGCGGTACGCCGTTGCTGGTGCAACTGTTCGTGATCTATTACGGCCTGCCGCAATTGGGCATGGAACTCGACCCGCTGCCGGCGGCCCTGATCGGCTTCTCGCTGAACATGGCCGCCTACGCCTGTGAAATCCTGCGTTCGGCGATCAGTTCCATCGAGCGCGGCCAGTGGGAAGCTGCTGCCAGTATCGGCATGACCCGCGCGCAAACACTGCGCCGGGCCATCCTGCCGCAGGCGATGCGCACCGCATTGCCGCCACTGGGCAACAGCTTCATTTCACTGGTCAAGGACACCGCGCTGGCGGCCACCATTCAGGTGCCGGAGCTGTTCCGCCAGGCGCAGCTGATCACCGCCCGTACCTTTGAAGTCTTCACCATGTACCTTGCCGCCGCGCTGATCTACTGGGTCCTGGCCACGGTGCTGTCGCACCTGCAGAACCAGCTGGAAGCACGGGTCAACCGGCACGACCAGGAGTCCTGACCCCATGATTGTCGTGGAAAAACTGACAAAGCAGTTCAAGGGTCAAGTCGTGCTCAACGGCATCGATCTGCAAGTGAAGGAAGGCGAGGTGGTGGCGATCATCGGGCCAAGCGGCTCGGGCAAGACCACCTTCCTGCGCTGCCTGAACTTCCTCGAAGAACCCACCAGCGGCCGGATCAAGGTCGGCGACATCGAGATCGATACCAGCCGCCCGCTTAACCAGCAACAGAGCCTGGTGCGCCGTTTGCGCCAGCACGTGGGCTTCGTGTTCCAGAACTTCAACCTGTTCCCCCACCGCACCGCCCTGGAAAACGTTATCGAAGGCCCGATCATCGTCAAGAAGATCGCGCACGCCGAGGCCGTTGCCCTGGGTAAAAAGCTGTTGGCCAGGGTCGGCCTGGCAGGCAAGGAAGACGCTTACCCGCGCCGCCTTTCCGGTGGTCAGCAACAGCGTGTGGCGATCGCCCGCGCGTTGGCGATGGAGCCGGAAGTGATCCTGTTCGATGAACCGACCTCGGCGCTCGACCCGGAGCTGGTGGGCGAAGTCCTGTCGACCATTCGCAGCCTGGCCGAGGAGAATCGCACCATGGTCATCGTCACCCACGAAATGGGGTTTGCCCGCGACGTGGCCAATCGCGTGGTGTTTTTCGACAAGGGCGTGATCGTCGAACAAGGCGAAGCGAAGGCGTTGTTTGCCAACCCCAAGGAAGAACGCACGAAACAGTTTCTCAGCAAGTTCCTGAACAACGCCCACAACTAAACCTCTCGTAACATCGGTCAACTTCCATGGATGGAAGTGCCACCCTCCCCGCACCAAACTCTTACTCTTACATAATTAAATGTACGTGCACGACAAGCACATCTTGTCAGCGCACTCGATACATATATGTATTGCGCAACAGTTTTGCCGACTGGACATCCAAGCGCATCGTGAACCCATATAATGCGCCAGCCCCTCATAAAACGGCGCCTTGAGCAGGTAAAGTCGACTCATCGGAACGGCTTATTAACTTTAACGCGTAGGAGTTTTCTGAATAACACCCAGCACTTCATTTAACTAGCCCACTCTATTGACACTGACTCCAGCGCACTCTTATCTAGTCTCCTGCCAGCGGCACTGATCACGCCAAATCATTATTTCAAATCAAAGTAATGAACGGTTTTGCTGTTGTTTTCCGAAACGGACTTCATTGCAAAACATCAAGGAGACTTCCATGACATGCACCTCAAACAAAATCGAACTTGCCGCCCCGACACTGGCGCAGTCCCACAAGGCCGGGATCAACCTCGCCTCGGCCGCGCACTTGCTGATCGAGGTGCCACCCTACCCCGGGATGGACGAAGGCGACCTGATCGAACTGTTCTGGGACAACTGCTACGTCGCCTCGAGGGCCCTGAAGGCCAATGAGATCGGCCAACCCGTTCAGCTACGGGTACCCGAGAGCTTTATCGCCAGTGGCGCTTCTCGCGTTCACTATCGAATCATGCAAATAGGGCAGGCGCCGATCGTATCGCCCGCCCGGCGGCTGCAGTCAAAACTCGAGTGCCCCGGTGGACAGCCTACTGCGCTGACTGGCGACGAGAACCAGAGCCTGGCACCGGTAAAACTTCCCGGAACGATTTGCCGGCAGGGGGTGAATCCCAACCAGATCAAGCGCGGCGTGCCAGTCACCATCGAGCCGTACCTGAACATGGCCGCCGATGACGAAATCACCCTGCGCTGGGGCGATGCCCGAATGGATTTGCCGCCACTCAAGGAGAGTGATGTGGGCCAGCCGATTCAGATCTGGGTGCCACCGGCGATCATTCTCGAAGCCGGCGAAGACCTGCGCCTGGAGGTGACTTACTGCATCCTTGATCGTGTCGGCAACAATTCGCGCTGGGCGCCAGCACGGGCGTTGAAGATTGGTTGTGCCAATCCCTATCTCAAGGTGCCGAAAAAAGAACACCTCAAAGCCGCCGAACGACGAAAGTGATGAGGAGCAGCTTGACCTTCTATACATATTCCTAAAAGTTAGTTCAAAAAACATTTATACACGTTTAGGGTATATAAACCGGACCACCGGACATTCTTGTTTTCGTTCGCCGCACCCCGCGGTGTTTCCATGAGATGTGAGGTAGGTATGGTCCGGAACACGATCACCCCAGTGCAGATCGCCAGGGCATTGCGTGTAGCCAAGGAGTGGCACTGATGTCCAGTCTGGCTGATGCAATCGTCCAGAGTGACCTGGACATCGCCCCCTTGTTGTTGCCCGCGCACGTGCTGCGCAACGATGCCCAGGCCATCAAGGCCGCCCATGAGCTGGCGCAAGTCGCTCGCCTGCAGGCTGCCCGGCGCGACCAGCAGCGCAAGCTGCCGTGGTCGGAAATCGAACAATTCACCCGCAGCGGCCTGGGCAGCATCGCCATTCCCCGCGAGTACGGCGGCCCGCAGGTTTCATTTGTCACCCTGGCCGAGGTGTTCGCGATCATTTCCGCGGCGGACCCGGCCCTGGGGCAGATTCCGCAGAACCAGTTCGGCATTCTCAACCTGGTGCTCGGCAGCGCCACCGAGGCGCAGAAAAAACAGCTGTTCAAGAGCGTCCTGGAAGGCTGGCGAATCGGCAATGCCGGGCCGGAACGCGGTGCTAAAAACACCCTGGAACTCAAGGCGCGCATAAGCGCCGACGGTGATGGGTTTGTCCTCAACGGGCAGAAGTTCTATTCCACCGGCGCGCTGTTCGCGCATTGGGTCGCGGTCAAGGCGCTCAACGATGACGGCAAGCAGGTGCTGGCCTTCGTCCGTCGCGGTACACCGGGACTGCGCATCGTCGATGACTGGTCCGGTTTCGGCCAGCGCACCACCGCCAGCGGCACCATTTTGCTCAACAACGTGCGGGTCGATGCCGAGCTGGTGGTGGACAACTGGAAGATCAATGAAAAACCCAATACCCAAGGCGCCGTCTCGCAGCTGATTCAAGCCGCCATCGACGCCGGTATCGCCCGTGGCGCCATCGACGACGCCATCGAATTCGTCAAAACCCGCGCCCGGCCATGGGTCGACGCCAACGTCGAACGGGCCAGCGATGACCTGTACGTGATCGCCGACATCGGCAAGCTGAAAATCGAACTGCACGCCGCCGAAGCACTGCTGCGCAAGGCCGGGCAGGTGCTCGACCAGGTGAGCGCCGCGCCGCTCACCGCCGAGTCTGCCGCCCGCGCCTCGATTGCCGTGGCCGAAGCCAAAGTGCTGACCACCGAAATCTCGTTACAGGCCAGCGAAAAGCTCTTCGAGCTGGCCGGCAGCCGCGCCACCCTCGCCGAATTCAACCTCGACCGCCACTGGCGCAACGCCCGGGTGCACACCCTGCACGACCCGGTGCGCTGGAAATATCACGCGGTGGGTGCCTATTACCTGAACGGCACTTTGCCCGCTCGCCATTCCTGGATCTGACGACCAGACATCTGGAGAAACACATGACCCTTTCTCAACACGTCGCGGTCATCACCAGCGATGAGCAAGCCCTGATCGTCGCCAGCGACCTGGCCGAAGATTTCAAACGCGACAGCGCCCTGCGCGACCGCGAACGCCGTTTGCCACACCCGGAACTGGAAGTGTTTTCCCGCTCGGGCCTGTGGGGCATCAGCGTGCCCAAGGAATACGGCGGCGCCGGCGTTTCCAACGTCACCCTGGCCAAGGTCATCGCCCTGATCGCCCAAGCGGATGGCTCCCTCGGGCAAATCCCGCAGAACCATTTCTACGCCCTCGAAGTACTGCGGGTTAATGGCAGCGAAGAGCAGAAAAAACGTCTGTACGCCGAAGTATTGGCCGGTCAGCGATTCGGCAATGCCCTTGCCGAACTGGGTACCAAAACCGCCCACGACCGCGTCACCCGCCTGACTCGCGATGGTGACGGCTATCGCATCAACGGTCGCAAGTTCTACGCCACCGGCGCGATCTACGCGCAGCGCATCCCGACCTCCGTGATCGATGAAAACGGCGTGCAGCAACTGGCGTTCGTTCCGCGCGACAGCAAAGGCCTGACCGTGATCGACGACTGGAGCGGCTTCGGCCAGCGCACCACCGGCAGCGGTTCAGTGGTGTTCGAAGATGTCTTTGTTGCCGCCGAAGACGTGATCCCGTTTCAAAGCGCGTTCGAGCGCCCGACCCCGGTCGGCCCGCTGGCGCAGATTCTCCATGCCGCCATCGACACCGGCATCGCCCGCGCGGCCTATGAAGATGCGCTGCATTTCGTGCGCACCAAGACCCGGCCGTGGATCGACGCCACCCATGAAAAAGCCACCGACGACCCGCTGACCATCAAGAGCTTCGGCCACTTGAGCATTCGCCTGCACGCCACCGAAGCCTTGCTGGAGCGCGCCGGGGAATTCCTCGACAAGGCACAGGCCGACACCAATGCCGAAAGCGTCGCCGCCGCGTCGATTGCCGTCGCCGAAGCCCGGGCGATCAGCACCGAAATCTCCCTCGCCGCCGGCACGACCTTGTTCGAACTGGCCGGCAGCCAGGCCACCCTGATCGAGCACGGCCTGGATCGCCACTGGCGCAATGCCCGGGTGCACACACTGCACGACCCGGTGCGCTGGAAGTACCACGCGGTCGGCAACTACTACCTGAACGATGAAAACCCGCCGCTACGGGGGACCATCTGATGGCCGACGCGAAAAAGAAGATCCTGCTCAACGCGTTCAACATGAACTGCATCGGGCACATCAACCATGGCCTGTGGACGCATCCACGGGACACCTCGACCCAGTACAAGACGATCGAATACTGGACCGAACTGGCGCAACTGCTCGAGCGCGGGTTGTTCGACGGCTTGTTCATCGCCGACATCGTCGGCGTCTACGACGTGTACCAGAACTCGGTGGATGTGCCGCTCAAAGAGTCGATCCAGCTGCCGGTCAACGACCCGCTGCTGCTGGTCTCGGCGATGGCTGCCGTGACCAGAAACCTCGGCTTCGGCCTCACTGCCAACCTCACCTACGAACCGCCGTACCTGTTCGCCCGGCGCATGTCGACCCTGGATCACCTGAGCCGCGGTCGGGTGGGCTGGAACATCGTCACCGGCTACCTCGACAGCGCCGCCAAGGCCATGGGCCTGAGCGAACAGGTCGAGCATGACCGCCGCTACGACCAGGCCGATGAATACCTGCAAGTGCTCTACAAACTCTGGGAAGGCAGCTGGGAAAACGGCGCGGTGCTCAACGATGCGCAGCAACGGATCTATGCGCAACCGGAAAAAGTGCACAAGGTCGAGCACAAGGGCGAGTTCTATCAGGTGGAGGGTTATCACCTGTGCGAGCCCTCACCGCAGCGCACCCCGGTGCTGTTCCAGGCCGGCAGTTCCGATCGCGGTCTGCTGTTTGCCGGGCGACATGCCGAATGCGTGTTCATCAGCGGGCAGACCAAGGCGTCGACCAAGGTACAGGTGGACAAGGTCCGCGCCAGCGCCGTCGAGGCCGGGCGCAATCCCGAGGACATCAAGGTGTTCATGGGCTTGAACGTGATCGTTGGCGCGACTGAAGAACTCGCTTGGGCCAAGCACGCCGAATACCTGGGCTACGCCAGCGCCGAGGCGGGAGTAGCGCATTTTTCGGCCTGCACCGGGATCGACTTTTCCGAGTACGCCATCGACGAACCGATCCAGTACGTCAAGAGCAACGCGATCCAGTCCGCCACCAAGAACCTGCAGAACAACGACTGGACCCGACGCAAATTGCTCGACCAACACGCCCTCGGCGGACGCTACATCACCCTGGTCGGCTCGCCTGAACAAGTGGCCGATGAGCTGGAATCGTGGATCGCCGAAACCGGCCTGGACGGTTTCAACCTGACGCGGATCGTCACGCCGGAAAGCTATGTGGATTTCATTGAGCTGGTGATTCCGGAGCTGCAACGGCGCGGGTCGTACAAGACCGCCTATGACAACGGGTCCTTGCGCGAAAAGCTGTTTCATGGCGAGGCGCATTTGCCTGGCCAGCATACCGGCTCTGCCTACCGACGCTAAAAGCATCGCCAGCAGGCTAGCTCCCACATTTGGAATGCATTCCCACTGTGGGAGCCAGCCTGCTGGCGATGAGGCCTGACCAGACAACACAAAACTCATGCACTGACTGGAAAACTACCATGACAAAAAAACTCCTGAACCACCCAGTCAAAGCACTGGCCCTGGCCCTCGGCCTGTTCAGCTGCGCAGTGTTCGCCGCCGACGCCCCACTGAAAATCGGCACCACCGCCGCCTTCGCCATTCCTCTCGAAGCGGCAGTAGAAGAAGCCGGCAAACAAGGCCTGAAAGTCGAGCTCGTAGAGTTCACCGACTGGATCGCGCCCAACGTCAGCCTCGCTGCCGGCGACATCGACGTGAACTACTTCCAGCACATCCCGTTCCTGGAAAACGCCAGGAACGCCTCCGGCTTTGACCTGGTGCCCTTCGCCCCGGGGATCATCAACAACGTCGGCCTCTACTCGAAGAAATACAAAAGCTTCGACGAGCTGCCACAAGGCGCCAGCGTGGCCATCGCCAACGATCCAATCAACAGCGGCCGTGGCTTGCAGCTGTTGGCCAAGGCCGGGTTGATCACGCTCAAACCGGGTGTCGGCTACAAGGCCACCGAAGAAGACATCATCGCCAACCCGAAGAACATCAAGATCCTGCAGGTCGAAGCCGTGCAACTGGTGCGCGCCTATGACGACGCTGATCTGGTACAGGGCTACCCGGCCTACATCCGCCTGGCGAAAACCTTCGACGCCGGCTCCGCCCTGCTGTTCGACGGCCTCGACCACAAGGAATACGTGATCCAGTTCGTGATCCAGCCGAAAAGCAAAACCGACCCGCGCCTGATCAAGTTCGTCGACATCTACCAACACTCGCCGGCCGTTCGCGCAGCCCTGGATAAAGCCCACGGCAAGCTCTACCAAGCCGGCTGGGAGAGCTGAGCATGACGGCAGCCACGCAACGGCGACTGGACATTCCAGCGCTCAAGAATGCTGACCAGACCGAACTGCACCCGGCACTCAATCGGGCCCATGTGCGCTTCATCGGCCTGGGTAAAACCTACGACGGCAAGCAAGGACCGGTGGCGGCGCTGCAAGGCATCGACCTGGCGATCCAGCGCGGTGAGGTGTTCGGCATCATCGGCCGCAGCGGCGCCGGCAAGTCGTCGCTGATCCGCACCATCAACCGCCTCGAACAACCGACCTCGGGTCGCGTGCTGATCGATCAGGTGGACATTGGCGAGTTCGACGAAGACCGCCTGGTGGCGCTGCGTCGGCGCATCGGCATGATCTTCCAGCACTTCAACCTGATGTCGGCCAAGACCGTCTGGCAGAACGTCGAGTTGCCGCTGAAAGTCGCCGGAGTGCCGAAGGAAAAACGCGAGCAGAAGGTGCGTGAACTGCTGGAACTGGTCGGCCTGCAGGGCAAACACAAGGCTTACCCGGCGCAGCTTTCCGGCGGGCAGAAACAGCGCGTCGGCATCGCCCGCGCGCTGGTGCATGACCCGGCGATTTTGCTGTGCGACGAAGCCACTTCGGCACTGGACCCGGAGACCACCCAATCGATCCTCGGCCTGCTGCGCGAGATCAATCAGCGCCTGGGCCTGACCATCATCCTGATCACCCACGAAATGGCGGTGATCCGCGAGATCTGCGATCGCGTGGTGGTCCTGGAGCATGGACAAATCGTCGAACAAGGCCCGGTCTGGGAAGTCTTCGGCAACCCGCAGCATGAGGTCAGCAGGACCCTGCTCGCGCCACTGCAACACGCCCTGCTGCCCGAGCTGCAAAGCCGCTTGCATCAACAAGCGCAGTCTTCGGAGGATGCCGTGGTGCTGCGCCTGCAATTCACCGGAACGGCCCATGCCGAACCAGACCTTGCCGCGCTGTTCGCTGCACTCGGTGGCCGCGTGCGTCTGTTGCAGGGCGGTGTGGAACGGATTCAGGGGCACGCGCTGGGGCAACTGCTGCTGGCGGTGACCGGCTCGCCTCTCGGCGCCGACGCATTGCGTCAACGCGCCGGCCAATGGGCGCAACAGGTGGAGGTACTGGGTTATGTGGTTTGATCGCTTGCTGCAAGGCTTCATCGACACCTTCCTGATGGTTGGCGTGTCGTCGTTGATCGCACTGCTGGCGGGGATTCCGCTGGCGGTGATCCTGGTCACCAGCTCCAAGGGCGGCATCTACGAAGCCCCGGCGCTGAACCGCGCACTGGGTGCCTTCGTGAACCTGTTCCGCTCGATTCCGTTCCTGATCCTGATGGTGGCGCTGATCCCGTTCACTCGGTTGATCGTCGGTACCACCTATGGCGTGTGGGCGGCGGTGGTGCCGTTGACCATCGCTGCCACGCCGTTCTTTGCACGCATCGCCGAGGTCAGCCTGCGCGAGGTCGATCATGGTTTGATCGAAGCGGCGCAGGCCATGGGCTGCCGACGTGGGCATATCGTCTGGCATGTGCTGTTACCTGAGGCGCTGCCGGGGATAGTCGGGGGCTTCACCATTACCCTGGTGACGATGATCAACTCATCGGCCATGGCCGGGGCGATTGGGGCGGGTGGCTTGGGGGACATTGCGTATCGGTATGGGTATCAGCGGTTTGACAGTCAGATCATGCTGACGGTGATTGTGTTGCTGGTGGCGTTGGTGGCGGTGATTCAGTTGGGTGGGGATAGGTTGGCTCGGGGGTTGAACAAACGCTAGATCAAGATCAAAGGATCGCAGCCTTCGGCAGCTCCTATAGGGAATGTGTACACCCTGTAGGAGCTGCTGAAGGCTGCGATCTTGGCGATATTTCGTACAAGAAAATCGGCAATTCTGAAGGCTAAATCCCTTTCCTTTGCAGGACGTTTCCTAGATTATTCCGCTCGCTTGCGCCTGCCAAATTCCGTGGTTAGTCTCGGTCCGTCACTGCTCATCAGTGATCGGGTTTAGTAGCCCGGAACAATAGGCGCATAGCGTTTCCATGCTCATGTCGGCACTTTGCCGCATGCGGAATATGGTGGCTGTGCGTGGGGCACCTTCGGGTGCACCGGTTTTCCTATTGACCGGCCTACTAACCTGCGTACAGCCGCCACCCAATCGTTTAGTAGGCGATACGTAAGGCCATCGCTGGCAAGCCAGCTCCTGCAGATGACCGACGCGATCATTGTAGGAGCTGGCTTGCCAGCGAATGGCTGCGCAGCAGCCCCAGGCTTGATGGCGTATATTCGGCAAATCCCTATTGCCTGCGCAGCCAACCATGAAACAGACCCCCGACGACCTCGAACAGATCACGTCCACCACCCTGGGCCATTACAACTCGGTGGCCGAAGGTTTCCGCGAAGGCACCCGCGATCACGATGTTAGCCAGAACATCGACGCGCTGTTGCGGCATATCCAGGGTAAAGCGCCGTTCGACATTCTCGATTTTGGCTGTGGTCCCGGTCGCGACTTGCAGACGTTTACGCGAATGGGCCACACAGCGGTCGGTCTCGACGGATCGGAGAAGTTTGCGCAGATGGCCCGGGAGGACAGCGGTTGCGAAGTCTGGCAGCAGGACTTCCTGAAGCTGGATTTGCCGGACGAGCGTTTCGACGGGATTTTTGCCAATGCGGTGCTGTTTCACATCCCGCGCCAGGAGTTGCCTCGGGTGTTGAAGGAGCTGCGTGCGGCGTTGAAGCCGAAGGGTGTGTTGTTCAGTTCCAATCCCCGTGGTGAGAATCAGGAAGGCTGGAACGGGCCGCGGTATGGGGCGTATCACGATCTTCAGGCGTGGCAGCAGTTGCTGACCGAGGCGGGGTTTGTGGAGCTGGAGCATTACTACCGGCCGGCGGGGCTGCCGCGGGAGCAGCAGCCTTGGTTGGCGAGTGTGTGGCGCAAGCCTGCGTAGCCAGTGCGGACGCCATCGCCAGCAGGCTGGCTCCCACAGTTGATCGCATGCACCTGTGGGAGCCAGCCTGCTGGCGATGAGCGCGCAGCGCTCGCCTTACTGCACTTCTTTCTTCGGCTCTTGGATCCTGTACCAGGCCACATACAACGCCGGCAAAAACAGCAGCGTCAGCAAGGTGGCGACAATGATCCCGCCGATCATCGCGTAGGCCATCGGCCCCCAGAACACCTCCCGGGCGATCGGGATCATGCCCAGGCTCGCCGCCGCGGCGGTCAGCAGGATCGGCCGGCGACGATGTTCGGTGGCTTCCACCACGGCATCCCAGGGTGACGACCCTTGCGCCACGAACGCGTCGATCTGGGTCACCAGGATCACCGAGTTGCGGATGATGATGCCGATAAGCGCCAGGATGCCGAGGATCGCCACGAAGCCCATCGGCGTGCCGGTCGGCACCAGCGCCAGCACCACGCCGATCAGGCCCAGTGGCGCGACGCTGGCCACCAGGAACATCTTCTGCACGCTGTGCAGCTGGATCATCAGGAAGGTGGCCATCAGGAACACCATCAACGGTACGACCTGGTTGATCGGCCCCTGGGCCTTGGCGCTCTCCTCCACCGTACCGCCCGTGGCGACCTTGTACCCCGCCGGCAACGAGGCGGCGAATGTGTCGATGTCCGGCTTGAGCAGTTTCACCAGGTCGGTGGGCTGGATATCACCGATCACCGCGGTCTTGATGGTGATCGTCGGCTTGCGGTCACGACGCCACACCAGCGGTTGCTCCAGCTCGTAACGCACAGTGGCAAACGCCAGCAGCGGAATCGAGGTGCCGCCCGGGGTGAGGATCTGCAGGTTCTGCAGGGTTTCCGGCGAACCCCGTTCGGCGTCCACCGCGCGCCCGACCACGTTGATCAGGTAGATGTCGTCGTCGACCTGGGTCACCGTGGAACCGCTGACGATACTGTTCATCAGGTTCGCCACGTCTTCGGACGACAAGCCAAGCTGGCGCGCCTTGTCCTGGGCGATGTCGATGCGTAGCACCTTGCCGGGCTCGTTCCAGTCGTAAATGATCTCGCCGATGTGCGGGTTCTTGTCCAGCACGGTTGCCAGATCGATGGCGTGCTTGCGCACCTGGTCGATGTCCGGGCCGCTGACGCGGTACTGGATCGGCCGCCCCACGGGCGGGCCCATCTCCAGTGCCTGGACGAAACTGCCGATGCCGACGAAGTCTTTGCGCAGGCGCTCACGCAGGCGATCGCTGAGGGCTGTGCGCGTCTCGAAGTCCTTGGCGACGATCACCAGCTGTGCGTAGTAAGGGTTCTGCAGTTGCTGGTCGAGGGGCAGGTAGAAACGAATCGCGCCCTGGCCGATGTAGGTACTCCAGCGCACGATGTCGGGGTCGCCCTTGAGGGTCGCTTCCAGCTTGTCCACGGCTTTGCGGGTTTCATCGATGGAGGCGTTTTGCGGCAGGTTCAGGTCCACCAGGATTTCCGGACGATCCGAGGCCGGGAAGAACTGGTTCTGCACAAAGCGCATGCCGACAACCGACAAGGCGAATATCAGCATGGTGATGCCAATCGCCAACCAGCGATTGCGCATGCTCCACAGCAGGCCGCTATTGAAGGCCCGCCCCAAGCGCCCTGGCTCGGCCGAGTGCGGCTTAACATTGACGCTGAGGATGTGCACGCCGATCACCGGGGCGAACAGCACCGCCACCACCCACGAGACCATCATGGCCACGGCGATCACCGCAAACAGGGTGAAGGTGTATTCACCGGCCGAGCTGCCATTGAGGCCAATGGGGACAAAACCCGCCACCGTCACCAGGGTGCCGGTAAGCATCGGGAACGCGGTCGAGGTGTAGGCAAAGGTCGCGGCCTGCTCCTTGGTTTCGCCCAATTCCAGGCGCGAGACCATCATCTCGACCGTGATCATTGCGTCATCCACCAACAGGCCCAACGCGATGATCAGCGCACCGAGGGAAATCCGCTGCATGGTGATGCCGCTGTATTCCATGAACACAAACACCATCGCCAGTACCAGCGGGATCGAGCACGCCACCACCAGGCCGGCGCGTACGCCGAGGCTGATGAAGCTGACCACCAGCACGATCACCACGGCTTCGAACAAGGCACTGGTGAACCCGCCAACGGCGGCTTCCACCACCACAGACTGATCGGACACGTTGTGCACGCCGACGCCCACCGGCAGATTGGCCGTCAGCTCGCTGATGCGCTGGTGCAGGGCCTTGCCGAAGTCCTGGATGTTGCCGCCCGTTTGCATGGCAATGGCCAGGCCAATGGCGGGTTGGCCATTGAAGCGAAACTCCGGCGTCGACGGGTCGACGTAGCCACGCTGGATGTCGGCAATGTCGGCCAGGCGATAGAAGCGATCATTAAGGCGCAAATTGACGTTGGCCAGATCCTTCTCGGAAATGAACTGCCCGGACGTGCGCACGGAAATCCGCTCGGGACCGGCTTCGATGACCCCGGCCGGGGTCACCGCGTTCTGGGCCTGCAGGCTTTGTACGACTTGCTGTTCGTCGATACCCAGCGCCGCCAGCTTGCGGGTCGAGAAATTCAGATAGAGCACTTCGTCCTGCTGGCCGACCATTTCGATCTTGCCCAGGCCCGGCACACCGCGAATCTCTGCGCGCGCCTGCTCTACGTAGTCGCGTAACTGACGCAGCGACAGGCCGTCGGCGGTAAAGGCGTAGATCGAACCGAACACGTCGCCGAACTCGTCGTTGAACGAAGGGCCCTGGATGCCCTGGGGAAACGAGTAGCGAATGTCGCCGATCTTCTTGCGCACCTGGTACCAGATTTCCGGAATGTCCTTGGCCTTGGTGGTGTCGCGCAAGTACACGTAGACCGTGGATTCGCCGGGACGGGTGTAGCTTTTCACGTAGTCGAGGGAATCAAGCTCTTCGAGTTTTTTCTCGATACGGTCGGTGACCTGCTTGAGGGTTTCTTCCTGGTTCGCACCCGGCCAGCGGGTCTGGATCACCATGGTCTTGATGGTGAACGACGGGTCTTCCTCGCGTCCCAGGTTGAGGTACGAAAACACGCCCATCAACAGTGAGACAAACATCAAATACCAGACGAACGACTGATGCTTGAGGGCCCATTCGGATAAGTTGAAACTCCCTTTCATTGTGGGCTGCCCTCGTCGACTTTCACTTTTTGCCCCGGCTTGAGGCTGTTCACACCGGCACTGACCACTCGCTCGCCGGCCTTGATATCGTTGGCCAGCACCACCGTGCTGTCCGTGCGTCTGACGATGCTGACATCCCGTGGGGAAACGGTTTGCGTCTGCGCATCGATGACCCAGACGCGGTTTTTACCATCGACCTCCTGCAAGGCGCTCAGGGGCAGTTCGATGCGCGGCTTGACCGCGCTCTTCAAGGTCACGCTGATCGCCGTGCCGAGACGAAATGCGGGCGGCGTCTCGGTCAGCGTCAGGCGCGCGCGGCGTGTGCGCGTTGCGCTTTCGGCCTGGGGCTCGATTTCACGCACGGTGGCCGTGGTGGTAATGCTCGGGTTCAGTTGCGAGGCGACCTGAAACACCACGTCGGCGGGCAACTGCTCGATCAGGGTGTCGGGCAAGTCAATCACCGCTTCCTTGATGTCCGGCTGCGCCAGGGTCACCACCTGCTGGCCCGCGGTGACGACTTGCCCGGCTTCGGCAGCCCACGCCGTGACCACGGCCTTGTGATCGGAGCGCAACTCAACGTAGTTGAGCTGATCCCTGGCCTGGCTGACCGCGGCCTTGGCCTGGTCGAGCGAGGCCTGGGTGGTTTTCAGATCGGTAATTGCACTGTCGAGTTGCGCCTGTGAGCCCACCCCGCGATCGAACAGTTGTTGCTGACGCCGGGCGCTGGCCTGGGCATTGATGAGCTGCGCCTGGATACTCGCCAGGTCGCCTTCGGCCGAACGCAACTGGTTCTGCTGGTCGGTGGGGTCGAGCGTGGCGAGCAAGGCACCTTTTTCGACTTCGGCACCGACATCGACGCTGCGACTGGCAATGCGCCCCGGCACGCGGAAGCCGATGTTGCTTTCATAGCGGGCCTGGATGCTGCCAGCGAATCGCCCCAGGTTTTCTTCGTCGAGGGCTTTGACCTTGATGGACAGCACCGGACGCACTGGCTCCGGAGCGGGTTCTTCTTTCGAGCAGGCCGCCAGCATCACACTGGCGAACACCAATAGCAGGCGCTTCATGGCTGAGCCCCCGCAGTCAGGTCCTTGTAGGTGTCTTCGGCGATTTCCACCTTCACACCGGGGTGCAGCAACTGGCCCCCGGCGATCACGACTTTTTCACCGCCGGTGAGCCCGGCGCTGATGATGACTTTACCGGTCAGGTAGCGGCCCACCGTGACGTTGTGCAGTTGCGCCTTGCCTTCGCCATCCACCAGCCACACCGCCGGCTGGCTGATGTTTTTGGTCAGCGCCGACCACGGCAGCTCCACGGCGGATTTGCCCCGGGTATTGGCGGTGGCACTCACCACCGAACCCAACTGCATGCCTGGCGGCAAGGCGTCGAGGGTGACCTTGACCTGCACCGTACCGGTTTGCTCGGAGACGGCCGGGGTCACTTCGCGCACGGTCCCGGTGGTCTTGATCGCCGGGTTATCCAGCAGGCTCACCACCACCGCTCGATCCGACGGCGGCTCGGCCAGCAGCGATTCGTAGACGTTGAACACCGCATCGCGGTCGCCGTCCCGGGCCAGGCTGAAAATCGGTACCGTGGCCTGCACCACCTGGCCAACCTCGGCCTGGCGTGCTGTTATCACGCCCGGCGCGTCGGCAATCAACGCGGTGTAGCTCAGCTGTTCACGGGCGTTGGCCAGTTGCGCCTGGGCCGCCGCCAGCGAACTTTGGGTGCTGCGCAAGGCCGCCTGGGCGGAATCGTATTCGCTTTGGCTGGTATAGCCCTTGGGCAAGAGTTTTTGCTGGCGCACGAAGGCGGCGGCGTTCTGTTTGACCTTCGCCTGCTCGGCGACCACCTGGGCCTGGGCCGAATCCACGTTGGTCTGCAGGTCCTTGGGATCGAGCCTGGCAAGCACCTGCCTGGCCGAAACCCGGTCGCCGACATCCACAGTACGCTGGATGATCTTGCCCCCGACGCGGAACGACAGCTCGGTTTGCACCCGGGCCTGGACATCGCCGGTCAACGTGATGTTGACGGCGTAGTCGGCCAGCTTGACCTCCTGCACGAAAACCCGTGGCCGATCCTTCTCGACCGGCTTTTCTTTGTCGCAAGCACTCAGCAAAGCCAGGAGGCTCAAGCCAAGCGCTATTTTCAATCCGGGAACAGCCATGCAGACTCCTTTGCGTTTAACGGGCGCGATTCGTCTGTCAGCTTAGAACAGGGTTTAATCTTCGCCTACGCAATAATCATCATTTCCACTGCAGGAGCTGCCGCAGGCTGCGATCTTTTGCGTTTGAATGATAAAGATCAAAAGATCGCAGCCTGCGGCAGCTCCTACAAGGTCACAGGGAACGTCCTTCATGCTAAAAACCCTCGCGGTGGCCAATTACCGCTCGATCAATAAACTGGTGATTCCGCTGGGCCGGCTGAACCTGATTACGGGCCCCAACGGCAGTGGCAAATCCAATCTCTACCGCGCGCTGCGCCTGCTGGCGGAAACCGCCCAGGGCGGTGTGGTCAATGCATTGGCCCGCGAGGGGGGACTGCATTCGACCTTCTGGGCCGGTCCGGAAACCATCAGCCGGCGCATGCGCAATGGCGAAGTGCCGATCGAGGCGACCGTGCCACGGGGCGTGAAGCGCCTGCGGCTGGGATTTTCCGGGGAAGACTTCGGTTACTCGATCAGCCTCGGGCTGCCCGACTCCAACGGTCACTTCATGCTGCCCGGGCACAGTACGCCTATTCCGTCGCGGTTCAGCCTCGACCCGCAGATCAAGCGCGAGTGCCTGTGGGCCGGGCCGTTCTATCGGCCAGCGAGCCTGCTGGTGGATCGCGACGGCCCGCTGATCCGCGCTCGGGCCAACCGCAGTTGGGACGTGCTGGCTCAACACACGCCGAATTTCGACAGCCTGTTCGATCAGGTCGGCAGCCTGCGTACCTCGCCAGAAGTGCTGGAAATGCGCGAGTTCATCCGCCGCTGGCGCTTCTACGATCACTTTCGCAGCGACGCCGACGCCCCGGTACGACAGCCGCAACTGGGCACCCGCACGCCGGTGCTGCACCACGACGGCAGAGACCTGGCGGCGGCGTTGCAGACCATCATCGAAATCGGTGACCCCGAGGCATTGCGCAACGCGATCAGCGACGCCTTTCCCGGCGCGCGCCTGCACATCGAGCCGCTGGCCGGCGGGCGTTTTGCTATCGAGTTTTATCAGGAAGGACTGTTGCGACCGTTGTCGGCAGCCGAGCTGTCGGACGGCACCTTGCGGTATTTGCTGCTGGTGGCGGCGCTTCTGACGCCCAGGCCGCCGACGCTGATGGTGCTGAACGAACCGGAAACCAGCCTGCATCCGGATCTGCTGCCGGCGCTGGCGCGCTTGATCATCCGCGCGTCCGCACAGTGTCAGGTGTGGGTGGTGTCCCATGCGCGGCGGTTGATTTCGGCGTTGCAGGAAGATCCTGAATGCAATTGCATCGTACTGGAGAAGAATCTCGGGCAAACCGGGATTGTTGGGCAGCGGATGCTGGATGAGCCGGCGTGGTATTGGCCGGATTGACCGGCCAACCTTTCTGATGTGCCTTCAGATAGAGCGACGAATGTTGGCCGCTCTGGGAGCTGGTTGCTGCGCAAGGAGCTCGATAGAGCTCGAAGGCACCCGCCCCTTGTTCGTCACAAAACTCATCAAGTCAGCTTCAGTCCCGGGCTTTTTCACAGCCCAATAAGTCCCCACTCTCGATGCTAACGCCAACGTTGTCAGCCCTAAAGTGACATACCCCAGTATTGCGCCTGCCTCAGGTTTATCGGCGATTGCCACAGCGGCACTTGCAACCCCCACCAGACCTGTGGTGAGTATCGCGTTACTGGCCGTCACCGTGCTCGCTGCCGCAAAGGCCTGTCTGGCCGGTAATTTTCTCAATGCACCCAATCTCAAGGCATCCTTGGCCAAGTTATAGGCGGGGATGGGACGGGACATGCCCAGTCGCACATTCAACACACTCATCATGCTTGCGATCAATCGGCCTATTTCGGCAAACCGCCCCGTCGGATCACTGAGATTTACCGGATCCCCCAAACAATACGCATACGAATTCAACTCGCCCTGCCCAAACGGACTCAGCCGGTCAGGGCTGTTGAAACGCATCAGCACCGGGTTGAACGCCCGATGCCCGTTACCCAGCAAATAATACCCGGTCACCGGGTCAAGACGTTCGCCGTTAAAGCCGAGAAGACTGCTCAGACCGCTTTCCACCCGATGATGACCATAAGCTGTGTAGACCTGTGGCAACGGCCCCACCGAATCAATCAGCTGCAACACGGAGCGCTGTTGATCGGTGGCCAGCAACTGGCTCTTGAGGGTGTCGTTCTCGCTCGATTGCACGGCGAGCAGTTGCTCGCCGTGCTGAAATACAGAATGACTGGTCTGTCCCTGCCTTTCCGTTACCAGATGCTGATGACGATAGAAGCGTTGCACGCTGGCCTGGTCGGCGCACTCGAGCCCTGTGATCTGGTCCAGCGCGTCATAGTGATACCGACACATAGGGGTAGGTACAGCTGTCATCGCGGGAGCCTCCTGGTCGAAGGCCAATCTTGCACCCATACCGGAGCCTCGGGCACCTAGCAGAACTGCTAGGTGCCGAGTGGTTTTAATGTGCGGTTACGCACTTGGATCGTTCCCACGCTCTGCGACTGGAGGCATTCCCACGCAGAGCGTGGGAAGATAAAAAAACGCCGACGCTCTATCAGCCGTCGGCGTTGAAAACCTTGAAGAGGTTTACCTGGTGAATCAGAACGCTGGCAGTACCGCGCCGCTGTACTTCTTCTCGATGAATGCTTTCACTTCCGGGCTGGTCAGGGCCTTGGCCAGTTTCTGGATGGCGGCGCTGTCCTTGTTGTCTGGACGGGCTACCAGGAAGTTCACGTATGGCGAATCCGGACCTTCAATGATCAGCGCGTCTTTCGCCGGGTTCAGGCCCGCTTCCAACGCGTAGTTGGTGTTGATCATGTCCAGGTCGACCTGATCCAGCACACGCGGCAACATGGCCGACTCAAGCTCCTTGAACTTGAAGTTGTGCGGGTTCTTGGCGATGTCTTTTGGCGTGGACACGGCGTTTTTCGGGTCTTTCAACTCGATCAGGCCAGCCTTCTGCAGCAGGATCAGGGCACGGCCGCTGTTGCTGCCTTCGTTAGGAATGGCAATGGTCGCGCCGTCCTTGAGCTCGGCCAGGGTTTTGACTTTTTTCGAGTAGCCACCGAACGGTTCAACGTGAACACCAATCACGGTGACCAGGTTGGTGCCTTTGCCTTCGTTGAAGCTTTTCAGGTATGGCAGGGTCTGGAAGTAGTTGGCGTCCAGACGCTTCTGGTCGACCTGAACGTTCGGTTGAACGTAGTCGGTGAAGACTTTGATTTCCAGGTCCACGCCTTCTTTGGCGAGGCTTGGCTTGATCAGTTCAAGAATCTCGGCGTGTGGAACCGGGGTCGCCGCCACCACCAGTTTCTCGCCAGCCTGGGCCAGGCCCGCAGTCAGGGCAGCCGCCAGTGCGGTGAACAACAGAACCTTTTTCATGCAGTGTCCTTATCGAAAATCACGGTCGCTTGTGGCGACGGCTAGATATTTAAGTGCCAGTGAAGTGCTATCGCTGGCGTGACGCGGACAATACCGGGATTTTTTATTCCCGAACAATATCTTTTATTCACTTTCATATTCCATTTTGTTCATACAGCTCTGGCCCACACATTCAACAGTAGGAGCTGGCTTGCCAGCGATGGCGTCCGACCAGAAAAACCGCGTAAGCCCAATCGCGAGCAAGCTTGCTCCTACAGGAGGGCGGTGTGTTTCAGGAGTTGTTTCAAGGCTGCTTTTTCGGCGACGGAGCCGTTGCCGAGGATCTGTCGGAGTTGCCGTTCGATTTGCGCCAAACCTTCATCAGGCAAATTCAAATGCTCCGGCAGGATCTCGTCACCGGTACTCACCAACAGCGCAAAGTGAATGACGTTTTCCAGCTCCCGGGTATTGCCCGGCCAGCTGTGTCTCTCAAGCACCGCTTGTGCGGCCTCGCTGATCAGTGGCACTGGCAGGTCCAGGCGCTGGCTGTAGATGCCGAGGAAATATTCGGCCAGGGACAGGATGTCACCCACCCGCTCGCGCAGGGCCGGCAGTTCGAGCTGGCCTTCGCTGAGATAGTGGTAGAGCCGCTCATGGAATTTTCCGGCGGCAACCGCCTGGGCCAGGTCGATGCTGGTGGCGGCGACCAGGCGCACGTCCACCGGGCTTGGTTGATGCGCACCAACGCGGGTCACTTCGTGGTTTTCCAGGGCGGCGAGCAATTTGATCTGGATCGGCAGTGGCAGGTCGCCGATTTCATCCAGATACAAAGTGCCGCCGTTCGCCGAACCGAACCACCCGGCGCGACTGCTGGCCGTGCCGCTGAAACTGCCGGCGGCATAACCGAACAATTCGGCATCGGCGTAGGTCGGGCTGATTGCCCCGCAGTTGACCGAGACGAACAATCCACCGCGATCACTGGCGCGATGGATGTGCCGCGCCAGCAGCTCCTTGCCGCTGCCGGTTTCCCCACGGATCAGCACCGAGATCGAGCGCGGCGCCAGTTGCTCCAGCTCCTGGCGCAGTTGCCGCGAACGCGGATCGACGAATACCAGCGCCTTGGCGCGGATGCTCAGGGGACTTTTTTCCGCATCGGGAAAGGTCAGCAGCGGCTGGCCGAAGGTTTCAAAACTCATGGCAGGCTCCCGCCCAAATCCGCCAAAGGACGGGGGCGTTGAAAAAGACAAAAGGGTCAGGCGCGGCGCAGGGCGTGGTGTTCCATGCGGTTTTGCAGACGATAGAGATAGGCAAAACCCTGCTCCCAACGCTGATGACCCGACTTCACATTGATGTGCCCGGCACCTGCGAGGATCCCTGCTTCCGCGCCCCAGTTACGCGCCAGTTCCAAAGCCCGCGGCGCGCTGACGGCGCTGTCGTTGTCGGAGCTGACGACCTGGCTTGGGAATGGCAGCAGGTCGGTGGGGATCGGTGCGAAATTGCGCAGCGCCGGGGCGCATGCCGGGCGCTCGACGTCCGCCGGCGCGACCAGCAGGGCGCCACGTACCTGACGCAGAAACTGCACGGGTGCGGTCGCCGCCCAATGCGCGACGGTGATGCAGCCAAGACTGTGGGCGATCAGGATCACCGGGGTACTGTCGGCGGCAATCGCCTCGGCCAGTGCCGCCACCCAGTCTTCACGACGCGGCGTCAGCCAGTCGGCCTGCTCCACCCGTGCGCTGTTCGGCAGGCTGTTCTGCCAGTGGCTTTGCCAATGATCTTCCGGCGATCCTTGCCAGCCCGGCACAATCAGGTAGCGAATGGATTCGTTGCGCATGGGGAGCTCTCCTGCTGCGTGTCTGTTCCTGATCGAGTATAGGGACGGGATTTATATTCGTTAAGGAATAAGAAGCTATTTATTAAGACCTATATAGAATATTAGCCGCGCTCAACTGTAGGAGCTGGCTTGCCAGCGAAGGCGTCGCGCCTGACACACCGCTTTCGCTGGCAAGCCAGCTCCTACAGGGGTGATGTGTTTGACAGAAATAAAAAAAGGGCCGCACCCTGCCAAGGAGACGGCCCCGGAAAATCGAAAATCTTTCAGCGCGCGGTGATCACCGACAACTTGGTAATACCTGCCCGCTCAATGGACGCCATGGCCCGTGCCACTTCGCCGTAATTCACCCCGTCGTCGGCCTGCAATTGCACCCGAACCTCCGGGTCCTTGGCCTTGGCCGCTTGTAGATTGAATTCCAGCAAATCGGGCTGGATTTCATCCTTGTTGATAAACAGCTTGCCGGCCCCGTCGATGCTCACCACTAGCGGGTCCTTCTGCTCCACCGGCGCCACGGCTTCGGTCTTGGGCAGGTTGATCGGGATCGCGTTGGTCAGCAGCGGCGCGGTGACGATGAACACCACCAGCAGCACCAGCATCACGTCCACCAGCGGTGTCACGTTGATCTCGCTCAGCACCTCATCACTGTCTTGCGTGGAGAAGGCCATATCAGGACGCCTCCTTCACTTTCTGCGCGTTACCCGATGCCGCGCCTTTGTGCGCCGTCGGGTGGATCAACACGCGGAACGAGCTCTTCTGCGCCAGGCTGTAGAAGTCGTGGGCAAAGTCGTCGAGGTCCGCCGCCGTCAGCTTCAAACGGCGCAAGAAGTAGTTGTAAACCAACACCGCCGGTACCGCGACGGCGATCCCCACACCAGTGGCCACCAAGGCTGCACCGATCGGCCCGGCCACCGTTTCCAGGCTCGCCGAGCCCGCCGCGCTGATGCCCTTCAACGCCTCCATGATTCCCCACACCGTACCGAACAAACCAATGAACGGCGACGTACTACCGATACTCGCGACCACCGCCAACCCGGTTTCCAGCGAACGGCGCTCGCGCACGATCTGCTGACGCAAGGCCCGCTCAAGGCGATCCTGATGATTGATCGCCTGGCTCAAATCCGCTGCGTGTGGCGCCTCGCCCACCTGGATCGCCGCATAACCGGCCTGTGCCACCCGCGCTGCAGCGCCGGGCTGGGTTTCGGCCAATTCCGCGGCCGAATCAAGACTGGAGGCGGCCCAGAACTGCTTGTGAAACTTTCGATCCTGGGCCTTGAGGCGACCGAACTGCACACCCTTGAGCAACGCCAGGCCCCAAGTGGCGACAGAAAAAACCACCAGCAGCCAGATCACCGCGCTTTCGATGGATTCGAGTGGAGATGCCAATAACGTCATGGTGAATTCCTCATGTAAACGTTTCGCGCTAAATAGGTGTCGGTTTAATGAATCTTGAAATCTATGGGCACGCTGACCCAGCCGTCCTGGGCCACGTCACCCTGCTTGGCGGGCACGAAACTCCAGCGTTTCACGGCGCTCAGGGCTGCCTCATCGAGGGCCTCGCGGCCGCTGCTCTTCTGAATCTGGATCTCGCCGGGCTTGCCGCTGGCGAGAACATGTACTCGTAACAACACCGTGCCTTCCCAACCGCGACGCTGGGCCAGCGACGGATATTCCGGCGCCGGGTTTTTCAGGTACGCGGCGTTGGCCGAGGCAGGCGTCACAGGCGCTGGCGCGGGTGGCGCGGGCGGTGCGGGCGGTGCCGGTGCTGCAACCGGAGTAGCCGGTTGTGGCGGTGCGGGCGGTTGCTCGACGGCCTTGGGCGCAGGTTTAGGTACTGGCTTGACCACGGGCTTTGGCTTGGGAATCGGTTTTGGCGCCGGTTTGGCCGCCAGCTCATCCACCACGGGGGGTGGCGGTTCGACCACCGGTGGCGGAGGTGGTGGAGGCGGCGGAGGTGGCTCAACCGCTGGCGGTGCCGGACGCGAAAACTCGATGGTCATCGGTGGAATTTCCGGCGGCACGATCGGCAATGCCTTGGTCGGCTGCTGATTGACCCAGTAAATCACCGCGCCGTGCACCAGCAACGCCAGCACACCGAGCAGGATCGCTTCGCGTCGGCTCAGGACGCCCTTGGGTGCACGCTGCAAACGCAGCTGGCCCAAAGGCACGCGGTGAACCCGCCCGAGGTCGACCAACTCACCACCTGGCGCGTGGCGCCAAAGCACCTCGTGTGCGCTGGCGGCGTTCTGGACATTGCCCATTGATTTACTCCCTGCGGTCTTTTTGCGAATTACCCGATACGGCGAACCCGACGTTCCCCCGAACGACGTATCGACGGGTTAATCATTGAGTCAGACGCTTATCTCTGAAAGTAATATTTGAAGTTATAGATAGACCCAAAACGAATATGAAAAAAGCTCGATTCGTTGCAGGCCATGTCGCGTAAGGGCTGCGGCCAGGCGGCCGAAAACACATGCTTTTCAGGCATTGAAAATATTCCCCCAAGGCATGGTTTTCGGCGCATCAGAAGTCGTAGCGACCAGTCACACCCAAGGTCCGTGGTGTCCCGAGCAAACCTTCGTAACCGCCGTTGGCACCGGTCCAGAGGGTGGTGTAATAGGTTTTGTCGAAGGCGTTTTTCAGCCACAGCGAGACGTCCCACTGGCCCTGCTTGAAGTCGCCACGCAGGCCGGTGGACAGGTTGACCACGGCGTAGCTCGGGATCTGGCCGAAGTCCGAATCCTCCACCGTGCCCACCGCTTTGGAGCGGAACGCATAGCTGGCGGTGACGTACTCCTCGAAGCCGTTACTCAGGTTCCATTTGTATTCGCCGTTGGCGTTGCCGATCCATTTCGAAGCACCGACCACCTGGTGGCCGGTGAGATCGCACGAGGCCGGGGCGCCTGGCGCCAGGCTGACTTCCGGCGGGCACGGCGCATCCTTGTAGGAGAGGTAGCTGACGTCGTTGTAGGAGCCGTTGACGTTCAACGTCAGGCCGCGCAACGGGATCAGCGTGCTGTCGAATTCCACGCCACGGGAGCGCACGGAACCGGCGTTAGTCAGGTATTGCACGCGGTTGACGTCGTCGTAGGCGTTGGTCTGGTAGCCGTTGACCTGGGTCCAGAAGACGTTGGCGTTGAGCTGCAGGCGACGGTCCCAGAGGGTGCTTTTGAAGCCGAGTTCGGCGTTGTTGGCGCGCTCGGTGCCGATAAGCAGCGAGTCCGCGCCGGCGACCGGGGCAGTGCCCACGGCCAGGTTGACCCCACCGGATTTCTCGCCGTGGGACAGCGTGGCGTAGCCGAGCAGGCTATCGCTGAAGTGATAGCTGAGGTTCAGCAGACCCGAGGGGCTGGAGCTGTACTGGTTCAAATCGCCGGAGTCGTAAGCCCCGGCACGACCTTGTCTGACCGCCGCTGCCGCGCCAGCCACCGCCGCGCCACCCACTGGCGCATTACGGTCGACCCAGGCGCTTTTCTCTTCGTAGGTGCCGCGCACACCAGCGGTGAAGTCCAGCCGATCGCTGAGGTGCCAGGTGCCTTGGGCAAACAGGGCGAAGCTGTCGGTCTGGATGTGGCCTTTGCCGATGCTGGTGACGTTGGCCAGTGCACCCGCGGGTGTGCCGTTCCAGATGTCCGCTTGCGGGCCGTAATAGGAGAACGATTTGTTGTCCAGGTTGGAGCCGAAGTAATAGGCGCCAAGCACATAATCGAAGAATCCGCCGGTGGGCGAGGCCAGGCGAAACTCCTGGGAATACTGCTTATCCTCCACCGAAACGCCAGCGTTGTAGAAGGCGGTTACGTTCAGGCCGTCATCGTTGCGCGGAGTGAAATTCCACCAGCGATAGGCGCTGATGGAGGTCAGGGTGAAGTCGCTCGGCAGCGTCCAGTTGGCCTCGACCGACGTGCCGCCCTGATGCACGGTGACGTGCTGGTCGTTGTTCAGGTTGACCTTGCGATGGGTGCCATCGACCAGCGTGGCGCCCGCCGCGTTGGCCCGATTCTGGTAAAGGTTGACGCCATTGATGGTCGGTCCGGTGTTGTA
The DNA here is from genome assembly GCF_949767605.1 of Pseudomonas sp. IT-P218. Taxonomy (NCBI): domain Bacteria; kingdom Pseudomonadati; phylum Pseudomonadota; class Gammaproteobacteria; order Pseudomonadales; family Pseudomonadaceae; genus Pseudomonas; species Pseudomonas sp. IT-P218. The sequence goes on from NZ_CATKQQ010000044.1 coordinate 474,752, forward strand.
CAACACGCGGGTGCCGGCGCTGGAATCCTCTTCGTTGTAATCACCAATCCAGCGCAGGTTGAACGACTCGTTCGGCTTGAACAGCAACTGGCCACGAAAGCCATCGCGTGAGCCGCCGTTCAGGTCGTGGCCGTCGTATTCGTTCTTGATGTCGCCATCGCTGCGGGTGCGGTAAGCGGAAAATCGACCCGCCAGTTCATCATTCAACGGCCCCGAAATCGTGCCTTTGGTCTGGAAGTAACCGTCCTCGCCCACCGAGCTTTCGATGCTGCGCTCTGGTGTGAATGACGGCGCCCGCGTGCTGATGTTGATCACGCCCGCGGTGGTGTTCTTGCCGAACAAGGTGCCTTGCGGACCGCGCAGCACTTCGAGCTGCTCGATGTCCATCAAGTCGAACACCGCCATGCCCGGCCGACCGAGGTAGACGTTGTCGATGTACAGCCCGACGCTGCCTTCCAGGCCATCGCTGGCCGGGTTGTTGCCCAGGCCACGGATCGACACGCTGGACTGGCGCGCATGCATGTAGGCGACATTGACGCTAGGGACCAGTTGCTGCAGATCCTGGATGCGATAGACCCGCTGGGTTTCCAGCACCTGGCCGCTGACCACGCTCATGGGGGTCGGTACATCCTGCGAGCTTTCTTCGCGACGGCGGGTGGTCACGGTCACGGTTTCCAGTTGAGCGCCATCGGCCTTGGCCGACGCGGCTTTCGTAGTAGCCTCTTGCGGGGTGGCAGTCTCGGCTGCGTAGCCTTGGGTCCAACTGGCGCTCCCCGCCAGCAGCAGAGCCAGGGGCAGGCGTTTGAGCCGTCGGGGTGTGAGGGGTGACGTCAGGTTCAACGGACTCATGAGGCGGCTCCTGGTCAAAAACACACAGCGACTTTTCAGTAGTGCATATTCTTTAAAGTTATTTATTTATGTTTTTACAAAGATTTACTGCATAAGAGATTGCCTTTATAAGGAGTCGACCTAATGCATATCCAATGCATTTCCCCGATATTTTTAATGTGAAAAATGCATATCGACTTGCGCCAGCTCCGCCACTTCATCGCCCTCGCCGATCAGCGCAGCTTCGTCGCGGGCGCCGTGGCGGTGAACCTGTCGCAGTCGGCATTCAGCCGTAGCATCCAGGCGCTGGAGCACAGCGTCGGCTGTCAGTTGGTGGATCGCGGGCGCAAGGACCTGGCGCCGACCAAACAGGGTCAGGTATTGCTCGAGCACGCGCGGCGGCTGGTCAGCGGCGCGCAGCAGATGGCCAACGAGATCAGCCAGTTCAACGGCCTGGAGGCCGGCGAGTTGCGCTTCGGTTGCGGCCCGGCGCCCGCGGCGGGATTGATCCCGCGGGCGATCGGCAGCTTCATCGGTCGCTACCCCAAGGCGCGGGTGCAATTCCAGGTGGATGACTGGCAAAGCCTGAGCAAGCGCCTGCTGAGTGAAGAGTTCGAATTTTTCGTCGCCGACACCCGGCAGTTCGAGGCCGACCCGGACTACCTGACCCAACGCCTGCGCCCGCGCAAATGGCATTTCTGCTGCCGCGCCGGGCATCCCCTGGCCGCTCGCGAAAGCGTCAGCGCCGCCGAGCTGATGAGCTATCCGATGGCCGTGACCATCCGCCCGCCGAACCTGCGCAAAGTCATCGTCGACCTGAGCGGCCGGCCGGATTTCACACCCAATGTGGAATGCGAAAACAGCTACAGCCTGCTTGGGGTGGTGCTGCGTTCGGATGCGATTGGCATCGTCGGCGAGTATTCGGATGCGCTGCATAATGCCAAGGGTGAGTTGGTGCGCTTGAAGGTCGACGGGCTGGCCGATGACCTGGAGGAGCTGTACACCCGCTACGGGATTGTCAGTCGCGCGGGGTATCGGTTGTCACCGCTGGCGGAGGCGATGATTGCGCAGATCAAGGAGATTGATGCGCAGGATGATGAAGTGTGTTCGCTGGAGAATTTCGCTGTCTGATCTGGCCTCATCGCTGGCAAGCCAGCTCCTACAGGGGCTGGTGTACACCGATCCATTGTGGGAGCGGGCTTGCTCGCGAAGGTGTCAGCCCAGGCAAAGATGCATTCACTGCATGAAAACCATTCCCCAAACGCACTTGCCTCAACCCCGCCCCAACAGCGAAAAACCTCGCCTGTCTTTCGATCGGTGAACCCCATGTCCAACACCCCAAACCCAGTGCGCAACGTGCTGTACATCATGTGCGATCAACTGCGCCGCGATTACCTGTCGTGCTACGGCCATCCGCACTTGCACACCCCCAACATCGATCGCCTGGCCGCCGCCGGCGTGCGTTTCAGTCGTGCCTACACCCAAGGCACCATCTGCGGCCCGTCGCGGATGTCGGCCTACACCGGGCGCTATGTCAGCAGCCATCAGGTCGCCTGGAACGCCGTGCCCTTGCCGCTGGAAGAACTGACCATCGGTGACTACCTGCGGCCCCATGGCATACGTACCGCGCTGGTGGGCAAGACCCACGCCACGCCCAATCTCGATGCCTTGCAGCGGCTGGCCATCGACCCGCTCGGCGATCAGGCTTCGGTGCTGAACGAAGTCGGCTTCGAGCCATTTTTTCGGCATGACGGGATCTTCCCCGACGACCCGTTGTTCGATGACAAACGCGAATCCGCGCCCTACACCCACCATCTGCGCGACCTTGGGTTTACCGGGCGCAACCCGTGGCACGACTGGGCCAACGCGGCCGAAGGCGAACAGGGCGAAATCCTCAGCGGCTGGAAAATGCGCAACGCCCATCTGCCGGCGCGCGTACCGGAGCAGCATTCGGAGACCGTCTACACCACCGACCGCGCCCTCGACTTCATTGCCGAGCAGGGCGAGCAACCGTGGTGCCTGCACCTGTCGTACATAAAACCCCACTGGCCCTACATTGCCCCTGCGCCCTATCACGCGCTGTATGGCGCAGAACAGGTGATAGAGCCGGTGCGTGCAGCGCAGGGCGAGGCCAGTGATCACCCAGTGTACAACGCGTTTCGCCAGCACGAGGAGAGCCTGAATTTCTCCCGGGATGAAGTGCGCCTGAACGTGATCCCGACGTACATGGGCCTGATCAAGCAGGTCGATGACCAACTCGGCCGGCTGTTCGATTCTCTCCAGAGCAGCGGTCGTTGGGACGACACCCTGATCGTGTTCACCAGCGACCACGGCGATTTTCTTGGCGATCACTACCTGGGGGAAAAAGAGTTTCTGCTGGAGCCGGCGGTGGGCGTTCCACTGATCGTTCGCGACCCGCGCCCGACGGCGGACGCCACGCGTGGTTCGGTGGACGAGCGACTGGTGGAAACCATCGATGCACTGCCTACTTTCCTCGAGGCGCTGGGCTTGCCAGGTGCCGAGCATCGCCTTGAAGGGCGCTCGCTGATTCCCCTGTTGCACGGCGTGCAAACCGACTGGCGCCGCTTTGCGATCAGTGAATACGACTACGCCTTTCAGGCACCTGCCCGGGAGCGGCTGCAGCAACCCATCGACCGTTGCCGCATGACCATGGTGCGCAGCGAGCGCTGGAAATACCTGGCGTATGACGGCTTTCGAGCGCAGCTGTTCGACCTGCTCAATGATCCGCAGGAATTACGGGACCTGGGTGCCGACCCGGCGTATGCCTCGGTTCGGGAGGAGCATGCGGGGTATCTGTTTGAGTGGGTGCGTGGGTTGAAGCGGCGCACGACCATCAGTCATCAGGAGATTGATTTACGCGGCCAGCGGTTTCGTTATGGCGAGCCTGAGACCGAGAAAATGGTACAGATCGGCGTGTGGTGAAAAAGCATCGCTGGCAAGCCAGCTTCTACAAAGGTTCACCGCGAC